>NZ_JANXLI010000009.1:0-33323 GCF_026948345.1 Dellaglioa carnosa | reverse complement strand
TTATAATTTAACGATTATAATCGCCTTTTTTTATGCGTTGATAAGTGTGATAAGATAGAGAATAAACGCTATGACGAGAAATGAAGGATGACAATATGCAATTTACGCTAACAAACAACGGTGAAGGTACAATTAGTTTAAGAAAATTTTTGATTGAGGTTGGCGTTAGTAAACGATTAATCGCTAGAATTAAACAAGGTGAAGGACAAGTTCGCGTTAATCAAAAAAATGAATATTGGGATTATCAATTGATTGACGGTGACGAAGTGGTGCTAACGTTACCTGAAGAACCTGATAATGATGCCATTCATGCGAGTGACGAACCATTAAATATCGTCTTCGAAGATGAAAACTGGCTAGTGGTTGATAAACCAGCTGGTATGGTAACTGTTCCGGGACCTTCGAATGAAGATACAACGTTGGTTAACCGCGTTAAAGGTCATTTAATTGCGACGGGTTCAAGTAGTTTGGTACCACACGTTATCACACGCTTAGACCGATTCACGAGTGGTCTTGTCTTATTGGCTAAACATGGGTTTGCGCACAGCTTAATTGCTGCTCAACTAAGTAATGGCCAATTAGAGAAATCATACTTAGCAATCGTTGCGGGTGACGTTAAAAGTGATCAAGGCGATATTAAAGAGCCAATCGGTAAAAAAGAAGGCGAAATTCGTCGTTCAGTTATGGCCGAAGGTAAGGCTTCAGAAACAACTTATAAAGTTGTGACAAGATTTCCGGACTATACGTTAGTCGATGTGAAATTAGTCACTGGTCGTACACACCAAATTCGTGTTCATTTTGATTTTATCCACCATGCTTTAGTGGGGGATGCATTGTACGATGGCCCAATGGATAAAGGGATTGAAAGACAAGCATTACATGCGGCAAAATTAAGTTTCGAAGATCCGTTTACTGGAAAAAAATTGGCCTTTGAATCTGAACTTCCAGATGACATGGCACGCTTGCTAAAATAGTAATCCAAGATTATTTATTTGGATAAAGTGATGAATTAGTATTGTATTTAGTTCGCTTTTTCTTTATTATTAATTATAGTTATAATTAATTTGTGAAAGCACTTTAAGTGAGGAAATAATAGATGAAAAAGATGATTATTCGAGGCGGTAAAAAACTGTCCGGTGAAGTAATAATCGGTGGCGCAAAGAATAGCACCGTCGCACTAATTCCTGCGGCTATTCTTGCGGATACACCTGTGCACTTTGACAGTGTCCCCGATATTTTAGATGTACATAACTTAATGAAAATATTAGATCAAATGAATGTTAAATCTGAGTTCAACGAAGGTAACTTAACAGTTGACCCTACAATGATTAAAGATGAACCTCTACCCGGTGGTGCCATTAAGAGTTTAAGAGCTTCTTACTACTTTATGGGTGCCTTATTAGGCCGTTTTGGACGCGCTATTGTTGGATTTCCTGGTGGAGATAATATTGGGCCTCGTCCAATTGATCAACATATTAAGGGATTTAAAGCGCTTGGCGCTGAGGTTATCGAAGAAGATGATGCTGTCATTATTACGAGTGGTCCCGAAGGATTAAAGGGCGCTCGTATTTTCATGGATCTTGTTTCAGTTGGTGCAACCATTAATATTTTATTAGCTGCTGTTCGTGCAAAAGGAACAACTGTTATTGAAAATGCCGCCAAAGAACCTGAAATTATTGATATTGCGACATTTTTAAACAACATGGGTGCACATATTCGTGGTGCCGGAACTGGTGAAATCAGAATTCAAGGTGTCGATAGCTTAAGAGCAGTTAATACGCACACTATTATTCCAGATCGTATTGAAGCAGGAACCTATTTATCGCTTGCTGCAGCAATGGGTGAGGGCGTGTTAGTCAAAAATGTTATCACAGAACATTTAGATTCATTTTTGGCAAAACTCAGTGAAATGGGTGTTACATTTAAGGTGAATGAAGACAGTATCTTTGTTCCTGGTGGTGACAAAATTATCCCAATCGAAGTAACAACTTCACCTTATCCAGGCTTTGCGACTGATTTACAGCAGCCAATTACTGCAGTTATGATTAAAGCCGCGGGAGAGAGTCGGATTGGTTGATACACTTTATCCAGAGCGAATTAAACACATTCCAGAAATGCAACGAATGGGCGTTAAAATCGAATCAAAAGATGGCGTTATTCGAATTAACCAATCGACTGAGTTAACAGGTCAAACGGTTTATGCCGATGAAATTCGGGCGGGTGCTGCTTTACTTGAAGTCGCTTTGATGACTAATGGTACAACTGTGATTGAAAAAGCTGAAAATATCTTACGTGGATATGATTGTGTTGTCAAAAAGATGACAAATTTATCCGCTGATGTTGAAATTATTGACGAAGATTAGGTGATTAAATGAGCGATTTTTTGACAATGGGCGAATTGAAAGATAAAACGCTTAAAGAAATATATGGGTACGCCCAAGAATATAAAATACAATATTATAGCCAAATGAACAAAAAAGAGTTGTCTTTGGCTATTTTAAGGGCCCAAGCAAAGAAACAAGGATTCATCTTAATGGAAGGTGTCTTAGATATTATTCCTAATCAAGATGGATTCGGTTTTTTGCGTCCAATTAACTATGGACCATCGCAAGAGGATATTTATATTTCCGCTTCTCAAATTAATCGATTTAATTTAAGAAATGGTGACTTAGTTGGCGGAAAAGCACGTCCACCAAAACCAAATGAACGTTATTATGGGCTAATGCACGTGGATACGGTAAATGGCAAGAACCCGGAAGAAGCGAAGGAACGTCCGCATTTCCCAGCGTTAACCCCGCTGTATCCTGATCGCCAATTAAAGTTAGAAACAACTAGTCAAAATCTTTCAACACGGTTGACTGATTTATTTGCGCCAATTGGCTTTGGTCAACGTGGACTAATCGTGGCACCACCTAAGGCTGGTAAAACGACTTTACTTAAGGAGATTGCTCAAGGAATTACCGAGAATCATCCTGAAGTAAAATTAATTGTGTTACTAATTGATGAACGTCCTGAAGAAGTGACTGATTTGGAACGGTCGATTAAGGGTGATGTTGTTTCGTCAACGTTTGATCAGCAACCTGAAAATCACGCGCGTGTTTCTGAATTAGTTTTAGAACGTGCTATGAGATTGGTAGAAGATAAACAAGATGTTGTTATCTTGATGGATTCAGTGACTCGTTTAGCTAGAGCCTATAATTTAACGATTCCACCAAGTGGTCGAACGTTGTCTGGTGGCATCGATCCGGCAGCCTTTTATCGACCAAAAAAATTCTTTGGAGCCGCGCGTAATATTGAAGAGGGCGGTAGTCTAACGATTCTAGGAACTGCTTTGGTTGATACTGGTAGTCGAATGGATGATGTTATTTATGAAGAGTTTAAAGGGACTGGTAATATGGAATTACAGCTCTCAAGAGAACTTGCAGAACGTCGAATTTTCCCCGCTGTTGATTTAAAGAAATCAAGTACGCGTAAGGAAGAATTATTGTTATCTAAGAAGACCATCGAAGATTTATGGCAGATTAGAAAGACAATGACTGGAGATTCGTTGGGTGCAACAGAACGCGTTATCCAAAGAATGAAAAAAACAAAAAATAATGCTGAATTTTTAAATGGGTTAACAAAAACGAGCAAATAAAAATTAATTGTAAAATGAGTTCATTCATGTTAAAATTGTGCATGTTGCAATATAAAGAATAACTCTAATCCAGCAGATGGATTAGGGCAAAGGAGAATACTTACTTATGAAAAAAGAAATCCATCCAGATTACCACGAAGTTGTATTTATGGATACTACTTCAGGTTACAAATTTATCTCAGGTTCAACAAAACATTCAGAAGAAACAGTTGAAATGGAAGATGGCAAATCATACCCATTGATTCGTGTCGAAATTTCATCGGATTCACATCCATTCTATACTGGACGTCAAAAATTCACACAAGCCGATGGCCGTGTGGATCGTTTCAACAAGAAATATGGTCTTGCAGACGCAAACGCTGCAAAGTAAGAACTATTTCCAAAAAGAGGGAGCCTATTGGCTTTCTCTTTTTTTGTACAAAAAAATAGCAATGCCCTTTTTAAGGACACTACTATTTTACCTTTTTCGCGTACATGCCTTTTGTTACATACATCACCCAGACAAGGTTAATACCAACTAAAATGGCGGTTGAGACGAAGACGCCCTTGTAGTCAAAGACACCAGAAACGGTTGAACCAATCATGGGGCCAACGACTGATCCCATGGCCTGAAATGATTGGTTATAACTGAACACCCGTCCAGTAAATTCTGCCGGTGTATTTTTGGTTAAAATTGTTTGAACTGCAGGTAACATTGCGGCATCGGTAATCCCAATTAAGAAACGAAGACCACCAAGTTGCCAGACATTAGTTACTAAGGACATTGGAATGAAAATGAAGATTGCTGCAATTAACGCAATTTTTAAAATACGTTCAGTTCCAATTTTATCGCCTAAGATACCTAAACGAGGAGCAGCAATTAACGTCGCTATTCCTGGAATAGACGCAACACATCCGCTAATGAATGTAATGTTACCGACATTATGCAGTAATTCTCGGACATATAGGCTGAGAATTGGGCTAATGGAGTAATTTGATGCTTGAATAATCAATGTTGTTACAAACATCCCAATAATCAATTTAGGATGATGCAACGTTTGGAAAATTTCTTTTGACGTATGCATTTCACCCTTTTCAACTGGGGTAAAGTGTTCGTGCACAAAGAAATAACTCAGTAAGAAAACAATTAATAAGATAATAGCGGTGATGAAGAAGGTCACTCGATAACCAAAAATCCCTGCTATTGCGCCACCAATCAGTGGGCCGAACAAGGTACCGGTAACACTACCCGTAACTAAAATTCCAAGCGCTTTGCCACTTTGGCGTTTAGGTGTTTCTGTTGCAATTAACGCCTGTGCGTTACTAATATAACCGGAAAAAACCCCTTGTAACAAACGTAATGCAATCAATTGATAAACGTTACTAACAAGCCCCATCAGACCTAAAACAATGGCCATTCCGAATGAAGCTCTTAAAATCATTAATTTACGACCTTTTCGATCAGCTAAACGACCCCATAAAGGGGAAACAATGGCGGTAATTAGAAATGTAGAAGAATAGGTAATACCGCTATAAAAATTTAATTCAGTTTTACTAAAGTCACCTAATGTATCAATGTAAAGTGACATGAATGGCATGATTAAACTAAAAGCGACACCAGCCATGAATGTACCAAACCATAAAACAAATAAATTTTGTTCCCAGGGTTGTCTAGGACGAAAAAATGTTGATTTTAGCGAAGTCAACAAATCAAATAGTCCCCCTCAAGATATTTTTAATAATTACAATCATAACACTAAACAAGAATAAAAGTTATATGGTAAAATAGGGATTAGCAGAAAAACGGGGGGTAAAAATGAAAAAAAATAAAACAGATAAAAAGGGTCGTTGGAAGAAGCATCTAACAACCACCTTATTGTTAATCTTATTGTTATTAGGACTTTCGTTAGTTTTTAATGAACAAATTAAAAGTTTTTTAGTTGGCGATACGCACCCAACAATTAATGCCGCTCTTGTTGATAAAAATAAAAATAAAAAAGCGTCATTTGATTTTAGTGAAGTAAAAAGTTTAAATACGGCAGATGTTTTAAAGGCAAAAGTGAATGAGAAAGATCTCGTTTTACTCGGAGAACTTAGCATTCCAGATGTCTCACTGAATTTGCCAATTGCCAAAGGTGTTAGCACTAACACATTAGCACTTGCAGCCGGAACCTTAAAAGAAAACGAAAAAATGGGTGAAGGTAACTACGCACTTGCCGGACATCATATGATTAATGAAGGCCTACTTTTTAGCCCATTAGTTCAGATGAAGTTAGGTCAAAAAATCTATTTGACGGATGCCAAAAATATTTATGAATATACGACAACTAAGAAAAAATATATTAAAGCAACAGATGTCCAAGTCATTGACGATACACCTGGTAAAACGCAGGTAACCCTGATTACTTGTGATGACACCGGTGCCGGACGTTTGATGGTTCAAGGCGAATACGTACAAAAATGGACGTATAGTGCCGCACCAAAAACGGTTAAAGATGGATTCAAAACGGTTCATAACAATTCATAAAAAAAGACCAACAAATTTTAAAATTTGTTGGTCTTTTTTTATGAAATACGAGCTTTTATTTGTTCAATCCAGTAAGGCATACCAAGGTTAACTAAGTCGTAAGTTTCATCAAAGTCACCCGTAATCCATGGATCAGGAACAGATTCGGTTTCTTTGCCTGGAACAATTGAAAGAAAGTTAACGATATTTTTTTTCTTGGATGCGGGAGCCGCTTTTTCAAGACGTTCAACATTGATATCATCCATTGCGATAATTAAATCACTATTGATGAAATCCAAGTAGCTGACCGGACGTGAAATTAACCCATCAGTTGGAATGTTATGTTCAACTAATTTTGCAATGGTCCCTTCATGAGCACCATTTCCTTCTTGTGAAGAACTTGTACCAGCAGAATCAACCGTTACTTGGTCAGAAAGATTTAAATTGTTTAATTCATTTCGCAACATCGCCTCAGCCATTGGTGATCGACAAATGTTTCCCATACATACAAATAATACCTTCATAATTAACACACTCCTTTACAAATTTTCTAATAATGCTATTATGCCATAATAATCATATTAAATAAAATCCGTTGACTAAATTAGCTTAAACGTTAGGTTAATTGCTTTCTAAAAAGGGCGAACTTTGGTATGATATATGGGTATAAGAACCGAAAATAAACATTTTATATTAAAGAGGAGACTGAAAATTATGACAATGATCGTTATCGGAGTTATCGTAGTACTTTTGATTATTATGTACGTTAGTGGATACAATGGTTTGGTAAAAGCTAAGATTCGTACCGAGGAATCATGGAGCCAAATTGATGTGCAATTAAAACGTCGTAATGATTTAATTCCTAATTTGGTCTCAACTGTTAAAGGGTATGCAACTCATGAAAAAGAAACGTTTGCTAAAGTGGTTGAATTACGTAACCAATTAACGCAAGTGCCAGCTGACTCACATGAAGAAACGATGGAAGTTTCTAATCAATTGAGCCAGTCATTGAAGAGCATCTTCGCTTTATCTGAAAGCTACCCAGATTTAAAAGCTAACACAGAATTTACTAAGTTAATGGAAGAATTATCAAATACAGAAAATAAAATTTCATATTCACGTCAATTATTTAACTCAACTGCAGCAAGTTTAAATGCAAAAATTCAATCATTCCCATCAAATATTGTTGCGGGAATTCATCATTTCACTAAAGTGGACTACCTTGCAGTTCCTGAAACTGAAAAGGCTGTACCAAACGTTTCATTTGATTAAGAAGTTAGGAGATAACTATGCTATATGATCAAATCGCGCAAAATAAGCGCAAAACGGTTTACGTTTTAATTGGTTTTGTATTATTGATGGTTGCGATTGGTGCTGCTGTTGGTTACGTCTTTTTCAATAGTGCTATTTCTGGATTATTGATGGCAACCGTTATTGCTGTCGTTTATATGGGATTGATGATTTCACAATCAACTAGTGTTGTCATGAGCATGAATCATGCGACTGAGGTGAAATCCGTTGATGATGCGCCTGAACTATGGCATGTTGTAGAGGATATGGCAATTGTTGGACAGGTTCCAATGCCGAAAGTCTTTATTATTGAAGATGCAAGTCCTAACGCGTTTGCGACTGGAAATAATCCAGAACATGCGGCTGTCGCAGCAACAACCGGATTACTTAATCGACTTAATCGAGAAGAATTAGAAGGCGTTATGGCACATGAAATTTCTCATGTACGTAATTATGATATCCGCTTGTCAACAATTGCATTAGCACTGTCAGCGGCTATCTCGTTATTGGTTAATATTGGTATGAACTCTTTCTGGTGGGGCGGTGGCCGTCGTCGAAGTAATGATGATCGAGAAGGTGGTGGCTCATTGGAAATTATTTTAATGATTCTATCAGTACTGTTGGTTGTTTTAGGACCAATTGCGGCAACTATCGCGCAACTGGCTCTTTCTAGAAACAGAGAATATTTGGCTGACGCTTCTGCTGTGGAATTAACGCGTAACCCACAAGGATTGATTCATGCTTTAGAAAAAATTTCTAATAGTGAACCAATGGAACGGGCTGATCCAAGTAGTGCGGCACTGTACATTTCAAATCCATTGAAGAAGAAAACGTCTGGATTATTCCAAACGCATCCACCAATGGAAGATAGAATTGCGCGTTTAGAAGCAATGTAGTGACTATTTTATAAAATGGGGATGATAGTGGTGAGAGACAATTTAGTCTACATTCATGTTGAAACGGTTTCTCATTTGATTTTATCTTATGGGATTTCTAGAACAGATTTCATAACGAGCATTCCCAGATTACCAACCAATATTTTATCATTGAATCCAGTGGATTATGAAAATGAAATTGACATCGCAACGGGATTTAATACGGTTACCGGGGAAGAAAATATTGCGCGTTATTTGAATAAAGGGACTACCGGGGTGAAACAAAATTGGATTGATTTTGATAGTCAAGACGATTTAGAATTAATTACGCCAAGAGAAGTATCAGAGTTTTTATATTTGGGGCATACATTTTCACATATCCAATCACCATTCTATTACAAGTTGCAGAATGATTATGTATTTTTGACATTACCTAATGACGCGTTGAAAATCTATTACCGTTACCTGAACCAGTTTTATAGTGTGTTTTCTAAATCAGTTATTCGACATGCTAATCGAGCTTATCGTGAAAAAAATGGCTTGTTCAGAAGACGACCAATGATGTTGGAAAAAGTACCTAAGTCTATTACTGAGGAACTAATGCCACTATTTGTTGAAGGCGCGGTATTAGATTTTTCAATGATGACCGTCAACAATACAAAATTATCAGTACCTGTTTATGTGATGGTGGATAGTATTTATCAAATGAAGTGGCATGAACCAACATTAGAAACGGAAAGTGCAAAATTAGTTGCTAGTTTAGACTATGACTTTTCTGACCAGGAGTGGTCTATTGTAATTTCTAATCAGGCTGCCTTTGAAGACAGTATTGTATTTTAAAAAGATAACGAGGTTTTGATGTTATCTTTTTTTATTTTTGTTGAATTTAAAAAAATGGTACAATAGGACGTGCAAAAAATGGAGGGCAATATATCGATGCAAGTTTATTTACTCTATGGTGGTAAAAGCGCAGAACATGAAATCTCGCTTTCAACTGCTTTTCAAATAACGCAAGCCATTTATTACCAGTACTATTCCGTAATTCCAATTTATATTACGAGAACAGGAACGTGGCTGCAAGGTCAGACAATTACAGAGCCTGCTAAGTTCGCGGATAATTTACGACTTGAAGAAGCGGATAAAAAAGTTCAAGCAATAAATGAACATGAAAATTCAAAAGGAATTAAATTTTTACCAAATGGATTTAACGTGGAAGATAGCGTTGTTTTTCCTGTTTTACACGGGCCAAATGGTGAAGATGGTACTGTTCAAGGATTGCTTGAAACATTGAACATACCGTATGTCGGTAACAGCGTGTTAGCGTCGGCTATTGGAAATGATAAAATCATGAGTAAATTGTTGTTCAAACAGGCCGGCATCCCGGTTGTCCCATTTGAGGCAATTGATGCGCAGGCTTGGAAGCATGATTCCGAAAGTGTTATTGCTAGATGTGAGGGTGAATTACTTTATCCCATGTACGTGAAACCGGCCAGCTTAGGATCGGGAATTGGTGTGACACAAGCAACCGATGTTGCTGAATTAAAAAATGCCATTGATGATGCTTTCTTGTTGGGTTCGCGTGTTATCGTTGAGCGCGGGATTGCTGCGCGAGAAATTGAGATTGGATTATTGGGCAATGAAGAAATTGCAACAAGTGTTCCGGGTGAGATTTTATCCTTTGATGATGTCTATGATCGCAAACTTGCGATGAAAGAGGACCACGAGGCTAGAATTCCGGTTGAACTTGATGATGAACTACTTAACAAGTTAGTCGATTTTTCTAAAAGAGCTTTCGCAGTAATTGATGGGTCAGGACTTGCTCGCTGTGATTTCTTTATTAGTGCAAATCAAGATATCTATTTAAATGAGATTACGACTATGCCCGGTTTTTATAAAAATGCAATGTACCCTAGGTTATGGGAAGCAGTGGGACTTAGTTATAGCGATTTAATTGAGGAGTTATTACAATTAGCACTTAAAAAAAATCAAGCAAACAATTGATTTAATGGTCATACGAATGTGAGGGTTTATATAATGAAAATGCAATTAACTGAAGTTGCGGGTGCCGTTGGTGCCAAGAATGAGATTAGTGATGAACCGGTCGATATTAGTAGTGTTTCTTTTGACAGTCGTCAATTAACGACTGGTAGTTTATTTGTACCAATAGTGGCAGAAAATGATGGACATGATTACATTCAAAGCGCCATTGATAATGGTGCCACGGCTACCTTATGGGATATTAATCATCAAGAAACAATGCCAACGAAAATCCCGGTTATATTGGTGGATGACACGCTAAAAGCTTACCAAGATTTAGCGAAATATTACTTGAATAAAATTAATCCCAAGGTCGTTGCGGTTACTGGTAGTAATGGTAAAACAACAACTAAAGATATGATTACAGAAATATTGAGTCAACAATATAACGTTTGTAAAACGGAAGCAAACTTCAATAACCATTTAGGTGTACCAATGACTTTATTAAGTATTGAACCTAATACTGAAATTGTTGTTGTTGAAATGGGGATGGACCATCCTGGCGAATTAGACTTTTTAAGTCGTATTGCACAGCCTGACGTCGCCGTTATTACAATGATTGGTGAAGCTCATATTGAATTTTTTGGTACGCGCGATAAGATAGCGGACGCAAAAATGGAAATTGTGAATGGATTAAAAGAGGATGGATTATTGGTTTATAACGCTGATGAGCCATTATTAAGAGAACGCGTCGCTACTATTAAACAACGGTCATTTGGATTTGGACATGGTGAAAGTTCTGATTTAAGTGTTTCTAACGTTGTTGGTAATCAAGTGATGACAAGTTTTAAAGTGAGAGAGATGCCCGATGTTAATTTTACAATTCCAATGATTGGCACATATAACGTGGACAATGCAATGGCTGCTATTTCGGTTGGTCGTCACTATCGTGTGTCTTCTGACAACATTGTAAAAGCACTCAGTGATTTCGATTTAACTAAGAACCGGACAGAGTGGTTGAAGGGACATTTAGGCGAGGCGATTTTAAGTGACGTTTATAATTCAAATCCGACAGCCGCAAAAGCAGTTATCAAAGCATTCTCAAATAGTGATGTTGAAGGTAATCGGATTGTTGTTCTAGGTGATATGCTTGAACTAGGTGATCAATCGAGTGATATGCACCTCAGCTTGGCCGATAGTTTCGATAACCAAAAAATACAAAGTGTCTATCTTTATGGGGATCAAATCGATTCATTAGCGACATCACTAAAATCAAAATATGATGATAAACATATTCATTATTATCGTTTGGATCAAAAAGAAGCAATGACGCAGGACTTGTTAGAGGCACGTACGAAAAATGATGCTATTTTAATCAAAGGAAGCCATGGCGTCCATTTAGAAACCGTTTTATCGGATTTACAGAGTCACTAGGTAGTTGCTTAATCGTATTTAAGGTGCTATTATAGTTTAAATGGTGACTCATGAAGGGTCAGACTTAAATTAATTTAACTTTACAAGACAGTAATTGACGACGAACTCTTAACTGTGTTGTGAAGGATATTAGTTTGCAAACACATTAGGAGGAATTTATACTTGAAATTTACAGAATTAGGACTATCCGATGAACTACTAAAGGCCGTTCAACGTAGCGGTTTTGAAGAAGCAACACCTATCCAATCTGAAACAATTCCAATGGCTTTAGAAGGAAAAGATGTTATTGGACAAGCACAAACAGGTACTGGTAAAACAGCTGCATTCGGTTTACCAATCTTGGATACAATTGATACAACAAAAGATGAAGTTCAAGCACTTATCATCTCACCAACACGTGAACTTGCTATCCAAACGCAAGAAGAACTTTACCGTTTAGGTAAAGAAAGACATGCTAAAGTTCAAGTTGTTTATGGTGGGTCTGATATCCGTCGTCAAATTAAAAGTCTTAATCGCGCACCTCAAATTTTAGTTGGAACACCAGGACGTTTATTAGATCATATCCGTCGTCGTACCGTTAAATTAGGTAACGTTAAAACTTTAGTTTTAGATGAAGCTGATGAAATGCTAGATATGGGATTCGTTGAAGATATCGAAAGTATCTTAACAACTGTTCCCGACGAACGTCAAACATTGTTATTCTCTGCTACAATGCCAAATGCTATTCGCCGTATTGGTGAAAGATTTATGACAGATCCTACTTTGGTAACTGTTAAGGCAAAAGAATTAACAACTGACTTAGTTGATCAATACTACGTAATTTCAAAAGATTTCGAAAAATTTGATGTTATGACACGTATGTACGATGCTCAAAACCCAACACAAACAATTGTTTTCGGACGTACAAAACGTCGTGTTGATGAATTAGCTAAAGGTTTCGAAATGCGCGGATACAACGCAAAAGGAATCCATGGCGATTTATCACAACAACGTCGTATGAGTATTTTACGCGAATTCAAATCAGGTAAACTTGATATTTTAGTGGCAACTGATGTTGCTGCTCGTGGTTTAGATATTTCTGGGGTTACCCATGTCTTTAACTACGATATCCCTCAAGATCCTGAAAGTTATGTTCATCGTATTGGCCGTACTGGTCGTGCCGGACATAAAGGAACTTCATTGACATTTGTTTCACCAAATGAAATGGATTACTTGCGTCAAATCGAAAAATTAACTAAGAAACGCATGGTAGCTTTAACGCCACCTACTGATGACGAAGCATTTGCTGGTCAAATTGAAACAGCAATCGCTGATGTTACAGCCTTAGTTAGCAAAACAGATACTAAAAAATATGCAAAACAAGCTACTGAATTAATGGCTAAGTTTGACGTTGCTGATTTAGTTGCTGCATTACTTAGTGATGTTATCAAAAATGATTCATCACAAGTACCTGTTAAGATTACACCAGAACGCCCATTACCTAGACGTAAGGGTGGCGGTGGTGGCGGAAATAACCGTCGTAGCGGTAATGGCGGTGGAAATCGTCGTGGCGGCAACGGTGGTGGTTACCAAGGCAACCGTAATGGTGGCGGAAACCGTAGTAACGGTGGAAGTTCAGATCGTCGTGGCGGAAGCAGCGATCGCCGCAGTAATGGTGGTAGCTCAGACCGTCGTAGTAACGGTAATGGCGGCGGTGGTTACCAAGGTAACCGTTCAAGCGATAACCGTAGTAATGGCGGACGTTCGAATGATAACCGTTCAAACGGAAGTAGCGCACCAAAACGTAACTTCACAATCAGAACAAAAGATTAATTTAAATATTGAAAAGAGACTCGGGAAACTGGGTCTCTTTTTTTGCTTATAATGCCCCATAGCTTACAATATTGATAGTTAAAATATAAGCGATTTTAATGCAGAAACAGCATAAATTTGATAAACTTAGTAAGGACATAATTGAAAGAAATTGAATGAAAAGAAATAGGTGATAATGTGATTTATGGAATTGGCGTTGATATATCTGATATTAAGCGTGTAGTAGAAATGGCTAATCAACATGAGCAATTTATTACTAAAATCCTCACAACAAATGAAATTAATCAATTTAACAAATTAAAAGGTAAACATAAAGACGAGTTTATTGCTGGGAGATTTTCAGCGAAGGAGTCATACAGTAAGGCTTTTGGAACTGGGATAGGCAACAAGGTTGGCTTTTTAGATGTTGAGATACTCAATAACGAAATGGGAAAACCAGTAATTATGAAACAGCCTTTTGACGGTAATGGCTTCATTTCTATCTCACACACGGATAGTTTGGTTATAACTGAAGTCATTTTAGAAAATAAAGAATAGGAGATAGTATAAATATGGTCATAGGAACTCATCGTCCAACTCAGGTTTTAGTCGATAGATTAGCTATCAAGGCGAATATTATTGCCGAAAAAGAGACGTTAACGGATGACACGGACATTTTTGCTGTTATTAAAGCAGATGCCTATGGACATGGTTTAATTGAGGTTGCTAAAACGGCAAAAGAAGCTGGCGTAAAAGGATTTTGTGTTGCAATCATTGATGAAGCAATAGCTATCCGAGAAGCCGGGTTTAGCGAACCCATTTTAATTTTAGGATTAACGCAAAGTAAATATGCACCGTTGTTGGCAGAAAATAAAATATCAGCAACCGTTTCGGAACTTAACTGGTTGAAAGAGGCCAGTGTACTGCTTAAAAAAGAACAATCAGCTCCTCTATCCGTACATTTAGCTTTGGATACTGGAATGGGAAGGATCGGTTTTAGAGAAGCTGATCCATTTTTGGAAACAATTAATTTTCTTAAAGGTAATAAGGACGTATTTAATTTTGAAGGCATCTTTACACATTTTGCGACAGCAGATTCTCCTGATGATACTTACTTCAAGAAGCAAATGGCGAAATTCAATAAATTAATGGCAGTAGTTGTTGACAGACCTCGATATGTACATGTATCTAATTCGGCAACAAGCTTATGGCACGCCGCCTGTAACGGTAATCTGATTCGAATGGGCATTTCAATGTATGGTTTGAACCCTTCAGGCGGAGAAGTAGCGTTACCATATGAATTAAAACCTGCAATGGGATTAACCTCTGAATTGAGTTTTGTGAAAGAAATTCATACGGGTGATTCTGTTGGGTATGGCATTACCTACCAAGCACAAGAAAATGAATGGGTTGGAACGATACCAATTGGATACGCGGATGGTGTGTTTCGCAACTTACAAGGATTTAAGTTACTAGTTGACGGTCAATTTTGTGAAATTATTGGTCGCGTCTGCATGGATCAACTCATGGTCCGTTTGCCATACAAAATGCCAAACGGGACAAAGGTAACTTTGATTGGAAAAGATGGTAATGAAGTCATAACTGCACAAGATGTGGCAACCTATGCCGGTACAATTCATTACGAGGTAACTTGTGCACTTTCGGAACGTGTACCGCGTGTTTATCTAAATTAATATTTATTTGGCCGGTCCCCTATGGTAAACTAGCTGTAGAATGTAATTCTATGGGGGAAGTACAAATGGATAAAAATGAGAAAGTAATAACGAGCCATCTGGCCGACTATTGTGCGTACTATTCTATCAGTAATGAGGCACTTAATGACACGGAAATATTAAATTCTGTTTTAAGTCATCAAAAAACGATGGATGAGTTAATCGACGGATATTCAGAAATGGGACAGTTGAATAGTGAAATAAGTAACGATTTTAAAGGATCTGAAGACGAGGCTTTATTACGTCTTCAAATTATGTAGAGAGTTGGGATAAAATGGTTGATAATATCGTACGTGGAGATATTTTCTATGCGGATTTATCTCCCGTTGTTGGTTCTGAACAAGGGGGGATGAGACCGGTTCTCATTATCCAAAATAATATTGGTAATCGATATAGTCCAACCGTTATCGTTGCCGCCATTACGGCGCGTATTCAAAAACCTAAAATGCCAACACACGTTGGTCTCTTAGCAAGTAGAGACGGGATTGAAAAGGACTCGGTTATACTAATGGAACAAATCCGCACTATCGATAAGCAACGCCTAAAAGATCGTATCACGCACCTTTCTAAAAAAGGGATGCTTGAGGTTGATGAAGCGCTTAGGACAAGTGTTGGACTCGTTCCAGCAATACATAAAGTGGAATAAATGAAAAACAACATAGAGTAATAAAAAAACGTGGTTCGTAACCATCCCACGCTAAAAAACTAAGGGAGTCTAGTAACAATGACAAAAAATAACCGTGTAAACCAAGTTATCATTAATGGTTTAATCGCTGCACTATATATCGTATTGGCAGTTGTTCCAGGAATATTCAGTATGGCAAGTGGTGCCATTCAATTTCGTCTATCAGAGGGATTGAATCATTTAGTTTTATTCAATAAAAAGTATATCTGGGGTGTTTCTTTAGGGGTTATCTTATTTAATCTCTTTTATAGTAGCCCGTTAGACGTCCTTTTTGGGGGTTCACAAACAATAATGGGTCTTTTAATTGTTATTTTTGTGAGTCCCAGGTTTAAAGAAATGTGGCAAAAGATGCTTTTAAATATCGTGGTCTTCTCATTTACCATGTTTTTAATTGCTATTATGCTAAACATGACAGCTAATTTACCATTTTGGCCTACCTATGGTACGACCGCATTATCTGAATTTGTGATTATGACTATTACGGCGCCATTGATGCTCGTTTTAGATCGCGCTATTCATTTCGATAAAAGAATGCATTAAAAAAACAGACCTGAGAAGGTCTGTTTTTTATTTAGCCACGTAAGTCTTCAATTTCGGAAACAATGAACTCTTTACGTCCCAAGTTATCAACAATCTTATCAACTTTTTCTTGCGTAACTCCGCCTGGCAATGTGAATAACGTTCGACGTAATAATTCGCCTTCTTTAACATCTAAAGTCATACAACTAGCGATTGAAGAATATTTTGTAATAACTTTTGCCATATCAACTAAATCGCCACGTTCTCCGGCTGAAATAACAGTTAACACATAACTACCAACGTCAAAATTCCATGACTGAGATAACATATCTAAAAGACGTGTATGCGTCAAAATACCTTCGAAATAGTTATTTTCATTTAAAATAGCGATATAAGGTAAATCTTTGATTGAGAAGAATACATTAAAGAACGCTGAATCAGATGAAATAAACTTAGTTGCGTTCTTAAGAAGATAAGTTACGGGAAGTGACATATCTCCGCCTTGTGACTTATGACGATAAATATGCATCTTATAAATATTACCACGGAAGATCTGACCCGTTTCATCCAGGATGGGCACACAACGGAATCCAGAATCTTCTAGGACCGTGAGTGCTTCTTCAAGTGTGACACTTTCACGAACAGTCGTGAGTTCTTTTAACGGTTTAACTAAAGTATTTAATAACATATAGACGCCTCCAAATATTAAATTTTTCTCATTTACATTTTTATAATACCATAAATGAAGCTTTTTAACAGTAATTTGATTATTAAGATTGCATTAAAAAAGGAACGGAAGAATGTCTTCCGTTCCTTTTTTTGGAAAATAATTAAAAATTATTCGCCTAATTCTTTAAGACCATCATTTAAAACTTGTTTTAAAGTAGCAGCTGAATCAGTCATACGTTTAGCCTCAACATCACTTAAAGGTACTTCAATGATTTGTGCAAGACCTTGGCCATTAACAACACCTGGTGTACCGATATAAATATCGTTCAAACCATATTGTCCGTCCATGTATGCACTAACAGGTAATACGGCATTTTCGTCACGCAAAATTGCTTTTGAAAGACGAGCTAATGCTGTACCAATACCGTAGAATGTTGCGCCTTTTTTGTTGATGATTTCGTAAGCTTTGTTACGAACGTCATCTTCAATTTTAGCAAGTTGGTCATCAGAAATGTTGTTAGCTTTTGCCCAATCTAAGAATGGAAGGCCACCAACAGTTGCAGCTGAGTAAGCAGCAAATTCTGTATCACCATGTTCGCCCATCATGTAAGCATGGATTGAACGAGGGTCGTTAATGTCAGTTAATTTGCTTAAAGCAACACGTAAACGTGAAGTATCAAGTGAAGTACCTGAACCAATAACGCGATCTTTAGGGAAACCAGAGAATTTCATTGTTGCGTAAGTTAAAATATCAACTGGGTTAGCAGCAACTAAGAAAATACCTTTAAATCCAGATTCAACGATTGGAGTTACGATACTTTTCAAGATGTTTAAGTTTTTGTTTACAAGGTCAAGACGTGTTTCACCTGGTTTTTGTGGTGCGCCAGCAGTGATAACGACAAGATCTGCATCTTCACAGTCAGAATATTCTGCTGAGTAAATACGTTTAGGAAATGCGAATGGTGTAGCATCTTCTAAATCTAAAGCATCTCCGACAGTGCGATCTTTAGCAACATCGATGATACCAAATTCTTCGCCGACACCTTGGAGTGTCATTGCGAATGCGTAACTAGAACCTACGGCGCCATCGCCGACTAAGATAACTTTTTGATGATTTTGTGTTTTTGTCAAAATAATTCATCCTTTCAGAGCTATAATTATTACTGAATAATTATAACATGTTTTTTTGTTAAAAAACATACTAGATTGAACGAGTTCTTTTACAAAAACGGCATAAATCGAGTATGGTATAATGATTGAAAGAAAAGAATAGGGTCGAAATGCTGGGTAAGCTAATAAACTTGCCCAGATGTTTGCGTTTATTTAAAGGAGAAATTGAAATGAAAATGATAGTTGGTTTGGGTAATATTGGTCAAAAGTATGATGGTACAAGGCATAATGTTGGTTTCGCCACAGTAGATGCATTTGCAAAACAATACAATGCTGATTTTGGTTCAAGTAAGTACGAAGCACAAGTAGCTTCTTTTAACTTGAATGGTGAAAAGATTGTCTTAGTTAAGCCATCTACTTACATGAACGAATCAGGTCGAGCAGTTAGACCTTTGATGGATTTTTACAAAATAGACGTTTCTGACATACTTATTGTTAATGATGATTTAGATTTAGAAGTTGGCCGTATTCGGTTACGTCAAAAAGGTTCAGCCGGTGGGCATAATGGATTAAAAAGTATAATAGCGCATACAGGTACGCAAGAATTTAAACGAATTAAAATTGGTATCGACCATCCAGATAAAGTTTCTGTAGTTGATTGGGTATTAACTAAATTCTCTAAAAATCAGGAAAAAGCTCTGGGGGATGCAATCAATACGGCAACTTTAGCAACTGAGGATTGGTTGGAAACAGATGATTTTATGAACACAATGAATAAATACAATCATAAATAAGAAAAAACTGCTTAGAAAAGGGTAGAAGGTGGCGTAATGAATTTAGAAGCAATGATGCAGTCTGTTCCTGGTGTGGATAACTGGTTAACTAATGTTGAACCTCATACGAGACAATTACTAACCGGGTTAACCGGCTCAGCTAAAACGTTGATGTTGGCTACGATTTTTAAAAATAAAAATAAGTCGATGTTAATTGTGACCGATAACTTATTTCATGCGACTCAATTAAATGAAGATTTAACTAATTTTATTGACGAAGAAAACGTGCTGACATTCCCTGTTGAAGAATTATTGGCTGCAGAATTGGCAACGAGTTCACCTGAATTTAAAAGTGAACGTGTTCAAACACTTCAATCCCTACTGAGTGAAACACCTAAAATTGTTGTCACGTCGATCTCAGGACTGAGACGATTTTTGGCCCCCGTTACAACGTGGAAACAAGCGACCTTAAATCTAACTATTGGTAAAGATATAGATTTGAAGGAAACGGAGACCCAACTTTTTACAATGGGTTATCAACGTCAAAAATTAGTTGAACGACCTGGGGATTTTGCTGTACGAGGGTCTATTTTAGATATTTATCCCCTAACTGTTGAAAATCCAATTCGCCTGGATTTATTTGACACGGAAATTGATTCATTGCGTTATTTTGACGTTACTAATCAGCGTAGCTTGGAAAATGTGGATCAGATTCAGGTTATGCCTGCAACTGATTTTATTGCGACCGATGAAATGCTCTTAGAGGCTAGTAAAACATTAAAAAAAGCGTATGGCGTAGAATACAAACGACTCGATAGCGACGACCAAGAACGATTAGAATCCAATATAATGCCCATTATGAGTGATTTTGAAAAGGGTCATTTGTCTCCAGAACACTTATTATTTGGGGATATTATTTACCAGTCTAAAACCAGCTTGTTGAACTATTTAGGTGAAGATGGCTTAGTTATCCTGGATGACTATCCAAGATTGTTAGAAAGCGAAAAAACACTTAAATTAGACGAAGATAACTGGATGGCGGATAAGTTAAAAACGCATCAGGTTTTGTCAACGAGTAAATTTGGATTTGAGTTACGCGACTTATTAAAAAACGAAGCGCATGCTGAGTTATTTTTAGCTCATTTCCAAAAGGGTATGGGGAATTTAAAATTCAACCAACTCATTGATGTACCGGGTCATGCGATGCAACAATTCTTTAGTCAAATACCACTACTAAAGACAGAAATGGATCGTTGGTTAAAAAAGAAACAAACAATTATCGTAATGGTGCAAGATAAGGAACGACTTAATAAGGTTTCACAGACGTTAGATGATTTTGAGATTCCGTCTATTATGACCACATTGGATAGTTTGCAACTAGGGAAAGTTCAGGTTGTAGAAGGTAATCTACAAGCTGGGTTTGAGTTGCCGACAGCAAACTTGGTCGTTGTGACTGAACACGAGATGTTCAACAAGGTCACTAAGAAACGACCAAAACGACAGACTTTAGCTAATGCTGAGCGCCTTAAAAGTTATCAGGATTTAAAACCTGGTGACTACGTAGTTCATGTCAATCACGGTATTGGCCAATTTATGGGTATGGAGACATTAGAAGTTGACGGGAAACATCAAGATTATATGACGATTGCCTACAGGGATGAAGCAAAGTTGTTTATTCCGGTAACACAATTAAATATGGTTCAGAAGTATGTGTCATCCGAATCTAAATCACCTAGAATCAATAAATTAGGTGGTACAGAATGGACCAAAACAAAAAATAAAGTTGCTGCTAAAATTGAAGATATCGCTGATGACCTAGTCGCCTTGTACGCTGAACGTGAAGCAGAGGTTGGCTTCACGTTTTCAAAAGACAATGACTACCAAATGGAATTTGAAAATGCCTTCCCATATTCTGAAACTGAAGATCAAATCAGGAGCTCCAATGAAATTAAGCATGATATGGAACAAAAGAAACCAATGGATCGGTTATTAATTGGGGATGTTGGCTTTGGTAAGACAGAGGTTGCATTACGTGCCGCTTTTAAAGCAATTCAGGACCATAAACAAGTGGCGTTACTTGTTCCAACGACCGTGTTGGCTCAGCAACATTACGAGACAATGATTAATCGGTTTGAGGGATTTCCAGTTGAAATTGGGATTTTATCACGATTTAGAACGAAGAAACAGCTAAAAGAAACGACTGAAAAAATGGCCAGTGGCGCATTAGATATTGTTGTTGGGACGCATCGAATTTTATCGAAGGATATTCAGTTCGCCGATTTAGGCTTACTGATTGTTGATGAAGAACAACGTTTTGGTGTGAAACACAAAGAACGACTTAAGGAATTTAAATCACAAGTTGATGTTTTAACGTTGACGGCGACGCCAATTCCAAGAACACTTAATATGTCGATGCTTGGTGTACGTGATTTATCAGTAATTGAAACAGCACCATTGAATCGTTATCCAATTCAAACATACGTAATGGAACAAAACGGTGGCACAATTCGAGATGGTATTCAAAGAGAGCTTCAACGAGGTGGGCAGGTCTTTTATTTGCATAATCGTGTTGAAGATATTGAAAAAGTTGTTTCAGAAATTGAAATTATGGTACCTGAGGCCAGCGTTGCTTATATTCATGGGCAAATGACTGAGAACCAATTAGAAAATGTGTTGTACGATTTTATTCAAGGTGTTTATGATGTATTGGTCACAACGACAATCATTGAAACGGGCGTGGATATTTCAAATGCGAATACATTATTTGTTGAAAATGCTGATCATATGGGATTGGCACAACTTTATCAATTACGTGGCCGTGTTGGACGTAGTAGTCGAATCGCCTATTCTTATTTCATGTATAAACCTAATAAGGTATTAACTGAAGTCAGCGAGAAGCGGTTAGAGGCAATTAAAGATTTTACTGAATTAGGGTCCGGATTTAAAATTGCCATGCGAGATTTATCTATTCGTGGGGCAGGAAATTTATTAGGACGACAACAACATGGCTTTATTGATTCCGTGGGATACGATTTGTATACACAGATGTTGACAGAGGCTGTGAATAAAAAACAAGGTAAAAAAGTTGATCCTAAATCCGACTCAGAAATTGAAATTAATATTGAGGCGTACCTACCATCAACATATATTGACGATCAACGTCAAAAAATTGAAATCTATAAACGAATTCGTCAACTCGATACTTATGACCAATATTTAGAAGTTCAGGGTGATTTGATTGATCGTTTTGGTGAATTTCCAACCGAAGTAAACAACTTAATGGAAGTTGGGTTACTTAAATTATTTGCCGATAAAGCATTAGTTGAGAAAATTAAAAAAGATAAAGATCAGTTGATTGTTTCCGTTTCTGAAAAAGGGACGACATTATTAGGTACGGAAGCCATTTTTAAGGCATTATCGACAACAAAATTAAAGGCGTCGTTAAAACCACAAGGCAAGCAAATGCGTGTGATTTTGGTGATTCAGCCTAAGATGACTGAAGAAGATTGGTTAATTGAACTACAAAACGTTGTTCAAGCGTTGAGTGAGTCTGTTGGCGAAATAACGATCGCTGACTAAATAAAAAGGAATCAAAATAATATGGGAAATAAGCAGCTTAGACATTTAATGCGAGGCGCGATGATTTTGTCGGTTGCCTCGTTGATTGCCAAAATTTTGAGTGCCATTTACAGAGTACCCTTTCAAAATTTAGTTGGCGATACAGGATTTTATATTTATCAACAGGTTTATCCTATTTATGGAATAGGGATGACTTTTGCGTTGACCGGGTTTCCTGTCTATATTAGTAAGTTAATTGCTGAGGAACCTCTAGAGGAAGATAAAATAAAATTATCTCAGGATATTTTTATTGTTTTAGGCGTATTTAGCATGATCGTTTTTTTCGGATTGCAGTTAGGGGCATCTAAAATTGCGTTAGCAATGGGTGACAGTCAATTAGATGGTCTAATTAAGAGTGTCTCGTTCATGTTCTTATTTCTACCTGTATTAGCCGTCGGACGTGGCTATTACCAAGGAATTTTCGAAATGAATAAAACAGCAGTTTCACAGGTCGTAGAACAATTATTACGTGTTGGATTAATTATTTTAGCCGCATACATTGCGGTAAAAAATAAAATGTCGTTATATTCAATGGGGTCATGGGCGATGTTTGGTGCGACTGTCGGTGCGATTGGTGCAAGTTTATCTTTTTACCATTTCTTTAGCATCGATTTCAAAAAAGTGACCATGCGTCTAGATAGGCGAAGACTGATGGTTGTTACTAAAAAGTTGTTTTCAGAAGGACTGGTTATTTGCCTGTTTGCTGCAATGATGGTTTTATTGCAACTGATTGATTCATTCACGGTGAAAAATGGCTTGGTACATTTTGGCTACTCAAATACTGCTGCTAAATCGTTAAAAGGAATTTATGATCGTGCTCAGCCGTTAGTTCAGCTAGGGTTAGTCATTTCAGTTGGATTTTCTTCAATGCTACTACCTTCTCTGGCGGCGGCACGACGTGAAAATCGGAAACGAGATTTTCAGCGGTATGCTAAGATGTTGGTCCATGTGACAGTAGCCTTATCAATGGCTGCAACAGTGGGATTAGTCGCATTAATGCCAATGGTTAATCAGTTTTTATTTGGTGATCAATTGCAAAATGAAACATTATCCGTTTATATGATAAGTATCTTTTTGGCGGCGGTTATCGGGACATACAACAGCGTATTACAGAGCTTAGGCTTGTATCGAACGGCAGTTATTTCATTGCTTATTGGACTCCTACTTAAAATGGGTATCAATTTTTATTTGGTTTCTGTTATGGGGACTGTGGGCGCCAGCGTAGCAACAATTCTGAGCTTACTAGTTGTGCTAATTGCCATGTGGATAATGTCACCAAGTGTGACAAGGCAGCTACTAATCGATCCACCTTTTATGATAAAATTAACATTAGTTTGTGTAATGATGGGAATTGTGGTTTATTTATTAGATAATCAATTAATTAATTGGGTAAATGGTAATCGTTTATTAAGTGGGCTTGTCGCGCTCGTTTCTGGTTCTATAGGAGCTGGCATATTTGCCCTGATGGCAATTAAATGGCAACTATTTTCTATTAGAGAATGGTTAAGTTTACCATTTGGAAAACGTATTTTGAAAAAAATTAGACGATAATAAAGGGGACTAAACTAATGAGATTAGATAAATTTTTAAAAGTATCACGTATTATTAAACGCCGAACGGTTGCAAAAGAAATTGCAGACAAAGGTCGTATTACCATCAATGATAAAGTTGCGAAATCATCTACAGATGTCGTTGTTGGGGATGATTTAACGATTCAATTTGGTAATAAAACGTTAACCGTTAAAGTAATGGCACTTAAAGAAACGACAAAAAAAGCAGAATCTATTGATTTATATGAAGTCGTTTCTGAAGTTTATACTGAAGAAAGTCGATAATTATCGATTTTTGATTGGATTACCTTTATTGGGTTAGGAGACAAACATGGCCGATAATAAATCGAAAATTAAATTCTTAGATAATGATTTCATGAGAGCAAACAAGAACGGGCAAAAAGCAGATCAACGTTTAGCACGTATTCATCGACGACGTTTGATCGGATTGACGGCTATTTTGGCGATTATTATTATTTTCTTTAGCGTGCAACTAATCTCAACAAAAGTTAAAGTTGCACGTTATAAGCAAGAGACGACAGTTGAACAAACAAAATTAGAAAAAGCTAAAACGGAGCAAAAGGATCTTAAATTCCAGGTTGAACAGTTAAATGATAATGATTATTTACTGAAATTAATTCGTGAGAAATATTATTTCTCTAAAAAAGGGGAAACAGTTTATAGTTTTCCTAGCGATAAAACTAATTTAAAAAATTAATGGGCACAAAAAATATTGGTCATGATTTAACTTTGTATCAAGGTTTATAGCGTGGTATACTAAAATGGTATATATATCTAAGGAGGAGCAACTTTTTTATGTCTATTGAAGTCGGAGAGAAAGTTTCAGGTAAAGTTTCAGGAATCACAAATTTCGGTGCGTTTATTGATTTGGGTGACAGAAAAACAGGGTTAGTGCATATTAGTGAGGTATCTGACGGATTTATTAAGGATATTCATGATGCATTAACTGTTGGGGATGAAGTTACAGTTAAGGTTTTATCCATCGGTGATGATGGAAAAATTAGTTTATCAATACGCAAAGCGGTTGATAAACCTCAAGTAACAGAAACAAAATCTCGTCCACAGAAAACATTTAACAAAGATGCTCGTGCATCGACTAGTTCTCGTCCATCAGGTGGTGGCAAGAATCGTTATCAGACTAAAAAAGTTGAGCCTCAAAAAGATGACTTTGATTCATTACTATCTGGATTTTTGAAAGATAGTGAAGATCGTTTAGTTTCGCTAAAAAGAAGTACTGAAGGTAAACGCGGTGGCCGTGGCGGCCGACGTAATTAATAACAAATTTTAAAATGAGTGGTTGAAATGAAAATTTTAAACCGCTCTTTTTTTAATTTAAAAAAGGAGAAAAGTTGTGTTGAATACAAAGTTCGAGGCTCAATACCGACTGCTTGGGAGTCCCAAAAAAGTCTTAGTTGCCGTTTCGACTGGCGTTGATTCTATGGTACTACTTGATTTATTAAGACAACTGCCAAATGACAGCCGACCGGAAATTGGTATTGCCTATGTTGACCATCAACTGAGAGCGCAAAGTCAGATTGAAACTGAATTTATTGAAAAGTATTGTCTAGAAAATCAACTTAAATTATATAAAAAAGTTTGGCCCGTGTCTGAACATGGGCTAAAAGGTATCGAAAATGAGGCTCGAAAAATGCGATATGCGTTTTTTGAGCAGGTCATGCGTTCAGGTGATTATCCAACGCTAATGACGGCACACCAATCTAAT
Organism: Dellaglioa carnosa; assembly: GCF_026948345.1. NCBI lineage: Bacteria > Bacillati > Bacillota > Bacilli > Lactobacillales > Lactobacillaceae > Dellaglioa > Dellaglioa carnosa. The sequence continues at coordinate 7,433 of NZ_JANXLI010000009.1, read as the reverse complement.
GATCAAATAGAAACGCTTGTTATGAAAGGAATTCGTGGAGGAGACATCCGACAATTAACTGGAATTAGTGGAATTCGATCATTTGGACCGGGTCAATTAATTCGACCATTGCTGTCGTTTTCAAAACAAGTTATTAGGCAATATGCTGAAAAACAAGGGATTCCATTTTTTGAAGATGAAACGAATCAATCAACTGATTTTTTTAGAAATCGTGTTAGAAAAGAAATCATACCGAAAATGCTTGAAAATAATCAGCAAGCAATCGAGCATGCACAGAGCTATGCGAATCAATTATCAGACTTGCTGGAATTAGTAGATGAATCGATTGATGAAAAAGTAACTGTGTTGAAAGATGAATCCGGATTTCAAGTGAAAAAATGGACAATTTTAACGAAAAAATGGCAAATCCCCGTGTTGAAAAGAATCGCCGAGAGCCGAGATGTTTTCTTGAAAATGGACCAAATTAGGCAAATCATTCAATTGCTAGTGAACCCTAAAAAACCACAAGGCAAAATTGATTTGGGTCATGATCAGCAATTTGTTAAACAATATGAGTATATGAATTTCGTGAAAAACGAAAAAAAGAATGACAGCACACCCGAAAAAATACAGGTCGTTAAAAATATATGGTTTAACCTAAATGAAAATGAAAAAATTGGCGTATTTAATCGTGACGAAATTAATTTAACCGATTCTGATATATCGGATTATATTTTTGTTGATCCTTTAATTATTGACGAGGGTCTCACCTTGAGACAAAAGCTTTCAGGAGACTTTATAAGTGTTGCGAATAGCGGTAATCAAAAAATTAAAAAAATATTTATTGATCAAAAAGTAACCAAAGATGATAGAAATAAGGCTTGGTTGCTAGAAACGAATACTAAACAGATCATATGGTTAATAAATTATAAGAAATCTCAATTGTCAGAACCCTTTGAAACTGATAAAATACAAGACATAATCGTTTTAAAAAAACAGGGTCAGGGAAGAGGCTAAAGTGTATGGATGCGGATATCAAAAAAGTTCTTTACAGTGAACAAGAAATTCAAGCTGTAACGCAACGCTTAGGACAACAGATCACGGCTGATTATCAAGGAAAAAATCCATTGCTTGTTTGTATATTAAAGGGTGCCTATCTTTTTATGGCTGATATTGCCAAAAATGTTTCAGACTATGCAGAAGTTGATTTTATGAACGTTTCAAGTTATGGAGATGGCGTCGTATCAACTGGCAACGTTAAGATTATAAAAGATCTGGACATAGATGTTAAAGGCAGAGATGTAATTATTGTTGAAGATATTGTGGATACGGGCCAAACTTTGGCATACTTGATTGACCTATTTAACGGTAGAAACGTAAAATCCGTTAAGGTTTGTTCATTATTAGATAAACCAGAAGGTCGTAAAGTGGATGTTCAAGTTGATTATGCGGGATTTGAAGTACCGAATGAATTTGTGGTTGGATATGGCTTGGATTACGCTGAAAAGTATCGAAACTTGCCATACATTGGTATCTTAAAACCTGAAATCTACACGGAGTAATAATAATGGTCAAAGAATGTCAATTGTGATATAGTGTATCCTATTCAAATTCAAGCAATAGCTGAATTAAAAATAAAGAAAAATGGGCAGGAGAGTAGATATGAAAAACAATCCTAAAAATGGGCTTTTTAAAAATAGTTTATTTTACATAGTTATTATGCTTGGAATAATGGGCGTAATGTATTTCTTTTTCGATGGTAATAGCGGAACAGAAACACAAGAAATTCAATCAAGTGAATTCGTCTCAGATTTACAATCAAGTAAGGTGAAGTCATTTGATATTCAACCATCAGGTGGCGTTTACAAAATAACGGGTACTTATACTAAGGCGCAAACAGAAAAAAGTAAGAATACCGGATTTTCTTTAATTCCGGCTGCTAAGAAAACAACAAAGGTTACAAAATTTACGTCAACAGTACTTCAAAATGATTCAAATATGTCACAAATTTTGAAATCAGCTGAAGCAACGAAGACAAAAATAGATACAAAAGAAGAACAATCAGATAGCATCTGGTTACAATTAGCTATTACGGTTATCCCACTTGTATTAATGGTCGGCTTTTTCTATCTTATGATGGGACAAGCAGGACAAGGTGGCGGTGGCGGTGGTAAAGTCATGAACTTTGGTAAATCAAAGACAAAACCTTCTGAGAAAAAAGATAATAAAGTTCGTTTTGCCGATGTTGCTGGTGCTGAAGAAGAAAAACAAGAACTTGTTGAAGTTGTTGAATTCTTGAAAGCACCACGCAAATTTGCCGACTTAGGTGCAAGAATTCCATCGGGTGTTCTTCTTGAGGGACCTCCGGGTACTGGTAAAACATTGCTTGCAAAGGCTGTTGCTGGTGAGGCTGAAGTGCCATTCTACTCTATCTCAGGGTCTGATTTTGTCGAGATGTTCGTCGGAGTTGGTGCAAGTCGTGTACGTGATTTATTTGAAAATGCTAAAAAAACGGCACCATCAATTATTTTTATCGATGAAATTGATGCTGTTGGACGTCGTCGTGGTTCCGGTACAGGTGGCGGTAACGATGAACGTGAACAAACGTTAAACCAATTACTTGTTGAAATGGATGGATTTACGGGTACAGAAGGTGTAATCGTTATTGCAGCTACTAACCGTTCTGATGTTCTTGATCCAGCGCTTTTACGTCCGGGTCGTTTTGATCGTAAGGTTTTAGTTGGTCGTCCTGATGTTAAGGGCCGTGAAGCAATATTAGCTGTTCATGCTAAAAACAAGCCATTGGCTTCAGATGTTGATTTAAAAGTTATTGCGAAACAAACGCCAGGATTCGTTGGGGCTGATTTAGAAAATCTTCTAAATGAAGCCGCGTTGTTGGCCGCTCGTCGTAATAAATCAAAAATTGATGCAAGTGATATGGATGAAGCTGAGGATCGAGTAATTGCGGGACCAGCCAAACGTGATCGTGTTATCAATGAAAAAGAACGTAGAACTGTTGCATTCCATGAAGCCGGACATACAATTGTTGGGTTAGTGTTGAATGAAGCTAGAGTTGTTCACAAAGTTACGATTGTTCCTCGAGGTCGCGCTGGCGGTTACGCAATTATGTTACCAAAAGAAGATCAAATGTTATTATCTAAAAAAGATATGAGCGAACAAATTGCTGGATTAATGGGTGGTCGTGCGGCTGAAGAAATTATTAATCACGAACAATCTTCAGGTGCATCAAACGATTTCCAACAAGCTACACAAATGGCTCGCTCAATGGTTACTGAATATGGAATGAGCGAAAAACTCGGACCGGTTCAATTAGAAGGTGATAGTCAAATGTTCGCTGGTGGTTCAGGTCAACCAAGTGCTGCTTACTCAAGTAACACGGCTGATATTATTGATTCTGAAGTTCGTCGTTTATCTGAAGAAGGTATGACACTTGCTAAAGAAATCATTGAAGCCCACAGGGATCAACATAAATTGATTGCGGATAAATTATTAGAATTTGAAACACTTGATGAAAAAGAAATTTTAAGCTTATTCGAAGATGGCAAGATGCCAGAAAAGGATGACGTAAATGAATTTCCAAGTGAAAAAGATGGTTCTTTTGAAGCAACAAAAAAAGAATTAGAACGTAAAGATGCACAAAAAATGGCCGAAGAATCAAATGAAGTTGATTTGACTAAAACGGTTGTGTTTAATCCTAAAGTAAATAAAGACGATAAATAGTCGTCACACAAGAACTCCGATGGATTATCTGTCGGAGTTCTTGTTGGTCTAAAACGAAATATTAAGGAGAAATAAATGAAAGATTATCTTGTGAAAAGTTTGGCTTATGATGGCCAATTAAGAGTATATGCTGTAACTGCGACAAATACGGTTGCTGAAGCACAAAGGCGACATGATACATGGAGTGCGGCATCGGCAGCACTTGGACGTAGTTTAGTGGGGACGTTACTATTGAGTACGTCTACGCTATCCGGTGATGAAAAAATGACGGTTAAAATTAACGGCGATGGACCAGTTGGCGCTATTGTGATTGATGGTAATGCGGATGGGACAGTTAAAGGGTATCTACATGAACCACATATCCACTTGCCATTGAATGAAAAACATAAAATTGATGTTAAAGGTGCGGTTGGAACAACTGGAACGATGGCTGTGACGAAAGATATGGGAATGAAAGAACCATTCACAGGGCAGGTCCCATTAATTTCCGGTGAACTTGGTGAAGATTTTACCTACTATCTGGCCAAATCAGAACAGATCCCTTCTTCTGTTGGATTATCTGTTTTTGTAAATACAGATAATACGATTGAAGTTGCAGGTGGTTTTATGATTCAAGTGATGCCGGGCGCAACGGATGAGGTACTCGATGCATTAGAAAAAAAATTAGCGGAAATGCCAATGGTTTCTGAGTTGCTTAGAGAAGGTAAAACGCCGGAAGATATTATTTATCTCATGTTTGGTGAAGAAAATATTAACATTTTGGATACAATGCCGGTTGCATTTGAATGTGACTGTTCAAAAGATAAATTTTATGGGTCGTTGGCTACACTACCTAAAGCTGATATTACCGAGATGATCGAATTAGATCATGGTGCAGAAGCGGTTTGTCGTTTTTGTGGAAATAAGTACCAATACTCCGAAGATGAATTAATGCAATTGTTAAATAGTTCGGCTAAATAAATATTATCAAAATATTATTTGTGATATGATACTAAACAATAGTAAGCGTAAAAAATGACGAGGTGAATAGAATGGAATGGAAAATTGGTGATATATTAATCCCTAATCAAGTAGTTGTTGCGCCAATGGCAGGTGTAACAAATGCGGCTTTCAGAATGATTTGTAAAGATTTTGGTGCCGGATTAGTCGTTTGTGAAATGATTTCTGATAAAGGAATCCAATTTAGAAATAAAAAGACATTGAGTATGTTGTTTGTTGATCCTAGAGAACATCCAGTTAGTGTTCAAATTTTCGGTGGCGATAAAGAAACATTAGTTGCAGCTGCAAAATTTGTTGAGGAACATACTTCAGCTGATATTGTTGATATTAATATGGGTTGCCCCGTACCTAAAGTAACAAAAACAGATGCAGGTGCACGTTGGTTACTTGATCCGGATAAGGTCTACGAAATGGTAGACGCCGTAACAAGCGAACTATCAATTCCGGTTACTGTTAAAATGAGAACGGGCTGGGATGAAGATCACATTTTAGCAGTTGAAAATGCGTTGGCTGCTGAACAAGGTGGTGCTGCCGCACTTGCAATGCATGGTAGAACACGTTACCAAATGTATAATGGTAAAGCAGACTGGAATATTTTACATGAAGTTAAAAGTAATTTAAAAACGATTCCTTTTATGGGTAATGGTGATATTAAAACACCGCAAGATGCCAAGAAGATGTTGGATGAAGTTGGTGCCGATGCAGTTATGATTGGTCGCGCAGCGTTAGGAAATCCATGGATGATTAAGCAAACAACGACATACCTTGAAACAGGTAAACTTATTGCTGAACCATCGGCATCAGAGAAGATATTAGTTGCTAAAGAGCACTTACATGCGCTTTGTCAGATTAAGGGTGAAGTTATTGGACCTAAAGAATTTAGAAGTCAGGCCGCGTATTATTTAAAGGGCATTTCTCGTTCTGCAAGAGCTAAGGCTGCTTTAAACGAGGCAAATTCGGAAGAAACAATGATTACGATATTTGATAAATTCTTAGAAGATACAAAAGAACGTGAATTCAAATTAATGCAAAAAGAAGCTTAGAAATAGTTGCATTTTCACGGGTTAATTGGCATGATAGTAAGTGAAATATGTAATTAAAGTGAGGAATATAATATGGCAAAGCAAGAACAGAGCATGAATGATCAATTAAAGGTACGTCGCGAGAAAGTTGTAGAACTTCGTGAAGCGGGAGTAGATCCATTTGGACACCGTTTTGAACGTAAGGATATGACTAAAGCGCTGCACGATAAGTATGACGAATTAACTAAAGAAGAACTAGATGGCATGGATATTCAAGCAACAGTTGCGGGTAGATTAATGTCTAAACGTGGCAAGGGTAAAGTTAGTTTTGCTGATATCCAAGATAAAGATGGTCGTTTACAATTATACGTCCGTAAAGATGTCGTGGGTGAGGATACGTACCATATCTTTAAACGTGCGGATATTGGTGATTTTGTTGGAATAACTGGTGATGTTATGAAAACGGATATGGGTGAGTTAACAATTCGTCCAACAGAAATTACGTTCTTGTCAAAAGCATTACGACCATTACCGGATAAATTTCATGGTTTACAAAATGTAGAACAAATATATAGACAAAGATATTTAGATTTGATTACAAATCGTGAGAGTTTTGATCGATTTATGAAGCGTAGTCAAATTATTTCGGCTGTAAGACGTTATTTAGATGGTAATGGATACGTTGAAGTTGAAACACCAGTTTTACATAACCAAGCCGGTGGAGCATCTGCAAAACCCTTTACAACGCATCATAATGCGTTAGATATTGAATTATATTTGAGAATTGCGCTTGAATTACATTTAAAACGCCTTATTGTCGGTGGAATGGAAAAAGTATACGAAATTGGACGAGTATTCCGTAATGAAGGAATTGATACAAAGCATAATCCTGAATTTACAATGCTTGAAACATATGTGGCATACTATGATTTTCATGACGTTATGGACGAAACTGAAGGTATTTTTAAAGCAGTTGCGGATGTCGTTTCAGATGATGGAATCATCGAATATGACGGAAAAAAAGTAGATTTTAATAAAAAATTTGCAAGAGTTCATATGGTTGATGCGATTAAATCTGTGACTGGGGTTGATTTCTGGAAAGAAATGTCAGTGGAGGAAGCGCAAAAATTGGCTGACGAGCATCATGTTAAATATGAGGCATACTGGAAGGTCGGACATATAATTAATGAATTTTTCGAAAAATTTGTTGAAGATACGATTGTAGATCCGACCTTTGTTTATGGACATCCTTTAGAAATATCTCCTTTAGCAAAGAAAAACGAGGACAATCCTAGATTTACTGATCGTTTTGAAATGTACATTTTGGGTACGGAATATGCTAATGCGTTTACTGAATTAAATGATCCAATCGATCAAAGAGAAAGATTTGAAGCTCAGGTAGAAGAACGTGAGGACGGTAATGACGAAGCAGAGGGAATTGATGAAGATTTCATTGAAGCTCTCGAATACGGAATGCCTCCAACGGGTGGCCTGGGAATCGGAATAGATAGATTAGTAATGTTAATGACAGATGCCCAATCTATCAGAGATGTACTATTATTTCCAACAATGCGACCAGAAGATAACCAATAAAAATATGATGAAAGTAGTACGTTTTGATTGCAAATTTGTAATCGAAATGTACTACTTTTTTTATTTTGAATATTTGTTGTTGACAAAGTGCATTTTAGC
>NZ_JANXLI010000008.1:0-49856 GCF_026948345.1 Dellaglioa carnosa | reverse complement strand
ATTAGCAGGAAGTGCATCTGAGACAGGCAAGTACATGAAGAACAACTTAGTTGTAACTTATGTATATGAAAAAGAAGAATTACCGGTATCAACGGGAACAGTAACAGCAAGATATGTGGATGTAACCGGACGCCAAATAAGTGCAGATATAAAAACGACCGGTGCACAGGGCACAACATATAAAACAAACCAACAAGTAGTGAAAGGATACACATTTAAAGAGATGTTAGCGGGAAGTGCCTCAACGACAGGAAAGTATACGAATGAGAACCAGATTATCACTTATGTATACGTAGAATATATGAAACCTATTGTAAATGGCACGATAACGGTAAAATATGTTGACGAAAATGGTAAGGCACTTCGGACGGATGTATTAATGACCGGACCAGTTGGATCATCGTATTCAGTGGATAGAGAAGAAATAAAAGGATACACATTTAAAGAGATTAAAAACGGAAGTGCTGAAACGGGTGGTGTATATGCGGATAATAACCTTATCGTAATTTACGTTTATACAAAAGATCTTGTGAATGAAGTACCAAAACCAGAAGTACCAAAACTAGAAATACCAAAACTAAAAGCAACAAAGTCAGAAGTAATCAAACCGATAAAAGAGCGCTTAAAGGTAACTGAAAAAACAAGTAAAAATATAAAAGTAATGGGGGAAGTGGAAAATAAAAATAAGAAAAACGATACAAAGACGGTACAATCAAAAAAAGTACAGAAAGATAAAAAACAATTGCCACAAACGGATGAGAAAGCCAATTCCGTTCTGACTATGATGATTGGAGGTTTAGTAGCAGGATTATCATTGATAGGCCTTTTTATCAAAAAACGTATTAAAAAATAAATAATTATAACGGATAATACTTAAGGAGGGATTCGTCGGAGGGCCCTCCTTTTGTCGCGGAGGATTGAATTAACCGATAACCATGATGAATAGACAAATAAAGACCTAACGACGGTAATGTCATTAGGTCTTTATTTGTTATAAATCTTTATTTTTATGTGATTCATATAAATAGACAGGTATGCCAATTGCCACAATTGTGAAAGAAATAAGAACCCCTATAAGGTCTGATTGGATTTCACTAACTAAGACAAATGCTGCGCCCAAAATGGCCACAATAGGTGTAAATGGATATAACGGAACCGAAAAAACGCGTTTTAAATTTGATTCTTTATTCCGACGACGTAAGATGAAGACGCCGATAAAAGTCATAACGTAGAAGCAATAAACCGTAAAAATACAAATTTCAGATAAGCGATCTGCGTCAAAAAATAAAATCATAACGGCAGCAATACTTAAGGCGACACATGTAGCAACAATAGGCGAGTGAGATTTTGGATGTAAATAAGAAATTTGTTTATGGAAAGGAAGTTGTTTATTTTTACCCATTGCCCACATTATCCGAGGAAATGTCATGATTTTTCCGTTCATACAACCAAGGATAGAAATAATTACACCAATATTCATAATCTTACCGCCAATTTCGCCAAAAGCAATCTTAGCGAACTGCGGTGTCGCATTCTCGCCTAACTGATGAATTTGATCCGCGGGGACAACGCGCATGATACTGAATGAAACCAGAACGTAAATGAAAAGAACTAATGAAATACCTAAAACAATTGCTCTAGGTAGTGTTTTTTTAGGATTTTTTATTTCATCACCCATATTAGCAATTAGAATCCAACCATCATAAGCAAATAAAGTGGCAAGAATACCAACTCCAAAATTACTCGTTGAGTGACTGACAGTTGAAACTGACTGACCAAGCGCATTTGCGTCTCCAAAAAACAGGCCAAAGATAATAATTGCGGCAATTGGAAATAATTTACAGATAGTTGTGATGATTTGAAATGACGCACCATAACGATTAGACAACATATTAAGTGCCCCGATAGAAACAACAGCAACCAGTGCAATGAGATGTGAATACCCAGCTGGAATACCGAAGAAGTCTACTATTAAAATGGCAAGATAGGCACCGAGAGCAGCAATCATGGCAGGTCCATAAACGATAACTTGCATCCAACCGGCTAGAAATCCCCAGATTTTTCCGTAAATCTTTTCCATGTAGATATATAAACCACCAGTTTGCGGAATTTGAGATCCAATTTCGGCAACAGTTAATCCGGCGGTTAAGGTTATGATGCCACCACATAGCCATGCAAGCAAGGCATTTGTAGTAGATCCGGTATAGTCGAGTACCGATGCTTGCTTAAAAAAGATACCGGAACCGATAACCGTTCCAATGACGATTGATAGTGCTGACCACAGACCTAACGATCTGTTAAGTTCAACTGCTGGTTTTTTTTCCAAAATTGAATCCTCCTTTTTCTAAAATGAATATTAGAAGTTTAGCATAACGGTGGGGGCGACGCAATTAATCTGACAATACTGTCACATCAAAAAAAGAGTAACCCAATCAGTAAGAAATACTTGATTGAGTTACTCTTTTAATTATTAGATTAGACGATATAATCTTGTACTTGATTAGCAATAATCTTTGGAGCATCTATTTTTAATTTTGTACCTGATTCTTCATAAGTCGTTTCTAAAATTGTTGCTTTCTCATTGATTAAATCAACGATTTGACCTTTATCAAATGGAATTAAAACGGTCATAATCTCGTTATCTTTAAAGACATTCTTTTTAATGATATCAACCAGTTGATTAAGTGACGCTTCATCGCGAGCACTGTAAGTAAACTTATCATCAGAAAATGTAGGGTAAGCAATATCTGCTAAGTCAGCTTTATTGTAGGCATAAATCATTGGGATATTTTCAACACCAATGGCCTTCAATGTTTCTTCAGTCGTTTGAATCATCTCTTCAGCATGTTTATCGGCAACATCAATTACTTGAATTAATAGGTCAGCCTGGGCAGCTTCAGCTAAGGTTGTGCGGAAGGCTTTAACCAATTGATGAGGTAACTTGCTAACGAATCCAACAGTATCACTCAATAGAATTTGCTTCTTGTCTTCAAATTGAATATTTCGAACACTTGTATCTAATGTAGCGAATAACATATTCTTTTCGAAAACTTGTTTGTCTTCATCTTGTCCGATTAGACGAAGCAGCCCATTCATTGTTGTTGATTTACCTGAGTTAGTGTACCCAACTAGGGCAACGGTAGGGATACCAGATTTATCACGTTGTTTACGTCTGGTTGATTCTTCTTTGTCCATTTCAGCTAGATCTTTTTTAATATGAGTAATCCGATTCTCGATAACACGACGATCTAATTCAATCTTTGTTTCACCGGCACCACGGTTAGCCAGACCAGCGCCACCAGATTGTTGATCTAATTTAGCTTGCATACCTCTTAAACGAGGTAATTGGTATTGAAGTTGAGCCATTTGAACTTGGAGTTTTGCTTCACGAGATTGAGCTCTAGAAGCAAAAATAGCCAAGATTAGTCCTGTACGATCCATGACTTCCATGCCTGATGCGGCTTCAAGGTTACGAATTTGAGTTGGTGATAGTTCATCGTTAACAACTAAAATTTTAACACCTTGTGCTTCACTTTCGGCTTTGAATTCCTCTGCCTTACCTTTACCAAAGTAAAGAGCGGCAGTAGGTCGATCTAATTTTTGGCGAATATCTTCAACTGCATGCATGTTATTTGCTTCAACTAATGCAGCTAATTCGGACATTGTATAATCTAAATTTTCACGTTGTTTTTCGATACCGGCAATAAAAACATCAATAACTGGTATTTCTGTAGAATATGTTTCTTTCATGAGAACCTCCTCGTGGAACTTACTTAATAGGTTAAGTATAACATTTATCGGGAAAAATATTCGAACATCAAAATGGAGAGAAAGAAATAAATGAGAATTTGTAATTAATAATGGCTAAAATCTCATTTAACCATTTAATAATACCAATTTAAAATGAATTACGATGTTTGATAACACTATTTAAACACTGTTTGTAAGTGATTTTAGATTAAATTAGATTTTAATGTTGATTTTAATCTTATTCTAATGTAAGATAAACTTACGTTAAGAAAAGGTAAATAAAAAAGGAGAGGTCATATTATGAAGTTAAAGTCAGTGTTGAAATTAAGTGGTGTACTTGCATTGTCTGTCGTTGTATTGGCAGCGTGTGGATCTAAATCTTCATCATCGGATAGTAAAGAGCTAGCCGATAAACAAGTTATTAATTGGTCCGAGACAGCAGAATTACCATCGATGGATTTATCAAAAGCAACGGATGCAGTTAGTTTTGATATGTTGAACAATACAAATGAAGGTTTGTATAGCATTGGTAAAAATAGTAAAGTTTCAAATGCACTCGCTACTAAAACAACAATCTCAAAGGATGGTATGACCTATACATTTGATCTTCGCGATTCTAAGTGGAGTAACGGAGATAACGTAACAGCTCAAGATTTCGTTTATTCATGGCAACGGACGGTCAATCCTAAGACGGCTTCACAATATAGTTACCTCTTCTCAGGAATTAAGAACTATGACGCAATCAGCACTGGAAAGATGGCGTTATCAGAGTTAGGAATTAAGGCAAAAGACAAACACACATTAGTTGTGACGTTAGATAAAAAAGTGCCATATTTTAAATTATTAATGGGATTCCCAGCATTTTATCCACAAAATCAAAAAACGGTTGAAAAATATGGATCAAATTACGGAACGCAAAGTAAATACATGGTTTATAATGGCCCATTCACGTTAGACGGATGGACGGGAACAAATCTTAACTGGAAATTAAAGAAAAATAATACTTACTGGGATAAAAAAGCAGTTAAGTTAACAGAAATGAACTTCCAAGTGTCTAAAGATAATACGACAAGTTATAATTTATACCAAAGTAAAAAATTGGATATGACGAATTTATCGGCTGAACAGGCTAAGACATTAAGTTCAGATAAGGACTATATCACGCGTAAACAAGCGTCAACGTTCTACCTACAATATAATCAAACGAATAAATTATTCCAAAACAAAAAAATTCGTCAAGCTATCTCATTAGTTATTAACAGAAAACAATTTGTTGATAAAATATTAGGTGACGGATCAACAGCGGCCGCAGGATTGGTTACCACAGAGCTTGCCGCAAATCCTAAAACGGGAACAGATTTTTCAAAAGAATCAGAAGTTAAATCAGCTGTAAGCACTGATATTCCAGAAGCTAAAAAATTATGGAAAGCCGGTTTGAAAGAAGTTGGCGTTTCAAAAGCTAGTTTCTCAATCATGAGTGAAGATACTGATAAGGCTAAGAAAACAAATGAATTTTTACAAAATGCGATTGAAGATAACTTAGACGGCGCTGATGTTACGTTGACGAACATTCCGTTCAAATCACGTTTAGCAAGATCAGCAAGTGGTGATTTTGATATCGTTGTGACAGCGTGGGCAGCTGATTTCTCAGACCCAATCTCATTCTTAGATTTATTTACTTCAGATAATGCGCAAAATGCAGGTAAGTGGAAGAATAGTGAATTTGATGCACTAATTAAAGCATCAAAATCAACAGATGCAAGTAACCCTGACAAACGTTGGGACGATTTGGTTAAAGCTGAAAAAATCTTGATGGAAGACCAAGGTATTTCACCACTTTACCAAATGTCTCAAGCACAATTGCTGAGATCAACAGTTAAGGGTGTTATCTACAACGGTGCCGGTGTTAATTACAACTTTAAGGGTGCTTATGTTACTAAATAAATAACCAACGTGGTAAAATTTAACAAGTGAGAATTGACCGTAATGGCTAGTTCTGACTTGTTTTAATTACATAATAAAGCAAAAAGTGAGGGTCAGAATTATGGGTAAATACCTAGTCAAACGAATTTTTTATATGTTACTGACGTTGTTTTTAGTTGCAACCATTACCTTCTTTTTAATGAAGTTAATGCCTGGATCACCGTATGCGAATCAACAAAAAATGACGCCTGAACAATTACAAATTATGAATGAACAATACGGATTGAATAAACCGGTCTGGCAACAATATCTCATTTATTTATTGGGATTAGTTAAAGGCGATTTAGGAACATCATTCCAATACAGTAATCAACCGGTTTCGTACTTGATCTCAAGTCGGATTGGACCATCGGGACAGCTTGGACTTCAAGCAATTATCTTTGGGTTAGTTATCGGAATTGTGATTGGTGCTATTGGTGCAATTAACAAGAATACTTGGATTGATACATCTTCTACGATTTTATCAATTTTAGGTATTTCAATTCCATCATTCGTATTAGCTGTTTTACTACAGTATTACGTTGGATTGAAGTTAGGCTGGTTACCAATTGCTGATTGGGGTGGATTTAGCTACACCATCCTACCAACGATAGCGCTGGGTGTCGGGCCATTGGCGGAAACGGCCAGGTTCATTCGAACCGAAATGGTGGACGTCTTGAGCAGTGACTACATTGAGTTAGCTAAGGCTAAGGGATTAACGAAGTTTGGCGTGGTGTTCCATCATGCTTTACGTAACAGTTTGATTCCTTTAGTGACATTAATCGGCCCTTACACGGTTGCGTTAATGACTGGCTCAATGGTTGTTGAAAATATCTTCTCAATTCCCGGAATTGGTGAACAATTTGTTAAATCAATTTTAACGAATGATTTCCCAACAATTATGGGCGTTACAATGTTATATTCAGCAGGTTTAGTCGTTGTTATCTTATTAACAGATATCATTTACGGTATTATTGATCCAAGAATTCGATTAACCGGAAGGAGAAATTAACGATGGCAGATAAAATTGATCTACCAGTAGATGCATTTGAACCGTTAGACAAAAATAACACTATTGATAATGAAAAAATTGCTGCACCGTCGTTGACTTTCGTTCAAGATGCTTGGCGCCGGTTAAAGAAGAATAAAGGGGCATTTATCTCACTTTGGGTACTGGTTGTCATCTTTATTTTAGCCTTTGGTTCTCCAATTTTAGCACCGCATAGTGCGACGGAACAAAATGTTGAATATACCAATTTACCACCTAAAATTCCCGGTGTTCCGATTGATGGATTAAATGGTAAATTAAAAACATCATCGGGCGAGTGGTACGATGCTTACAAGCAAAATAGCATTCCAAAAGATAAGTACTTTATTTTAGGGACGGATGTTTTTGGCCGTGACTTATTATCAAGAATTATGTACGGAACTAAAATTTCCCTAATTGTGGCTTTAGTTGCTGCATTGGTTGATTTGGGCGTTGGGGTGGCATACGGGATTCTGTCAGGTTGGCGTGGTGGACATGTCGATACGGTCATGCAACGAATTATAGAAATTATCTCGTCTGTTCCTAACCTAGTTGTCATTGTCTTAATGTTACTTGTCTTCAAACCGGGTCTAACATCAATCATATTAGCGATTGCTGTAACTGGTTGGACAACTATGGCCCGGCTTGTTAGGGCACAAACATTAAAATTAAAGGATCAAGAATATATTCTTGCAGCTAGAACATTGGGCGAATCACCTATGAAGATTGCGGTAAAACATCTTTTACCTAACTTATCAAGTGTGATTATTATTCAAACCATGTTTACAATTCCAAGTGCAATTTTCTTCGAAGCTTTCTTAAGTTTCATTGGAATCGGGATCAGTGCTCCTCAAGCTTCTTTAGGATCATTGTTGAATGATGGTCAAAAGAACTTCCAGTTCCTACCATATCAGATGTGGTATCCAGCGATTGTCCTATGTATTATCATGGTTGCCTTTAACTTATTAGGCGATGGACTCCGTGATGCCTTTGATCCAAAAACGAAAGAGTAGGTGTTGAAAAATGACAGAAAATATTTTAGAAGTTAATCATCTAGAAATTAATTTTCATACGTATGCCGGGGATGTTAAGGCCATACGTGATGTTAGTTTCCATCTGGCTAAAGGTGAGACCTTAGCAATCGTTGGCGAATCCGGCTCCGGTAAATCTGTTACAACAAAAAGTTTAATGGGTTTACTAGCTAATAACGCGGAGGTGATGGGTGGCGAAATCCTCTATCATGGCGAAGATTTACTTAAAAAGTCAGAGAAGCAAATGGAAAGTATTCGTGGTAAGGATATCGCGATGATTTTTCAAGATCCTATGACTTCTTTGGATCCCACGATGAGAATTGGGCGACAAATTGCTGAACCATTAATGAAACACAAACATTTCAAAAAAGAAAAAGCAATGGCGCAAGCTTTAGAAATCTTAAAATTAGTTGGAATTACAGATGCTGAAAGACGATTTAAAGATTATCCACATCAGTTTTCCGGTGGGCAACGCCAACGAATAGTGATTGCCATTTCGTTAGTTTGTTATCCAGAAATTTTAATTGCGGATGAACCAACAACGGCCTTGGATGTCACTATTCAAGCACAAATTTTGGAATTGATGAAAGAGTTACAATCGAAAATTGAAACATCAATCATTTTTATTACTCATGATTTGGGTGTCGTTGCTGGTATGGCTGATCGTGTCGCGGTTATGTATGCCGGTCGAATTATTGAATATGGAACGGTTGATGAAGTCTTTTATAATCCGCAACATCCATATACTTGGGGATTATTGAACTCAATGCCAACACTTGATAGTGAACATCTGTACGCCATTCCAGGTACACCTCCTGATTTATTGGATCCACCAAAAGGGGATGCCTTCGCGGCTCGTAATGATTATGCCATGAAGATTGATACGGAACAACAGCCGCCATTCTTTGATGTATCACCAACGCATGCAGCAGCCACATGGTTATTGCATCCGGATGCGCCAAAGGTGACACCGCCGGTTGAAATCCAAAGACGGTACAAAATTTTTGCTGAACAACAGGAAACAAAGATTAAAGCGAATCAAAATTTGGTAGAAAACTAAGGAAGGGGAGCTAGACATGGTTGACCAAAAGAAAAATAAAATTTTAAAAGTACGCCATTTGAAACAGTATTTTAATGTCGGCAAACCGGACGAAGTGAAAGCTATTGATGACATTTCATTTGATATTTATGAAGGTGAGACATTCGGCTTGGTGGGCGAGTCGGGGTCTGGTAAGACAACAACTGGCCGTAGCATTATTAATTTATATGAACCAACGGACGGTAAAATTGATTTTGACGGTGTAGATATCCGTAAAATAAAATCAAAAAAAGATAAATTACAATTTAGACGTGATATGCAAATGATTTTTCAAGATCCTTATGCGTCACTTAATCCGCGAATGAAAGTTAAAGATATTGTGGCTGAAGGCATTGATATTCATCATCTTGCTGCCAACGATGAGGCCCGTGCAAAACGCGTCGAAGAATTATTGGAAACAGTTGGGTTGAATAAAGATCATTCAAGTCGTTACCCACATGAATTTTCGGGTGGACAACGTCAACGAATCGGAATTGCTAGGGCTTTAGCTGTTGAGCCTAAGTTTATTATTGCCGATGAACCAATCTCGGCTTTGGATGTCTCCATTCAGGCCCAGGTCGTTAATTTATTGAAAGAATTACAAATAAAAAATAAGTTAACTTATTTATTCATTGCACATGATTTATCAATGGTTAAATATATCAGTGATCGAATTGGTGTCATGCATTATGGTAAGTTGTTAGAAATTGCACCTGCTAATGAAATTTACACGCATCCCTTACATGATTACACGGCAAGTTTAATTTCCGCTGTCCCTGTTCCTGATCCTGAATTTGAACGCAATCGTATTCAAGTTCCTTATGATGCGTCAGTTGAAGCCGATGGTAAGCAACGGCGTATGGTTGAAATTGCACCAGAACATTTTGTTTTGGCCAGTGAAGACGAGGTCGAAATGTATAAAGAACGTGCTGTAAAAGCACAGTTACAAGAAGTGTAGTATTAACTTAAAAAGGTCTTTTCAAAAAAATTTGAAAAGGCCTTTTCTTGTTCCCTGGAAAAGGAGTAAACTAGACTCTTAGTGATTAGTTTGAAAAAATATGAAATATTATAAAATTAATAAAAAAATGTGGAATATTATGAGTATTTATATATGATATTAATAAATTAAAAAGATATACTATTATTATAGAATGCATTAGATTAAAAAGAGAACAGAGGGATTTAAATCGAAGACAATCTACTCGTTTTAATTAGTGATAAAAATGTCACTAAATTGAAAATATTAAATTTGTTGGAAAGAAATACTAATGTAACCGTTTCACAAATTGAACGGGAATCAGGTCTTTCAAAATTTAAAATAAACAAAAGGTTTAAAGAATTAAATGAGGATCTGGCCGAAACGGCTACAATAGAAATGAGATTTGATAGTAAGGGTATCATCGGTTGTCACGATTTATCAAAAAAAATTGTGAGACAGATTCGTCTTAAGTACCTAAAGGAGTCCTATCTATTTCATTTTTTAGAAGATTCATTAGTACAGCCGGTGACCGTGAGACAGTTCTCTAAGCGATATTTCATTAGTGTTTCCAGGGCTTACGAATTAAAAAATGAGCTGGAGTCATTTTTAGATTTATATGATCTAAAATTTAAAGATAGTGAAATTGTTGGGGACGAATTTAATATTCGAAAGTTATTATTTAATATCTACTATCAATTTTTTAATCGAATTGAACTACCTACTTTTGGGAATAGAGTGAAAGTTGATAGTAAGAAGATGGTTGATTTTGTTGTTTCTTACTTTAATTTAAAATTAACGCCGACAGGCGAAGTGAAGCTGAAATTATTTTTTGAAATTAATTATTTTAGAATTAAAAATAAGCATCATATTGAGTTTTATTCTTCGTGTAACGTCAGTGGAGATAGCGACAAAATCAAACACTTCAATGAGGAATGCCAAGTGTTTATTGCTGAAGTGATGGGTCAACCTAAACTAATGTCAAAGAAAGAAACACAAAATCTAATTCTTTTTCTGAGTATTGAGAATCTTATTAATTCTGATTTTAATTCAAGTCAAAATGAATGCATTAAAAGGGTGACCGATTTATTTATGACTGAAGTGACAAAAGTGTATCTGAATACGGATAGAATAAGTGATGAGTACAGGCACCAGTTAGTTCATAAAATGCGAACGGAATTAATTAAAATTAATAGTCGATTTCTGATACGCACTGATTATATGGCAACGCAAAATGAAGTTACATTTGACGCTAAGTATCAGACTTTTCATGAATTCGTAACGAATTTTTTATCTTTAAGAATTAGCGAAAGTCATATTCAAGATAAATATCAAAATTTTAAACCTTTATATCTGGAGTATATGCTGTTACTCATTAACAGCATCCCGCTGAACTATATTAGTCGGACGATACATGTTTGCGTCGATATCTCAGAGGGTGATTTATACAATGATTATGTTATTAAGATGCTAACAGATCAGGGTGAAAGTGCCATTAAATTTGAAAAAAGATTGTCTAATCGGACAGATATTTATATTTCGGACGTTGTTATGGGGCATTTGAAATGTAGACAGATATTACTCGATGGATTACCAGAAGATAAAGATTGGCCAATATTAAAAGCACAAATTATGGAGTAGGAAGTGACATAAAGGGTTTCGGGTAGTGGGGAGAATGGAGCGCCCAAAATGAAAGACAATACACAAATATACGACGAAGCTTACAGGGAATTACCAAACGATGTCCGAGTACTTTCAAGGGAGCGCCATCTCTGTCCGGATGATAAAAATTTGGCTACTCTGTTTGATTTATTTATTGAAAGTACAGTAAATCTTAGTGAATTTTATGGATTTAATGATAATAGAAGACAATTATTTAATGATTTAAGAAAAGATTTAACGGAAGCAACGCAGCTAGTTGATCAATACCGTTATTATAAAAATTGGTTTGAAAAGTATCAACCTTATTTTGATAGGTTTGCAGAGGTGAAATTTCTAACTGTCTGCGAACGGGGCACTGAGCAGTGTTTGAACATAGATCAAGGGGAAGTTAACGAACTGGAGGACAAATGGGAAAATTTGAGGATAACAAATTAGAATACAAAAGGGAAATATTAGCGATTATAAAAGATTACGTGCAGTACGATCATTGTGAAATTTATATTTATTGTGCTAATGAAAATCGTAGATGCTATCTGAATCTAATGTTTAAGGCAGACGGCGAGTTCATTGGCATAGATGATATTGATTTAGACCATTGCGCGACTAAGAATAAGTTAGAAGATCAGCTGATTCTATTGAAAAAACTGAAGACAGTTTTGCATAAACTGCGTGATGATTATTTAGCATCAGACGAGCCATTACCGTCTGAGCTCAAGATTGATTATAATTTATGTAAGGATACACTTGTTGTTAATAAATGCTATGAAGTTCTATCACAAGATAGAGATATTTTGATACCTGAAAAAAGATGTGAACATTGGTTTAACCAAGTAGAGAATAATAAGGCAGTTAATATGTGAAAAAGTTGAACACTATTGTTCAACTTTTTTATTAGTTATAGGGTTATTTAATTTTTAAAACCAACAATAAATCAAGTACTTGGTGCCAATAGGAAAGATATGATATAGTGGTGCTATCATTGGGGGTAATCGAATGAGTTTAGGCGAAAAAGCAAAAGCCATGAGTGAGTTACCATATGATGCTCGTCTTTTGTTGAATGAAAGGCATCTTTCAGAGAATCGGGTGAGTTGGGGAACAATCCTTGATGTATTTCTTGAAAGTGTTGCTACTTTTACAGAGTTTTACGGATTTAACGGGGACCGAAAAAGCTTGTTTGCTAATTTTAAAACAAACCGACGTGAGGCAATCCAAATGATAATGATTTATAAGGAATACCGCAGATGGTTCAGGCGGTATAGCGCTCATTTTGAAAAATTAATGAATATTCGTTTTTTGACACTTTGTGAGTCAGTAAGTGCAAAGAGTGTCCTCGTGTAACTAAAAAATGCTGTCATTACTTTTAAAAGTAATGACAGCATTTTTTAGTTAATCTTTAAGTCCATCTCTTTTTCGTTCGCGTTCTGCGATAATTGGCATGATGAAACCAAGTCCAATTAGAACAATGATACTAATAACATTAATTGCTAATTGATAATAGAATAACGAACTACCCATGGCAACATCTTGTGGAATAATTCCAAAGATGGTTGCTAGAACCGTAACGACTAAACACCATAAACCAACAGCATAAGCGAGTTTATCATTTTTAATAAAAACGTATTCTGATGGATATTTGTCACTATTTTTACGAATTTGCATGAAGGCGAAGAAAATCCAACAAGTGACACCAGGTGAAATAATCCCGTTTAAGTTCAATAACCAGTTAAAAATCGTATTCATATCTGGTAAGAAAACACCCAAGAAGAGGATGAAGGCACTTAAAGCACAGGTTAGAATATAACCATTAATGGGTAAACCATCTTTGTTAACTTTAAGTAATTTTTTAGGCATGTAACGAGCGCCTGTGTCGGAGATGAGCATGCGGGTCATAGCATCAAGAAGAACAGCTAGAAGCGCGCACATGTACACAATTTGAGTAACAGCGAAGGCATACATCAACCAACTACCCATGTGAAATTGATCCCCTAAACGAAGGAATGCGTAGTACGAACCATTCATTTTAAAATCATTAGGAATATTGTGAGCATTGAAGAAAATACCAAGGGCAAATGATCCAAAAACGGTTAAGAAAATCGTCATTACCGTTAGCATAATCATTGCCTTAGGAAAATCTTTTTTTGGTCGCTTCATTTTTGTCACAAATGGTGCGATTAGTTCTGCACCGTTAATTGCGTAGATTAATAAACCGATTGTTGTAAAGTAATGTAAATCAAACTTAGGAATTAATGTACGCCAGCTCATATTTGTTGTTGCGATATGGCCAGATGGTGTTAACAATGAGCCAAATGCCATGAAAACGTACAAAATTGTGAGAATGAACATGGCTCCCCCACCAACTAAGCCCAAGAATTCTAATGAACCCTTGAAGAAACGTTGAATGAAGATGAAACTAACAAAAATGATCAGGGTTATTAAGGCAAACATGGCAGTTGATAAACTATCCTCGAGTGCGTTACTCCCATTGAGCAACCAACCGAAGCCCACGACGACTGCGTTAGCCGTATCAACAACGTAGGGAATTGAAGCAGCCCAGTAAGTCCAGGCCGTAAAATAACCTAATTTTTCACCACGAGTACCACGAACCCATGAACTTAATCCGCCACCTTCTGAATTGAAGACGGATCCTAATTGCCCCACCATTAAAGAATAGGGGATAACATATAATAGCAATAAAATAATCCAAGATGTAATAACGCCCATACCTTGATTTTGAAAGTTATAGACGATATCGTCGAAGCCAATAACTGTTACAAATGACATTAATGCCAGAATTGGCCACGATATAAATGTTTTTTTCTCTTTTTCCATAAGTGCCTCCCGAATAGGTAACTGACTATGTAAATTAAACTAACAGTTTATAAGTATAGTGAACTACCTAATTAAATTCCACGATAAATTAAATTAATAATCAATGTAATCGGTTTAATGAGAATTAAATTAGGAATATAAAAGTTAAAAATTGATTTTTATTGTGTACTATGTATAATGGTACACATAGAGCATTATATTAAATATAAAACGGAGGCTGGATAAAATGAAAGAAATCGTTGTAAATGTGAAAGATGTTAAAAAGATTTATGGTAAGAACAAAGAGAAAAAAACAGAGGCTTTAAAAGGAATTAATTTTTCTGTCGAACAGGGTGAATTTATTGGTATCATGGGGGCTTCAGGGTCAGGTAAATCTACGTTATTGAATTTATTATCAACGTTAGATCAGCCTACTTCAGGGAGCATCGAAATTAATCATCAAGATATTTCACAAATGCGTGGCGATAAATTATCTGATTTTAGAGCACAACAAATTGGATTCATTTTTCAAAGTTTTAATTTATTAGATAATTTAACAGCTTCAGAGAATATTTCATTGCCACTTTCTTTACAGAATGCCTCAATTTCAAAATATCAAGAACGTATTAACAAACTAACGAAAACGCTTGGAATTAGTGATGTCTTGGGACAATACCCAACTGAATTATCTGGTGGTCAAAAACAACGTGTTGCGGCCGTACGTGCATTGGTGCATAATCCAGCAATTCTGTTGGCTGATGAACCAACAGGAGCTTTAGACTCTAAGAGTGCTAAATCACTTCTTTCAACAATGGAAGAGCTCAACAAAAATGAGCAAGTATCTATCTTGATGGTGACGCATGACGCAGTTAGCGCTAGTTATTGCCAGAGGATTTTATTCATTAAAGATGGAAAAATTGGACAAGAATTGATTCAAGGGACACAAACAAGAACAGAATTTTATCAAGAAATTTTAAAAGAATTGGCAAACGCTGAACAATAATTCTAGGAAGGAGGGAAACTAAATGTTATTAAAATTATCTTTAACGGGGATAAAAAGTCGATTTAAAGACTATTTAATTCTGTTATCAGGACTCATTATGGCTTCAGCAATTTTCTATATGTTTGAGGCATTAGCAACAAATCAAGAGTTCATTAAACAGAATGCAACGGTTAAATATGCGGCAATGATTTTTCAATTTGGCTCAGTCCTGTTGGCAATTATTACACTATTTTATATCATCTACGCGAATACTTTCTTAATGAGTATGCGACAGAGAGATTATGGGTTGTTCATGATGCTTGGTGCAAAGAAGCGTAAAATTGGACGTTTAATTTTTATGGAAACGTTAATTATTGGACTTATTGCAACAGTTGTTGGCGCCTTGGTTGGTGTCGGGTTGACGTATAGTGTTGGACAATTACTAATCGGTAAGATGGACATCGCACCACATTCTTTCCAACCATTTTATATTCCGGCTATCTTAATAACGTTACTTTTTTTTATTGTTATTTTTATGATTGCCGCACTATTTAATCGTCACGTATTGCTGAATACGCCTATATTAAAATTATTAAATGAGGCGGAACAACCAAATAGTAAAAAAATGAAACTGCGTACGATTTTAATCCAGAGCGTAATGGGATTGGCCTTAATTATCATGGGTTACTATTTATTAAGTCACATGGCACAGTATCAAGTAGCCGGACTAGCCGTTTCAATTGTGACTATTTTCGTTGGGACGTTCTTAATATTTAATTCATTATTTAGTGGATTAGTTCAATTATTGAAACGTAGTAAAAAGTTTTCAGAGAAACAATTAAATACGTTCTTAGTTGGCCAACTTAGCTTTCGTTTAGGGTCATTAAATCGAGTACTAACAATGGTTGCAATGTTGTTTGCGTTGGCTTTGGGGGCTATCACAGTTGGTATGGGATTTTCTGGTATTACTGATAAATCAGTAGACAATGCGTCACCATACGACGTTGTCCTTCAAGCCCCTTCGGCAAAAGAACAAAAATTACTTGGTCAATTAACTGATAAAAAAGAGGCCATTTATGCAACGAAAAAAGTGGGCGATAAACGTTACTTTAAAAAATCAGATTTTGTAAAATCGCCACTTTACATGCTGAGTTTCACGGCGTCAAACATGAATGCGGGTAAGTTATCTAAAATTGACCCCAATAATATGACGACTAAAAATGAAGATGATGTGTGGGGGAATGTCGTTCGAACTACTTTGGAATCTGACATGTTGGATCCAGAGATTGTTTCGGATAAATCATTTTCAACTATTTCTGCACCAACTCGAAATGTTCATGCGGTTAGACTCGCTTCTTTCAAAGATAATAAAGATACTTTAAAATCATTAAGTCAGGGGATCTCTCAGAGCCAGATTGAGAGTTCAACATACTTAATGAATAAGTATGTCGTTTACCAAAGTGTTAATGGTATTTTTGGCGGTATGGAATTCATGGGCTTCTTCCTAGGCATTGCGATGTTGGCGATGTTAGCAAGTATCCTGATGTTTAAAATTTTATCAAGCGCAGCAGCTGATAAAAAAAGATATGATTTATTAAATCAACTGGGTGCTAGACACCAATTGATGAGAAAATCAATTAATCGTGAAATTGGAATTCTCTTTTTGTTACCAGGAATTGTTGGTGTAACCCATGTTTTATTCGGGTTACAAATGTTTAAGGAAATGATTCCAGATACTTATTCACATATTGCGATTCCGTTTATCATATTTGCGGTGCTCTACTTGGGTTACTATTGGTTAACGGTTAGCTTGTATAAAGGTATTGTATTGAAGAAATAAAATAAAAATGCATATTACTCAGATAGTAAAAAACTGAGTAATATGCATTTTTTTTAATATTTAGACTGGCGTTTCACCCAAGTTACCATAATAGCTCACTTCGATTGTATCGGAGTGAACAATTAATTTAGTGATACTACCATTTTTGGGACTTTTTAAAATATTAATCTCTGGCGCATAACGTGAAACGATACTTCGAATGGCTGTACCATGACCAACGAGAAGTACCTGATCGTCATCATTTTGGCGAGCACGTAAAAAATCGAATGCTTTATCATAACGATCCCAGAATTCTTGATTATCTTCAGCTAGATCAAATGGATCAGCCTTTTTCATAAAATCGCGAGATTCTTCAATTGAATATTTTTCAAGAATATTAAGAAATGTTCGACAACCATAGGGTAGACCAACCGTTTCCATGACTTTATCAGTATTCTGACCTTCAAAAAAACCATAAAACTCTTCACGAAAAAGATCTGATTCGATTGGCGTTAATCGAGTATTCTCCGGAACATGAGATTCTTTTAAAAGATGAATCAACGTATTTTTTGTACGCATTGTGTCACTTCGATAAATTGCATTGAAGGATTTATCTTGTAAAAGTTTGCCTGAATGAATCGCATTATCAATTCCGGCGTCTGTAAGGGGCGAGTCACACCAACCTTGCATTCTTTGGAAAGAGTTGAACAATGTTTGGCCATGACGGACCATATAAACAGTAAATGACATAAGAATCCTTTCATGGTAAATAATATTTATTTTGTAAATAAAAAGGTGCTTAGAGCTGTCTAGCTTTCAATAAAAAGTTTACTATAAATCATTAATATTGGAAAAAGAAAAGACTTTTATTTTATTTAAACCAATGTATACTAAATAAACGGAGAATTAAAAATATGAGATTATTTATTAATATTGACTAGTAAGATAATACCGAATGAGGTGTTATAAGTCTAGATTTGATTATTTTTGACGACATAAATTGGATTAACTATTTAAGAAGGAGTGTTTATTATTTTGATCACGTTGGCTGGTATTATTGGTTCAGGAAAATCTAGTATGACAAAAATATTATCTGAAGAACTTGGGGTAGAAGCTTTCTACGAACCCGTAACAGATAACCCCGTATTACCTTTATTCTACAAGGGTAATGAGATTGCTGCAAAAAAACGTGAAGCAGGAGATAAGGACGCAACTAACCCATATGCTTACTTATTACAAACTTTCTTTTTAAATCGTCGTTTTAGAATGATTAAAGCAGCGATGCAAGAGGATAACAATGTCCTTGACCGCTCAATTTATGAAGATGCGATTTTCATGAAGATGAATACGGAAATGGGTAATGCGACAAATGTTGAATATGACATTTATCAAGATTTATTAGAAAATATGCTTGAAGAATTGCCTTATGCGGCACATAAAAAATCACCTGATTTGATGATTATGATCAAAGTTTCTTACGAAACAATGGTTAACCGTATCCAAAAACGTGGACGCGATTACGAACAAATCGAAACGGATCATTCATTGGTTGAATACTATAAAACATTACTTCGTTACTATGAAGATTGGGAAAAAGAATATGATGTCTCAGAATTTTTAGTTATTGATGGCGACAAGTATGATTTCGTTGAAAACGAAGCTGATCGTAATGTTGTTTTAAATATCATTGAAGATAAACTACAAGAATTAGGTAACTTATCTGAAAAAGAAGTTATTGATTACAAAGCACAACGTAAAGCAATCTAAATTAAAAGGAGTAGCCATCAACTGGCTACTCCTTTTAATTTAGATTTTATCGTCATCGTGATGGTTAAAGTAGACAACTTTAACAGAATCATCGTCAACAATTAATTTCGTTACACTACCGTTTTTAGGACTCATTGTGATATCAATTTCGGGCGCAAAGCGAGAAACGACACTCCGAATAGTTGTACCGTGGCTGACAACGAGAACGTTATCGCCGTCTTTAGCATCTTCACGTAATAAATTAAAGCCTTTATCACGACGTGCCCAGAAATCAGCATCATCTTCTGCATCGTGAAAAGGGTCTGTTTCTTTAAAAAAATCACGGGCTTCTTCAATTGAGAATTGTTGTAGAATTTCGGTAAAGTTAGCTGCACCATGTGGTTTACCAACAACGAACCAAGCTTGAGAAGAATCAGCACCTTCGTAGTATCCGTATCCTTGTTCTCTAAGGAATTCAGATGATTTAACGGTTAGATTTGAAGATGTTTCATTTTCAGATAAGATATAATTTGCTGTACGGTTTGCACGAGTCGTGTCACTACTATAAGCGTTAGCAAAGTGAATGTTTGCTAACTTCTTACCAGTTGCGTGACCATCGTTGATGCCCTTTTCTGTTAGTGGAGAGTCGGACCACCCTTGCATCCGGTTATATTTGTTGAAAATTGTTTGACCATGACGAACGAGATAGACTGTAAATGACATGTGAACCTCCTGAAATTTATATGATAGGCCCATTATACGCTAAAGAAAACGATTAATCTAAAGATTTATGAGACCAAAAAAGCACATTCTAAATTTTAAGAACGCGCTTTTTTATTAGTAATAAATTTAAATAATTGTAATAATCCGGCTAAGATTGAAGGAATTAGAGCAATTCCGGCAATTGAGATAAAAATGACCGAGAAGTGATCTTTAACAAAAGGGAGTGCGCCAAAATAATAACCGATACCGGCTCCTAGTGCCACCCAAAGTGTGACGCCGATAAAGTTATAAAGTCCAAAATGGCGATAACTCATTCGAGCACTACCCGAAATAAGGGGCACAAAGGTCCTAATTAAAGGGACAAAGCGTCCGAAGATAACGGTTTTAGCTCCGTGCTTTTTGAAAAAAATATTTGCGGATGCCATTTTTTCTGGCGAAATTCTATTTTTAAGGAACGGTAATTTATTTAAGTGACGGCCAATCTCAAAATTAACGGCATCGCCAATAAGTGCCGCGAAAAAGAAGACTGGAATTAAGACACGAATATCCAACGTTTGAGTTGAGTAAGCGGCAATCGAACTGGTGAAAAAAAGTAACGTTTCGCCGGGCAAAAAGGGGAAAATAACAAGGCCTGTTTCGGCAAAAATTAGGACAAAAAGAGTTAGATAACTCCAGCTGCCTAACGTCTGAAACAAGGGTTCTAGATAATTTTCGAAATGGGTGAATAAAAACCAAGCTTGTTCTAACATTGTCGGGTTCCTCCAGTCCTTTCATTCTTAATAATTATATTAAACCGAAATGTAAAAAAAGACTATTAATTTAGCCGATATTTAGCTTTTATTAAGATTTGTCACACTATCGAGGGTCGTTGGTGTCAAACCGGTTTTGATACTGGTATACTTGATATATTAAATTTTTGGAGGTCAATATGACAAGACGTGCTTTAATTGCAGGGATGACAACATTAATTGGATTAGTTGCCGGTATTATGATGGATAAAATTGCCGTGGCGACACTAATTGGACTGGCTGTGGGTATTACGGTTGACCAATTCTTACCAAATAAAAAATAAAGTCGACTGGGATCTTATTTGAGTTGATTATTGAAAAGTGATACACTATTAAGCCTAAGAAAATCATGTAAAGTGGGGTATTAAGAAGTGGCTGATAAAATTAAAATAGAAGAACAAGCACATCTTGATGACGTGATTATTAAGATTAAAGACGCTGAAGTTAAACGCCAAAATGAAATTAAGTACGCTGAAAATGAAGCACGATCAATCAATGGTGAATTTACAAGTGATGTCCATATCAATACGACAACGTATACCGGAATGATTGATACGGCAATGTCCGTTCGTCAACAACAACAAATGCTGGCTGAACGTGAGACAAGTTGGAAAAACGCCACATCACGTTTAGATATTTTAAAGAAATTAGAGAAGAAACCATATTTTGCTAGACTGAATATTCAAGAAGGAAATCATAAAAAAGAAACAATTTATATTGGACTAGGATCATTCGCGGACCGTCCTGAACATTTTATGGTCTACGATTGGCGTGCACCCATCTCAAGCGTTTACTATGATGGTGGGCTAGGGGATGTCACCTATCAGACGCCAGATGGTGACCAGACGGTAGACGTTTCATTGAAACGTCAATTTGTGATTGAAGATGGCCAGATTGAAACAATATTTGATACCGATGAAGCTGTCGGAGATCAAATGTTGTTAGACGTTTTAAATGATTCTGCAGATACAAAAATGAAGAGTATCGTTACAACAATTCAAAAAGAACAAAATCAAATTATTCGTGACGTTAAAGCAGAATTATTATTTGTTCAAGGAGCAGCTGGATCGGGTAAAACATCAGCAGTCTTACAACGAGTGGCGTACTTGTTATACCGTTATCGTGGTAATTTAACGGCCAGCCAAGTTGTGTTATTCTCACCTAATCAGCTGTTCAATGATTATATCGATCAAGTGTTGCCAGAACTTGGCGAACAAAACATGGTTCAGATGACTTACTTCCAATATGCATCAAGACGCTTACCGAACATGCAAGTTGAAACCTTACAAGAGCGATTTGAAGAAGACAATACGCCTGCTAAGAAGCATATTCAGGTGTTGAAAAATAGTCTCGCTTTCTTCAATGCATCAATGGCTTATTCGGAACACTTGGAACAAGCGGATATGAAATTTAGAGATATTAAATTTAATGATGAAATCTTTATTTCAAAAGATAAAATTAAATCAATTTACTATAAATATAACGAAAATTACCATTTGCGTACGAGATTGGAAGCAACGCGCGAGTCGTTAGTTAAATTGTTGAACCGTCGAATTGAAGCTGAGGCTAAGTTAGAATGGGTTGAAAAAGCCATTCAAGATATGTCAAAAGAACAATTAAATGCTTTATACGGTGATCAAGATCGAGAATTTGCGAGTGGCGATAAAGAAATGCGTTTCTTAACACGAACATTTGTCATGCGTCAATTCACAAGTGTCCACAAAGCTATTGTGCGTAACCGATTTTTGAATATTAATTCACAATATGTGAACTTTTTACACAATGTGCCTAAGTATGTTAATTTGAGTGATTATGGGGTTACTTTAGAAGAATGGCAAGACGATGTTGCTGATGTTGTCGCGCGATTGAAAACGCGTCAAATTTCGATGCACGATGTAACACCGTACCTTTACCTATTTGATCGAATGACGGGTAAACATGGGGAAACGGATGTCCGTTATGTCTTTATTGATGAAATTCAAGATTATACGGCATTCCAGTTAGCCTTTTTGAAGGAAGGGTTCCCAAGAGCTAAGTTCACCTTGCTAGGCGATTTGAATCAAGCTATTTTTACAAAAGAAAATAGTAAGAGCTTATTGTCAGAATTGGGGCATTTATTCCCTGCTGATAAAACAAAGGTTGTTCAATTGACGAAATCATACCGATCAACACAACAAATCACCGATTTCACAAAAGAAGTGTTGATAAATGGTGAATCAGTTACCTCGTTCAACCGACAAGGGGACTTACCCACAATTACTGTGGATAAGAACTCGGATAAATTGGTTCAAGATTTAGAAAGTCAATTAACGCAAAATGTAGATGATCATTTGACGACAGCTATTATTGCGAAATCATTGGCCGAATGTACAGCACTTTATAATCATTTACAGGCTGATGGTGTGCCCGTAACGTTGATTAAAACGGAAAACCAACGTTTAGCTGATGGGACAATTATTGTGCCAGCTTTCTTGGCTAAAGGTTTGGAATTTGATGCTGTTGTGATGTGGGGCGCTTCAAAAGTCAATTACCATGAAGAAGACGAACGTCAATTGGTTTATACGATTTGCTCAAGAGCAATGCACCGCTTGAATGTCTATGCTGAAACTGAATTGTCACCATTATTTGATCATGTTTCAAAAGCATTATATATTTTAAAATAAGCTGTGAAAGAAATTATTTGCTAAGGTAAGTAATTTTTATTAGAGGATTTCTAAAATGGATAAACAAATGAATTATTATAAAATTCCAAGGGATGAGTGGCAAAACTTCTATAAAGCGGAGCAGGTTTCATTGTCCCAACAAGAATTGAATCAAATTCAATCCGTCAACGATAAAATATCGGTTCAAGATGTACGGGAAATTTATATGCCCCTGGTTCATTTATTGAATATGACATTGGCGGGTAAACAAGATTTGCAATCAAAAAAAGCCGATTTTTTGGGAATTAAAGCTAAAAAATGGCCTTTTGTAATTGGCATCACGGGTAGCGTGGCAGTTGGTAAGAGTACGACTGCACGGTTATTACAACTATTGCTCACGACGTTATATCCAACTAAAAAGGTGCAGTCAATTACGACAGATGGTTTTTTATTTCCCAATAAAGAGCTTATTCGTCGAGATATATTAGACCGCAAAGGGTTTCCAGAAAGTTATGATATGGAGAAACTGATTTTATTTTTGAATGATGTTAAGAGTGGGTTGAAAACTGAAGCACCTGTTTATTCGCATGATAGTTATGATATTGTACCGGGAGCCGTTCAACTTATTGATCAGCCTGATATTTTAATTGTCGAAGGGATTAATGTTTTACAATTACCTAGTAACCAACAACTGTATGTTAGTGATTTTTTTGATTACTCAATTTATGTTGATGCCAATGCGGATTTAATTGAAAAATGGTATTTGGAACGTTTCGGTGTCTTATTGAATACTTCTTTTCAGAAACCTGGAAATTACTATTATGACTATGCAATTGGTAGTCATGATGAGGCATTTAAGTTAGCTCGTAATGTTTGGAAAACCGTGAATCTAAAGAATTTGAATACCTTTATCTTACCCACTAGAAATCGTGCTGATCTTATTTTAGAGAAGACAGACGAGCATCGAATCAACACCGTTTATTTACGCAAATATTAGAAAAAAGACGTATTTTCACAGATTTTCATGAAAATTAAATCAAACGATTGACCAACTGGGTTTCAATCAGTAGAATAGACGTAATAAGAAATTAAAAAATATGAAGAGGTGACTATTTTTGGCCAACGTTAACATGCAAGATTTCGACAAAATTATCGTTCTTGATTTTGGTAGTCAATATAATCAATTAATTACTCGTCGTGTGCGCGAATTTGGAATTTATTCTGAATTGTTATCACACAAGATTAGTGCGGCCGAAATAAAAGAGATTGCCCCTAAAGGTATTATCTTTTCTGGTGGCCCAAATAGTGTTTATGATGAAGATGCATTCAGAATTGATCCTGAAATCTTCGAATTAGGCATTCCTATCTTAGGCATCTGTTATGGTATGCAATTAATGGCATACTGCATGCCTGGTGGTAAAGTTGAAAATGCAAATAACAAAGAATACGGTAAAGCCGTTATCGAAGTTACAGATCCAGAAGCAACTTTATTTAAAGGTTTACCAACTGAACAAACTGTTTGGATGAGTCATGGTGACTTAGTAACAGAAGTTCCTGATGGTTTCACATCGGTTGCAACTTCAGTTAACTGTCCTATTTCTGCAATCCAAAATCTTGATAAAAAATTCTATGGTCTTCAATTCCATACTGAAGTGCGCAATACTGAATTTGGGGATGACATTTTACGTCGTTTTGCATTTGATGTTTGTGAAGCTGAAAGTAACTGGTCAATGGAAGATTTTATCGACTTACAAATTGCTAAAATCCGCGAAACTGTTGGTGACAAGAAGGTTCTTCTTGGTTTATCTGGTGGGGTTGATTCTTCAGTTGTTGGTGTTTTATTACACAAAGCAATTGGTGACCAATTAACAAGCATTTTCGTTGATCATGGCTTACTTCGTAAGAATGAAGCTGATCAAGTTATGGAAATGCTTGGCGGTAAATTTGGATTAAATATTATCAAAGTTGATGCACAAGAACGTTTCTTAGGTAAATTAGAGGGAATCTCTGATCCTGAAACGAAACGTAAAACAATTGGTAATGAATTCATCCGTGTCTTTGATGATGAAGCTACTAAGCTAAAGGGAATTGACTTCTTGGCTCAAGGAACACTTTATACTGATGTGATTGAATCTGGGACAGAGACTGCCCAAACGATTAAATCTCATCATAATGTTGGTGGCCTTCCTGATGATATGCAATTTAGTTTAATTGAACCATTACGTACATTATTTAAAGATGAAGTTCGTGAACTTGGCGAAAAAATGGGTATGAGTGATGAATTAGTATGGCGTCAACCATTCCCAGGTCCTGGTCTTGGAATTCGTGTACTTGGTGAAATTACTGAAGAAAAATTAACTATCGTGAGAGATAGTGATTTAATCTTACGTGAAGAAATTAAAAAAGCTGGTCTTGACCGTGAAATCTGGCAATACTTTACTGTCCTACCGGGCATTAAAAGTGTTGGTGTGATGGGTGACGGTCGTACTTATGACTACACAGTTGGTATTCGTGGCGTAACGTCAATTGATGGTATGACTGCTGATTTTGCTAGAATCCCTTGGGATGTCTTACAAAATATCTCAGTACGTATCGTAAATGAAGTCGCACACGTTAACCGTATCGTGTATGATATTACGAGCAAGCCGCCTTCAACTATTGAGTGGGAATAGACTAAAACAGATAATCCTTTAACAAAAGGATTATTTTTTTTGCATAAATTTTGAAACCTTGATTTCACGAAGAATAATGATAAACTAATAATAAGATTAATTTAAAGGGAGATTAACTATGATTTGGTTATTGATACATCTTATTACTTGGGTTGTGATAGCAGTTTTAGTGGCACTCACGATTTTTACAAATTCTAATACAAAAATTTATCAAATGATTACAAGACTGGGATATTTGGTTTCAATTGCTAGTGGGATTATGTTGTTGGGCTATGCATGGCAAAGGGATCCAATGCTAACAGCCATTAAATTGATTGTTGCTATAATATTTATCGGATTAACTGAAATGACTTTTGCACGAAAAAACAGAAAACAATTAAATAAAAGTGTGATTTACGCAGTGGGCATCTGTTGTATAGGAGTAGGGGTTTTAGGACTTATGCTTGCGGGTGGAAGACCTTTTATCTAGATAATAAAATACCGCATAACGATTAGACGGAAATCTAATTGTTATGCGGTATTTTTGTTTAAGGGTAGCGTAAACGGGCTACTTTTCATCCCTAACATAGCGAGTGACCTGCATTTTAAGATGATACTTTATGCGGAGTTCTGCGATGGTGGTCATCATGTCACTTTTGTGATGACTATCAATAGCTGCTTGGTCAGTCCATTCGTCAATTAGTAAGAC
Organism: Dellaglioa carnosa; assembly: GCF_026948345.1. Classification (NCBI taxonomy): domain Bacteria; kingdom Bacillati; phylum Bacillota; class Bacilli; order Lactobacillales; family Lactobacillaceae; genus Dellaglioa; species Dellaglioa carnosa. The sequence continues at coordinate 23,502 of NZ_JANXLI010000008.1, read as the reverse complement.
AGATTGGTTATCTTCCATATCCGTAAAATAATGATAACGTAAATTTCCGGATTCTTGTCTAATCTGTGACACGACTCCGGTAGACATCATTTCATTGGCGAAGTCTTGAGCATTCGTGCCAGTACCACTATATAAAATATTAACTGTAATAGGCATTATTTTCACCGAACCTTTCTTTTGTTGGTTTAATTGTACCATTCTGAAGAAAACATGAAAGGGATAGGGTGAACAGCTTATTTTAGGGTCAATCAAAGTTAATATGAGGCTTGAACTTAATTAATCGTTTATAATAAGAGTAAACCATTTTTGAGGGAGATTAACATGGCGGAAAAAATAATTAAGAAGAAAGTTGAATTACCGGAATTATTTTATGATTTAGTATTTGCCTATGCAATTTCGCAAACGACTGATTTGCTTTATCATTTTAAAGGGAATCTGGCGAGCGTCGCCGAAGCGTTTATTATTTTTTCGGTAGTAATGGTTGTTTTTATTAATACCTGGATGATTAAGAGTGTGTTTATTAATCGATATGGGGAAAATTCAATCGCGGATATTATTCTTTTTATGATTGACGTCGCTATTTTGTTATATATGTCTAATGCGTTTAAAGGTAATATTCAAGATTGGTTTCAACCTTTTGCTGTCGCAACGGGGCTGTTGTCCACCGTATTAGTCATTCAGTATGGAACGGTCTATCTGACCTCTAAAAAAAGTGCAGATAAAAGAATTTCTAGACTCATGATGACAATTACTGCGGCGCGAACAGTCTTAGTTTTTATTGGCGCATTTTTACCACTTAAGTTGGGTATTCCGGTCGCCTTGATTGGTATTGCAATTAGTTGGGTATTACCAGGTCTTTTTGGATCTATTTTAAAGCTCCATGCACTTAATTTTCCGCATATATTGGAACGATTAACATTACTAACAATCATTACTTTTGGAGAAACTATCGTTGGTATTGCGTCATATTTTACGGTTAAAACGTTTAATTTTTATTCGATTCTCATATTTACAATTGTTGGCGCACTGTTTATGACGTACATCACGCAAATGGATCATTATATAGACGAGAATCGTTCTGATGAAACGGGTATTCGATTAATTTATGTTCATTATTTCATTTTATTTGGGATAAGTTTGGTGACTGTTTCGTTAGAGTTTATCGGAGAGAGCCACATTCCTAAAAATTTTGCGATATTAAGTTTATATTTAGGCTTAAGTTTGTTTTACTTAGGATTATTTTTAACGAGTCCGTATAATAAGAAACAGTTGAACTCAGATAAGCAGGTAATTGTCTTTTTTACCATTACAACAATTGTTGGATTACTGGTAAGTCTGATGGTTAATCAATTTGCAGTAGTTGTCATAACGACTGCTTTGATTGCTATTATTAATTCAATTGTGTATGTGCGGTATATGATTATAAAGACTAGATCATAATGTAGCATTAATCCGAATCAATGGGCTTAAAATTAAGGGGTTCTCATGTCACGCAAAAATAAAATTTTAATGGTGATACTATTTATCGGTATCTCAATACTAACGGTTATGCCATTTTTACTAGAGCATAAAATAAATGTTAATGATGACTTTTTGTTTCATAAAAACAGGTTACTGTCTTATTACCATTCGGTTATGGTGAACAAGGATTTTCATCCCATGATTTTTGATGGTATGGCAAAAGGTTATGGGTATGCTACTGATTTATTTTATCCATCCTACAGTTTACTGCCATTTGTCTTATTCTATTCATTGGGATTAGGCTTTATCGCATCATATTACTTATTAATTGGGACGTATACGTTTGCGACGCTACTCGTGGGTTTCTATTCTGCGCAATACTTCTTTAAAAATAGGCGAACGGCGTTACTGGCAACAGTTGTCTATGCTTGTAGTACCTATCGATTGAGTGATTTGTTTATTCGTGGGGATTTGGGCGAGGCCGGTGCCTTTATCTTTTTACCGTTGGTTATTTTAGGATTTTATAAGGTCTATAAAAATGAAAAACACGGTATCCTAACATTAGCGCTAGGATTAGGGTTAGTCACAAGTATTCATCCCATGACTACGCTAATCTGTGTCTATATCATAGGAGTGATTAATATATACGTATTAATCAAAAAAGAAAAATCAATTGAATTTGTAAAACGACAATTTGATGCTTATCTATTCGCCATTATATTAGCAAGCGCGACAGTTTTTCCAGTTTTAGAACAAATGGCGAGTGAAAAATATAATTTCATGGGACATCATTCATTATGGGGGACCGGGCTGGATTTTTCTTTGTCTAAATTAATCTATGGATCAATGTCAAATGCGGCAGGTGTCTGGAATAATAGTTCTCCCAATGTTGGACCGCTCCTAATGTTGGCCGTGATTGTTGGCTTATTCATGTATAGAAGTAGTTTACCAATCATTAAACGATTATTAATAATCACAATTCTGTTTATGGTTGGCTCAACTAATTTATTGATTTGGCCAATGCTTAAAGACTCATGGTTTTCAAATATTCAATTTGAATGGCGGATTCTAATTTTTGCGACATTATTTGGTAGTTTATTGCTGGCAAAAATGTCAGAAACGAATCAACATAAGTATTTTAAATCGTTAATTTTTTTAATCCTGATGTTGGCGATGACGTTTAATTTTTCTGTATCAAATAATTTTAAAGCTAATAATTTAACGTTGACGAACCAGAATATAACGAAAAAATATAATACTGCTATTGGTGGTGGCCTTGATTATCTACCTAAAGATATCAATTACAAAGCACTACGTGAAAAAAAGAGTTCAGGATCCTTTAATTTTGATCAACCAACTATTGTTGTTTTTCCGAAAATTTATTATAAAGGGTATGTTGTTCAGATGGATAATAATCAAACCATTCCGACGTACGCGAGTCATGGGCTTGTGGCGGCAAAAATAATGCCTGGGAAAATGGTATATCAAGTGGTGTATAAGAAGACCTTGATTCAAAAGGTCTCTGGTTATATAACGTTATTAAGTTGGTTAGCGATAGGTATTTATTTAGGATTTATTTGGAAAAGACAGGTCGTTATTTTAGGTAATAAAGGGAGAAAGAATAAATGATAAGACAAGCAACGAACGATGATATTGAAGAAATTGTTCAATTATGGTATCAGGTAAACGTGACTGCGCACGCTTTTATCTCTAAAGACTATTGGAAAAGTCATTTTGATGAGGTTAAAAAAATGTTGCCGCTCGCGGAAATAATTGTATATGAAGAAAATGGTGTAATTACAGGATTTATTGGTCTGAATGACACCTATATTTCTGGCATATTTGTATCATCTAATGTGCAATCTAAAGGAATTGGGAAACAATTATTAGATGATGCAAAAAAGATAAAATCTGAATTAAATTTAAATGTATATCAAAAAAACGAACGGGCAACTCATTTTTATTTAAGAGAAGGGTTTATAATTAAGTCAGAAGATATGGATACAGATAACAATGAAAAAGAATATTTAATGGTGTGGAAAAAATAATTTAACTCAGAGATAAAGCCGTCTAACAGCTTTATCTCTTTTTTTGTCATAAATGATTTAACCATTAAGGTTGCATAATAAAAAGATAAATGCTAAGTTAGTTACATAAGTAATTAACTAACTAACGAAAGTGGTGATAATTTTGTTTTTTGAATTTGATAATGAAACACCTTTATATCGGCAGATAGCTGAACAAATTGAAGAGGGTATCTTTACGGGCATTTTCCCGGCCGAAAGCCAAGTACCCTCAACGACCGAGATTTCACGGCAATTTAATATTAATCCGGCGACAGTTTTAAAAGGAATGAACCAGTTGGTAGAGAACGGTTTAATTGAAAAGAAAAGAGGGCGTGGAATGTTTGTGACTAAGATGGCACAGGATCAGATAACAACTAAACGGCAAGCTGAATTTAATGATCATTACGTTGAAACGTTCATTAAGGAAGCACAAAAATTAAAGTTAACTAAGGCTGAACTAATCGCACTTATTGAGAGGAGTTATGATAATGAGTAATTTAGAGACAAAGCATTTAACGAAGAAATTTGGTAATCAAGTAGTGTTGGATGATTTGAATTTGAATCTTAAACCTAATACAATTTATGCATTATTAGGCCGGAATGGTGCGGGAAAGAGTACGTTGTTGAGTATTTTAGCTAATCATATCTTCGCTTCTAGCGGATCAGTTGTTTGGCAGGACAAAGAATTAACGGGGCGTGATCACCCAGTTCAGGAATTTTATTTAATGTCAGAACATAATCTCTTTAATAAGTCGGATAGTTTAAAGAATATTATGAAGAAAACGACTTTATTACAGGGGGCTTTCGACCAAACATTGGCGGATGAGATGTTAAAAGCATTTAAGCTGGACCCTAAGAAAAAAGTCTCACAACTTTCAACGGGGTATCGAACAATTTTTAAAACGATTGTTGCGCTGAGTGTACCCGCGGAATATGTTTTCCTGGATGAACCTATTCTGGGGTTGGATGCTAACCATCGAGTTATGCTATACCGTTATATTTTAAAAGCTTATGAGAATAGAGCAAGAACAGTTGTTCTTTCAACACATCTTGTTGAAGAAATCGCTAATTTAGTGGCACATGTTTTGATACTAAAAGATGCAAAAATTATTATTGATTCTGATGTCGAAGATTTATTGGCAAAGAGTTATCAGATTAGTGGACCCAAAGAGGAAGTCCAGTTGTACTGTCAGGGTCTTCAAATTTTGGACGATGAACAGATTGGTACACTCTACACTTGTTACATATACGCCGACCTTCCTGCCGATCGCATTATTCCTGACAGTATTGTGATTAAACATAGTGATTTACAAGATAGTTTTATCAAGTTAACCGAAGAGGAGCGTGAGTTAAATGTTTAAAGCAATGTTAAAGTATCGATTAACGGCCATCTGGCGTGATTTAATTATTGCATTTCTGATTGTAGAAGCGTTTATGATTATTACTGAAATTATTTTGAGTATTAAACTTGCCGATTTTTCAGTCTTATCATCTACGTTGGGCATTAGTTTAGCTGCAGGCGGGTTGATTGTGACGCAGGCGGACCTAATTATACTGTCATTTACAACAGCTCGTAAGCCATTTGATTTTGGTATTCTAAATGGTATATCTAGAAAAACGAGTTACATCACACAATTGGTCAGCCTTTTCGGTAGCCAACTGGTGACATTTGTTATTTTTTACCCAATTATGGGAATCTTATTTAACAGTCGTTATTCGGGTACCACGAATTTATTGGACCCTAAAATGATCATTGTAATTATCCTGGGTATTTGGAGCATAATGGCCGGTGCCATTGCTATCAGTAGTTTTGTGACATTATTTGAACGTAAAATATGGTGGGTTGTTCTAGGCGCCTGGTTGGTTGTATCAAAATTATTTGAAGCATACATTCAACCTGCTATCGTGAACTTATTACCTGGATGGCAGAATTATTATAATGATTTTAGCGGGATGGGAAGTATCGATGAACTTGATTTTGGACAGCCATATCTTTGGCTTATCGTACTAGTAAGTATCGTCATTCCACTTGTCTTTGCAGGTATTTGCCAATACTTCATGCAAACTAAACGTCTAACGCTTAGTTTTAAACGTAGTAAATAAGTTATTCTTAAATCCTTTGGAGAGTTTCCAAAGGATTTTTTTATGCCTAAAAATAAATATAGTGTTTGACATCATACTATGTAACGTATAGTATATATTTTGAAGGGAGTGAGTTGATGAATAGTCAGTTAAAAAAAGGCATGTTGGAATATTGTGTGCTAGCTACTTTAAGAACGTCGGATTCATATGGTTATCAAATTATTAAGGACACGTCGGGAGTCATTGATCTTTCAGATTCAACTCTATATCCTATTTTGAAACGCTTGGAAAAACAAGAGGCTATTGAGAGTTACAGTGTTGAGCATAATGGACGATTGCGAAAGTACTACCATCTAACCGAAACGGGGCTAGCGGATATTCAGGGATTTCTGAATGATTGGCAACAAGTAATGACGGTTTATGATTACATAAAGGGGGTTAACTAATGGATAAAAGAAAATTTATTAAAAAATTGGAAGAAGAACTCAATTGTTATCGAGTGATGGATGTTGATAATACGATTGCGTACTACGATGAGCTAATCGATGACCGATTGGAGGCCGGCGAATCCGAAACCACCATCTTTACTAGTTTAGAAACGCCGAACCAAATTGCCATGAGATTGGCGCTGATTGAGCGTCCAGGTGGACAGAAAAAACGGTCACCAACGTTAACGGCATTAATTGTTGTTTTACTTATATTGGGATCACCATTATGGGGAAGTTTAGCGTTAACGGCTGCCATTTTGATTGCAACGGGTTATCTTTTAATTTGGTTGGTACCAGCACTTGCCGGCATTTTTTTCGCATCATTTGTCTTGGGTGGAGCTGTTAGTTTGATACTGTCACCAGTTGTGATGGTTAATCAGGAATTTGTGATTGGCTTAATGCAATTTGGCATGGGATTTGTCATGATTGGCGTGGGGCTCTTATGTGGCGTAATGACAAGATTCACGGCAAAATACTTAATCGTATATTCAGTTAATTTAACGCGTTGGATAGGTCGGCTATTAAGAAGAAAAATAGGATCGGCGGCTTAAAATGATAAGACAATTACGACATAAATTGGTGAGTATATTTTTAGTTACTGTAGGCTATCTATTAATGTGGTTAATCCCAGTAGCCACAAGTGTCTTATCCTTATCGTCAATTATTGTTGGTGTGTTTAGCGTATTCTTGTCGCCGCTTGTAGGTCTGAGACAAGGGTTACTAATTGGGTTAATGCAATTGGGGTTAGGGGCTACAATGTTGGGTGTTGGGTTTCTAATGGCACCGGTGGCTTGGTATTCGGTCAGATATTTAATTAGATTCGTGGCAGGTTTAACGCACTTAGTAGGTCGGATTTTGAAAAGAAGATTAAAGGAGATTGTATAAAATGTTTGAATATATACGTCATAATTGGATTAAGATTAGTTTGTTCATGATTTGGTTTGGTGCCATTGTTATGTTTAGTAGTTATGCGTTATCCGGGTTTAATTCAACATTATTTGATTACACGGGTGTGCATGAATGGGGACGAACATTTTATTTTTAAATAACGGTTAAATTGGTCTACTAAAAATACCCACGCATGAATCTAACGTTTATTAGGTTCATACGTGGGTATTTTAATAGCTTGAGTTGAAATCGTTTACAAAAAAATAGCGTTAAGGTACACTTTGCTTGTACCGGGGTGGTACATGGGTTATTGGATTACAGGGGGAATTAAATATGAAAAAAGGACTAACAATCGCAACAACGGTTATTACGTTGTTTACACAGTTACCATTATCGTCTGTTTTTGCACAGGGGGTTAACAGAACATCCGAAACGACGACCGCAAAAGCGGCACCATCAACATCATCGTCGTCGACTACCGCTAAGTCAAAAACGGGTATGACGCGTGCCGGAGATGTTAATACAGATATTACCATTGAGGCTCAAAAAGATACAATTGAAGCCGGACAATGGGCTGATTTTAATCTGTATTTTAAAATGTCAGGTCGAGATACATCATTCACAAACGTTGATTTAAAAGTAACGTTACCGGACAATTTAGATGAGAATGTGACCTTTACGCAAGATTTAGCTGAGCTTAAAATTGCGGGCGTCACACCAACTTACGATAAAGATAAGGGTATCTTGAATTATCATTTTGATAAACTTGATGCAAGAACTGCTAATAAAGCAATTTTAAAAATTCAAACAACCAATGGAGCAATTTTACCTAATACAACTTTGAATGTAGCTGCGGCTTTCACTGGTACAGATCAAAATGGTGAAAGTAAGAGTTATGACTCAAAATCAGCAGTGAAAATCACAGCGGATAATAATTATGCTGCAACAAATAAACTAATTGGCATTGAAGGCCAAACATATAATAATCCTAATCGTGGCGATATCGTTAATTACGGTGTCGGTATTAGTGCACCCAAAAAAGCATCGGGTGCACTTTATGTTAAAGAAGGATCAACAGTCAAGGCAACCTATACTTTAGGAGCAGGGTTAGACTATTACGGTGTAAAAGATGGGGCACAAGAGCCTAAAGTCAGCGCCGATGGTAGAACGTTAACTTGGGAATATACAGCACCAAGTTACGCAGAACAAAAGGCCGCAGCAACTAACTTCTTTGAAAAAAATGTCACAATTCAAGCTAAAGTTTCGGATACTGCGGCGTACTACTCACAAATTACGAATACAATGAGTTCAACGGCAACATTCCTTGACGGCAGTACGAATGATACGACACCAATTAAATCAGTTGTTATGGTTATGCCAAATGATCCTACGGAAGTACCAATTCCAATTCCTGGTGGTTCAGCATTTCCGACTAACCATTTAGGTCCATCGAATGGAAATGGTGGGGTGGCGTCGACTTCGAATATTGATCCTGATATAACAGTTAATGATGATGCTTTCTTAAGTTACGGCTTAACATTATCATCACAAACAGCAACGTCAACATATATTGGATTTGCGTATTACAATATTTATTATAATATGGATGCGCACTTAGATCTTGATAGTTTCACGACTGGTAATTTTTATTACATGCCAAATAATAAGCTACCAACATATGGAGCACCTAAGGAAAAAGTTTCATTTGCGATGTTGGTAAAATATGAAACAAATGGTAAAGTCGATGCCGATTGGTCATTACTTAAGATGGATATGCAAACGAACGCTAAATATTCACGTTCTCAATTAGGAATCCCAGACGGGAAAAAGGTTGCGAATATTTGGTTATGGTTCCATGATAAAAGTTATACAAAAGTTCCAGCAAATCGGGATGCGGCGGCAGAAAGATCTGAAGGTCCAGACGGAAAACCAATCAAAATGGCTCCGGCCGGGTTATACAATAATGGTATGAGGGTTAATGCTACGATTGATAAAGGCTATACGGGTCAAGTAAAAAATACCATGGATATGACCTTTTACGGTGCTCAGTCTGCCGATGAAACAGGTTTTGAAGCAGCAAGATATGTAGATTATACAACGAATACATGGGCAGAAGAATTTAGTGGCGATGTTGGTCAGGTCTATACAGACCGAATTGGCCCCCGTCGTGTTGAAGTTGCGGCTAAAACAACCGGAGAAACTAAAGTTGTTAAAGCTTCAGTTAGTTTACTAGATACTGTTGGAAGTACCGTCAATGAAGGTGAAAACACAGTTTTAACTTCAATTGAAAATAATAAAGCATCAATTTCACCCTTAAATGGGCCTTACACAAGTTACGTTCTTTTACCAACTGGGGTCACATTTAAAGAGGCCGTTTCTTCAACCAAATACAGTGCCGAACTCTACGACAAAGATTATCAGGGTACTGGACGTCAAATGGTTAAAGTGACGATGGAAGATGGTAAGTTAGTTTCCGGTAGTTACTTAACGGGACAATTTAAAGTAGATATCTCTAAAGACGCAACACCTAATATGACATTTAATATGATTGGTACCATCGGTGATACTGATTATACCGCGGTTAAACCAACAGGTGATACGGTTCTCTTAACGGATACCGTTAAATCTGAAGATACGGACGATATTGATAAAGATGGTAAAACGGATACGCCAATTGTTAAAACGGGTAACGCCTACGTCTTAAATAAAGCGTCTAATCTCGATATTAGCACAAGTATCAAAGGTGATAAGGATACTGGTTATGGCGATTTAGGTAATGTAACGGTTGGTAAAAAAGCTACCTATAAAGCAACTCTTAAAAATGATACTGACGATAAAATAACATCAATGCAATTTTTAGATGTCTTACCTTCAATCGGAGATGCCAATATTACTGATGGTGCCGCTCGTAATTCAGCTTATGAAATGAAGTTAGATGGTGAAATTACATTACCTAGCGAGTGGGAAAATAAGATGACCGTGCTCTACAGTACTTCTAAAAATCCTAAACGTGCGGGTATCTTGGATAAAAATACTGTTTACCCAGCAGGCGCTGCTAAAATTGTTGATCCAGCAGGTGCTGAGGATGCAACTTGGGTAGCAGCCGACAAAGTAAGTGATTGGTCAACCATTCACTCATACAAAATCACACTTAACGATGGCGTTGAATGGGCTCAAGGCAAGGGCGTAACGTTATCATTTGATTTAGTTGCACCTAAAGAATCTGAAATTTCAGATTCAACATTAATTAGTAATAAACCGGTTAAAACAACAGCAGTTTCACGTGCTGTTCAAGAAACGCGTGGTGCTTATAACAGTTTCGGAATTGCGGCTAATAAGCTACAAGTTGTTGAGACGGGTGCCATAGGGACGCAATTAATTCGTGCCAGTGCTGATGTAACGGCGAGCTACGTTGATGTTAAAGGCGATACGATTGCCGATGATGTTGTACAAAGTGGCTACTTTGATGATGACTACACAACAACTCAGAAACAAATTCCAGGTTATGACTTTGTGAAGGTGGAAGGTAAAACTTCTGGTAAATTTGGAGCAGACGCCGTTAAAGTGACTTATATTTATAAGAAAACGTCTGCACCAGTCACAGTAAAATATGTCGATGAGGCTGGTAAAACAATTGCCGCTTCGAAAGAATTAACGGGTGATTTCGGTGACGTTTATACATCAACTGCAGCTGATGTTTCCGGTTGGACATTGAAAGAAACACCAAAAAATGCAAGTGGTACGTTTACTGCGGATGCACAGACAGTAACTTACGTCTATGAAAGAGCAGATGCGGCACCGGTCACAGTTAACTATGTGGATGAAAAAGGCAACAAGTTAGCGGATCCAGATAAGTTGATGGGAAAAGTTTCTAACCCATACAATACAACGGCTAAAAATATTGCTGGTTGGACATTAAAAGAAACACCAAATAATGCAACTGGTACATTCACAGTTGACGCACAAACAGTCACATATGTGTATGAAAGAGCGGACGCGGCTGACGTCACAGTTAACTACGTAAATGAAAAAGGTGACAAACTGGTGGCATCGGATATTCTTTCAGGAAAGATAGACGCCGCATACAATACAACGGCTAAAACTATTTCCGGTTGGACATTGAAGGAAACACCAAAGAATGCCATTGGAACTTTCACGGATACAAAACAAACGGTCACATACGTCTATGAAAAGGCAGATGCAGTTCCTGTCACGGTTAGGTATGTGGATGAAAAAGGTAATGACTTAACGAACACTGATGTTCTTCCAGGGAAAGTTGGAGATGCTTATACAACTAGCTCGAAGGTATTGTCAGGTTGGGCATTAAAAGAAACACCAAGTAATGCGCAAGGAACGTTCACAGACAAAGCGCAAACAGTCACATATGTGTATGAAAGAGCGAATGCAGCTGATGTGACTGTCAAATATGTTGATACAGATGGTAAGGAATTGGCAACGCCAGATGTGCTTTCAGGGAAAATTGCTAACCCATACAACACAACGGCTAAAAATATTTCCGGTTGGGCATTAAAGGAAACACCAAGCAATGCGCAAGGGATGTTTACAGACGCTAAACAAACAGTGACATATGTCTACGAAAAGGCAAATGCGGCCGATGTAACTGTCGATTATGTTGATGGAAAAGGTAATAAGTTAGTAGCATCAGATATTCTTTCAGGGAAAGTTTCTAATCCGTACAGTACAACGGCTAAGAATATTGCTGGTTGGACGTTGAAGGAAACACCGAATAATGCGCAAGGAACGTTTACAGATAAGGCGCAGACAGTCACATACGTTTACGAAAAAGCGGACGCTGTGTCCGTTACGGTTAGATACGTGGATGAAAAAGGCAATGATTTAATTAAAGCCGACGTTATCTCAGGAAAAGTTGGGGATGCTTATACGACTGATTCTAAGGTATTATCAGGTTGGACGTTAAAAACAACGCCAAATAATGCACAAGGAACGTTTACAGATAAAGCACAGACAGTCACATATGTGTATGAAAGAGCAGACGCAGCTAATGTGACAGTTGATTATGTTGACGGAAAAGGCAATAAACTAGCGGCGTCAGATGTGCTTTCAGGAAAGGTCGCTAACCCTTATAACACAACGGCTAAAAATATTTCCGGTTGGGCATTAAAGGAAACACCAAATAATGCACAAGGAACGTTTACAGATAAAGCACAAACAGTCACGTACGTGTATGAAAGAGCAGACGCGGCTGATGTAACGGTTAATTACGTTGATGAAAAAGGAAACAAATTAGTGGCATCAGACATTCTTTCAGGGAAGATTGACAACCCATACAGTACAATGCCTAAGAATATTGCCGGTTGGACACTGAAAGAGACACCAAAAAATGCGACCGGAACCTTTACGGATACTAAACAAACGGTCACATATGTCTATGAAAAAGCGGACGCCGTCCCTGTTACAGTTAAATATGTGGACGGAGAAGGTCATGATTTAGCTAAGGCAGACGTACTTTCTGGAAAAGTTGGAGATGCTTATACAACTGATCCTAAGGTGTTTGCTGGCTGGACATTAAAAGAAACACCAACTAATGCCAAAGGGCTATTTACAGATACTGCACAAACGGTCACATATGTGTATGAAAAAACAGATGCGGCCAATGTGACGGTTAACTATGTTGACAAAGATGGTAACGCATTGGCAATGCCTGATAGTTTGTCGGGGAAAATTGGCGATGAATATACATCTAGTCCAAAAGAGTTGGCAGGTTGGACATTAAAAGAAACACCAAAGAATGCTAAGGGGACGTTTACAGATAAGGCTCAAACGGTTACGTATGTGTATGAAAAAACAGATGCTGCGGCCGTAACAGTTAAATATGTAGATGAAAAAGGAAACGAATTAGCAACACCTGACAACCTTTCTGGTAAGTTAGGGGATGCCTATGAAACAACTGCTAAGAGTATTGTAGGGTGGACGCTTAAGACGACGCCAGACAATGCAAAGGGTAAGTTTACAGATAAGGCTCAGACGGTCACCTATGTTTACGTCAGAGCAGAAGCTAAAGATGTAACAGTTAAATATGTTGATAAAGATGGTAATGAATTATCGGCATCGATTACACTTTCTGGAAAAGTTGGCGACAGCTATACATCTAAGGCAAAACAACTTTCAGGTTGGAAATTGAAAGAAACACCAAACAATGCTGAAGGAATCTTCACAGATGCGACGCAAACAGTTACGTATGTTTATCTTAAGGACGAGGAAGCAGTCGTTGTAACACCACCAACAACGGATGATCAGTCTAAAGGAACGACAACAACATTGACTGATACACCAAATGGCGGTTCTCACGCAACCTCAGCCAACAAGACAAAAACTGAAACAGGAAGTTTACCTCAAACTGATGAAGCAACAAGTCTTTTGATGACCTTGGTCGGTGCTGCTTTACTCGCAACATCACTGATCTTTATGGTAGGTAGAAAAAAAGCAAAACGGACAAAGAAGTAAGCAAGTAAGTATTTAGAATTAATTGAAGAAGTCTTAACGCCGAAACTGGCGTTAAGACTTCTTTTTGTTTGACGTTAAGACCTGTTATTTTATTGTGAAAACAGCTATACTATTAGTATTAAATCGATAAGGAGTGTTTGGAAAATGAAAAAAAGAGTTCACGGTTCTTGTACATCAATTCTAGTTGGTAAGAAGGCTTCAATCGACGGTTCAACGATGATTTCTCGAAATGACGATGGGCATGAGGCTTTAGACCCACAACGTTTTGTTGTGGTACAACCTGAAGATCAACCTCGTAATTATCAAGCTGTGATCAGTGGTGTGAAGGTAGAATTACCGGATAACCCAATGCGTTATACATCAATTCCAAACTCACTCTTAACGAACGGTATTTGGCCCGCTGCGGGCATTAATAGTGACAACGTTACAATGTCTGCAACAGAAACAATAACAACTAATCCACGGATTCAAGGGATTGATCCATATGTTGCTGGCGGTATTGGCGAAGAGGATCTTGTCACACTTGTTTTACCTTATATCCATAGCGCTAAAGAAGGTGTAGAACGTTTAGGTGACTTACTTCTAACTCATGGCACATATGAACCAAATGGTATCGCATTTTCTGATAATGATAGCATTTGGTGGCTTGAAACAATTGGTGGTCATCACTGGGCCGCCGTCCGTATTCCGGATGACGCTTACGTAGTAGCACCTAATCGTAGAAATATTGATACATTTGATTTTGATTCAGAAGACACTCTTTGTTCTGAAGATTTACAAGTTTTGATTGATAATAATCATTTGAATCCTGATTTTGACGGTTATAATCTGCGTCATATTTTTGGTAGTGCATCAATTAAAGATACAGTTTATAACAATCCTCGTACATGGTATGGTCAACAATTCTTTAATCCTGAAATTACACAGGATCCAATGGATCAAGACTTACCATTTATCCGTCGTGCAAATCGTAAAATCTCGATTGAAGACGTGAAATTTGTTTTAAGTGCGCATTTTGAAAATACGGATTATGATCCTTATGGAAGTGCACCTGAAGATATTAAAACTCGTTTTCGTCCAATTGGAATTAACCGTAATCATAATGTACATTTACTACAAGTTCGTAATGATGTTCCTGATGAAATCGCTGGTATTCATTGGTTGGCTTATGGGGCAAATACATTTAACACAATTGTGCCATTCTATGCTAATGTTAATGACACGCCAGATTCGTATAAAAATGCGACCGGTGAATTTGATTTGAACAATATGTATTGGTTAAGTTGTACGACGGCATTATTGGGCGATACGAATTATGATTTCTATGTAGATATGCGAAATACATTCGAACTAGAAGCGATGAGCGCGTACCACGCCATTCAAAATGCCGCTGATAAGGCATTACCTACAAAATCTAACGCTACTACATTCTTAGAAGAAATTAATGCTAAATTAGCTAAGGAATCGTTGAAACGCCAAACACAATTATTAGGTGAGATGGTTATTTCTGGTTCTGAACAAATGAAATTACGATATAACCTGAACGATTAAGTTAATAATAATGTGAAAAAACTGTTATCTGATGATAATGGTTTTTTTGTTGGCATGACATATCTAGACTGGAAAAAAATGACACGGGATACGTTAAATGTTAAAATCTTAAAAAGAGAATTTATTCTTTTGGAAATGGTATTCCGTATGATAAAAATAAATTTATTTAAAAATATGATGACGATTAGAAAAACCTGGAGGCAAGTATGTACAAAAAAAGTATCCTTGATAAACAGGAATGGCTGATTTGTGAGATTATTGAAATCTTAGCGTTAAATGAAACCGGGTTATCAAAAAAAACGTTATGTCAGCAATTAGGCGTTTCCGAAACCGCCGTAAAAGTTGCTTTGCTTCAGCTAGATGAAGATTTCAATTCTGGGGACACACCCTACATGATTGTTAAAAAAAATAATGTCCAATTAGTCGGTAAAGGTAAAATTAACTTCAATGAAAAAATATATGATTACATCAAGAAATCTATTAACTATCAAATTTTAATGGCATTTTATACTAAAGGTAACACTAGGGTTGAAAATTTAGGTGCCAAATTAAACGTAAGTGAGGCTTCAATTTTTAGAAGAATCAAACGGTTAACGCCTCTTTTGGAGGGTTTTAATTTAAAAATTGCGCAAGGCGTCATGTTGGGTGATGAGAGTCAGATTCGATTTTTTTATTACTCATTATTTTTAGGAATTGATTTTAAATTTGAAGAATCAATCGAAAATGGCAGTATCATGACAATCATTGAACGATTTGAAGAATATTTTGATTTCAATGTAAACGATAGTAGTCTAGTTCAAGTGAAGATATGGTTAAAAGTAACGAGTCAACGAATGACGGTCAACGATCAAGATAACCACAACATCTCAGTCGTTTTAGAAGATATGATTACGAATAACTCTTTATTTGATAGCGTCGAAGAAGAGTTAGGGGAGATAATTAAACAATTTAAAGACAAAGTTGATGTCCATTTTGAAAGTGCTCTGCTCTACGCGTGGACGATAGCATTTGTATCGGTGCCTTGGAGTACCTTTGTTGCGCATGATTTTGTGGCCATTAACCGGAGAAATAATAATAAATTACAACAAGCTGTTGAGTTTTTGGAAAATGGATTTGAAAAAAGTTTAGGTATTCAAATTTCTGGCGGAGATTTAAGTGCATCATTATATCCTATCTGTACAGAAGCATTTTGCTTTCACGGTATTTTAAAATCAGTTAGTACAACGATGATGGAGACATATCGTATCAAAAGTGATAACGCACTGGTTCGTAAAAATGTAGAAGAAGCAATGGATGCAATGATTGAAGAAGTAAAAGATCAACCTGAATGGCACCAATTTTATTTGAGGTATGGTGTTTCATTCGCTAATTCCGTTATGGAAATCTTTAATTCACGGCTGCTGGCTAAGGAACAATTATTGACTGTAGGTGTTGATTTAAACACGGACGAAAGAGTTAAAGATGTTTTTATTATGTACGTCAGCCAATTATTAAATGGTAATTTACGAGTGAACTTAGATGTTTATGATTCCAATCGAAATTATGATTTAGTCATTACCAATTTCATGAATAAAAATTATCTGAATTCAACGTTTGAAAAGTACGTTATTACTGGCTTAGGTACGGATAACGACGTGATTGGTGTAGAGCAAAAATTAACGGCGATACTAAAAAAGTATTATCATGAAAAGTGATAATACTTTTTTTGTTTGCATTGAGGTCTCATAAATAATTTACTTTAATCGTTCAAACTACCATTTTCTAGTTATGGCGAGTACAATTGATTTACGAAAGTCTCATCGAGAAAATCAGAAACTTTAAAAGGAGAAAAATAATGCGAGAAGAATTTCAAAAACAGAATAACAGCTCAAATCAAGTGGACAGTCATCAAATATTGAACGGCTGGTTGGCATTCTTCTTAACACTTAGCTTAATCGTATTATTTGTGACAAGTGTTTTAAGGATGACCGTGTTAGATCAAAAATATACGGAAGATAGAGTCTTGACGGACACAAGCGTAAGTTTAGTGACCAGGGAGATGAACGATGCAATTTCAAATATTGCGTCGTTAAATAACGTACCAACATCAGTTGTCAAAGATGCGTTAACAGATAAACAAGTTGATGATATCGCAAAAGCGAGTCTTAGTAATATCTACACGGGTAAAGAAAAAGTAATTAATCCAACGGAGATAACAAATCAAGTTGCTAGTAACATTTCGAAAAGAGCTAATGCGTCAAATGCGATGGCGAGTGGTGAAGTAGATAGTCTGGTTGCAACTTTTAAAAGTAACCTGAATGAGTATTTGACTAATAATATTCAAACACCATATCTTTCAAAAATAACATCAATGGTTAATTCAACGAAATCAATAGTTCAATCCTTCTTTTTATACAGTCTGATTGCTTCGATTATAATTTTGTTGCTACTAGTACTTATTAATCGCGCCTTCTTTTTACCGCTTAAATATGTTGGTACTAGTGCGATTTGGAGTGGTATTTTAGTTGCAATTGGATCAGCAATTGTCGTATATAGTGGGGTAGTTGAGATTGTATCTAGTAAAGCATCAGTATTTACTGATATCGTGAATACGTATATTAGTGATACCTTTGATACGATGCTGGTTGGAAGTTTAATTATGGTGGCCGTTGGCCTAGTATTTTGGTTAATTGGTCGTAATAGGGGTAAATAAAAATAGGTTAATTCAGGAAAACTCTGAATTAACCTATTTTTATTTTGAGCTGTTTCTGAGCGATAAAGTCGTTCCAATTGTAATAATTTGAGGAATGATTTCATCAGACATAGTCATTTGATTAATTAACAATTCAGCGGCGGATTTTCCCATTTGTTCAGTGTAAACTTTGACTGAGCTAAGTGCCGGGAAAGTATATTCGGCGATAGAGGTATCATTGAAACTAATTAAGCTGAGTTGTTCCGGAACCTTAATCGTCGATTCATTCAAGGCACGTAATGCACCGATGGCCATTGCGTCGTTTGCGATGAATAGTGCGTTTGGCATATTATCTGAATGGTCAGTTAATAATTTTAAAGTTAACTGGTAACCAGATTCTGGCGTGAAATCACCTGTGTAAATCCATTCGGGATGATAATTATTCATATTTTCTAAATATAGTTTAAAGTAGATGAAGCGAGGATCGGGTCCTAAGTTAACACCATCAAAAGTACTTTCTTGTCCGGTGAGCATACCAATTTTTGTGAGACCTTGTTCATTAAAACAATCGATTACCGACTTAACTGGTGATTTAAAATCAGTCATAACGCAGCTGACGCCGGCATCCAGTGTGTTCATATCAACAAAAACTAAATTTGAATTCATTTTTTTTAGTTCGGTAATCTGTGCGGGACTATATTTTCCAATAACAACGGCCCCGAGTACATTATTTAAGGAATCGAATTGATCATTTTGGAAATAACGGGTAATTTCATAGCCTAGTTCAATTAGTTTACGCTCAACGCCGATACGAATAGAAAGGTAGTATAAATCTTCTAATTCTTCTTTTTCTGTGTACCATTCGACGATGGCAATTTTACCTTTAGTCGTTGTTGCCTTCTTTGTATTTTTTGAATAATTTAAACTTTCTGCCGCTTCAAAAATACGTTTACGCGTATCATCTCCGACAGATAATGTTTGATCGTAATTTAAGACACGGGAAACAGTCGCATTAGAAACTTTAGCAAGCTGTGCAATATCTTTAAGTGTTGCCATGACTACCTCCTGATTGGGTGATTATGTTTATTAGTTTACCATAATAAAAATAATTGAGTGAAAAAGATTGTAATTTTAGTAAATATTTAGTAAAATGAAAGCGGTTAATAAATTGGAGGAAAATATAATGAAAATTGATAAGTTAAAGAGCGAATTTAAAGATGTTTACGGCGTGGATGCAAATGCAAGTTACTTCTCACCAGGTCGAATTAATTTGATTGGTGAACATACAGATTACAATGGTGGACATGTATTTCCAACGGCCATTACATTAGGCACATATGCAGTTGCAACAAAACGTGATGATACAAAAATTAACATCATGTCGAATAATTTTAAAGATAACGGTGTTGTATCATTTGATTTAAGTGATCTATCATATCAAAAAGAACATAACTGGGTAAATTATCCAAAAGGAATGATTGTTTACTTGCAAGAACAAGGATACGTAATTGATAAAGGATTGGATATTCTTCTTGAAGGTAATATCCCAAATGGTGCCGGTTTATCATCATCTGCATCAATCGAATTGTTGATGGGTGTTATTTTAGAAGACCAATTTAATTTGGATATTGATCGCATTGACCTTGTTAAAACGGGTATGACAGTAGAAAATAAATTTATCGGTGTTAACTCAGGTATTATGGATCAATTTGCGGTTGGTATGAGTAAAGCAAATCATGCTATCTTATTAGATACAAACACGCTTGAATATGATTTGGTACCAATTGATTTACAAGACAATGTTATTATTATTATGAACACAAACAAACGTCGTGAATTGGCAGATTCCAAGTATAACGAACGACGTAGCGAATGTGAAGCAGCATTAGCATTACTACAAGAAAAAAATGATATAAAATCATTAGGCGATATGGATAATGCAAGTTTTGATTTACAAACTTACTTAATCCAAAAAGAAAATCTTTTAAAACGTGCGCGTCATGCAGTTTCAGAAAACCAACGAACAATCATGGCTCAAAAAGCTTTACAAGATAAAGATTTAGAACGTTTTGGTAAACTAGTTAACGCATCACACGTTTCATTACAGTTTGATTATGAGGTGACGGGTGTTGAATTAGATACACTTGCTCAAACGGCTTGGAAACAACCTGGTGTGCTAGGTGCACGAATGACCGGTGCCGGATTTGGTGGCTGTGCAATTGCAATCGTTGCTAAAGATCAAGTTGAAACGTTTGAAAAAGAAGTTGGACGCATTTACGAAGAAAAAATTGGTTATGCACCAAGTTTCTATTTAGCAGAAATTTCTGATGGCGCAAAAAAACTAGATTAAGCATAAAGAGATAGAGGAAAAAATATGGATTCTAATCAATTGATTTCAAGATTTGTCGATAAAGTGATTCGGTTTGATCCAATCACTTATTCCATGGATGATAAAAATTATTTAGTGAACGTTGTTTTGGATTTGGTTGGTGAATCAGAGTTAGAGCTCGATAAACCAGTTGATGATACAATAATCGCCGCTAAAGATGCCTTACTTGAGTTAGCTATCAAGAATAAAAAAATAAATGAATTAATCGCAGAACAAGATATTCTTGGTGCTAAATTAATGGATTTGGTTACACCAATTCCAAGTCATGTTAATAAAAGATTCTGGGATTTGTATGCAAAAGATCCAGAGGCTGCGTTGGCACATTTCTATGAATTGAGCCAAGCCAACGATTACATCAAAGTGGCCGCTATTGCTAAAAATATTGCTTATCAGGTACCGACAAAGTATGGTGATTTAGAGATTACGATTAATTTATCTAAACCTGAAAAAGATCCAAAGCAAATTGCATTAGCGAAAACCATGAAGCAAACAGGTTATCCTAAGTGTCAATTATGTATGGAAAATGAAGGTTATGCTGGGAGGGTAGATTTTCCAGCCCGCCGTAATCATCGGATTGTACGTTTTGATTTAGGAAAAGCAACGTGGGGATTTCAATACTCACCCTATGCTTATTTCAAAGAACATTCAATTTTCCTAGATGAGAAGCATGAACCAATGGTGATTAACAAGAAAACATTTGAAGATTTGTTACAAATTGTTGGTAAATTTCCTGGTTATTTCGCTGGTAGTAACGCCGATTTACCGATTGTTGGCGGATCGATTTTAACGCATGAACATTATCAAGGCGGGCGCCATGATTTTCCAATGGCAAAAGCACCAATCAGTCAGACAATGCATTTTGTCGGTTTTGATGATATTCAGGCGGGAATTGTGAAGTGGCCAATGTCGGTTATCCGATTAAATGGTAAAGATCCAGAACGGTTAGTTGATTTAGCGGAAAAAGTGCTGACTTCTTGGCAAAAATATAGCGATGACGACGCACAAATTTTAGCTAAAGATGCTGATGGAACACCACACCATACGGTAACGCCGATTGCAAGAATGCGTGATGATCGTTATGAATTAGATTTAGTTTTACGAGATAATCAAACGTCTAATGAATTTCCTGATGGTATTTACCATCCGCATGCCGATGTACAACATATTAAAAAAGAGAATATCGGTTTGATTGAAGTCATGGGATTAGCTATCTTGCCACCACGTTTAAAAACTGAAATGGCAGAAGTTGAAAAATATTTGATTGATCAACCAAATAACATCGCAGCGTATCACCAAACGTGGGCTGACGAGATTAAACGAGAAAATGCAACAATCTCAGAAGAAACAGTTGGTACGGTTGTACAAAATGAAGTCGGAAAAGTCTTTATGCGTGTTCTAGAAGACGCCGGCGTTTATAAACAAGATGCTCATGGACAGGATGCATTTGTTAAGTTTGTTGAACAAGTTTAGAGGAAAGTTACAACTTATTGATTAGAATAGGGAAGAACAGCGAGTTTGGTGGATGACTGCCAAACTTACTATTCTTTTTTATTTTAGATTAAAATTGGCGTAAAAATTTAATCTTAATTTAATAAACAAGTGGTTAATAGATGGGACATTTACCAGTATTAATGGGGGAATGGGTATTAGAGATTAAGGATAAAATAGAATATCCCATTCTTGGCACACTGTGGTAAAATAAGGTATATATTATTCTAATCTAAAGGTCGATGTATAAAAGCCGATCGAAAAATTCTTGGAGGAATAAATGTACAAGAAAGATATCTTAGATCGACAAGAGTTCCTAATGTGTGAAATTATTGAATTGTTATCGTTAGACCAACACGGATTATCGAGAAAGGCAATCTGTGATCAATTAAATGTCTCAAATACGGCATTGCGAGTCGCGTTACAACAATTAGATGATGAATTTAATTCGGGTGATGAACCCTTCATGATTATCAAAAAGAATAACGTTCAATTCATTGGACGAGGTAAAATCAATTTTTATGAAACGATTTATCGATACGTTCAAGAATCAATAAATTATCAAATTTTAATGGCGTTTTATCACAATGAGAATAATAGTGTTGATAATCTAAGTCTCAGTTTGAACGTTAGTGAATCTTCAATTTTTAGAAGAATTAAACAATTAAATAGATTATTAGCTGAGTTTGATATCCAAATTGCACATGGTGAAATGACGGGTAGCGAGATACAAATTAGATTCTTCTACTATTCATTATTTTTAGCAACGGACTTTAATTTCGATGATACGGTAGAAGCCGGTGTTATTGTTGAGTACATTAAGCTATTTGAAAAATATTTTGATTTCAACGTTAATGATAGTAATTTAATGAGAATAAAAATATGGATGAAGGTTAGTGTTCAAAGAATGATGGGGAAGAATCGGGATAATTGGTTAATCTCTGATGTTTTAGAAGACATGATCTCAAATAATTCGTTGTTTGATCAAGTTGAAGAAAAGATGAACGATGTTTACGTGCAGTTCTCGAATAAAATTGACATTCATTTTGAGAGTGCTTTATTGTATGCGTGGACAGCCGCGTTTGTTCCGGTGCCTTCGACAACGTACTTGTCTCGCGATTTTATTGCGGTTAACCGAGAGAACAATACGAAATTACAACAGGCCGTTGCGTACTTGGAGCAAGGATTTGAATCTAAGTTGAACATTAAAATTGGTGGCGGAGATGTTAGTGATTCGCTATACCCAATTTGTGCTGAAGCATTTTGTTTTCGAGGAACTATGGATGCCGTAGGGACTTACATGATGGACGGGTATCGAGAAA
The DNA here is from genome assembly GCF_026948345.1 of Dellaglioa carnosa. Classification (NCBI taxonomy): domain Bacteria; kingdom Bacillati; phylum Bacillota; class Bacilli; order Lactobacillales; family Lactobacillaceae; genus Dellaglioa; species Dellaglioa carnosa. The sequence goes on along the minus strand of NZ_JANXLI010000008.1, from coordinate 610 downwards.
AATACTCCAACGATTTAGTGAGACAAAATGTGATAGATGCCATGGATGAATTAATTGAAAGCCCACAGTTGTCTAAGGAGTGGTCAGATTTTTATCGACACTTCAGGCAACCATTTAGTAATAAGATTATTGAAATATTCAGCGCTAAACTTCTTGAAAAAGAAAAAATGTTAACGCTTGGGATTGATTTGAATGCGAATGAACGTGTTAAGGAATTATTTGTTAGGAATACGAGTCAAGAGCTGAACTTGAACCTACGGGCTAATGTGAGCGTTTATGACTCCAGTCGCCGCTACGATATGGTCGTGACTAATTTCATGGATAAAAATTACAAAAATAGTGCGCTCGCTAAATATGTGATTACGGCGTTAGGACTTGATAGTGACTTGCCAGAAATAGAAAAAAGCTTATTGGACGTAACTAGAAAGCACTATCAGTAAAAATGAAATGACGTTTTTTTTTGATAGTACAACCTATGGTGTTTTCGTTATACTTTATAACATAGAGTATTAATAAGAGATATTCGTGGGGGATTTCTTTTGTAACAATTGCTACACAGTGTCGAAAATGGGAAAACAGTCATTTATTGTAAATAAAGAAAAGGCGATTA
>NZ_JANXLI010000007.1:0-54115 GCF_026948345.1 Dellaglioa carnosa | reverse complement strand
ACTTCTTGTACTTCTTGTACTTCTTGTACTTCTTGTACTTCTTGTACTTCTTGTACTTCTTGTTTAGTTTGATAATCAGTTCCAACAGATGCAAGTTCTTCTCGTGATGAAACTTCAGGTTTATCTTTAAATACAGCAAGCTCCTTTTGAGCTTCATTTTCAGAATTGGTTATCTCAAATAGACCCCTAGCTAATGCATGTTTGTTATTAGCAACTATTTTTGGAGTCACATCTACTGTAGGAGTAACTTCAGGTATTGGCGTCGTATTCGCCAAGAACTCGTTTTGTACCACTCTTTTTTCAACAACCGGTGTGACTTCATTTGGTGATACAAAATTCTCGCTAGCTGTGTCATCAGTCGCGCTTAAACCAGCATGAAGTGGTAACTCAACAGTCTCTTCGCTAAAGTAATTGTCAGCTTGATCATCAAACAACAAATAAGTATCTTTCGCTTTTGTCAATTGAACCAAAAGTTGACGATATTTAACATTTTTATTTTGTTTTTTACTCGTAAAGAATGTGGGTATTTGTTTTGGTCTAAAACCTCTAGAGTAATGATTAATTTGTGATTTCTCGTTCTGACTATCCATTTTAACTTCTTTTCGGATAAATCGATCATCATTACGAGACGTCGCTTCTTCTTTTTTTATTGTTTTTTTATAAAATGCGGGTCCATCATAACGCTCCATTAATTTCATCCTAACTATGTAAAAAACTAATTGCCAATAACTGCAATTAGTTTTTATAAATCTATATTATGCAAATAATTTAGCTGCTTTTTCGAAATCAAACGCATCACCGACATGATTCGTTTTATCATCTAAAACTAAAATACCATGCGCAGTAGGTGCATTTGGAATACCCAATTCTTGAGCCGAACTGACCATTCCATAACTTTCAATCCCACGTAACTTACCTGGCCAAATAATTGCTCCGGTTGGCATCATTGCACCAACTTTAGCAACAACCACTAGTTGGCCTTGTTCAATATTAGGTGCACCACAAACGATGTCTAACATCTCATTGTTGTTAACTTGAATTTTTGTGACATGTAAATGATCAGAATCAGGATGTTCCGTAGATTCTGCTACATATCCAACGACGAACTTAGGATCTTCATCAAGAATCAATTTATCATCAAATCCGGCAGAAACGATTAGTTCATTTAATTTTTTAACCTGACCTTCAGTTAAAAAAACTTGCCCATTGCCAATTAAACTAGGTAATGCTTCAGAAATTTCCAAAAAATTAAATCCCAAAGTCGCATTTGATTTTTCATCAAAAATACGAACAACGTTATTTTTTAACTCTGAACTTTGTTGTTCCACGTCTTCACGTAAAACAACCATTAGTGTATCGCCAACATTTTTTAAATTATAACTTGATATCAACATATTTATTTGTTAATTCCCTTCTTTTTATCACTGATGACTAAAACGTCACAAGACGCATTTCTAAGAATTGCATCTGTCGTTGACCCATTTACAAATCGTTCAACAGCATTAGCGCCAGTTTGACCAACCATAATTAAGTCAACATGCTTTTCTTCTGGTATTTCTCGACTTAATAACACTTTAGGGGATCCATACGCTAAAATTGTCTCCACATGATTAACGCCCTTATCCAACGCGACCTGTTTGTAGTCGGCCAATGTGTCATTTAACCGTCTAACTTCAGTCGTAACATCATCTTCGTCCTCTGAAAATGTATTGTCAACACTGCGTTCTACAACGTGTACAATTAACAAACTTGCTTCATTTTTCAAAGTGCTATCAACGGCTTGATTGAATGCACGCTCAGATTGTGCGCTACCATCAATCCCTACCATTACTTTTTTATAAAGTTGCTCAAACATGGCCATCACCCCAATTAGTTTAATTTATTCATAAATGCTTCAATCTGTTCCTTTGTCTTACGATCTTTACTTACATAACGGTCAAGTTCATTTCCATTCTCAAATGCAACAAAACTTGGAATTCCAAAGATACCCCATTCTTGGCAAAGTTCAATTTGCTCATCTCGATCAACTTTGTAAAAATTAAAGTCAGCATATTCTGCTTCAATTTCAGGCATCATTGGTTCAATAAAGTTACAATCTGGACACCAACCTGCGGTGAAGTAAAATAATGACTTTCCATTTGCCAACAGTTCATTTAATTTATTTGTTTCTAAAACTTCTAATTTTTCCAAGCTTACTACCCCTTAATGATTGTATCAACGGTTGAACGATCTAATCCTAAAATTGTTTTTTCAAGCAATTCTTTCGCTGCTTCGTAATCTCTGATTGAAAACATTGTTTGATGCGTATGGATATAGCGCGCGCAAACACCAATCACGGAACTTGGAATTCCATTATTTTCGGTTTGTGCAGCACCGGCATCAGTTCCACCTTGAGAAACAAAGTATTGGTATGGAATATTATTGTCTGAAGCAGTATCTAACAAGAATTCTTTTAATCTTGGAAGCGTCACTAATCTTGGATCGTAAATTCTAATCAATGTACCCTCACCAAGATGACCAAACGTTCCCTTTGTTGTTTCAAGATCATTTGCTGCGGAACAATCAACAGCAAAGAACAAATCTGGTTTTAACATATTTACTGCACCTGGTGTACCTCGTAAACCGACTTCTTCTTGAACATTGGCACCAGCAAATAATGTATTGGGTAATGTTGTATCTTTTAATTTTCCAAGCGTTTCTAACACAGCTGTACAACCGTAACGGTTATCCCACGCCTTACTAATAATGTTTTTGCCATTCGCCGTTTTAATTGTTTCAACATCCGGCACAATATAATCACCTGGTGCAATCCCAAATTCTCTTGCCTCAGCGGCTGATTCAAAGCCCCCATCAAATAAGATATCATTAATTTGTGGTGTTGCATTTTGATGATTATCACCACGTAATAAATGTGGTGATACCGAAGAAGAGATGATTGGATATGTTTGACCTGATCGAGTTGTTAATGTGAATCGTTGTGAAGAAACAACAAATGGGTTCCATCCACCAAGGGGACGAACTGAAAACAAACCATTATCATTAATTGCAGCAAGCATAAATCCAACTTCATCCATGTGAGCGGCAGTCATAATTTTAGGCGCATTTGTATCTGCGTTGTTACGAATACCAAAAATACCACCCAAACCGTCTTGGACAACTTCATCAACATTCGGTGTCATTTTTTCGCGCATAACATCCCGAACATTATTTTCAAACCCACTTGTTGCTTGAAGTTCTGTCATTGTTTTAACTAAATTAAACGTTTTATCATTCATCATTAAAATCCCCTTTTCATTTTGTCTGAAAAATTGGTTATATTTTTTATTTACTACCGTATTATTACTTAATTTATATTATATAATACTACCATAAAAGAAGCTAAGAATGTATCTTCTTTACCATTTAGGCCACTAATCTAGTTCGCATTCTTTATTATTGAAAAAAATAAATACAAAAAAATCTGGAATTATTATTCCAGATTTCCAGTCGGCATAAAGTGTGCCTCTAATTTATAGATTGGTTGACCCTTTTTACTAAACTTTTCTTCATATTCTGTCATCACATTATCTTCAGCCTCTATGCTTGCATGTAAATCAAGCCAAACCTGATCATAGGCCATTCCATACTCATTTAAACTAACTAATGAATACTCGAATAATCCTCGATTGTCTGTCTTAAATTCAAGATGGCCATCCGCTTTCATGACTTGTTCATATCCCTTTAAAAAGCTACCATGTGTGAGTCGGCGCTTAGCTTGTCTCGTTTTTGGCCATGGATCTGAGAAGTTCAAATAGACACCATCAACTTCGTTATCATCAAAGAATTCGGTAACCGAATCACCATTTCCTAATATTAATTGTAAATTTGGAATCTTGGCTTCAACTTGTTTTTTTAACGTAATTGCCGCAATTGTCGTTTGTAATTCAATACCAATAAAATTATATTCTGGAAACTTTTCAGCCATCCCCATAATAAATCCACCTTTGCCCATACCTATTTCAATAAACAAAGGTTGTTTTTTTTCAAATCTTGACTGCCATTTACCTTTAAATTGATTCGGTGACGTCACGAGTAATTCTGGATGTTCAGCAATTAACGGTTCAGCCCACGCTTTATTTCTTAATCTCAACTTATATATCCTCATTTCATTTAATAAAGTAAGTGGGGCTAGAACGGTTTAATCGTTTTAGCCCCACTTCTCTTTAATTCATTTCTGCGTTATATTTTTGTAGCTCTACAAGCGCTTGGTTCATCTCATGGAATCGACCCAGTCCATGCGCCTTTTTAATTCGTTGTAAGATTGCCATTTTATAATACCAATTAATTCGATTCAATAGATCATTATCTTCCAAAGACTCATGGTATGACTCTAACCAATCACGCCATTGCGTACTAGGAATATATTCAGACATCACTAAACTCAAATCCATAGCCGGATCAGCAATTTTAGCAGACTCCCAATCAACCAAATATAATTGATTCGTATCCGATCGCAACCAATTTCTGTGATTTAAATCGCCATGACAAACCGTATAATCGTCAGTTGATAACTCGGGTTGCCGTTCATTTAATTGGTGAAAAATATCGGTTAGCAGGGGATGATTTTTTAAATCGTTACTTAAATCATCAAAATAGTTTGCCAAAAGGCCACTTGGCGTGATTGTCTCTCCGCCAACCTGACTCAACATGCTTCTAAGTTGTTTTGAACGATGTATTTTAGATAATAATTCCGGAACCATTTTCTGGCTCATTTCGTCAGAATTTAGATTTCGCCCATTTAACCATTCTTGAGCAGTCAATGTATCCCCGCTTGAGATACGCTTAGTCCAAATTAATTTCGGTGTAATACCGGCAACCGATAATGCAGCTAAAAAAGGCGACATATTTCGTTTTAGAAATACCTTTTCTTGCGCCCTAGTTCCCATGTATGCGGTACCCGTATCTCCACCAATTGGTAACAATTGCCAACCGGGATCTAAGTTGAAATCCATCTTATTACTACCTCTTCTTCTCGACTGACCTCTGACCTTATAGTTTTATATTACAAATATCGACATTATACGTCAAGGATTTTTTTAACTCTAGTAACCAAGTAAAATTTCGTAAACAAACTTATTTCAATTAAACTTGCCAAAATACCGTAGCCAAGCATGATTAATTGTCCAGTACCAATATAAAGTGCGATATTTAAAAATAACGCGCTTATCCCTAAAATAACTAAAGTAAATGTTTTAAAGTTTCTAATTTGAAAATCTTTTCCTTTTGGATACAATCTCGTAAAAATAATATTGTCATAATGTTTTGCGAACGGTAATAGTTGAAAGCCAATTAGATAAATGAATAAAACTAAAAAGGCAATTGCCAACCATCCGACTGGTATAAACGCGATAATTAGTGCACCAATCAATGTTAATCGAATAAATAAGCCACTAAATTCGGTGCCACGAATAAAACCTCGTGCATATAAAAACATGTACACATTTTTATCATCTTTTCTCACTCGATTTAAGATAAAATCAAGGTACGCCCGTCTTTTAACTTGTCCCCTAACCATTGGTACATCAGTAAATAAATTAAAGAAACGATAAATACCCAACATTCTATTCTCTTCAAAGCTAATGGCCTTTTTCCAATCAAAAATCTCTTTAAAATCCTGAACCGATAAATAGCTTAATATTAAACTACTCAACATGGCAATTATAAAACTCGCAATAAAACTGCCGTACAGGCCAATCGCATAAATAATAACGGGTAAGAGCCCAATAATTAGCGTCTTATTTAATCTACCAAATCGATTATTTTGATATTTTTCCAATAACGAAATCGTCATCCAGTTATTTTTTAGGCAGAGTTGCGTTAAAATTAAAAAAATAACATTCATCAACGTAATCCTCATTCCAATCATCATGACAGGAATAAGAAGAACGATAAACACAAGTTGCATTAAACTAGCCATAATTGTTGAATATCGTTTCGCTTTTTTGAGATAGGTACCTAATGCGTATTCCTGCGGCAATAGAAATACAATATCTGCTTCTTTCAATAAAGTACTTAATCGACCAATTTGTAAAATAACCAGTAGTCCAACAATCAAAGCAGGTCGATACCAAATTAAATTAATTGGCATGACTTTTAATCCGTTAGAGTACGCTAATCCTAGTCCACCAACAAAGAACATAATTGCAACCACAAAATGATCGTTCAAGACATATCTTAAATACTTTAATAATAATAATTGATGACTCTTTAAACGATTGGTCCATAAGTCTTTCATCTCGTTACCTCGTCCTTAGTTAAACCGAGATATATTTCGTCTAAAGAAGCATCAAGTTTATTGTATGCCTGTCTCAATTCAACCATAGTCCCCTGCGTTTTAATTTCACCTTTATTTAACAAAATAAACCAATCACAATACTTTTCAGCGGTTGCCAAAACATGAGTTGACATTAACACGCTCGCCCCGCGTTCTTTCTCAGAAACAATTAACTCAAGTAAATCATTAATTGCTAGAGGATCCAGGCCAAGAAACGGTTCATCAATAACATAAAAATCCGATTCCGTTAAAAAAGCACAAACAATCATGACTTTTTGCTTCATCCCTTTAGAAAAATTAGCTGGAAACCAATCTAACTTATTATCGAGTCTAAATATTTTTAATAACTCGTTGGCTTTCTTCCAAGCTCGATCATTGTCCAGGCCATAAGCCATTATCGAAAGTTCTATATGTTCTTTCAATGTTAACTCTTCATACAAAATTGGCGTCTCTGGAATATAAGCCAGGTGTGATTTGTAAGCCTGACTGTCTTCTCTTAACGTCACTCCATTTAATTTAATAGAACCCTTTTGTGGGGTTAATAATCCAATTATATGATTGATTGTGGTTGATTTACCAGCACCATTCAGTCCAATTAAACCCACTACATTTCCAGGTTTAACTTCAAAAGAAATATCTTTTAAAACTGGTATTTGAGAGTAACCGCCCACTAAATTTTTAACTTCTAATGTCATTTGCCGATTCCCCATTTACATTTTATTTATGACTCCAATTATATCATATTATGCTGAATTATCATTCATGATGTATAATATGTTCATACTTAACATTGAAAGAAGGTAAACATATGACTGACTGTATTTTTTGTAAAATCGTTGCTAATGAAATACCTAGTTTTACCATTTATGAAGATGAAAATATTAAGGCATTTCTTGATATTTCGCAAACAACACCAGGGCACACACTTGTTATTCCGAAAAAACATGTTGCTGACATCTTTGAATACGACCAAGCACTTGCAAGTGCTGTATTCGCCAAAATACCCATGATTGCATCCGCAATTAAGGCAAGTAATCCAGATATTCAGGGTATGAATATTATTAATAATAATGGCGCAATTGCCTATCAATCTGTTTTCCACTCACATTTCCACTTAATTCCTAGATACACGACAAAAGATACCTTTAAGATATCATTCAAGGACAACTCAAAAAAATATGAGCCAGACCAACTTGAATCAATGATGTCATCAATCAAAAATATGATTGGAGAAAAATAATGTCAAAAACGGTTAAACGTTTCACTTTACTATCAATCATTGGTGGATCGGCTTACTATGCTTACACGCATAGGGATGAGCTTAGTACTTTTATCACAGAAAAAAAAGCAAAAGCGAAAGAAGATTTTTCTGACTATCAAAATGATATCAGTCGCGTTGCCAACTCATCAAAAAAATTATTAGACGCGACCAATCGTTTAAATATTGTTATTGATGAAACAGCACCAATTATTGATGCCATTAATGATCGTATCAACGAGTTTAGTTACGAAATTGAGCCAAACTTGCGTAAAATTAATAAAAAATTAGAAAAGTACCAATAACAAGCGGTTTAAAGTTTGATTTTTTTGTGAATTTTTGTGCAATTACTTTCATTACACGATAATTATGTTATATTAAGCATATTAGTCTTTCTTTGAAAAGACAAAAAATTTAAGAAATAGGATGTGTTAGGTTATGAAAAAATGGCTTGTTGCTTTAGCCGGCGTATTATTAACATTTACATTAGCGGGGTGTGGGAACTCAACAGTTGCAACTACCTCAGGTGGTAAAGTTACAGAAAGTGCTTACTATGACAGTTTGAAGAAAACGTCAAGTGGTACATCAATCTTACAACAAATGATCTTGAACAAAGTATTGGAAAAAGAATATGGTAAGGACGTTTCCGATAAAGAAGTTACAAAACAATATGATACTTATAAAGCTCAATATGGATCAAGTTTTTCATCTGTTTTATCACAAAACAGCATGACAAAAACGAGCTTTAAAGCAGAATTACGTTCTAACTTGCTTTTGAAAGCTGCCGTTAAAGATTACAGTGACTTAAGTACTTCAGCTGTAAATAAACAATGGGAAGCTTACCAACCAACTATTACTGTTCAACGTATTCAAGTTGCTAAAGAATCAGACGCCAAAGATATCATCAAACAACTTGATGAACAAAAAACTGCTAAGAAGTTAACTGATAAATTTACTGCATTAGCTAAAGAAAAATCAACCGATACAACTTCTGCAAGTACTGGTGGTACGTTATCTCCATTCAACAACACTGATACAACATTAACAGCAGAATTCAAAAAAGCTGCATTTGACTTGAAGCAAGGTAAATATACGACTACTCCAGTTAAGACAGCTTCAGGTTACGATGTTATCTTAAGTGTTAAGAATGCCGGTAAAGGTAAAAAAGCCGACCATACTTCTGACTTAAAAGAACAAATTGTTACTGAAACTATGGCTGACTCAACTAAATTACAAAAAATAGTTGGTAAAGTTCTTAAAAAAGGTAACGTATCAATTAAAGATAAAGACTTAAAAGATGTTCTTTCAAGTTACTTATCATCATCTTCATCATCTTCAAAATAATTCATTTAAAACATCAGATTAAATCTGATGTTTTTTTTACAAAAAAATAGATTCAATGAAAGGCAAATTGCCTTTCATTGAATCTATTTTAGTATATGTCTAATTATTTAGTTCATCATTAGTAAGATGCGGTTTATAAAAATTACGTCCGTCCATTCCAAAAATTCGTTCAGAAAATTCACCCTCTTCAGTATGAGCCAGTGATCCCTTCAACATTTGGATTGAAGCATCTAAATTATCAATTTGATGTAAAACGTCTGCCTCGATTAAATGGGGCTGCACGGGTGACCCATATTCCAGCAACCCATGATGTGCAAGAACAACGTGGCGTAATAGAATCATATCTTCGGATTCAAGATTAATTTTAAGTTCACCAGCCGCTTTAACAATTTCTTCATCAATTAATACAATATGTCCAATTAAATTTCCGGCTAATGTATAAGTTGTTGCGACCGAACCCGATAATTCAATCGTTTTACCTAAATCATGTAAGATGACACCCGCATACAATAATGGCGCATTAATTACATCCCCGTACTCGGCAACGATAGATTTAGCTAACCGGAGCATTGAAAGTGTGTGGTAAGCTAATCCGCCAGAAAACGCATGATGATTTTTCTTTGCCGCTGGATAACTGAAAAAGTCATCATGTTTTTCAGTTATCAAATATCTTACGATTCTGTTCCAATTTGGATTAGTAATTTCAAAGATAACCTTATTAAATTCTTCTTCCATATCGTCTTTCTTCATTGGCGCACTAACAACAAACTGACTTGGGTCATTAGGTTCACCTTCTTCAGTCAATCTAATATGATATATTTTCATCTGAGGATTGTTTTGATAAACCTCTCGTTTTCCCTTAATGAAGGCTACTTTACCTGTTTGAAATTGCTCAATTGCCTCTGGCGTTGCATCCCAAAGTTTAGCGCTAATTTGGCCAGAACTATCCTCAAAATTAAACGCAATAAATTGTTTATTGTTCTTTGTATTTCGAACTTCTGCACTTTTTATTAAAACAAATAGTGCCACGTTTTCATCAACTTTATATTCAAATATCTTTTTTTCTTGTGCCATGTCAATCCTCCTATAGTTTGATTATCTTGTCATTATCAAATTCGGCAAGTCCCGAATTATCGGCCGTCAGATATATAATCTGAACTGTCTCACTGATTTCTCGTATGAGCCGTAGAACCGCATTTTTTCTATTTTCATCAAAATTAACAAATCCATCATCAATAATAAGTGGCAATTCAATTGATTCATTAATTGTCATCACTAAAGCAAACCTAAGCGCGATGTAAAGCTGTTCTGCTGTCCCCTGTGATAACTCTCCCACTTCAAATGATACCATATCAGAAGAAACGACGGTTAACAATCCCATTGAATTATTTATTTGTTTGAAACGACCTAATGTTAATAATTCAAAATAATGATTAGCCAATTTAATCATTTGTGGCATTCTAACACCAGATGACTCTTGCAACGCTGCATTAATCCAGTTAATCGTTAATTTTTGAGTTAACCATTTATCAGCCAGTTCGCTCAAAACAGTTACTTTTTCAGCCAAATCTTGTCGGAGCTCCGTATAATTACCTTCTGCTTTTAAAGTTTGTAACGTTGTTTTTTGATCAATAATAGTCTGATTTATATCCAAAATATCATTTTGGATTTGAGCTGCTTGCTCTGTGGATTCAACAAGACGCTCGTTCAAAATTTCTTCAGATTCATATGTATCAAGTACTTCTCTAACTTCTGAAGGTAATTGAGCGTTAATCGTATCTAGCTTAGATTTATCTTGAATAAGTTGTTTTTGTGAATCATAATTTTTTTCAAACTGATTAACGTCCGTTAACTGATAGTGCACCAATAATTCATTAATTTGATTCGAAATATCATCGTGTGTCTTATTTTCATGTTTTTTTTGCTCATCTAGATAACTCATTTTATTCTTAATCGACTGCGATTCAGTAATTAATGGTTTTAATTTATCATTAAAATCTCTAATTCTAATTAAGCTGTCCGCCAGATCATTTTTATTAAGAGCTAAAAAACTATCGGCAAAATTTGCCTGATTCAAATAGATATTACTTAAGTTTAGTAGATTATCAATCTCAATCGATTTTTGATTAACTTGGCTCATCAGAGAATCGAGTCGATTTAAATCATTTTGCATCGGAATCCATTGGTTTTTTGGAAAATTGGTTAATCCATATTGTGCCCGATAATCGTCTAAGTCAGCCGCAACCTGTCTCAATTGTTCCGTTAATTCATCTATCTTCAGTTGTTCTACATTGATTTCTGCACTAACAGTCTGTAGCTCAGTTTGAGCTTGCGTTAACCGTGTTGAACTCGGATTACCTTTTAAATTATGCTGTTTAAATGCATATATGGTATATACAATTGCTATAACTGTTCCTAACCAACCGATTAATTTTGATGGATTAAAGATCAATATGCCTAAAACAATTGCAATATCTATTGTACCCATTATCATCATTTGTTGTATAGACCATTTATTTTTTTTCGGTTGATTTTCTTGATTAATTTTTTGATTTAACTCTAGAACATCCTGCTTTTTCGCAAATTGCTGTTGTTCAACTTTTTGCAAAGTTACTTTATTATTTTCTTCAAGTTTAACTAATTCGACAATTTTTTTAAGATCATCCGTACTAAACGCCGTTGGCATAGTTCCCTGCGAATTTTGATATTGAATCGTTAATCTTTCTTGTTCAGCTAATAGCTGATCTAAGTTTGTCTGTTCCAATAACATTTTGTCTAAGCGTTGTTGGTTCTCTGGCAAACGAACAAATAATGTATCAAAAGCATCTTGATTGTCTTCGTAAAAATTGATCAAATTTAAAGCTGCTAAATTCTCTTGTTCACTTGTTGCACTGTGATTAATTGATTTTAATCTTTCATCGTTCACTTTTTGTTTCCCTAACAAATTTTGCATCGTTTGATAATTATCGCCGGAAATCATTTCATTCCCATCAACTTTTTCTAGCTCATTTGCTAATGTTTTTGACTGCGCATAAATTGGCCAATTTTGTTTTAGTTGTTCATAACGTTGTTTATCCGTTGCCACCTTTTGCTGAGCCGCTTGTAATTTTTTAACCTCTTCATTATTTTGATCTAGTTTTTTCTGCGTTGTTACGTATTCCGGAAATTTCTGTTTAGCCCGATTTATCTTATCAACTAAATTGTTGTATGCTGCAATTTCCTTATTTAACTCCGTTACTCGACCAGCCGGCTTATAGACTTGATCCGCATCTTTTTGTATCTGTTTAATTAACTCTAGCCATTCTTGACTGCCAACCGCACCCATAGTCGTTAAGTATTCATTTAAATCTTCATTCGTTAAATCAAACACTTGATTCAACGCCTGTTGATTAAATGAAAACACTTGATTATACAGATTTTCATCCACTGGTTTTAGCCACTCCTGCAATTGACTACTTGCGACTTTCGCACCGGACTGATTATTAACAATGGTTACTTTTCCACCGGATTTCCCCTGTGTTCTTGTCAATCTGTAGGAAACGCCGTCTACTAATAACTCTAATTCTCCGCCATATGTAGATGCATCTTTAGGTAAATACTGCTGATATTTCTTTTTAGCAGTAGCAAATCCAAACAGCATACTTAACATAAATGTTGTTAATGTTGACTTACCCGCCTCATTTAATCCAAATATAACTTGATTCGTCTGACTGAAGTCAAATATCTTATCGTGCCATTTTCCAAATCCATAGATTGTAACTTTAGTTATTTTCATTATCATGGCCCTCAATCGCTTGATTTTCATGAAGCAATACTTTCGCACTTTCCTGTAATTCTGATACGTGTTCCTTACCTAGCAGGTACGTATTTAATTCCGGAATTTGTAATAATTTATCAGCTAACTCAGTCATTTTATCATTCGTAAAAACACGCTTCGCACTTTTTTCCCAGTACTCCTGGTCAATTGATTCAAAGATCATTTTCTCATTAACCAACATTTTCATTTTAACAATCCAATAATAATTATCTGATGAATGTTTTTGAATCCACGCTGTTAGCAGATCTCCATTTTGAATTCGATTTAATAATAACTCACTAAAATCATCTAAATCGGTTAATTGTATCACCATTAAATACGCTTTATTATCAGGAAATTTTTGGCATTCAAGATCAATTTTATCAATTGCATCTGACAGTGAGTTAATTGTTGCCAAAGAAACGTTAACCGTTTCCCAATCAATTGTAGAAGAAGTCACAAATTCAGGAGATAATTTACTTCCTTCGCTATTCACCAAATAAAAGCCTTTATCGCCCGATTCCTTACGATGGCGGCCTTGCGTATTTCCTGGATAGATAATTGGTGGCACTTCACTTAAAACCTGTCGTACGTGAATATGGCCCAATCCCCAATAATCATAATTTTTCTGCAATAACTCTTTAACGGTAAATGGCGCATAACTCTCGTCGACCGTTGAACTCGACCCTTCATTTGATCCATGGATTAATCCAATATGCCATTTTTCATTACCTCGAACTGGGTAATCTGCAATTTTTGATGGTTCCCATCTATGTGCGTAACTAAACCCAGTTAACTGAACTTCATCACCATTTTCCAAAACATGTGTCACCGTTTCAACTTCACTTGTAAAAAGCGTTACGTTCGAAGGAAAAGTTAAATGATTTTGCTTATTATCGGAAAAATCATGATTACCAAAACTTAAGTAAACATTTATGCCGGAATTTTGAAGTCGTTCGCACTGTTCAATCAGTGTTGTCTGCGCTACAATACTCATTTCATCTGAATCATATAAATCACCAACTAGGCAGACAAAATCAACGGACTCACTAATGGCTGTGTCCACAAGGTTGCTCAACGCTTTAAATGTTGATTGATAAATTGAATTCATTAATTGCTTGGGTACATTTTTCAATCCACCAAATGGACTATCTAAATGTAAATCAGCCGCATGAATAAATTTCATTTTTCTTCTCCTTTATAAAAAAAAACCTGGTACAAAACATAGACTGCTTTGCCCCCAGGATTCTTATTTGAATTAATTACGGTATAAATCTTGTATTGGTTTCGTGATAATTGAATTGACTTCATTCATAACTTCACTTAATACTTGTTCTTTAGCCATCAAATCTTTGATAGCTTCAAACTCACCAATTTTTTCTGAAAGTTGATGTGCATTTTCAAGTTCTTCATCTGTCATTTCTTCACCATTCATTTGTTTTTGTTGTAATGACATTTGAATTGTTTGAAATTCCTTAAATAATTTATACGCTTTTTCGTCTTCTTGCATTTTTGTATAAGCTAATTTCAAAGCCTTATATTCTTCAGTTTTACTAAGATCTTGCCCCATTTGGTTCGCTGTATCATAAATATTAACAACCATGTCTAATTCCTCCAGTAATAGTTTATATTAACCTAATTAGTGTATCATTTTTATTCCTAATTTGCATTGATTTATTCTAATTTCCGAACATCCCTTTAAACCCATCACTAAGCCATTTTTGGGCTTTTTTGGCAGTATCTGATAATTTATTTTTTATTTCATCCGTTTGTTTTTCAACTGACCCTAAAATACTTTCTCCATCGTCATTCGGAGTTGTCTTATTCGCCAATTCGTTAGCCGATTTTGTTGAAAAACTTGTTTTAGCCGTATTTGGCAAGATACCCGTCATTTCGCTTTTAAATAACGAGTTAACAATGTCCCCACTTAAATTTTTCAAATAGTGCGTATCATCTGTTGTATCAAACCCAACCCATGTTGCTACGGTTACGTCTGGTGTGTATCCAACAACCCACTGATCCTTCGTTCCATTTGTAGACCCCTTTTTAGCTTCAGTACTCCCAGTTTTTCCGGCAATTGTGTATCCGGACGGCGCAGCTGACTCACCGGTTCCTCCAGATTCAAAGACACCCATCATCATACTTGTCATTGATTTAGCTATCTTGCTGCTCATAACCTTAGTTTCACCATCATCCGAATTATTGACGACCGTTTTACCAGAAGCGTCGACAATTTTAGTGATAAAATGGGCCTTTTTTTGGACTCCGCCATTAGCAAATGCGGTGTACGCACTAGCCATTTCATACGGCGAAACTCCAGTTGTTAATCCGCCTAAAGCTAAATCTAAATTTTTATCGGAATTTTTAACAGGTATGCCAAACTTTTTAACCGAATCATACCCTTTTTCAACACCAATTTTATTCAGTAGCCAAACTGCTGGCGCATTTTTACTAAGTGCCAACGCCTGGTACATCGGAATTTTTCCCGCATATTGATTATCATAATTATTAGGTGAATAATTATTTGAACCATACGATTGTTTTTTATCTTTTAATTCTGAATCGTAAAAATAACCGTCCTCAAGTGCCGGTGCATAAACTGCAATTGGTTTCAAAGTAGACCCGGGCTGTCGATTAATTTGCGTTGCTCGATTATACCCTCGGAAGACATGTTTACCCCGACCACCAACAATTGCCGTAACACCACCCGTACTTGAATTAATTGCGACAGATCCACCCTGGGCTTTTGTTCCATCATCAGCGTCTAGTGGAAATAACTCTGAATTGTCAAATGATGTTTGCATTGCTTCCTGATGCGTTTGGTCCATTGCCGTATAAATTTTATAGCCACGGTTCATAATATCAGATTCAGTTAATCCGTAATTTTTAATTGCCTCACTAATAATAGCATCAAAATAATAAGGATATTTATAACCCGATTGATAATCATACGTGTCATTCAACGTGATAGCAGTCTGTTTGGCACCTAATAATTCGGACCCGGATATTTTTTTATTCTCATACATGACGTCTAACACAATATTTCGTCGTTGTTTTGCTGCTACGGGATGATCTATTGGGTTAAATGCGCCCGGAGAGGTTAGCATCCCCGCAATAACGGCTGATTCGCTAACAGTTAAATCCGAGGCATTCTTCCCAAAATATTTTTTTGATGCGTCTTGGACACCCCAAACCCCGTTACCAAAATATGCATTATTTAAATACATCGTCAATATATCATTTTTTGAGTATACCTTCTCTGTTTGAATCGAAATAAATATTTCTTTTGCCTTACGACTGTATGTTTGTTCCTGAGACAAAAATGCATTCTTAACTAGCTGCTGCGTAATTGTACTTCCGCCACCACTAATTTCATGACTACCCATCAACCGATTTTTAACCAAGGAGACGGCAGCACGTGCCATCCCTTTAATTGAAAATCCGTGTTCATGATAAAAATTACGGTCTTCCGATGAAAGGACTGCATTTTGAATGTTCGGTGAAATTTTTTTCAATGAAACATAGGTCCCTTTTTGGGAATAAAGTGATCCCGCTTTATCGCCATCTTTATCAAAAATTTCAGTTGATTGTTGTAAGGCAGATTTTAATCCTCTGACGTTCGTCGTTTTTGCTACATAAGTTAAATACGCACTAGAACCTAAAATAATTGTTAAAATTAAAATGGTTAGCCACTGCCATCCATGTAAAAAATGCCAAACCTTATGAAACCAATTCTTAAATTGAATCAAGTACGTTACAAGCCAATTTTTATCTTCAGTTTTACTTCTTTTATTTTCATTTTCCATTATTTATCCTCATACTTAATCTTAATATCTTACTTTATTTTACCATAGCACTGTAATTAATGACTAAATGCCAAATTTATTATGATATTTTTAAGCACTTAAAAAAGATCAAGAAATAGCTTTCGCAATTCTCAATCTCTAATTATTTAAATTAAATTATCCGGATTCGCATGTTCTATAAAAATAGTATGCACGCGTTGAGCGGCTTGCTCATTGGGACTGATAATCATGATTGTATCATGGCCGGCGACGGTCCCGACAATATCAGAGAAGCCAAAATCATCAATAATCGCTGCCAGCAGATTCCCATTACTTGGGATTGTTTTAACGACGTTCATAAATTGAATTTCAGTGATACTAGTGACCACCTCAAAAATAATTTCAAACAGATGAACCTCTTCACTGAGATTACCTGATTTAAAAATCGCATACTTCAAGTTTCCTTGCTCATCTTGTGCCTTAACAATTTTCATTTCTCGAATATCTCTAGAAATGGTTGCTTGAGTTGCCTTGATACCCGTACGGTCCAATTCTGAAATCAGTTCATCTTGTGTTGCGATTATTTTTTTATTAATTAACTGTTCAATTTTAGTTTGACGTATCTCTTTCTTCATAAGAATCCCTCTTTGAATGAGTATTTATTCTTAGTATAGCAAAATACATCAAAATACTGAAATAATACGATTAATTAAGGACGATTTTATTCATTTTATTGAATTTTGATTCAAATATAAACATTCCTGAGTCCCTGACAATGTAACCTTCCCCGATTAAATTTTGAATAACACGCCCAACTGTTTCACGTCGCGTCCCACTAATCGTTGCAATGTCCTCATGCGTGATGACATAAGGGATACGCAAACTATTTTCACCATGCTTATCGGCTAAATTTTCACTTAAATATTGCAGTGCCTGTGTAATTCGAGTGGTCGTATTACTGCATACCGTTCTTAATCTTAATATCTCTGAGTTATTTAAAATATTTTCAAATTGTTCAAATAAATACGCGGATACTTCGTAATGCGTTTTGATTAGTCGTTCAATCAGTTTAACGGGAACTTTGGCCACGGTTAATCTTGTGGCAGCACGACTTGAAACGGTGTAGTATTCACTTTGCAACATACCACCAATTGGAAATATTTGATTTGGCGTTGCATACATATAATTTTGAAAAATACCCGCACGATCACCGCGCTCAATTTTAACGAGTCCATCTAATACAACATAAATAAAATCGCGTTTATCATTAACATCAAAAATGACGTTCCCCTTTAGAAATCGTTTAAATGTGATTTGTTCCAAACAAGCACTTTGCTCGTCCCCATTTAAACACCCAAATAACTTATGATCAGAAATTTCTGATCGATACCTCTGTACTTCTTTTTCTGTAATCATCCCTTTACTCCCTTAATTACCCATATTTACGATGTATAACTATCAACACTATCAGATTAAATATGGAATGTCGATTTATTTTTTCGGATTTTGGAGACCCTGGTTTATTTTTTCGATTCACTGATAGTCCTAAATCGTTAAACCAATATTATCAAAAATCAAAAAATCGATTAGTCCCATTCGCACACTCAACTTGTGTCCAAACGCACAATTAGCGTCAGAACTTATATCCATCAGTATCTAACCAAAATAAAAAAGTTAACAATTAAGTTAACTTTTTTATGAATTACATTTCTTTTGGTGCATTTACACCCAATAAGCTTAATGATTCTGTTAAAACTACACTCACACTTTGAACAAGTGCTAAACGGGCTAGTTTTTGATCATCATCAACTAATATTTTTGAATTTGCATAATACTTGTTAAATGCTCTTGATAGATGAATTGCGTATTTAGCTACGACAGATGGTTCATATTCCTTAGCAGCACGTTTAATGATTTTAGGGAAGTCACCAAGCAACTTAATCGTATCCCATGCGGCAGGATCAGAAAGTTCATTGTTACTTTCACTGATTGTAACATCACCCGCTTTACGGATAATACTTTGAGCCCTAGCATTTGAGTATTGCACGTAAGGTCCCGTTTCACCTTCAAAACGAACAACTTCTTCTAAAACAAAATCAAAGTTATTCATACGTTCATTTTTCAAATCATGGAAGATAACGGCGCCAACACCGACGTCCTTAGCCACTTGTTCAGCGTTTGGCAAATCAGGATTTTTATCTTGAATTTGCTTTTTAGCAAGGTCCGTTGCATCATTTAAAACTTCTTCAAGTAAAATAACGCGGCCTGAACGCGTTGATAATTTCTTACCACCTTGTGTGATTAAGCCAAATGGAATATGGTGCATATCGTCTGACCAGTCATTACCCATTTCCTTTAAAACTGCCTTTAACTGTTTAAAGTGATTAGCTTGCTCATTTCCAACAACATAGAGCGATTGAACAAAATTATATGTTCGTTTACGATAAATTGCAGCGGCCAAATCACGGGTAATATAAAGCGTTGCCCCATCAGTTTTTTGAATCAACGCTGGATTTAAATCATATTTTTCAAGGTCAACAATTTCTGCGCCTTGACTTTCTTTTAATAAATTTTTATCTTTTAACATAGTTACGACTTCATCCATCTTATCATTATAAAAGGCTTCCCCTTTAAATGAGTCAAATTGAACACCGAGCATGTCATAAATTTTGTTGAAAGCAGCTAATGATTCCGCACGGAACCAAGTCCAGAGTTCAATAGCTTCTTCATCACCATCTTCAAGCTTTTTAAACCAAGCACGAGCTTCGACGTCTAATTCTGGATTTTCTTCCGCTTCTTTATGGAAACGGACGTAGTATTCAAGTAATTTATTAATTGGATCAGCCTTAACTTCAGCTTCACTACCCCATAATTTATAAGCTGTAATTAACTTACCAAATTGAGTTCCCCAATCACCCAAATGATTAATTTTAATTGGGTTGTAATTAATTTTTGCCAAGATATTCGCAATTGAATTACCAATTACTGTTGAACGTAAATGGCCCATTGAGATGGGTTTAGCAATATTGGGTGATGACATATCAATAGGAACATTTCCCTCATGACCAACATCAGACGCGCCATATTTACTTCCATTTGAAAGAACTTGTTCAATAATATCTTGGCTAAATGCGGCTTTGTTCAAGAAAAAGTTAACATATGGGCCAACTGCAGCCACTGACTCAAATTGACTTTGATCAATTTGTTCCACAAGATCTTTAGCAATCATTTGTGGCGCTTTTCTAAAGGCCTTAGCTAATGCAAAAGCTGGAAATGCATAATCTCCCATTTCAGAACTTTTAGGGATTTCAATTTTGGCAATAATTTCTTCTTCAGTTAAGTTCCCATCAACGATAGCAACCAACGCTTGTGCAACTTGTTGTTTATAATTCATTATCCATTCCTCCTAAAATTGTATAAAAAAAGCCCCTTACAAATAATTATGTAAGAGACGAGAATTCCCGCGGTACCACTCTAATTGATTAATATCCACTCAAAGTATTCAGTTATTTCTAAAAAGTACGATTCAACTAACGCTTTTATCTAGCTTCCATCAACCTAGACTTGCTTTGAAATTAATTAGTTTACTAGCTTTTATTATCGAATTTATAGTTTGATTGTAACAAACTACTACAAAAAAAGATAGTTATTTCATAATTTATATTCACTTTTACCAAGTCATATTATTCATCATACCAGTCTAATAATTTGATTATTTATACAAAAAAGTTCTTAGATAATCTTCAAATTTGAAGATTATCTAAGAACCTACTCACACTTATTTATTCAAATACAAATTGATTATTATACAATTCTGAATAAAAACCTTTTTGATCTAATAATTCTTGATGATTTCCTTGTTCAATAACTTTTCCATCTTTTAAGACAACAATTTTATCGGCATCCAAAATTGTTTTTAAGCGATGGGCAATAACAAAACTAGTCCGTCCTTGGATAACTGTATCCATTGCTTTTTGAATCTTAGCTTCTGTCACCGTATCAACATTCGAAGTAGCTTCATCTAAAATTAAAAGCGTTGGGTTAGTTAAAATTGTTCTAGCAATACTAATTAATTGTTTTTGACCGGTTGAGAAAACAGAATTTTCATCTGAAACTTTAGTGTCGTACCCTTTATCCTGACTCATAATGAAGTCATGGATATTAGCCTGTTTAGCAGCAGAAATCATTTCTTCATCTGAGGCATCGGGTTTACCGAAAACAATATTATCGCGAATAGTCCCCGAAAATAGAACACTCTCTTGAAGAACAATCCCAACATGATCACGCAGACTTTGTAGTTCAAGGTCTTTAACGTTTACACCATCAAATTCAACCGAACCACCAGTAACGTCATAGAATCGATTCAATAAATTCATAATAGTCGTTTTACCCGAACCAGTTGGTCCAACCAATGCGACCATTTCACCTTTATCAACGTTAATGGAAACATCATGTAATATTTCTTTATCAGGACTATATCCAAAATCAACATTTTTTAATTTAACACCATCTGTTAAACCTGTTAATTTTTGTTTGTCTTTTGAGTTAACTTCATTAGGTTCATCAAACATCTCGTTCAGTCGACCAGCACCCGTTATGGCAAGCTGGAACATACTGTATAACGACGAGATTTGTGAGATTGGTTGGTAAAATTGTTGTGAGTATTGAACGAACACAACAACAAGTCCTAAAGCAGTTGTACGACCCATATCACCGTTCAACGCTAACCAACTACCAAAGAAAATAACGATAGCTGTATTAACCAATGAAAGGCCATTCATAACTGGGAATAACATTCCTGAGTATACTTGCCCTTTAAAGGTTGCTTTACGAACATTTTCGTTATATGGCAAAAATCCATCAATGGCATCTTTTTGAAGACCATTAGTGATAACAATTTTTTGACCACTAATTTTTTCATTGATGTACCCGTTTAACTTACCAACTTCTTTTTGTTGGATATCAACATATTTACGTGTTTTAGCAATCAGGATTACGGCAAGAATTACCGCAATTGGCGTTGACGCAATTGTCACCCAAGCCAATTGAACGTTTTGTTGGAACATCATAATAATAATCCCAATCATCAAGGCAATATTACTCATAATTTGTCCTAAAGCTTGATTCAACGCATTCGAAATATTATCCAAATCACTTGTAAAACGACTTAATATATCACCATCTTTATGTGAATCAAAAAAACGAATAGTCATTTTTTGTAATTTTCCAAACAAACCTTTTCTCATTCTGTTTGTTGAATTACCCGTAATAAATGTCACAATTATATTTGAGAAGAACATCGCAATAATTGAGAAAATAAAGAATAAGAATAACATCCATAATGAACTTACAAAGTTACCTTTATCACTTACCCCTCTTGTCAATCCAATCACATAATCAGCTAAGGCCGTGATTGCTTTTCCCATGTACACGGGTGCTTTAACTTGGAAATAAGTTGACGCGATGATTGCGATAGTCATAACCGTAAATCCTAATTTATAGCTTTTCAAGTAGTGGAAGAAGAATGCCATAGATCTATTTATATCTTTCATTAGACAGTCTCCTTTCCTTTTTGAGTGTTATAAATTTCTTGATAAATCTGACTGTTTTCAACTAAGTCTTTATGTGTACCCTCGCCAACCAACTCACCGTCATCCATGACAAAAATGCGATCAGCATTAATCACAGATGAAATTTTTTCAGCGATAACAAATGTTGTAGTTGCTTTTAATTCGTTATTTAATGCCTTTTGAACTAATTTTTCAGACTGCGCATCAAGTGCTGATGTTGAGTCATCCAAAATTAAAATTTTTGGTTTACCAATAACACCACGCGTAATTGATAAACGTTGTTTTTGACCACCCGAGAAATTGGCCGAACGTTCTTCAACTTCTGCATCATAACGTGCTGGTAAGCGATTAATAAATTCAGATGCCTGCGCAATTTGACTTGCAACATCCATATCTTCTTCAGCCGCATCTTCTTTACCTTGGCGCAAATTATCCGCAATAGTTCCAGAAAATAAAATCGCCTTTTGTAAAACGAACGCAACCGTTTTACGTAATGATTTTTCGTTGATATCTTTCAGGTTCTTTCCACCAACTTTAACCATTCCTTCTTGAGGATCAAATAATCTTGGAATCATTTGTGCCAATGTCGTTTTACCTGAACCCGTGGCTCCAACAATCCCAATCATTTCTCCAGGTTTAACCTCGAAGTTAATATGTTTAAGTGTTGGTTTATCATCGCCTTCATATGAAAACGAAACATCTTCAAAACTAACAGAACCCGTTAAATTTTCTTCTGGGACATCTGTGTAGTAAATATCTGGTTCTTCGTCTAAAATTTCACGTAAGCGTTTAATTGAAACCATTGCACGAGCACTGAAGGTCATCATCATTCCACCAATAATAATAGCAAACATAATTTGCATCAAATAATTAATAAATGATGTAATAGCCGTCACTGTACTTGGATCCGCTTTAGCTAAGTCACCTACAAAATAAATGGCAGCTACAACAGCCATGTTTCCGATTAACGTAAATGCTGGAATTAAAACAGAGAATAACGTCCCAACATAAATATTTTGTGCATTTAAATCATCGGAAACTTTATCAAAACGTTTTTCTTCATTCGTTTCTTGATTAAATGACTTAACAACACGTACACCCATTAGATTTTCTTTTGCTAACTCATTTACACGGTCAATTAGTCCTTGCATAAGACCAAAATGACGTCCCATGCGACCAAAAGTTAACATTGAAATACCCAAAACGGCAACAATTAATATAACAATAATCCACCATAAGTCAGGAATTGTATTCATTGCCAAAATAAATGCACCAACAAAAAGTATAGGTACTCGAATAAGTGTCTGTAAAATTGTCATAATTAATGTTTGGATTTGTGTAATATCATTAGTAAGACGCACCACAATATTACCAGCCTGGAATCGTTCGATATTACCAAACGAAAATGTTTGAATCTTTCTAAAGGCTGTTTCACGAATATCCGCACTCATTGATTGTGCTACTTTTGCTGAGAGTATCGTATTCACGACCCCTGCCAATAAACCAATAACAGCAACAACGATTAAGTATATGCCAAGAGACGTAATCTTGTCACCTTGATCTTTCAAGATAGCATCGATCACTTTTTGTAACAATTTAGGTTGCCATAATGTGGAAACGGCCATAATGACGACCATGACAACTGCCCAAAAAATATCTACGCGGTATTTTTTAGCATGTTTTAGTAAAATATCCAATTTCTTCCCCCTTAATTCTGTACACTTTTAAATGTTATTTTCAGTAAAAAAATAACTAATATCAGTTACTAAACCTATCAAAAATAACGCGCAATTGCAATCATTTTGATTAATTCTTAACCTTTTTTCATTAAAAAATGGCACAAAAAAATCCAAGATTAATCATCTTGGATTTAAATAAACTTTATTCGACTTCTTTTAAGCGGGCGACGAGAATCGAACTCGCGACATCAGCTTGGGAAGCTGGAATTTTACCACTAAACTACGCCCGCAGAACGTTGCTTAGTATAGCATATTTCCCCATCTTTGTCATAATTAATTAAGCCAGCTCGTTTTCTGACTTTTGTTCAAGATCTAATCGTTTCAAATTTTTAACGGCCTTCACGTATGAATAAATCAAAACGACACATGATCCACCCCACGCTAACGGATTTGCAAAGCACGCCCCGGCATACCCAAATGCTCCAGCCAAAAAGATTGCCGCAAAAGATCGCATTAATAACTCAACAACCCCAGCAACTGTAGGTATAATACTTTGTCCCAGTCCTTGAAGAGTATACCTAATAACAAACAAGACTGATAACAGAAGATAAAACGACCCGTTAATATTAAAATAAACCTGTGATAACGCCACAACTTTTGGTGCGTTGTTTCCAACGAACAAGGTCACTAACTGCTGACCAAATAAGATAACTAGTAAACTCGCGATAACGCTAAAAGTCCCTGACATCCATAAACATTTTTTAACGCCATCCAAGACTCGACTATATTTTTTCGCACCATAGTTCTGAGCCGTAAAAGTAGCCATCCCAATTCCAAAAGACATCATTGGTTGCGTAGACAGTTGATCAATCTTTGATGCGGCCGTTGTACTTGCAACCGCAGTAGTACCCAATCCGTTTAATGCGGATTGCAACATAATCGCGCCAATCGCAATAATTGAGGCTTGAAAAGCCATAGGTAAGGCAACGTAAAGATGTTCATTAATATTTTTCATGGTAATTTCTTTAAAATGATGATGACCAATATGTAAAATCGGAATTTTCCGATAAATATAAACTAAACAAAATACAACAGAACACGATTGCGCAATGATTGTTGCAAAACCAGCTCCCGCTACGCCCCAATGGAAGACTAAAATAAATAATAATTCTAAGCCAACATTAATAATACTTGCAAATATTAAAAAATATAGCGGTGTACGACTGTCACCTAATGCTCGAATAACATTCGATAAAATATTAAACGCCATTGACGCAAAGATACCACCAAAAATGATACTTATAAACGTTTGAGCGTCTCCAAATATTTCGGGTGGCGTCTTCATAAGTGTTAAAATATCTTTTACAAAAAATAAACTGACTGCTGTTAAAACAATTGTCGCAACTAAACTAATTAAAAGCCCAGCCGCAAAACTCTTTCTAACACCACGGTAGTCTTTCGCACCAAAACGTTGTGCCGTGATAATAGACAAGCCAGCAGTCAATCCTTGCGCAAACCCAATAATTAAAAATTGAATACTCCCGGTTGATCCGACTGCGGCCAATGCGTCTACACCTAGGGTTTGTCCGACGATTAATGTGTCCGAAATACTGTACAATTGTTGAAATAAATTACCTACCAATAATGGTATTGTAAACATAAAAATTAATTTTGCTGGATTACCCGATGTTAACGATCGCAAATAAGCCCCTTCTTTACTCTAAATTTTGTTTAATACCCTTTTTCGTTCAATAATAAAATAAATTTTTTCTTGAATTCTGCCCTGTCTTGATTAGAAAATGCACTCGGTCCTTTTGTCCGTTGACCTGATTTTCTTGCCATAGCGCTCATATATCTTGAATCCAACATGCGGTCAATATTATCATTTGTATATTCAAAACCCTTATGGTGCATAACAATCACACCTTTAGGTAGTAAGAGTGATGCGAGTCCATAGTCTTGCGTAATAACGATATCCGTCTTTTCAGCTAATTTAACAATTCGATAATCTGCCGCATCCGGTCCCTGATCCACATAACTAACTGAAACATATTCAGGATATTCCTTGGTCGAAAAATGTGGCGTACTTGTTATCAACAAGACGTTGATGTCCCTGAGTCCTGCTTCAGCAATGACTTCTTTTTTTACTGGAGACGCATCCCCATCAATAATAATTTTCAATTCATGACCTCTCACATCTAGTAAAAAAACCTTCAAAGAATAACCTCTTGAAAGTTTTATTTAGCTTCTGATTTTAATAATGCTTTAATAGCCGGAATTTGGCCCAAACTATCGATGGCATTGCTAGGCATCACAACAGTATTCGCATCGCTTTTTGCAAGCTCTTTAAATGCTTCAATGTTCTGACTAATAAAATAACCATCATGAACTTTATTTAATGAAAGATTAACGGCATCAATTCGGTATGCTTCAGCATCTGCGGTTTTTTTAACGGCCTCCGCTTTAGCTTGTGCAGAATTAACCCATGCATCATTATCAGCCTTGTTTTTTAGCGCAACTGATTTACTGTAACCTTCGGCCTCAGCAACGGTTGCATCACGATTTCTAGCAGCCTTCAATAATTTATTCATTGAATCTTGAATTTCAACTGAAGGTTTAACCGTATCAATGTTGATACGGTCGACATTTAAGCCATACCCGGCTGTGACATTTGAAATTTCGCCAAACAAGCCGCGGTTAATTTCTTGCGTTCCGTTTAAAACTTCATCCAACATTTTATTTCCGATAATACCACGCAATGATGCACGTGTATCCTGTATCATACTGCGCACAGAATCCTCATTTTTAAATACAAAATCCTGAATATCAGTAACGTGATATTTCAACGAAATTTTAACTTCAATCTCAGCGTTATCTTTTGTAATAACCACCTGTTTATCAAGATCTAGAGGTTGTTGCGCCGTGCTGACACGAATTACGGAAGAAATAAATGGTTTAATGAAATGTAACCCTGGAGCTAACGTCGTCTCATATTTTCCTAGAGTGATAACAACCCCTTGATGTGGTTGTCTAATAATTCTGATTGTTGCGGGTAAAATGAGCACCAATAAAACAACAATAAAAATAACAGCTAAAAGTCCCAACATAATATATAACCACCTTTATATTTTTTTGACGTTTAATCCTTCAACATGTGTGCCAATAATCTGAACGGTATCCCCAATTTTCAATGTTCCCTCACTAAAGTAGTGGTAATAGATACCAAAAAAAGTAATGGTTCCTTGAATATTGTCATGATCAATTTTAAATTTTCGATTAATTAGTCGCTCATCAATAATTGATTCCTTATCCATATGAAAACCCTCCATTTGTTACTCTTAACGTATCTTATTTAGACCACAAAATCAATTTATTCTATTGTCGAAAGTAAATTCTTTACGATCTAAAATAGTCACTTTCTCTATATGTTTTTCAATTTGCTTATCCTCAGGTGGTAACTGTAAATAATCACCGTATAGACGGCTCAAAATAGCATCGTAAGCACTTAGAATCGTTACCGTAAGGTTTTCAAAAGGAACTTCAACTACGGTTGCCAGTTCCTTTTCTGAAAGCAATTCTTTTTCATATGAATACTGTGAAGCTAAATTTTTATATTCCTGAATGGTCTCATCTTGATTGTAAGTCCTTGCTAGCTCATCCCTTTTTTCTTTATATTCCCTTGTTTTACGACTTTGGTCAGGTTGCAACTTTCTAATTTTTGCGGTAATTTCTGTGTCTATCAATCGATAATTACTTGCTAAAATAATTTTAGCATTAAGATATTTATATCGAGACTGTTGAATCGACCGTTCAACATCTCCCGTCGGTATTTTATCAAACGGGAAAATATCAACAAAGACACCTTTTCTCGCATCATTTATATTTCTTTTCTCCTCAATATATATTGACTTATCGAGTAGTTTTGCATAACCAAACGCGTAGTTTTGATCACTTTGATCCGTTTGCAGAAAATAATAAGGCTGACTGAGCTCAGCAGGAGCAACCTGTAAGAATCGATCGTAATCCTCCCGTACCATACCAATATCGACGTCATCATCCCATGGAATAAATCCTTGATGCCTGACCGCACCAAGTAAACTACCACCAATCATAAAATACTTGATCTGATTTTTTTGACAAATTTTAATAATTTCCTGAATTAAATCTAATTCTACTTTGTGTAGCTCTTCAATTTTCATTTTTATCACCCTAAGTCGTCTGATTTCTTTTCCTAATTGTACCAAATTAAATACAAAACACGAAAACATTTAATTTCTATTAAGCTAATCATTTTCATTACTTTATTTATTCGCATCATGTTATGCTTAATCTATTAAATAAAAGGGGTGTCCAAATGCAAGAAACCATTATTGACTTAATCGGCCAACATGGCTATCTAGGTGTTGCGTTACTCATCGCAATTGAAAACATTTTCCCACCTATTCCTTCCGAGATCATTTTAACGTTTGCTGGATTTATGACATTATCAAGCAATCTTGAACCAGTTGGTCTCATCTTATCCGCTACAGTTGGTGCAACAATTGGCGCTTTGATTTTATACTCAATTGGCCGTTTTTTAAGTACCGACCGCTTAAATCGCTTTTTTGCGAGTAAGTACGGTTCATGGCTTGGTCTAAAACCAGTTCATATTGAAAAAGCCACCGAATTTTTCGTAAAATATGACAATCGAGCCGTTTTCTTAGGCCGTTTCGTACCAATTGTTCGAAGTTTGATTTCAATACCTGCTGGTATTACAAAATATAAATTACGTTTCTTTATTCCATTAACATTCTTCGGAACATTAATCTGGAATACCGCTTTGATTTACCTTGGCGCATTTGCCGGTAATGCGTGGGCAAAAGTCGCGGCAACGGTTGATATTTTCGCCACATTAGTTGGGATTGTTTTAATCATCTTGTCATTCTTTGGTATTTATAAATTAATCAAGTTAAATAGAGACAAAAAAAACGATTAAATTCAAATAATGAATTTAATCGTTTTTACTACTTTTATTTTTCAAAAAGTTGGGTTAATCTTCCGCAACATCGATAGCTTCTAATAAAATGTTCAGTTCTGAACATTCTCTTTCAAGCGATTTTTCCTCTTGGAAAAAGCTATCTCGAATTGATGATTGTTGTCTGTTTCCAATGTTACTTCTAAGATCAGCAAGTTTTTGCATTGCTGCTTGATACTCACTCATAATATCAAGTTTACACCTACTCATTATGTTACGCCTCCGAATGATGACAACTATTTGTTGTCAGTATTAATTATTTATAAGGTCTAATTTAACACTTTTTCAATAGCTTGTTAACCCCTTAAATATTACCGTTCTGTTACAAAATAAAAAAGATATCACAATGCGATATCTTCCTCACTTTAAGGTCTTCTTTTTAACATTTTCTTCTTACATTAATGACTGAACGTCACGCGCAATTACTAATTCTTCATCAGTAGGTATAGCGAAAACTTTAACGGCAGATTCTGGTGTACTAAGCATTACCTGTTCACCCATTTTTTCATTATTTTCGGCATCAAACCCAATACCTAAGTAAGATAAATGTTCTACTACACGGCGACGCACGATACGATCATTTTCACCAAGTCCGGCTGTGAAGATGATACCATCAACGCCTTGCATTTCTGCAATGTACTGACCAATATATTTAATAATATTTTGAACGTAAATTTTTACTGCTAAATCAGCGCGCGAATTTTTACCCAGTTGTGCTTTAACGTCGCGCATATCAGGAGAAATCCCTGAAATACCAAGTAAACCTGATTCACGATTCAAAACGTTGACCATTTCATCTATATCCGTAATTTTTAATTGTCTCATCATATAAGCCACCAATGACACGTCTACGTCTCCAGAACGTGTTGCCATTGTAATACCAGCAAGTGGTGTGAAGCCCATTGACGTATCAATAGATTTACCACCAACAGTCGCCGTAATGGATGCCCCAGCACCTAAATGTAAAGTAATCAATTTTAATTCTTTAGGATCCTTATCGAATAACTTTTCAGCTTCTGAAACGACATAACGAACGCTTGTCCCATGGGCACCATAACGTCTTGCGCCATATTTTTCATACCATTCATAAGGTACACTGTACATGTAACTTTCTTCAGGCATTGTTTGATGAAATGCTGTATCAAATACAGCGACACTCGTTGCGGTAGGTAAGATTTCTTCAAAGGCTTGGATACCTAGAAGGTTCGCTGGATTGTGCAACGGTGCTAATTCTGATAATTCATCAATTTTTGCAATCGTATCAGCATTTACTAATGTTGATTTTTTAAAGAATTCGCCACCAGCAACGACACGATGACCAACACCAGATATCTCGTTAAAATCAGCAATAATATCTAATTGAAGTAAAAGTTTTAATAACAATTGGACCCCAACCGAATGATTGTCGATATCTAATACATCTTCATATTTTTTACCATTATCATACTTAATTGTAAGAATTGAGTCTTTAAGTCCAATTCTTTCAATCAATCCTTTGGCAATGACGGTTTCTTCCGGCATACTAAACAATTGAAATTTCAAACTTGAACTACCTGCGTTGATTGCAATAATTTTTGACATATTCTTCCTCCAGTTATGATTTCGTTTAATTAATATTATTATACTGTTTATATTACTTTAATCCCAAAAAAACGCAATCAAAATCTATTATATTTTCAGTAATGTATTATGTTAGCATACCTCTTTTAGAAAGCGTATACAATATTTTCCAAAAAAATAATGGTACACGGGATTTTATCTTCCGTCTACCATTATTTTTTGTCCAAATTCTCTCATTAATCCAAGCAAATCCACGACTTTACCTTCACCTAAAACGTCTACCCAAGTATCAAATCTTTTTTTGATTGACTCGGTAACAACACGTTCTACTTTTGCACCTTGATCAGATAAACGTAAATTTATTCTTCTTCTATCAATCGTGTCTTGTTCTTGATAGATATATTGTAATTGTTTCAAAACATTCAATTGACGTGCAATCGCACTCCTTGAAACATTTCTTTTTTTTGCAATATCAACCATGCTAATGTTTTCAGTATTTTGAATATCTTTTAAAATTAAAAACTGTTCAAAAGACAAATTATACTCACTAGTAGGTTGTGAGATAAATCCTTCCACATACTTAAATGTTCCCAAATACATGTCAATATAGTCTTCCATTAACTTAGTTGTTGTCATTGCTAATTCTCCTCTTGCATACGTTTACGTATAGTTAAATTTAGCACACAACACAGTTAATTACTATCCTAAATGATTGTATTTTTATTTTTCTGCTTGTTCAGTTTGTGCAGCCAATTGTTTGCGATTTACAAAAACCCAAATTGCACCCAATACGACGACCATGACCATTAATGCGAGTACTGATCCAATCATGCCCGTACCTTGGCTATTAATTGCATAGGTAAAGCCATTTAAAACATGTGTAACAGGTAAGAATGCTGCAAATACTTGATAAGCATTTGATAACATTGTATTTGGAATAACTTGTCCTGTGATAACTAACTGAACAAGTAATAATGCTAGTGATAAGAGAATTCCCATCGTTCCAAGAAGTTCATCGATAACGACACATAGGAGCGTGAAGATTAATCCTGAAAGGAATGTAAAGATTACGAAACTAATTGGATGTTCGATTGTTACACCAAAGAATAATGTTAACAACAGAACGCCCGCTGTTTGAATAGAAGAGATGAATAGCATTAAGAAAAGATTTTGTAACCAATTTGGTGACAATTCATTTTTCTTACGGTATCTGAATAAAATTAATTGAGTCACAATTGCACCAACAAATAATGATAATACAATCACTAATGGGGCAAACGTATTCTTCAATGTTTTAGCAAGATTGTCGCTTTCAACCTGAGTTTTAACAGGTTCAACGAATTGTGCCACATTTTTGGGTGATGAGTTAATATTACCAACTTGTGCTGCACCATCGGCTAATTTAGTATTCAATAATGTGACACCTGCATCTGCTGTTCCTAATCCATCTGTTACTTGTTTTGATCCATCAGCTAATTTTTTCGAACCATCTGCCAATTGTGGACTAGCTGCTGCTAATTGTGTTTCTCCGTCTGTTAATTGTGAGCTAGCAGCCGTTAATTGTGAGCCACCTGCTGTTAACTGTGAACCACCTGCTGCTAATTGTGGCGTAGCGGCCGTTAATTGTGAGCCACCGTCAACAATTTTATCAGAACCCGCTTTTAACTGAGTTCCACCCGCAACTAATGTTTGTGTTCCGGCTTCAAGTTGTCCGCCGGCCGTAACAAGTTTTTGTGAACCAGCCTTAAGCGCCGATACACCACTTGTTAAGGTAGGAACATTACTATTTAATTGATTAATACCACCTGCTACTTGAGAAGTTCCAGCCGTATAAGCTAAAATTCCAGCAGATAACTTACCGACACTATTTGTCATGATTGATTGATTAATTGTATCTTTAATTGTTTGTGCACTTGTTGTATCAACGCTTGATCCATTAACGCTAGCGTTTAATTTCTTAGCAACATCTTCATTTGAATTAGATGCTGTTACTAACTCATCAATTTGATCACTTAAGTCTTTTGTATCACCCAAGAGACCAATCATTGAATCACTCGTTAATGTATCTGTACTGTTTAATAATGCGTTAGCGTGCGTCGTAATTGTATCAAATTTAGTTAAGAGGTCTTTAAGATCCACGTTACCCATTGTTGATTTAAATTCGGCCATGAGTGAACCCATTTCACCCATAGTCTTCTCTAGGATAGCTTTTGTTGTTAATAAATTATCTTTTATTCCATTTGCATTTGTACCGACTTTTTCAATATCTTTACCAGTTGTTGTAACTTGCTTCAAGACTGCAGTTTTTTCATCTTGACTCATCGTCGTTG
Organism: Dellaglioa carnosa; assembly: GCF_026948345.1. Taxonomy (NCBI): domain Bacteria; kingdom Bacillati; phylum Bacillota; class Bacilli; order Lactobacillales; family Lactobacillaceae; genus Dellaglioa; species Dellaglioa carnosa. The sequence goes on along the minus strand of NZ_JANXLI010000007.1, from coordinate 21,466 downwards.
ATGCATTAATTAATTCACTAACTTTGTCATTAGAACTTGTTGCCATACCATTATAAATTAATGCGCTTGCCATCTTACCGGTAGTGCTTGCATTAATTTTATTCAGTTGAGCCTGTACAGTCTCAAGCTGGTCACCTGCCGCCATTAATTGTTCTACCAAGGCAGGTAATGCTTTCAATGTTGTCATTGACTCCTGAATTTCGGCAAGTTCAGCTTTTAATTCTTTTGATCCTTGTCGTGCATTTTTTATTTGTGAGATAAGTTCTGGAATATGTTCAATTATTTCGCTGCGGGCTCTCAGCTTCGTTTGAATTTGTGTGACACCCGTCTTAATTCCAGTTGAGTATGCTGTTAATCCTGCAACGGCCATGGGTAATGATTGACTACCCGACATTCCTGCAGCTAACGTTTTTACCCCACTGTTTAAGGCTGATGAATTAGAATCAAGCGTGCTTGCTCCAGCGGCTAATTTATCAACACCACCTGCTAAAGTTGCGCCGCCACTTTGTAAGGTAGATAATCCGGCATCTAATGTTTTATTCCCATCAACATACTGAGTGACACCGTCTGATAATTTTGGTGCACTAGCAACAAGTGTATTAATACCAGTTGATAGTTGTTGGTTCCCATTAACTAAAGTACCGACACCGTTTGTATACGTATTTACACCATTAGCATACGTATTTACACCGTCAGCCAATGTATCAACACCATTAGTATACGTATTTAATCCGGTTTTTAATGTTTGATTTCCCTTATCAAAGGTCACCATGCTTGTTGCTAATGTATCTAAATTTCTAGTAACCTCTTTACTCCCGTTCTTAAGCTTAATAGTTCCCTTGTTCAACGTTTTAACCCCGGTTGAGGCCTCTTTAACGCCTGAACCTAATTGTTGAACAGAACCCAGTAATGCGGAGTCATATGCTTTTTGAATATTTGTAAGAACTTGTGTTTTCAATTGTTCTGCCACTTGTTTTGTAATTAATTGAGAAACGTAGTTATTTGTATCTGATTGCTTAGTTTTTAACAAACTTACTTTTGGTGTTTCATCAAGTGCTGTTGTTGCATTTGATGAAAAATCATTTGGTAAGGTGACCGACATTGTATAATCACCTGAATCTAAATGTTTCTTTGCAGTATCTGCACTGACAAACTCCCATTTAGCTTGTTTATTGGTTTTAAGAATTTTAGTAACTTCCTCACCAACGTTTATTTTTTTACCCTTGAATGATGCTTCTTTATCGTTATTTATAATAGCTACTTTTAAATTACCTGTGTCCATTTGTTGCTTACTTGAAACCAATTTGTACGTCCCGTACGCAATTAAACTCGGGATTAAGCACGCGATTGCAATGTAGCCAATCAACCTCTTATTCTTTGACATAAGTTCTTTGAACAAAATCATCCACCCTTTCTATTTTAGTTAATGGCATTAACGATTATTTACTTCGTTAACCTCGTTAACAATATTATGACTATATTCGTTTTCAATTCTTTTGTCAAATGATTTTACAAAAAAATTCCACTCAATAACAATGAGTGGAATCTCTTATAATTTAATTTTTGATCAAATAGTAATAGATAAATTGACCAGGCGCAATGAGAATTAGTCCGGCAAATTGAACAACGAAAATTAATAATTTAGTCACATTTTCAGTTGAAATTTCACGCGTATTCATTTCCTGTCTCGACTGCGGTGTCTCATCATCTTTATCTTTTTTTATTTCTTTTTGATTAAATCCATTTAATTCAAGATTGTATGGATAAAAAGTTAAAAAATTTAATATCAAATAATAATTGATTAATAACCGCCAATTTGGTGCACTCCACAGGTTCCCAATCGCTAAAAGAATGATTAAAGGAACCAACCCTTTAAGTAAGGATACTGAATAATATTTAAATCGTTTCACAATGGCCCTCCAGAGATTTTTCTTGTTCACTCTAGATTAGCATAATTTAATCAAAAACGCTGATACCTAGTGAAAACCTTTAGCATTTATTAAGTTAATTATCCAGTTGTAACAACTTATTTACCCTAATTCTTGATTGATTTACAGCAATCATCGTCACAACGTAAAGTGTGACAAAAAAAGAGGTTTCGATGGTCGTTCCAATAAAGGCACAAACAAGCGCCAGTGAGAACAAAACATTACCAAGAATCTGCCATTTTCGTTTCTCAATTGCGTAATCCGCTAATATTTTAGTTTCTTCTGGGCCTAATGAATCCACACTTCTAACATTAGCCTGACGTACTTTGGTTAATTGTAATGACAATTTGATATTATAAATAATCAATATTGCCATAATTAAATACAAAATTGTTTCCATTAGCACCCCTACTCTCTTCTTAGTTTAATACAGCTACCTTTTAAACACTTTTTCCTCTATACTTAATTTATGCCGTAAAATAATAAAAGAGTTGCTAAGATACCGCAACCCATCCATTATTTTACAACTAAAACGTCACAAGGTGCTATACGGGTAACATAATTTGTAACTGCGCCCATTAACATTCGCTCGACTGCCTTCAAACCGGATTGACCCATAATAATTAAATCTGAATGGTGATCCTCAATGAAGTCTTTAGCAATTACCGTCTTAGGACTTCCAAAACGGATGTGGATGTCAACATCTGTGAAACCATCTTTTACGATGCTATCTTTCAATTCATTCATATATGCTTCTGTATCTTCAAATGTTTGATAAACGATTGAACCGCCACCGTCCATCATCCCTGAAAAACTAACAGAGAATTGACGTGTGTCAATAACGTTTAAGATGTCTAAATGTGCATGGTTTGCTTTGGCACTTTCTACAGCACGACGTAATGCTTTTTCAGCTGAATCTGATCCATCAACTGGGACTAAAATATTTTTATATTCTTGTTCCATATTTGCCACCCCATATCTTTTATTTATGATTACAGTATATCATTAAAATTGTATTAGATGTTAGCGTTTTACCTACAAAATTTGAAATAAAGAAGGTTTCTACTATGTTATTAAAAAGAATTTCTATTTTTAGCGCTCCCTATTCCGTTCACGAATTAACGGAAAAAGATTTACCTCAAATGTTAGTGTTAGAAAAAAGTCAGGCGGATTACTTAGATCTTCAAGGAAAGTCTGACTTAACAATTGATGAAATCAAATCCGACTTAACATCTGTCCCTCTTTCAGTTAACCAGAATCAAAAATGGACTCTTGGATTTTTTAAAGATGAAAAACTTGTTGCTATTATTGATTTTCTAACAGATTACCCTCAAGTTCAGACCGTTTGGATTGGTTTATTTCTTGTCTCAAAGGGCGATGAAGGAAAAGGGATTGCCACCCATTTATCAAAAGCATTTTTTAAGTCTCTTAAATCTGAACAATTCACAAATGTTCAAACTTTAAAATATGAACAAGAAACAACAAATCAAATATTATTAGAAAAATTAGGGTTCGTCGATCAGCAACCGTTAGTTTTAAAAAGTTCTGATGGGAGTAACATCCCCGCCATTCTTTCTAAATTAACACTTTAAATTAGAAAATTATTTAACATGTATCCAGTATTTCTTACTAACATTTGGTTATCTTCTTTCATTTCCTATGATTTTGGCCATCTAGGTGTTATGATTAAATAGTAAGAAACTGGAGGAATAAAACATATGAGCAAAAATTTATTAGCAGATCTTGAGAAAAACTTCATCACGAGTGATGAAACTTCTAAAACATTTAAGGTTCCAAGCAAAAAGGAAGATCTAACAATAAAGATTGACAATGATATTTTTGAAAAAGTTTCTAAGGATGATGAAAAACTCGAACGTCTAATTAAGAACTTACTTAAGTTCAGTTCAAAGAGTAAAGCAAAAGAATTAATTTCAATTAATAAACGTAATTACCGTATCTTCATGTAACCCACAAAACTAGCCCGGTTGAGACTAACTTTGGGGGCTAGTTTTTTTAATTCTTGTCAATTCGACGTTTTTATTTTAAACTATTAGTTAAGAGGTGATTCTTATGTTTTTAACTACTGGAGATGTTAATCGTTCATATGCTATTAAAGGCATTGTAAATGCGACGGCTAAACTTATTTTAGAAGCTGACGAAATTGATCGTGTTGACGATTTTGATTCATTATACGATGACGTTCGCGCTGAATTGGCTGAACGCGCAATTAATAAAGGCGGCGATGGTATTATTAACGTCCACTTTGAACCGCAAACTGTTCGCGTAACAATTGCGCCTAGATTCTTAGTCTTGCATGGTTACGGTACTGTTATCGAGTTTTCCAAGTAAATTTATACGCGCTTGTGGCGGAACTGGCAGACGCGCAGCGTTCAGATCGCTGTTTGGGTTTCCAAGTGCAGGTTCGATTCCTGTCAGGCGCATAGTTGAGTTTCATCGGTTATCATATATTGTCATAATCCTTGATAAATCAACGTTCTTAAAAAAATAGTATTCATCAATTATCATATGTTTTCATTAAAAGTGAGTCACGAATGAGTCATCAAAATATATAAGTTTGCAGGGCGTAACTAGAACACTGACTAAGTTAGTGTTCTTTTTTTATACTCTCATTTACTTATAACGAGTCACACAATGAATATGAGGTTAATTATACAATATTCGTCATAAATAAATACTGTTTCTTCTATAGTATGTATCTCTTAAGCTAAAATACGTTAAATACTATCTTATACACTTTTAAGGTAGATTTTAGTAGGTTCCTAGTTTCACGATTAACTAATTAAGGTCAGGTTTTGTCAGGTTCTTATATTTAAAAATGTTAAATTTAGTTAAGTTCTGATGAGCTTTTAATAGCTTTGTTGAGCCTTATTCTACAGTTAGCCCCCCTTATGTGCGAACTTCCACCTTTTTTGTTGAAGTTGAGGACATCCACCGGTTTAACGTTTCTATATTTCGTTAAATATTTTAACACCCGGGGACATCATTCTATTTATCATAAATATGTTACCCACTTGTTGAATCAACATAGTATTTTTTATCATTCATTAATAGCATTTATATACTTTTACTAACCTATCTATAATTATAATTCTTTTAGTTTTTATTTCAGGATACTATATTTTCACTTCTGCTCTTTTAATATTGCTCTCGTCTTATTAACAAATTTCAGCAAAAATTTTTTCTCTCTCAACAAATTATATACGTCCTCTATATATCAACATTAACCAAGTTCTTTAGATGGCTTACTTAATAAATAAAATTGAAGTAAAGAAAAAATCATAAAAGTTACAACATAAATGATTTGGTTAATCATACCCCTAATAATAATAAAGTCCAATAAGAACTTTCCCACAATAATTATTATATACCATCTCTTTTGAACACCTGCATCGTTAAATCTTCGAAAAGATATTGCAATCATTGGTATCAACATTGATAGCACATATAGAGCCCATATTCCAAATACTAAATCTGATTTTACAGGTGGTATTTTCAGTATAGTTTGTCTTGGTGCCATTAATAACCCCATTAAGAATGCTTTACATGCATAGATACTACTAAATATATAAATCTCAAATATTAGATTTATACATCTATTACTAATCCACAAAATCCAAAATTCTGTTCTCGTACTTTTTCCTTGAAAATCAAAAGAATATACATATAAATTTTTATACATTTTAATTAATTTTTTCATAAAGCACTTAATTCCGTAACAAAACTATCAAACACTCCCATTAAAGGTTTTAATTCTTCACCTTTCTGTACGACGGCAGTCACTGCCCCCTGTAGTCCCATCACAACCACACTTACCTTTGTCACAACGTCAAAAGAAGGATTTGTTATTTTTTTAAAGGCATCATTATAAGCTTGCACAGGATATGGCGCATTTACAATTTGCTTATAATAAAATTCAAACGTTGCGGATACTTTCTCTGATACCCCGCCGTTTGCTATCGTAAAATTATAAGTCATTTTAAAACCAATCTGACCTGGTTCTTCGGATCGGGTCACAATTCCATAAATTATTTCACCATTGATTAATTGATTAGCTGTTTTATTCACTGATTGTTCTACATTCACTCGATCAAAATAATTGTAAAATGGTACAGATGGATTTATCGCAGTTAATCCAAAAGTATCTTCTATTTTTCCGTTTTTAATAGTAAACAATATATTTTTTTCTGTTTTGGATTCCCATTCACTTGCGGTTGTGATAAAAATATCCATGCCTGGCGCAGTATAACTATACGTTTTATTTAATTCAAAAGATATATTAACCATGGGATTAAATGTCGAATTAGCTTTACTTAAATTTTTAATTTTATCATCAAATAATTCACTCTTATTTATATCAAACTTCTTACAACCAAGATCTTTTCCTGATGAAGCGACTTGATCAATATCAACACCATTTTGCGTATACTCAGTAAATTGATCAAAATCCCAATCTTCAGGCATCGGAAAACCTAGATTGCCACTCCACCCAGTTGACATATTTGATACAAAGAAATTATCAATTCCGTTTCTTTTAGCATGTAAACAAACATTCCTAGTTCCATATATACCTGTCTTATAACCATATCTCGATAGTGTCGATTGAACCCTTTGGATATATGGAATAACTGTTCCGTCAATATCACCTTCTTGAAAGTCAACATCAACTGCAAAATAAATCACGGTTCCAACAGCAAAACCCAAGCTTTCAGCTGCATCACCAGCTAAATAACCGTCTGTAATACCTTCTTCAGCAGTAAAATATTTTTCTTCATAGCCACCATCTTCATAAATAGGAAAAATACTAAATCCTTCAGCAACTAAATTATTAATTTCAGCTGTTGTCAAAAATTTATCTTTTTCAGCAGAACCAGTTCCAACCGTACCTGTTAGATAACGGCCAACAGTGGTGAAATCTACTGCTTTTAAGGCTTTAATTTCAGCTAATGATAATTGCGTTGCTGTATCAAACGCAATAGAATCACGACTCGTATTACCATTACTTGTTAGTAATCCTTTAATAACTGTTAAATCAGCTGTACTTGAGTAAGGAGTGAGCATCATAAATTTTCTAAATGCTTCTACTTCTGTTGCGGTATAAGTATCAAAAGAGCTATTAAATTCTGCCTTTTGATTAAATCCATTAACATAAAGACCCCATTGAATTAATCGAACTATTTTTCCAGTTTCACCTGGCTTAACTGTGGGTGTTGCAGCTATCGTTGCTGGTCCATAAGCCCCATTAGCTGTATCAGTATCCATGCCTTCTTCTGCTTGAAGCGCATAAATTAAAGCAGTATTTGTATCCCTTTGATAAATTCCATCACAGGGTAATATACCAAAATAAGCTGTATAATCATGATTTAATTCTTGTTGCATTGTTCGAATATGGGTATCACCATTTTCAACTAATGAAAAGGCCATCATATCAAATAAAGCCTTCATAAATTCGACTGTAACAGTCCCATTTCCAGATAGTCCTGCATCTTTTTGCATTGAAACAACGGCTGCTTTTGTTTCAGCACTAAAGGTTGTATTAAAATCTGTAGGATTAATTCCTTTACACCAAAAAGCACCTTGAATTAATTTAGCAATATTTCCTTTATAACCAACTTTTAACGAACCAATAATCGGCTTTAATGCAGCCTCAGTTTGTTCACCAAAACCATCCGCAACTGGTGAAATTCCTAATTCATGTTGGAGTCCTTCTCTTAAACTATAAATTGTTCCCCAACCCGTATTTCCATTTTCAGTTACTTTATCATAACCAGATACAGAACTATACGTTGCATTTAACCATTTTTGTACTTCTAAAACCTTTGCATCACGAACTTGTTTTTCCATCGAAAATCACGCTCCTTAAAGTTTATTAGATTAAAAAATTAGTATACTGCTAAATAACTACTTCAACAACTTCATATTTATGCTGAAAAGATAACTTACTATAATTCATTTTTCTTCAATAATTTACCTGAATTCAGTACCTTGAAATAAATACGCAAGCTGGACCACTCCATAATTAACTTCAATTATAAACGAGTATGGCTGAAAAATCAGCCCCAATAAATTGCTACTCATTTTCGTCATTTTGGCATTTTTCGCTTTATCTCGTTGATTTAACAACATTCTACTCTTCGAAAACTTTTAATAAAGGGAATTTTACACAGTTAAGAGATTGTCCATTCTTTCTTAATTTCTATACCATGACCCCAAAATACTTAAGGGTATGGATCATACTTCGTTAGATTAAATGCCAACAATTTAAATAACAAGTTTTGACAAGTTCTTTAGGATGTCAGAAATGTCGGGATGAATTAATTTATAACAGTTTCCTTTTAAGGTGTCTTAAATGTCTTGATGATAGCAACTTTATATAAGGTTTTATAAGGTTGCTATATCGTAACGCTCCGTTTCAATTAAGAAACGCTCCCTACGTTATATGATTAAATAAGCACCTACATCCCTTGTCATGACTAGGTTAATCGCTCTTATTCATTATTGTACTATCTGTGTTGTTTCGTAATCAACCGATAATTCCGCTCATTGTAAGTTAGTAGACGGCGGAACTTTCCGCTGTCCTAAATAGATAACATAAACTTCTCCCAAAAATTGGGGTAAAGTCACCATACGAGTGGGTAGACAAAGACCTTAGCACATTCATCCCTAATTACTCTTATAAATAGCTATACACAGGCTTTAAGCATACTTTTATCTAATTCATAAAAAGCCTCATTTTGTCCAGTTTTGTCTACCTTGTATCATTCTATTATTAAATTAACCTAGCTTTACAATCGCATTAATATATCAGTATAAAATGGAACTACAAACGTTATCAGTACGGCCTTATGTCTTTGTTTATATCAATCATAAAAAGCTCCATTTTGTAAAGTATTGTAAACCTTGGTAGCTTATTCCGTAACACAAAAAAAGCACCTATGATATAAATCATAAGTGTTTTAATAAATTTGTTTTCTATGACCGATGTTAATCACCGTAACTATTAAAATATCATCTTCAATCTCGCAGATAACTCTATAATCACCGACACGATAACGCCATAGTAGTCCTGATAAATTACTCGTGAGACCTTTACCATGGCTATACGGGTCTTCTGTTCCGTCAACGTTTATATACAACCAGTCACGTATTAGTTTTGCTTGGTGTTTATCTAACTTCTTAAGATTTTTACTAGCTTTATCGGAAAACCTAAGCTCATACTTACTCAAGGTCTAATGCCTTAGATACTTCTTCCAAACTAGAACTCTTCTTACCAGATTCGATAAACTCTTTATGCGCTACTTCTGCAGTCATAACATCGTATTGATCTTCTAAATCACTCATAGAATATTCCTTAAGTAATGTAGTTAATGTTACCCCATGAAATTTGGCCATCATGTCCAACCATTCCTTTTCTTCTTCCTTCCGAATGTCCCTCCCTTTTTTGGGCTTCGTTCTATCTTTTAATTCATCTTTAATCATTTCTAATCTTACTATATTTACCGTTTTACTTTGTATATCACTATACCCATATACTAATATTAATACCACTACACATAGCGCGAATACTGCTGTTACCAGATAATCCGCGTTACTGCTAAATGCAGTATTAAATAATACTTTAAATATCTTATTTTTTGCTAAAATTTCCCTAATGTAGTTACTCGCATTAATCCCCATAATACTAACTAACGGTAAAATAATATTTACTATATTTCTAACCGGCGTAGGCACTTGTCTTTTTGCGTTTAATAAGTCTCTGTATTCTCGTAACTGCTCAATACTAAGTGCATTAATTTTAGTTTGAAATTGCTCCCTTTTACTTTGCTTTAGTTCGATTCGAAAAAGCAATAAATTAGATTTTACGTATACATATTTAACGATTGACCCTAGTATATATAGGGCATATACTGCCATGCAGATCACGAATATGGCCTCCACTAATTTTTCGTAGGGTAATTTCAACACCTCACACAAAATCATCATGAGAACTCCTGTATAAAACGTACTTAATTAAATATATAAGGTGTTGCAAAATGTCACTAAAATTAAGAATTATGCTGGCTTAGTATTTAAAGAAGCTAAACGCTTAAAAATAATCTATGATAATCCAATAGAGTTAGTTATCTTACCTAAGAAACCCACTGCACTTGGCGAAGAGAAGTTCGAAAACTTTTGGGATATTAATGAACTACGTACATTCTTTACACATCTCAACACTGAATATTCAGGCACTCATGATAAAGTAATCGCCCTATTCAGATTATTAGCATTCACGGGGATGCGAAAAGGCGAAGCATTAGCCTTACAGTTTACTGATTTTGATTTCATTAACAACACCGTAACCATTAATAAAACAGTTACTCGTGCCGTTGATAATCACATGGTAATCGGTACACCTAAAACGGTTAAATCGTTTAGAACGATTGATATAGATGTGCTGACGTCTAAAATTATTCAGAAGTGGCAAAATACACAACGTAAAGAGATGTTAATGCTAGGGTTTAATACAAACAATACTAATCAACTTGTATTTCCCAATAAAGATAATATGTTATTAAACGTTACGAAACCAAATAAGTGGCTAGATCATATCATTAGTAAATATGATTTAAAGCACATAACTGTTCACGGCCTGCGTCATACTGCGTGTGCCTTACTCTTTGAGTCAGGTGCAACGATTAAACAAGTCCAAGAACGTCTTGGCCATTCGAACGCAGAAACAACGTTAAACATATATGCTCACGTGTCCAAGTACGCCAAGAAAGAAACTGCAGACAAGTTTGCTAAATACGTTAATTTTTAAAAAGTGAGTCACGAGTGAGTCATAGCCTTAAATTGAATGTCTATAAACGTTGCAAATACTGGTATTAAGGCGTTTTAAACATTAGGGGAACAATCCCTGTCAGGCGCATTATCAACATTGATACATCAGTGTTTAAATCCGATTCGTATCCATTTACGAATTGGATTTTTTATTTTAACCAAAAATCCTTTAAATTGTTTTAACGATCTATCTAAATTAAACATTTTGTTACTCTTTTGACTAAATTCACTTTTAAATCTTAAAATTTAACAAATAAAAAAGTGTGCAATTCTGCATTTTAGCAAAATTGCACACTTTTTTATTTGTTATATTACTCTACTTAATCAGTTCATATATTCCTTCAGCGTAAATGGCTGCAGCTTTGAACACATCATCCAATGGAATAAATTCATTAGCTTGATGCATCGTGTCGGGAACGCCTGGGAACATCGCTCCAAAGGCAACACCGCGTTTCAAGAGACGACCATAAGTTCCGCCACCAACAACTAAACCTTCGGCCTTTTCGCCAGTTTGTTTCGTATAAACGCCTAATAACGTTTTAACCAAAGGATCTTCTGGTGATACATAATGAGGGCCTTGTAGACGACCGGCCTCAATTGTAACGTCCATTTCATTCGTAATATTTTCAATTCCACGTTTAATATCAACTTCTGTCATACCTTTAGGGAAGCGGAAATTCAAGGCCACTTGCCCACCCTTATCAGCTTTAAAAGTAAATATTCCAGAGTTCATTGTTAAATCACCCATAATGTCATCAGTAAAGGCAATATTAAAATTATTCATACGTGAATCTTTGTGTAAGTAGTCAGCAGCTAGACGTAGATAATTACCCGCGTCACCACCAAAATCAAATTGATTTAAAAATAATGCTAGGAAAGTTCCCGCATTTTCACCGTTTTTAGGTTCTTGCGCATGGGCAGCTTTACCAACCATCGAAATAGTTACCATATCATCATGGCGTTCTAGTTCGCCGGTAACGACGTTAGCAGCTATAAATTCGTTAAAGACTTCTTCCATCTCGGTACCATTTTCCGTTTTAATCACGGCTTTAGCATCGCGAGGAACCATGTTTTCTCGGAGTCCAGCATCAAATTCAAGCAATTGATCCTTTTTACCATTTGAGCCATTAAAGTTCAAGAAATAAGTGATATTTCCCTTTTCACCATTGATGATTGGGAAGAATGCATCTGGCGAAAATCCAAAATCTGGTTCGGGCATATTTTCAAGGTAATGTGTCATCCCTCTCCAGCCACTTTCTTCATCAGTTCCAATAATAAAACGAACTTTTTTTGAAACGGGCAATCCCAACTCTTGAATGATTTTCAAACCATAGTATGCAGCCATTCCTGGCCCTTTATCATCTGAAGCACCACGAGCATAAATTCGGCCATCTTTAACAACTGGAGAGAACGGATCAGTATCCCAACCGTTTCCGGCAGGCATAACATCAACGTGAGCTAAAATTCCCAACGTTTCGTCCCCTTCACCAAATTCAATATGACCAGCCAAACCATCAAGGTTTAAGGTTTTAAAACCATCACGTGCTCCAATTTCCAAAAATTTATCCAACCCAGCCTTAGGTCCGGGACCTAAGGGGGCTTCGGTTGTTGCAATTGATTCATCACGAACACTTTCAATTTTTAACATTGAAAATAAATCTTCTAATAAGGCATCTTGACGCTTTTCAACTTCTGCTTTCCAATCTATACTCATTTGACTTCCTCCTATAATATTAGTAAGACCATTTTATCACAAAATTTTAATAATCGGTATTCAAAAGCGCATTAAATCAAATAAATTGATATACTCTAGTCATTCAATAAAGGAGTGTCGAAAATGGAAAAAATAGCTAAATCGATTTTAACCACCATATTTAATGAGGAAGAAAAACAAGTTGCCCAGCAGCGTATTGTTGTCGTTGGGGGCAATGAAAATGGTGGTAGCTCTGTTTTTATTACTGCAAAATCTGCTTTTTATAGTAGCGGAAATCCAATCACAACGGCAACAGACAAATTAAATTTAGGAGCTTTGTACGCGAATCTACCCGAAACTAACTATATTAATTATTTCGACAAAGTATTACTTGCTGATGCGATATCAAATGCGTCAGTTATTGTCGCGGGTCCCGGATTAGGATCTGATTTAAGAAGTTCTGATATTCTAGACGTTGTTCTTGCAAATGCGTCACTCAATCAGACATTAATTTTGAGCGACGCCGCCCTTAAAATAATTAAAGAATCAGGTCACGCTCTCCCAAAAACTAACTTAATTTTGGTTGCGGACGAAACTGAATGGGCTAGCTTTTCTAATACCCCAACTGAACAACAAACAACTGATACACTAGCAAATTTTCAACAAAAAAATAACGCCATAATTATCATAAAAAAGGCTCATACTGAATTATTTTTAAAGGATGGTTCTGTTCTAGCTAACCCATTAAAAACGTCACAAACAAGCACAAATTCTTTAACTGGGATGATTGCTGGACTAACTACTTTGTCCTCTAATACATCAGAAACAGTTGCGGCAGCTATTTATCTTCACGGCTACATCGAAGACCAAATCTCTCGTTCACAATTCCCAGTTCTTCCTTCACGCATCGTTGATAACATTCCTTTATTTTTAAAAGAATTTACGATATAAAAAAATTGTCGACTTTAACTAGTCGGCAATTTTTTATTGAATCGATTCAATTTCCTCGTCCGTTAAAACACGATAACGACCTAAAGACAATGTTTGTTCTAATTCTAAGGTTCCCATTTTCTTACGTTCAAGTCGAATGACCCTCATCCCAATTGCCCCAAACATGCGTTTAATCTGGTGATATTTTCCCTCGGTAATTGTCACCAGAACCTCAGATATATTTGTATCGCTTTGATATGATTCTACGCTCAGCGTAGCAGGCTTTGTTTGTGTGCCATCCTTCAATAAAAGTCCCGTTTTAAATTTTGACACATCGGCATCAGTGACATGCCCTTCAACTTTAGCAAAGTACACTTTATCCACATGACGCATTGGCGACAGCATTCGATGACCTAATTGACCATCATTTGTAATAAGCAACAATCCAGTTGTATCCTTATCTAAACGGCCAACTGGAAACAGATCATCCCGGTAGTCCACACGATTAAATAAGTCCATTACTGTTTTTTGCTTTTTATCTTTAGTTGCTGTTAGTACACCGGCTGGTTTATTCAAAAGGTAGTAATAGTATTGTTGATAATGGACTAATTCTCCATTCACCTGAATAGTTGATTCCATTGGATTAATTTGAATTTTTGCACTAGTGACCTGTTCATCATCAACTACCACTTGTTTTGTTTTTATGAGTTTACGAACATCACTTCTCGTACCAAATTGCATTTCGGTCAAAAATTTATCAATTCTCATTTCAGTTTAAACCTCACTTAATTCTCAATCTCCGTCGTAGTCCAGCAACGCGATCACCTAATATCTTATCGGCTAATCTTGTTTTTAAACTAAAGTAGATATAAACATATCCGCCCAAACCGGCAGCAATAATAATTGTTATAATAGCACTAATTCGACTATCCATCGGTAAAAATAGATAGATAACTTTTACTGCTAAAAGCGCAATAAAAAATGTCATAAGTGCATAAATCATCATTTTATTTAATCTTGCTTGTATTAGTCTTACATTTAAATGGAACATTTTATGTAACGAGCGAATCATTAACCACGAGCTTACACCCATACCAATCGCTGTAGCTGCCAATGGTCCAAATGCACCAAGCCAAGCAACTAAAGGATATTGAACGACTAATTTGATTATCATACCAACGAAGAAATAAACAATTGCCTTCTTGTTCTGATAAACACCTTGTAAAATGGCGGAAACAACCGTAAATAATCCCAAGAAAATTGATTCATACGCTGAGAACTGTAAAACGTAAATTCCGACTGGATCGTATCCATAAAAAATAACGTATAATGGATGAGCTACGGCGGCCATTCCTAAAGCACATGGCAACATTACAAAAAAGAATAACTGTAACGTATCTGAAGTTTGCTCACTCAACGCCTTTTTATCATTTCGCGTGTACGCTTCTGATAGTAGCGGTATAGCTGTAATTGACATTGCTGAAGCAATGGAAATGATAATCATCACCAATTTGTTAGCATTAAAACTAAACAATGCCCATAATTCATTTTGAACAGTTCGCGTATAATTAGTAACGTGTGTCATAATACCAAAGAAAGTATATTGGTCAATTAACCCAAAAATTGTGATAGCCGCGCCAATAATAATAAAAGGAATTGATTCTCGAATAACTTCTTTAATGATTTGTTGGGTAGAAATCGTCAATTTATTATCACTATTTGCGACTAATCGATCTAGTTCGGGTTTTCGACGGTAAAAGTACCAGACTAAAACTAACATACCACCTAATGCCCCAATAAAGGCCGCAAAAGTTGATTGTGTCACACCAGTAATATAGCTACCATGGCTAACTTTCATAATAATAAATGTTGCACCTAGCATGTAAATAACTCTAGCAATTTGTTCGAAAAATTGCGAAATAGCAGATGGTGCCATTTCTTGGTAGCCTTGAAAAAAGCCTCGTATTAAACTCATCATTGGAATGATTAATAAGGCCCAAGATAATGATCTAAAAACAGGGATAACATTTTTATCCCCACTCGTGATGTATGGTGCAATAATCCATAATATAACCGCACAAACGACGCCCATTATAGCCATTAATGCCATTCCATATTTGAATAATCGTCTCCCAATGCCATACTCATTTTGTGCATTGTAATGCGCAACTTGTTTAGCAACGGCAGAAGGTACTCCCGCTACTGCAATCATTAGAAAGAAACTGTAAACATTATATCCCATACTGTACAAAGCATTTGCCTGTAGTCTATCTGGACCCAACCACATGTTCCATGGAATAATGTAGATAGCTCCCAGTACTCTTGAAAAAATACTACCCGCAGTCATCCAGGCTGACCCTTGCAACATTTTTCGTTTAGCATTACTTTGTTCAGACGCCATTTGATCTGCTAATTTTACATCTTCATCCATTACTTTTGTACCCTACTTTCCCATAACACTTAATCTTACCATTTTATAGCTTTTAAATTTCAGTTGCAATTTATTTTTTTATTTTTAATCAAAAAATAAACGAGTATCACAAAATAATTATATTTTGTGATACTCGTTTAGCATATTTTAATATTTAATTTGCAACGATATTAACTAGTTTACCAGGAACAGCAATCACTTTACGAATTGTTTTCCCTTCAAGTTCTTCTTTAATTTTATCATCATTTAAAGCTAATTTTTCTAATTCATCTTTAGTGGCATCTTTAGAAACAACACTATGTTGACGAACTTTACCATTAACCTGTAAGACAATTTCAACTGTATTTTCAACGAGTTTACTTTCATCAAATGTAGGCCAACTTGCGTAACTAATAGATTCTTTATGTCCTAGCAATGACCAAACCTCTTCAGCCATATGCGGTGCGATTGGCGCGATTAATTGAATAAAGCCTTCAACTTGTTCCTTAGCTAACGATTTAGCTTTATAGGCGTCATTAACAAAAATCATTAACTGTGAGATACCCGTATTAAAGTGAAGTGCCTCATAATCCTCAGTTACTTTTTTAACCGTTTGATTATATATTTTATCAAGTTCACCGTCATTTTCATCAACAACTACTGAGCTAATCTGGTTATCTTCGGTCATGATTAATCGCCAAATACGCTCGATAAATTTATGTGACCCATTCAATCCATCTTCACTCCAAGCAATTGAAGCATCTAATGGTCCCATGAACATTTCATAAAGGCGTAACGTATCTGCCCCAAAACGCTCGACGATATCATCTGGGTTAACAACATTACCCTTAGATTTAGACATTTTTTCATGGTTATCACCTAAAATCATTCCTTGGTTAACTAGCTTTTGGAAAGGTTCTTTAGTAGGTACGACACCAATATCGTATAAGAATTTATGCCAAAATCTTGCATATAGTAAATGTAAGACAGCATGCTCAGCACCACCAACATAAACGTCAACGGGAAGCCATTCTTCTAATTTTTTACGATCAGCAATTTCATTCGGGTTATGAGGATCAATAAAACGAACAAAGTACCATGAGCTACCAGCCCATTGTGGCATTGTATTCGTTTCACGTTTACCTTTACGACCGTTCTCATCGACAACATTAATCCAGTCAGTTAAATTAGCTAAAGGACTTTCACCTGTGCCTGATGGTTTAATATCCGTTGCTTCAGGTAACTCAAGTGGTAATTGGTCAACAGGAACTGTTGTTGTTTCGCCATCTTCCCAATGAATAATAGGAATTGGTTCACCCCAGTATCGTTGTCTTGAAAATAACCAATCTCTTAATTTATAATTTATCTTCTTCTGACCAACATTATTTTCTTCCATCCAAGCAATGGCTTTTTCAATGGCTTCAGCTTTTTCTAAACCATTTAAAAATCCAGAGTTAATGTACTTGCCAGGAGTCGTATTAGCTTCATCAGTAATTTCAGGGCCTTCAATGACGGGTAAAATATTTAATTCATATTTTGTTGCGAATTCAAAATCCCTCTCGTCATGTGCAGGAACGGCCATGACTGCACCAGTACCATATGATGCTAAAACGTAATCAGCAGTCCAAATTGGTAATTTTTCACCATTTACAGGATTTATTGCATACGACCCCGTAAATACACCCGTTTTATCTTTTGCCAAATCAGTTCGTTCCAAATCAGACTTAACTTCTATTGCTTTTTGATATGCTTTAACAGCTTCTTTTTGAGAATCGATTGTGATTTTATCAAGAATATCTAACTCCGGTGCGATAACAATATAAGAAACACCGTAAATAGTTTCAGGACGTGTTGTAAAAGCTTCTATTTTTAAATCATCAAATTGATCTACCTTAAAATTAACACTTGCGCCCGTTGATCTACCAATCCAATTTCTTTGTTGTTCTTTAATGCTATCTGGCCAATCCAAATCATCCAAATCGTCTAGTAAACGGTCCGCATAAGCCGTAATTTTTAGAACCCACTGACGCATAGGTTTTCTAACAATTGGGTAACCACCTCGTTCTGTTTTACCATCAATTACTTCTTCATTAGCAACAACAGTACCTAAATCGGGACTCCAGTTAACGGCAACCTCATCTTCATAGGCTAATCCCTTTTCGTATAACTTTTCAAAAATCCATTGCGTCCATTTATAATAGTCAGGATCAGTCGTATTTAGTTCGCGACTCCAGTCATACGAAAGACCTAAAGATTTTATTTGTCGTCTAAAATTATCAGTATTCGTTTTCGTAAATGCTTTAGGACTGTGACCGGTATCTAGCGCATATTGTTCGGCTGGAAGTCCAAAAGCATCCCATCCCATTGGATGCAAAACGTTAAATCCTTGCATTCTTTTCATTCGAGCCAAAATATCTGTAGCTGTAAATCCTTCTGGATGCCCTACATGAAGTCCCTGTCCAGATGGGTATGGGAACATATCAAGCGCATAAAAATTCTCTTTTTCAGGATTTTCAGTTGTTTTAAATGTTTGATTAGCATCCCAAAATGCTTGCCATTTTTGTTCAATTACTTTGTGATTATAAGTCATGTATACTAACTTCCTTTCTGATTATATATACAAAAAAGTCCTATAGAAGATTAACTTCTATAGGACGAATTTTCCGCGGTACCACCTATTATTCCAGTATAAATTACTGACTCTTTTTCATAACGTGAAATAACGTTCGCACCTACTATTGTTCAGTGAGAAAACTCAAGGATGAGTTCAAATAACCATTTATGTATATTCTCACTACCATATACTCACTAAAATAATTGGTTAAATTACTAGTTCCTCTTAATCGTTTTATATTAATTTCAGTGTAGCAAACGAATCTTATTATTGCAAATAATCTTTAGTTTTTTTATCGAATAAATTAATAATCATTGCGAGAACTACAATACAAATTCCTGCCAAATATATACCATGAAGACCTTGATACAGAACTTCACGTAATTTAGGTATCAAATGTTTTGGTAATTGATCTGCAGTCTGTGGATTGATTAAAATGTCCATCATACTATCCTTTGTTCCTGGAGTTTTGACTATTTCTTTATGCATTTGCATATTAAATATAATTCCAAATACCGAAATCATAAGCGTTTGTCCAAGAGTCCGGCTTAGCGTGTTAAATGATGTCGCCACACCAATATCAGACTGTGGTACTAAACTTTGTGCAGTAACCGTCGTCGCTGTAATCGTTATTCCAAATCCAACTCCCAATATTGCGGAAATAATTAAAAATAGGTAGAATGGTGTATTTATTGGCAAGAGACCAAGCGCAACAGATCCAATTAAAATAAAAAGTAAACTAATCGATAACACTTTCTTTGGTGCCCATGCCGCCATCATATTGCCTGCAAAAAAAGAACCCGCAATCCATAGAATAGAACTTGGTGTCACCGCAAATCCTGCCATAGAAGCTTTTAATCCAAGAATTCCCTGAGTCCATGTTGGAATATAAACCTCAAACCCAATTAAGAATCCCGATATTAATGCGGCTACAATATTTTGAATTACAAACGTTCTGTTATTAAAAAGTTTTAACGAAATAATTGGATCCTCTACTCTTTTTTCCCATTTAATGAATAAAAAGAGCGAAACCATAAAACCAAAAAAACAGAGTAAAACAACTAAATCCATTCCGACATCACCCCAACGTTGAAAGCTATACAAAATTGTTAGAATGCCTGTCATCAAAAGAAAACTACCAAAAAAGTCTATTTTTGAACTCATAATTTTACGTTCTTCTTTAAAAAACATCTGAATCATGATTATCGTTACCAAACCTATCGGTAGATTAATAAAAAATACCCAATGCCAATTGAGGTGATCCACGATAAAGCCACCCAATAAAGGTGCAACTATTGAGGCAATTCCCCAAGCTGAGCCATTTAATCCCATTACTTTTGCTCGGTTTTCAACAGAGTAAATATCAGCGATGATGGTAAAAGACACCGGCATTATTGCCCCAGCTCCAATACCTTGAATTGCGCGTGAAACAATTAAGGTCGCCATACTATTGGAAAATCCGCAAAGCGTTGATCCAGCCAGAAAAACTACAAGACCAAATATAAAAACCGGCTTACGTCCTAAAACATCAGCGAGTTTACCATATATTGGTGTCATCATGGCATTGGTTAATAAATAAATTGAAAAAACCCAATTCATTAACGATACACCATGAAGTTCCCCAGCAATTGTGGGCATTGCGGTTGATATTATTGTTCCTTCAACTGCAGTCAAAAATGTTGCGACAAAGATAGCAACCGTAACTAAACGCACATTAGTTTTTGAATTCATGAAGCGCCTCCTAAATAAAAAACGATTATATTAAATATTAATTTAATATAATTCGTTGAGTAAACTTTGAACTTTATCCGTTTTTTCCCAAGGCAATTCAATATCAGTACGTCCAAAATGTCCATAAGCTGCTGTCTGCTTGTATATTGGGCGACGTAAGTCTAACATTTTAATAATTCCCGCAGGACGTAAATCGAATATTTTTCGAACAGCTCCAACTAAATCTAATTCATCATATTTAGAAGTACCGAATGTATTAATATTAATTGAAACCGGCTCCGCCACGCCAATTGCATACGCAAGCTGAACTTCAACTTGTGTGGCAATTTTAGCCGCAACAATATTTTTTGCAATGTACCGTGCGGCATAACTAGCAGATCGGTCTACTTTTGTCGCGTCCTTACCAGAAAATGCGCCTCCGCCATGATGAGCATACCCACCGTATGTATCAACAATTATCTTTCTTCCGGTAAGTCCGGCGTCGCCTTTTGGACCACCAATAACAAATCGGCCCGTTGGGTTAATATAGTATTTCGTTTCCGAATCCAATAAACTAGGATCAATAACGACTTTAATGACTTTTTCTATCATATCTTCTTGAATTTGTTTTAATCCTGTTTTTTCATCATGCTGTGTAGAAATAACAACCGTATCTACTCTAAATGGCTGCCCTTTTTCATTATACTCTACGGTTACTTGTGCCTTCGCATCCGGTCTCAAGTATTTTAGTTCTTCATTTTTTCGTAAACTTGCAACGCGACGCATTAATTTATGACTAATCGCAATTGGTAATGGCATTAACTCCGGTGTTTCATCTACCGCATATCCAAACATTAATCCCTGATCGCCCGCACCAATCTGATCAAACGGATCTAAATCGCCATTTCTTGTTTCTAACGATGTATCAACACCTAACGCAATATCAGGAGACTGTTCATCTATAGCAACCATGACAGCACAATTATCACCATCAAAACCAACCTGAGAGTTAATATAGCCAATTTCTTTTATTGTATTCCTAACTACTTGTTGAATATCCACGTACGCATTCGTAGATATTTCGCCAACTACGAGCACCAACCCGGTAGTCACCGTTGTCTCACAAGCAACTCTGGCATTGGGGTCTTTTTCTAAAAGAGCATCTAATATTGCATCACTTATTTGATCTGCGACCTTATCCGGATGCCCTTCTGATACTGATTCTGATGTAAATAAATGTTTTTCAGTCATTTTTATCTCCTTAAAAGTGTATGAAATTAAAAAAGAACCTCAACTATAAAAGTTTAGGTTCCAACAAATACCTGTATGACGGTCCTAAC
>NZ_JANXLI010000006.1:0-87441 GCF_026948345.1 Dellaglioa carnosa | reverse complement strand
CTCCTAATTGTTGGTTTATCCAAGAATCCATTTTGTTATCTATTGCTTCAAAACCGGTATTTACGGACCTATTAGTCCAATAATATTTATGATTTATTTTAACTCCAGAGCTTTTTAAATAGGCATTTTTTTTAGTGATATCCCTAATCGAAAAGCTCATTTTGCCGTTATATTCATCAATATCAATAATTTGCACCTTAACTTTTTCATTTATTTTTAAATAATTTAATACATTATCAACATATCCGTTGTGGCACTCTGAAATATGAATTAGTCCTTGAACCCCTTCTGCAATTGTTACGAAAGCACCGTATGGTTGAATTCCAGTTACGATTCCAGAAATTACTTGTCCTATTCTGTATTCCATATAAATTTCTCCCCTCCATGTTAAACTATTCCAAAATAAAAAGGACTTTCATCCTCTTTATTTTGTCACTATCATATTTTCGATTACAATCGGTTCAACCGGTTTATCTTGCATTGCCGTTTTTGCATTCGCAATCTTGTCGACAATGTCCATTCCACTAATTACTTGACCAAATACAGTATGATGAAAATCTAGCCAAGGAGTACCACCCTTTTGATATTCTGTTATTGCCTCTTCCGGATAGTTAGCATCCTTTAATTGATTAATCATTTGTTCAGGCACATTTGAGTTTTGAACAATAAAAAACTGACTACCATTAGTTGCAGGACCAGAGTTAGCCATTGATAAAGCCCCTCTTAGATTAAACAATTCAGGTGAAAATTCATCTTCGAATGAATCTCCCCACAAACTTTCGCCACCCATTCCTGATCCAGTTGGGTCACCAGATTGCACCATAAAATCAGAAATCACTCGATGAAAGATAACATCTTTATAGTATCCATTCTCCGAAAGGCCGATAAAGTTCTCAACTGTTTTTGGTGCTTGTTCAGGAAATAATTGAATTACGATATCACCATAATTTGTAACCATTTTAACTTGTGGACCTGTCACGTGTTCTAAGTCTAGTTGTGGATATGCCATAATTTTTGTTCCTCCTCTTTAAACTTTAATGATTTCATTGTACCCAATTTCGTTCTAATTTACTATTACTTTATATTTTTTATGCGTTATACTACTATAATGTTAATAAATAGAATACTAGGAGACAAAATATGATAGAAAAAGACATATTTGATATTACCATTATTGGTGCTGGGCCCGTTGGTCTATTTGCTTCAACTTATGCACATATGCGTCAAGCTAAAACTCAGATTATTGAGAGCCTTCCCAAAATAGGTGGGCAAGTTGGCACTCTATACCCTACAAAAGAAATCTATGATATAGCCGGTTTTGCCGGTATTTCTGGCGAACACCTGGTAAAACAACTTTCGAATCAAGCTTCTCAGTTCAATCCTGACATCAAATTAAACGAAACTGTTCTATCTTTTGCGAAAGAAGACGATTTTTTTAAAATTCAAACTTCTAAGCGTGTTACATATAGTAGAACAATCATTATTACGGCTGGTATCGGTTCTTTCCAGCCTCGAAAATTAACTATTCCCAACGCAACGGAGTTTGAAGAACAGTCTTTATTTTATAATATCAGTAATCCTGATAATTTTTCAAATAAAGAGATTGCCATTGCTGGTGGTGGTGATTCCGCTATTGACTGGGCGAACGAGCTTTCAGTAATAACTGATCAAATTCACATGATTCATCGTCGGGACACCTTTCGAGCTTTGGAATACAGCGTTTCGAAGTTAAAAGAAACTAATACCATCTTTGAAACACCCTTTGTCATTCAATCACTTTCTAAAAAAGAAGGTCGTCTCGCAATACTTTTGAAGCATTCTAAAGATAATATTAATAAAACAATAATTGTTGATAATTTACTTGTGAATTATGGTTATTTATCCGATAATAAAATTATTCGTAAATGGGGATTACGTATGAATAAGAAGTTGTTGTCTGTGAATTCTGAAATGGAAACCTCAACCCCCGGTATCTTTGCTGCGGGAGATATCGTTTCATATCCAGGAAAAGTTGCCCTAATTGCTTCGGGTTTCGGCGAGGCTCCCACTGCGGTAACTAGTGCTTTGAGTTATATCAACCCAAAGACTAACCGAACCATTCACAGTACTCAACTGATAAAACAAAATACAAAAAATTAAAGGAGTACGCATACTTATGTCCGTAATAAATTTTTTCATCGATTTTGTTCTACATATAGACACACATTTAATCAGCATTGTCACTAACTTTGGAAATTGGACCTACCTTATTTTATTTTTCATTATTTTTATAGAAACTGGTGCTGTTATTTTACCATTTCTACCAGGTGACTCGCTGTTGTTTGCCGCGAGCGCCTTAGCAGCAAATTCGATTTATCATTTAAATATTTGGATATTCGTGGGACTTTTCCTTGCAGCTGCCTACTTAGGTGACTCGCTAAACTTCTTTATTGGAAAAAAAGTAGGGAGTTCAATTTCAGAACACGCCATATTCGGTAAACTGATCAATCAAGATAATCTGAACAGAACTGAACAGTTCTTTAACAAACATGGTGGTCCCGCAATTATATTAGCCAGGTTCATGCCAATTATACGAACTTTCGCTCCTTTCATCGTTGGTGGTAGCGGATTTAAGTATTCTCGTTTCTTACGATTTAGTTTAATAGGCGGATTTTCATGGGTCACAATTTGTTGCTCTGCCGGGTTTTTCTTCGGTAATATTCCAGCCGTTCAGGATCATTTTTCACTAGTCGTCTTAGGAATTATATTAATTTCTTTAATTCCAGCCGTATTCGGTGGTCTTAAAGCAAAATTCAGTAAATAAAAAGAACACTGAGAAGTTAGAAAAATCTAACTTCTCAGTGTTCTTTTTATTTCTCTTTTACCTACGTAAATTCCGATTAAAAAACATAGTTCTATCAGAATAAAGACTAGCAGGAAACAAATCATGAAGAAATTTTCTGGCAGGGCTAAAATAATTGGATCTAGTTGTGGATAAAATATCCAATCGTTATTTCTAAACATAAGTTCATGAAATAATATGAAATAGTGTTCAAAGTTAAAGAAAAATAAAAACAAGCAAATAAATGGAATGGTTGCTGCTATTTGAAATGGTCTAATTAATTTCCATAATTCTTTTTGTTTCGCTAATCGGAGAATGAATGTTATTGCGATAAACCCAAAAATAATAAAACAAATATAGTTAAGTAAAAATAATTGCTTAACATCATGGTAATGCTGCATACCATCATACGACGAGGGTAGCGTCATTTGTAGTTTGTCCACCCACGGATAATTAAAATAACGTAATAAATTTTTATAATCAGACATCAATCCCGCTTGAGATAATCCAACTTTTTTTTCTAGATGTGACGTTGTCACAAAAAATTTATAAATGAACGTACTATTAATTACGATTATAATAGAAAAAGAGACAATCGCCAGATATAAACTCAGCCACTGCCCCACTTTTTTAACGCGTTCTATCATTATCAAAATCCCAATCATCAAGTGAATCCATTTGAATTGTTGGTTGTACCGGTTTCGATGCTACTAGCTTTTTCGTTGAAACGCCCGTATAAACTAACATCGTATCAACGCCGAAATTAATTCCAGCCATAATATCAGTCATATAATTATCACCGACCATTACAACCTCGTTCTTCTCAAGTCCCAATCTCAACAGTGCCTCTTCCATAATAATTGTCTCTGGTTTCCCAATATAAGTGGCTTCTTGCTGCGTTGTACACTCAACCATCCTTACTAAAGATCCAGCACCGGGCAGTAACCCTCGCTCATTTGGAATATTCGTGTCGGCATTCGTTCCAATGAACTTAGCGCCACGTTTAATTGCTAATGTGGCCAATTCAAATTTATGATAAGTGACATCAGAATCTAGACCGACTACAACGTAATCAGGTGTAGTTTCTTCAACGACAAAACTCTTATCCATAATAGCTTGTTTCAGTCCGTGCTCTCCGATGATGTAAACACTTTTTTTATTGGAATCTAGTGAATCTAAGTAGTCTGCCGTTGCAAGCGCAGCCGTGTAGACTTCTTTTTCTGTCACATGAATATCAAAATTATCGGCTAAATTTGCGACAACATCTTTTGGCATTTTAGTCGTGTTGTTAGTCACAAATAAAAATGCTATATTACGTGCCTGAAGAGATTCAACAAATCTTTTTGCCGCCGCAATTTTTTCTTTTCCTCGATAGATTGTGCCGTCTAAATCAATCATATAACCTTTATATGCCATTATTATCACCTCATCCGTTTAATTATGATTTATCTTTTTGTCTAATTACAAATTCGTGTTTCTTCGTACGCTTTGGTACCGGTTTTGAAACGTTCTTTTGCGTTTTAACAGGTTTCGTTTTATTTAATGGTGCTTTAGGTTTCTTATTTTTAATTTGATATTTTTTTTCAGCCGTATGTGCTTTTACTACTGGTTTTCTTCTTTTACCAACTGGCTTAATTGTTTTTTTACGTTCTTTCGGATTAGAAACTGGTTCAGGCTTTTGTATTTCCAAATTGTGTAATACAAAATAAGAACAGCCAAAATTACAATATTCATATAAATAATCCTCCAGGGTATCGATACATTGTGACCGGTATGCTTTCTTATTTTCAGTTTTGTAAAAGCCTCTTAATCGAAGCTGATCATACCCCCAATCACCAACGATATAATCATATTTTGTTAAAATTTGGCTGAACCGTTCCGTTAATTTTTCAATTTCGAAGCCATCTCTATAGTTTGAAACAAGATCATATGGACGGTTATCGATTACTATTCTGGTCTCACTCTGTCGAACAACTTCACTAGCGTAGGCTTTTAATTTTTCTGCCTTGATTGCGAGCTGCTGTTCTCGTTTTTCTTTCTGTGCTTGATTCAAATTTTAAACCTCCTTTTACTGCTTTAGTCATACTTCATTATACAGAAAATTCCATTTTTAAATAGTCCCCAACGTAATCTCTCAAAAACTTTTTGCCATTTATGGTGATTTCACCTGTTATTTCTATGGTTGGGAAGAAAGGAATGTACATGAAATGATCAACTGTTGCGAGGGTATAATAGGCATCCAGAACAATTTTTTGTTTATGGTACAAAAGTTCGCCATTTTCTTGTTCCGTCAATCCGTCAACCACAACTTCACCAAATAATTGGCCCCTGAATCCCATCCCTCTAATTGGAAATTTTTTAAGAAATGACCTATTCTTTTTAATTTCCTGCATTAGTCGTATCAAATTATATCCAGTTAGTTTAACCGTAATCACCCGCATTGGATGTGGCAATGTCTGATGTAAGTCATTTTTAGTGACAACACCTTTTTGTAGATTTTTCAAAAGTAATCCACCATTTAACATAGCAATATCCGTTTTGGTCCCTAATTCAATTGCTTTAAGCGCCACTTGCATTAATTCCGAATTTTGAGTCCACGATGTATTTAAATCTCTAGGTAAGTTCGTTATAACATCAGAAGTTAAAATTGCTTCTCCACGCGATCTGTATCCTGCAATTTCAGCCTGATCACTGCTTATTTCAGGTAAACTTTCGGTTTCAATTACTTGGGCGTTTTTTTTGATGATGTTATGACCCTCTAGTTCAATTGAAACTTCACCAATATACATCCCCCATTTACCGGCCGCAGCCAATAATGAATCATTCACTATTTCCCCGGATTTTAACAAGTGATGTGAATGTCCGCCTAAAATGATATCTATCTGAGGATACTTTTGAGCAACTTTTCTATCTACACCCAGCCCTAAATGTGATAACAAAATAATAACGTCGACTTTACCGACTAATTTTCTTAAAAGTGTTGGTAAGACCGTATCTATTTGATTAGACTCCCACCCGTTCATCTCATAGGTCATTGGAAATGGTGCCGTTAATGCAATTATTCCAATTTTAGTTCCAGCCGCAGTTTCCATAAGCTTATATTCATTTGCCCATGAAGGCCGACTATCAGCTTCCTCATCAACTACATTATCAAGAATAATATCAAATTTTGCATCATCGTATAAATGTTGTAACTGACTTCTTGAGTTGCCAATTCCCTCATTATTACCAATTGTGACAGCATCATATTTCACGGTATTCATTAATTCTATGTTGGCCTTACCATTTGTCGCTTCTGATAACGGATGAACGCGATCAATTGCATCCCCAATATCGAATGTCAAAACAGTCTGCCCTTGCTTCTCAAGATTAATTTTTTCGGATTGTAAAAATCGTCTGATTTTAGGCCAATTTTCTAAATGTGAATGAATATCATTCGTGTGTAAAATTGTTATTTTTTCCATTAATTTCAATCCACCTCATCATGGTTATTTAATGCTTCTTTTTTACCAGCAATCATGACGTCAATTTCAGCCATTGCAAATGGTGCACCAAATTTTTTCTGATTTTCCAAGTAGCTAACCTCTGGAGAGTCGACGCCAACATTAATATTAGTCTCAGAATTCACACTATAGTGGTGAATGTGACCGTGTAAATTTATACTATTATTCGTAATTCCCAGCATCATAGGGTAATGTGTCAAAAAAAGTTGATGGTGATTCATTTTTAACAAAATCCCAACGTCATGAAATTCGAATTTCGGTTTATTTTTAATTAAAATATTTTGTTTTTTTATATAATTGATGATTGAGCGATTGTCATGGTTACCTTTGATAAAAGTAATTCGACCATTTAATTGCATTAAAATTTGAAAAATAGCCTCATTACCACCAGAATTAGCCATTAAAACTGCAACGTCTCCAAGATGGTAAACTAAATCATTATCCGTAACAATTTCATTCCAGCTGTTAATGATTGTTTGATTCATTTCATTGACATCTTTGAACGGTCTCGGTGCGAAATCATTATTTCCAAGTAATTTTCCATGCATAAAATGCGTATCAGACGTAAAAAATATCATATTTTTCACCCTTCTTCCTAAATATTCTTTAATCTTATAGTTTATATCTCGAATATACAAAAAAAAGACCTTAATAAATCTTAGGTCTTTCAAAAAAATTTAATTTGCAAGTTTCATTTGAACACTTTTAATACCGTACAGAATAATCAACCAGCAAATTGAGGCAATAAGTGCAATTAATGTATCTGGTTTCAAGCACAATACGATGCCCACAAATGTCAGAAATGCCAAAATCAAATAGTTCGTCACAGGAAAGAGTGGCATTTTAAATGCTAGTGTTTCTTCTGCCTTTTCTAACTTAATTTTACGACGATATTTCAAATGTGTTATGACAATCGTGCCCCAAATGAACAAGAAACACGTCGTCGCGATACTTGATATAAAGGTAAATACAGATTCCGCCATAAACATATTTAATATAACTGAAATAGCAATCACGGCCGTTGAAAATTTTAACGCAAACGCGGGAACTTGATTGTGCGAAAGTGTGCTGATTTTTTTAGAAAACTTATTTTTTTTACCATAATTTAATGAAAATAACATTCTTCCGGTACTAAATAATGATCCATTACAAGCAGATGCGGCAGCCGTAATGACAACAACGTTAATGATACTAGCCGCAGACTTTATACCAATATTTTCAAAAACTTGGACAAAGGGACTTTGTGACTCTGATATCATGTTCCAAGGATAAATTGCCATGATTGCCAAAAGTGACCCTACGTAAAATAAAATAATTCTTAGCGGGATTTCATTAATTGCTTCTGGAATCACCTTCATCGGATCTTCCGTTTCAGCAGCAGTTAGCCCAACCATCTCGATACCTACAAAACTGAATAACACCATTTGAAACGATAGAACAAATCCTTTAATTCCTTGAGGAAAGAAGCCACCGTGATTGACTAGGTTCGTTAAACTAGCGTGCCCGACCGATGTTTTAAAATTAACAACGACCATATATATACCGATACAAATCAATACAACAATGGCAATAATCTTAATAAGTGCGAACCAAAATTCTGTTTCACCAAATAGTCCAACCGTGACTAAGTTTATCCCTAAAAGAATTAGTAACATGACCATGCCGGGAATCCACTGTGGTAAACTTGGAAACCAAAACTTCATATAAAGTCCAACTGCTGTAATCTCCGTCATTGCGATTGTTACCCAACAAATCCAATAAGTCCATCCAGCAACAAATCCAACTTTTTCTCCTAAATATTCATAAATAAAATCAATAAATGAGTGTGCATCCACATTTGATAGTAAAAGCTCACCCAGGGATCTCATTAAAAGAAAACATGCAATCCCCGTAATGAGATATGCTAGTAATATAGATGGACCTGCCAAATGGATCGATTGTCCAGCTCCTAAAAATAATCCAGTCCCTATTGTTCCGCCAATTGCGATCAATTGAACGTGGCGACTTTTTAGTCCCCTGGAATGATGGTCACCTGAACTTTTGTCTGTCATTGCTATCAATCTCCCTCTATGTAATTAGATAAATTATACATGACGTTCGCCAATTTCAAAAGACATATTTTCTTTAAAAATTACCAAAATAAAAAAGTAACTCAAAATATGAGTTACTTTATCTGTTGTTAAAATTAATTTGAATCCATTTATCTAACGTCTTAACAAAATTTTGAAATTGTTCTTCATCTTTTAGTGATGGAAAATCCCCTAACAACACTTTGTCTACCTGTTTACTGTTATTTCCATGTTTTTGTATAATTAAGATTGATTTACGTGAACCGGCAGAACTAAATAAATTAGCCGGTAGATTTAACATTCCCTGAAGATATGCATTTTCCTGAATGTAGACTAATAGTTTTTTTGCTTCTTCAGTTTCAAATAAACCTGTAGGCACAAGATAGACACCGAATCCGCCATCATTCAAGTAGTTCACTGATTGTTCAATTAATAGATGGTGAACATAGGAATGGCCCTCACTAGCACGTGTTTTAAAGTGACTAACCCGCTCATCTAACGGATAATAACCAATTGGTAAGTCCGCGATAACCACATCAGATTTTTTAACGACTAAGTCATCAATTGCGTCCTGATGGAATAAATCCAAATTCAGTCGTTGTAATTGTCCACTTAATCCGGCAATTGACAGCATTGTATCATCATTATCAACTCCATATGCCTTAGATATTTCAAACTTATCCGTAGACATTTGGTTTAAAATAGTTGTTAAGAGGTTTCCCGATCCAACCGTAATGTCCAATAGGCTGAACGTTTTCTTCCCACCCATCAGTTTTTCAAGTACAAATGCCACTAAAAAGCCAATTGTATCAGGTGTCATTTGATGATTAGGTTGAATTTTTTCTTGTCTGGTTGCTTTCAATAAAACTAACTGAATAACTTTCCGTACATCTTCCGATGATAGCGACTCTAGATTCATTTTTTTATAAATTTGATTTAAAAGCTTCACGTCCTGATCATTTGGTAGACCCGATTCCACATGCGCGGACTTATTGTCTAACAAGTTATTGCTAGTTTCAATAAAGGCATCTAAATAAGTGATTTCTAAACTTTTTTGTAAAATATCAATTGTTTCGTTAATTTGATTAAAGTTCATTTCAATTTCTTCTAATGACATAAAATCACTCCCTGAATTTATTTGCTCGTTTCAGTTTAACGATTTTTAATTATCAATTCAAGTTAAGTTTCTTTTTTATCATTTAAAAATGTATATTGAACATTATTTTTTAGTCTTATCCGATAAACGTTCTTCTGGTACTCAACGGTACCTAGATTATAATAAAATGTTTCATCAATTTTTTTGGATGTCTGATTTAGAATAGTCATATTTTTCATTGTCTCCGCCTGATTGTATTGACATATTTTTTGGTAGCTAGTAATTTTCGCATAAAAATATACTAATTGACCCGTTAATAAAACAACCATCATCATTAAACAAAACATAGCCGAGACAACTAGATGCCCACCTAATAAATTATTTTTTTTCATTTTGAACCTTCTTTTCCATCGGAATTACCAATTTTAAAGTTCTATTTTGACGTTCTTGTTTAATTTTCAAAAACAAAATAGGTTCATCATACTTAATTGAGAATGATTTAACATGGTATAAAAGCGGCACGTGTCCTCCTGAAAATCCGATAAATTGAATCATCTCGCCATGTTGACTAAGAAAATATCTAGCGCCCGTTTTATTATTCTTTAATGCAACCGTATATTTACCAACATCTATGATATTAAGATCTAGTTGATCTGACTCTAATAAACTAATACATTGTTGTAACGAAAACTCACTATTTTCATTACTTCTTTGATATTGGCTTGTACACAATTTCCAACATGTTGTCATCAGACTGAGAGAAATAACAAATATTCCTAAAGCAACAATGGTCTCTAAAAGTGAGAACCCCTTCATTTTAATTTTACGCTGACTAATTCTTCCTCAGATAGGATACGAATTTCTGATTTAGTGGCACATTGTAAGTCGCCTTCAACTAATTTTGTTAAGTTACTCGTTGGATGAATCACTAGTAGCTTACTAACCTCACGTAAATTTCTCGTAAGTGTTGTTTTATGATTCCAGTAGTCCGCTTGTTTTTGTAGCGTATGATTCGTTTGAACGTACAGTCCAAATCCTGATGCCACAATAGTTAACGTCATAATGGCATCAGCTAACACAATTCCCGATAACTTTCGCATATCACTCTACATCCCTTCTAATAAATTGGCCCCATCCAATTTGAAAGACCAATTTTTGATTTCTATTTGGTAAAGTGGATTTAAAATCAACCGTTTTCCCGGTTATCTGTCCGCTTTTACTGATTTTAATCGTCACCTGTTTTTTTACGGTTACAGTCTTCGGATAATTGAGACTAATTTTATTTTTCCCATTGATAATGGTCATTTTATCTTCATTAAAATTAATAATATTAGGCATCTTATTTAACGGTGATTCAATGACCGCACTTTGCCATAACTGTTCAAAATTTTGCCAAAATTGTTTTTCCCTAGACGTTGCCAACACCCTATCCATTGGTCCCATCAACAATAAACCACATAGACTAGTAACCGCTAGTGCAATCAACATTTCAATCATGCTAAACGCGCCTAACTTATTTTTCAGTTTTAACGACATTATTTGAAATAACAATATGATTTGCTTGCGCTTCTTTCTCTTGTTTCTCGGTGAGATATTTTTCTGAAACTAAATCGGAAAAATTAATTGATTTATTGTGCGTCTCATTTTCGTACAAATCAACTTGAGTTTGAACTACGCTAACCAATGCTTCGTCATTAACGTGCTTTGCACTTGTTCTTTGGTGCCCGATATTCGGAAGTATAATTAACATTAAGAGAGAGATGATAAAAAGGACACAGAGCATTTCAACAAGTGTAAATGCCTTTAATTTTTTTCGATTGTTTTTCATTTAATTTCCTCCATTGTTTGATACATAGGTAATAAGATTGCTAAATACAGTCCAACGATACAAGCCGCTACAATAATAAATGCAATTGGTTGCACATAAACCATCATTTTTTCGACGGACGATTCAAATTTTCGATAAGTTAGTTCAGAAAATATTAGTAATTCCTGACTCATCACCTCTAACGTATTTCCTTTCTCAAGAAATACTGTTAGTTCTTTCGGAAAAAGTGGGTTCTTATCAATCATTTGTTTGGTATTACCACCCTTTTCAAAATGCTGTGTAAGTTGCCGTCCCAGTTGGTAGAGCAACGATTCTTGATCAAATTGATTTAAATAATCACATATTTTATTGAGATTCAAGCCACTTGATAGGAGCAGCCCTAAATTAAAAGTTAAGTAATAATGGCAGTAATCTTTATAAATTTTGCCGACTACGGGTATCTGACAATACCAGACGTGTCGGTTCATTGTCGTTTGCTTAGAAACCCGAATACTTATTTTAATACCATAACCAATAAGTATGCTAACAAAGAGACTAATTATACTCTTCACAATAATCACCTTGATTCCAGTGTTCGATGTCGTTCCCAGCTGACTATTATTAATCTCTGGTAATATAAATTGCTGAATACCAATATATAATGCAATTAGTAATCCCATCAAAATAATTGGATATTGCAACAGTTGCTTTAATTGTTTCTTTTGTTTAACTCGAACTGCCATTAATTTACCCAACTGATTAATACTCTTGTTTAATCCGCCATATTTTTCAGAAATCATAATTTGATAATATGAACTTTTTGAAATGTAAGGTTTAATTCCCGTCGAAAATGCCTCACCATGACTTAGTTCAGCTTCAATTTTTTGAATATCTAATTTACCCGTTGAAAATAATCTTGTCGTAGTCGTTAATGCTTGTTTTAATGAAAATCCGGCATCCAATAAATCTGCTAACACTTCAAAGAATTCACTTTGCTTTTTTATTGTCCACTTTTTCCTATTGATAACGACTTGCTGTTTCCAATGTAATAATGTTGTTTTTAACGCATTCAGCAAGATTTTCGTGCCACCTTTCTAGCGGAAGTTTTTGATTATCGATTTCCTCGAAAATATTCTTTAAATTCTGACCGGATAATAAATCGAATAAAACACCATTTGATCCCTGCGTTGTTTCAATTAAGCGTTGGTAACTAACCGCCTGCAACGATTCTTTTAAATCACTTCGGCTAACACCAAGATTTTCTAAGCGTTTAATTGTACCGGCCGCATTTCTTGCATGTACGGTACTTAAAATTAAATGTCCGCTCATAGCCGCTCTAATTGCCGCATTAGCAGTTAATTCATCTCTAATTTCACCAATAATAAAAATGTCTGGGTGATGCCTCAACCCAACCTTCAATAGCTCCGCATATGTCATATTTGCTTTATCGTTCACTTGCAGTTGAATAAAATTTGTATTATGAATTTCAACTGGATCCTCAATTGTTAATATTGTTCTCTGTCGTTGTATTTTTTCGGCAAGTTGATACATGGTTGTTGTTTTACCTGAACCCATGGGACCAGAAAATAAAATTAACCCACTGGATTGGCATAAATCAGCTAATTCATCAAATTGATATGGCAACAATCGGTTTATCGACATATTAGTTTCCAAATAAATGAATCGAATAACGATTGATTCTCTTCCTAAAAAATCGCCCACGCTGGAAATCCTACAATTAATCTGTTCATGTCCAATTTGCCATTGAAAAGCTCCAAACTGTGGCCGTCTATTCTCACTCAAAATCATATTAGCTTTAAATTTAAGAAAGTTATTCATTTGCATCAACTTTCTTTCTGAATATGTATCCAAATTATGATATTGGTTTGAGATACGATACTTAACCGAGCACCCTTTGGCATTTGGAATTATATAAAGATCACTTGCCCTCTTCTCAACGCAGATTTTAAAAATTGTATTCATTTCTGTTTCTATCATTTTAATATTCCTCCCTTCTTCATATTGAAATACGCAAAAAAAGCCAAAACATTTAAGTTTTGGCTTTTTTTGCGTATTTTTATTTTTTTTGAACGATCAGCTCTAAAATTTATTCTTCGTCCGATAAATCTCCGGCATGGAAAACTTCTGAAACATCGTCATTTTCTTCCAATGCATCAATCATGTGGTGGAATTGTTCAATTTTATCTTCGGGAACTGGTACTAGGTTTTGAGGAACCATGACTAATTCAAAAGTATCCAATTTGTAGCCTTTACCCTCTAGTGAAGCACGAACATCTGGTAAATCTTTAGGATCCGTATAGATTTCAAATAATTCTTCTGATGTCTTTAAATCTTCGGCACCAGCATCAATAACATCTTCAAACATTGCATCTTCGTCCGTATCTAGTTCTTCACGAGAAATTACAATGTATCCTTTACGGTCAAACATATAGTTAACAGAACCAGTTTCGCCTAAGTTTCCACCATTACGTGTGAACGCAATACGGACTTCTGATGCTGTACGATTGCGGTTATCTGTTAAAGTATGAACCAAGATAGCTACTCCACCTGGTGCATAACCTTCATATGTGATTTCTTCATAATCTGCACCCTCTGAACCAGATGCTTTATCAATAGCACGTTTAATATTATCTTTAGGCATATTTGCAGCTTTAGCTTTATCAAGCATCAAGCGTAATGAGGGGTTCGAATCGGGATCAGGGCCACCACTTTTTGCAGCCATGTAAATTTCTCTTGATAATTTTTGGAAAATTTTACCACGCTTAGCATCTTGTGCATTTTTTCGACCCTGGATGTTATTCCATTTTGAATGTCCTGACATAATTCCCTACCTCTTTCCGAAATGTTTCTGAATTTTTACTTTTAACCGTTTATTATAGTATCAAAATAACGAACTAATATCAACATGATTCGCGTGAAATAGCCTAATTTAGTTCTTGCGGGCTTTTCTTCGATGATAAAGTGTCACTATTAGTATGGTTAATAAAACACCTGTTGTTGCACCAATTGTATCAAGAATTACATCCTGAACGAGGGGTGATCGTCCACCCGTCAAGCTTTGATGAAATTCATCAAATGATGCATAAACTGCGGCACAAGTAATTGCAATAAGCCCGCTATAACGCCATTCTTTAATTCTATTTTTCAATCCCAAGAATATAAAACTGGCCATTAAAAAGTACGTCATAAAATGAGCCGCTTTGCGAATAAAGAATTCAACAAATTTGAAATAACCAACTTGTTGAATACTTTCATCTTGACCTGCGTAACTAAATGACACATGTGATAACCAGTTCTCAAATGGTTTATTAGCTAAATATTTTTCGAGAAATGGGACAGATGTCTGCTGTTTGTAGGTCTCCGATGAACTTATAAACAGAATCACAATAATGAGTACCGCCAGAGCAAAGTAAATATTATTTTTATTTTTCATAAATTTTCCGTCCAAATTCTAATAAAAAAACTTGATTTACTCCAAATATATTGAAGAATCAAGTTTTTATTAAATTATTTTGTTGAAGAACGCTTAATTAACCCGTATGGTAATTGAATTGTCTTTTCACTAACTTCTTCTTTATCCATTAATTTTGTTAACAATCTCATAGAGACAGCTCCCAAATCATACAAAGGTTGTGTAATTGAAGATAATTTAGGTCGAACAATTTCAGTTAATTTTGAATCATTACTTGTAATAATTTCAAAATCTTCTGGCACACGTAATCCAGCGTCTCTAGCACCATTTAAGACACCAACGGCCAATTCATCGTCACCGACGAAAGCAGCAGTTGCATGGCTTGAAGCGATTGCTGGCCATAATGTTTCGCCAGCACGATATGAGTAATCTGTTTCAAAAATTAATTCTTTATCAAACTTGATTCCGGCTTTTTCAAGAGCCATCTTGTAGCCTTTAAGACGGTATTCACCATTAATTGGTTCATCCATCGAACCAGAAACAAATGCAATACGTTTGTTTCCATTATTAATTAAGTCCGTTATCGATTCCATTACGGCCGCAACATAATCAATATTTACACTACCTAATTCTCCAGTAGGATCAACTGATCCAGAAAGGACAACCGGTGTCCGACTTCTTTTCAATTCAGCACGTAATTCATCGGTAATTTGATTACCCATGAAAATAATGCCATCAACTTGTTTGGCTAACAATGTATTTAATACTTGCACTTCTTTTTGACCATTTTGATCAGAGTTAGCTAAAATGATGTTGTATTTGTACATTGTTGCAACATCGTCAATTCCACGAGCCAATGATGAAAAGTATATATTAGTTACATCAGGAATAATAACCCCAACCGTCGTCGTTTTCTTACTTGCCAAACCTCTTGCAACTGCATTAGGTCTGTAGTCAAGACGATCAATAACTTCCAAAACTTTCTTTCTTGTTGCTGGTTTAACGTTAGGGTTACCGTTGACCACTCGTGAGACAGTAGCCATTGAAACGGCTGCTTCTCTTGCTACATCATAAATTGTTATTGTTTGCTTATCCATTAATATTATTTCCTCTCATTACTTAAATATCAAGTTTTCATTCCGTTTTCATGCACTAGAACAATTTAGCAAATTTTCAAGATAATTGCAAGCGTTTTTACCTTATTTTCATGAAAATAAAATTTATATAATGAAAATTACAATTCTTCATCGTTATTCTATACCTATGTTATAATGCAGTATACTAATGTAAAGGGAGAGATTTCATGTCACATATTGCATCTTTACAACAATGGCTTGCCGATAATGGTACAGACATTGCTTATATCAACGATCCAATGAGTATCCAATATTTTACTGGTTTTGAAAGTGATCCAATTGAGCGCGTTATGGCACTCTTCGTATTTGCTGATCAAGATCCATTCTTATTTACGCCGGCTCTCGAAGTTGAAGCTGCCAAAGACACAGGATGGAAATACCCTGTTTATGGTTACCTTGATCACGAAGATGCCTTTGCGATCATTCAAAGTGAAATCAACAAACGTCAGAATTCACCAAAAAAATGGGCCATCGAAAAAGGTAGTTTAACCGTTGAACGTTATGATGCTATTCGTCGTATTTTCCCAAGTGCAGAATTTGTTGCCGACGCAACGGGGTTCATCGAAACACTTAAGGTCATAAAAACACCCGATGAAATTGAAAAATTAAAAGTTGCCGGAAAATGGGCAGATGTTGCTTTTGAAGTTGGTTTTAAAGCTCTTCAAGAGGGCAAAACTGAACAAGACATCGTTGCCGAAATTGAATATGCAATGAAGAAACAAGGTATTATGCACATGAGCTTTGATACTATCGTACAAAGTGGTAAAAATGCTGCAGAACCTCATGGCTTCCCAAAGAAGGACTTAATTCAGCCAAATGCACTGACATTGTTTGATTTAGGTGTCATTTCAGATGGTTATATCTCAGATGCAAGTCGGACTGTTGCTTTTGGTAAACCAAATGAAAAATCTTTAGAAATTCATAAAGTATGTTTAGAAGCTCAATTAACGGCACAAGCTGCTGCTAAACCCGGTATGATTGCTGAAGATTTAGACAAAATTGCTCGTGACATTATTGTTAATGCTGGTTACGGTCAGTACTTCATTCACCGTCTCGGTCACGGTATGGGCCAAAGTGAACATGAATTCCCTTCAATTATGGAAGGAAATAAAATGGAACTTAAACCTGGTATGTGCTTCTCAATTGAACCTGGTATTTACATTCCTGGAGTTGCCGGTGTCCGTATTGAAGACTGTATCTACTTAACCGAAAATGGTAATGAACCTTTTACAGTTACACCTAAAACATTAAAAACAATTGAACTTCACTAGACAAAAAAACTCATTACAATGTAATGAGTTTTTTTGTCTTTATTTTTCGCCTGTCCATCCGTCAGGATAAATTGTTTCGGCTTTTCCTTCTGCTTCATCGGCATCTTTGGCTTCACCAAAGGCACTCTTACTATCAACATAAATATCTTCATCAGCTAAGTCTGAAAATTCATCTGTTAAATCAGTCATTTGTTCAAAAATATCGTCTGATTCCATAGCTAATTTATTCTTTAAATCATTTTTTGCATTGATCAATGCGTCCTTAGCGTTTGCATAGGCATCCTGACTCATAAGTAAGTCACTTTTTTCAGAGATTTTATCACTTATATTATTTTTTATCTCGTCAAAATCACCTATTTTATCTTTTAAATCGTAACTAGCATCTTCAGCATACGCCTTATATTCCAGTACTCGATCACGTGCATCCATAGCTTTTTCTTCGATTTGGTTTTTAATATCTTGCTTTGTTTTTTCTGAAATTAATTTAGAAGCTGCATATGCGGCAACTCCACCCGTAATTGCTAACCCCAATAAGAATTTTTTTGACATGTTAACCCCTCCTTGATTTAAGCTTTTCTATTTTTATAAAAATCAAATGCTTTTTTACCAACATTAATGAAAGCCGAAGAATCTTTAGCTTTTTTTGATGTTGCTGAAACATGTGATACTAGGTCGCGGCTTGCATCATTCAAATCTGACACGCTTTCGCTTAGATCAGCAACTGCCTGAAATAACGGATCTATCGTTGCCACTTTACCATTCACATCGTCTAATAAGACATTTGATTTCACTAGCATATTTTCAACTTCACCAGATAGTCCATCAACGTCACTGGTAATCGCTGAAATACTTTTATTAACTTCTCCGAGCGTTCTCATCATTTGCATTAAAACGAAAATAATGAATAGAACTAGAACCGCAAAAGCAATAGCGGCAATTAATCCTGCAATTTGTCCAACTGTCATAATTATTCCTCCTATTTACTTATGTACAATAATTCAAAATCTACTTATAGGATAGCATTTGCACCTTAAAACTGCAATCGATACCATACCGCAGTTTATCATTTAAATTACACATTAACTCATATATTTGCTATGATGATATCAATAAATAGATTTAGAGGTGAACAGTATTTTGAACAATCTTTTTTTAGCTCATATTTCAAATGATAACTTAGTTTTAGGTACCTTACTTAAAACGGTTACGAAACAAGGTAATTTTCTCTCACGCTACATAGCTGATATTGATTGGGATTCGATTATTAGCCACTTAGTTGAACTGGCATTTTCTCTTATTTTTTTCTCGTTCTTATTTATCGTTATAAATTGGATTGGTAAAAAAATTATTCGTCGAACATTTGCTCAATACCGAATGTCCAGCAAATATTCAACAAACAGGGTTGAAACAATTAATTCCCTAACATTAAATTTGTTTCATTACGTTATGTTGTTCTTTTATTTATATGCCATTCTTTCAGTACTTGGCGTTCCAGTCGGAACACTCATCGCTGGTGCTGGAATTCTAAGTGTGGCCTTAGGTCTTGGCGCACAGGGATTTGTGACTGACGTCGTCACCGGGTTTTTCATTCTTTTAGAACAACAATTTGATGTTGGTGACATCGTTAGAATTAATACCATTGAAGGTCCTATTGTAGCCGTCGGATTACGAACGACACAGATTGAAGACTATGATGGTATCTTACATTTTGTACCAAACCGTAATATTACAATCGTCAGTAACTTATCTCGAAACAATATGAGAGCCGTCATCGATATTCGAATTGATGTTACCGATGATGTTGATAAAATAACCGAAATTGTACAAAAAGTTAATGATCAATTAGTTCCACTTCACCCTGAAATTAAAGATGGCCCAAATATTCTAGGTCTTGTCGATCTAGGTAAAGGAAGTTTAGTCTTCAGGGTTGTTGTATTCACGTTAAACGGTGAACAAGCACCTATCCAACGAACATTTTTAGCGGGTTACCTAACCGCCCTAAATGAGGCCCACATACATGTGTTAAACTCGCCTATCACGCTTAACTAAAAAAGATTCAAATTATGTTTTTACATAATTTGAATCTT
This sequence comes from Dellaglioa carnosa, assembly GCF_026948345.1. Taxonomy (NCBI): domain Bacteria; kingdom Bacillati; phylum Bacillota; class Bacilli; order Lactobacillales; family Lactobacillaceae; genus Dellaglioa; species Dellaglioa carnosa. The sequence continues at coordinate 68,218 of NZ_JANXLI010000006.1, read as the reverse complement.
TTTTTATTTCGCTAGTTGTTGATCTCTATCAGTTAAAAAGTGTGTCATTGCGAGAACACCAGCATCAATTGCAACTTCCTTAGGGGCTAAAAACTCTGAATGGAGCGAGTATGGACTATCAACACCCAACCAGAACATCGTTCCGGGTATTTTAGATAGTAAAAAACCAAAATCTTCTCCAGTCATTGCAGGTTGTGTTTCGACAAATGAAACCTCTGAATCGTTTTTCATAAATCGAATAAAGTTTTCAGTTTTACTTTCATCGTTCTCAACTGGTAAGTAACCGCCTTGAATTAAATTCAGTTCTACTTCACAACCATAAGTTAGTGCAATACCCTCACAAATTGTCGTTACACGCTTTTGAATCAATAAATTCATTTCTTGCGTCAACGCCCGGATTGTCCCATTAATCTGTGCCTCACCGGCTATCACGTTACCCGTAGTACCTGCCGTAAACTGACCTAACGTGACAACTCCTGATTGAATTGGGTCAACATTCCGGCTAACAATCGTTTGTAATTGATTAACTAATTGTGCACCCGCCACGACCATATCATTTGCTTGATGCGGGTATGCTGCATGCCCACTTTTGCCGGTTAAATGTGCATGAATTTCACATGTCCCCGCGAACAAAGTTCCTAATCGAGTCCCAATTGTCCCCGCAGGCAACTGTGGATTATCATGAAATGCATAAATTTCATCAGGCATCCATTCGTCTAATAACCCACTTTCATAAAGTCTTTTACCACCACTGGCGTTTTCTTCCGCTGGTTGAAAAATAAAAGTCATATTTGCCATTGGTTGATTTTCTGAAAAATAATTTAAGATTCCCAGTGCAACAGTCATATGAATGTCGTGCCCACAGGCATGCATCCGGCCCTCATTTCGTGAGGAGAATGGTAACCCTGTCTTTTCAGCGACTGGTAATCCATCAATGTCAGTTCGGTAGCCGATTGTGTAGTGTCCGGTTGAACCAGCCAGTCGAACTAAAATCCCGGTTTCAACAGTTTTTATCGTCATAAAATTTTGATTGAATGTTGAAATTAAGTTCAATAAATAGGCTTGAGTTTCAAATTCTTCTAATCCAATTTCCGGAATTTGATGTAGGTCCCGTCTGATTTTAATTAGCTCTTCAGTTGTTAAACTCATTTCTAATTACTCCCATTCCAATTTGCTTCTAGATATTGCGCAAATCTGCTAAAATCTCTGTCTTGTCTTTTGTTTTATCATCAATATCTTTAACTTTTTTTGCTGGCATCCCTACAACTACCGTATATGGTTCAACATCTTTAGTTACAACGGCACCAGCACCGACGACAGCACCTTTACCAACACGAACCCCTTCAAGAACGACAACATTACCACCAATCAAGACATCATCTTCAATGATAACTGGCGTTGCTGAAGGTGGCTCAACAACTCCGGCAAGAACTGTTCCAGCACCAATATGACAATTTTCTCCAACAATTGCGCGACCACCGAGAACGGCGCCCATATCAATCATTGTTCCCTTGCCAATTTCAGCGCCAATATTAATAATTGCGCCCATCATGATAACTGCATTATCACCAATTAATACTTGATCGCGAATCACTGCGCCAGGTTCAATTCGAGCATTAATCTTTTTCAAATCCAATAATGGAACGGCTGAGTTTCGTGTTTCATTTTCAATATGTGAGCTCGTAATTTCTGGTGTTGCCTTTAAGAAAGGTTCAACATCTGCCCAATCGCCAAATAAAACACCGGCCTTATCATTTAAATAATCTTCGATTGTATCAGGGACTTTAATTCCTACCAAGTCACCTTTAACGTATACTTTTACGGGTGTTTTCTTTTTTGAAGTACTAATAAAATTAATAATTTCGTGTGCATCTAAAGTTGCCATAATGATTCTCCTCTATAAATTATATTATTTGTCTTCTTTTACTTCAATTTCTTGAACAGTATAATCTTTCTCAAATTCATGAGCAATATGATTCAAACTTTTCATAAGTTCACGACGCGTCACAATCCCTGTAAAACTACCATCGTTAGAAACAACTGATAAAAATGGATGGTCAACAAGTAAATGTAATACATTTTCAATATCATAAGGATCTTGGATTGTCGGCATATCTGTTTCCATGACATCTTTTACGTAGATTTCATGTAACTTACTAACATCCAACTCATCCAATCCTAACATTGTCTCAGTAATCATAGATAAAGATAATAATCCTTTAAATTTATAATCATTATCTAAAACTGGAATCTTGGCATAACGCACTTTCGTTAAAACCAATAACGCATGATCCAAAAAATTATTTTCTTGGACGTTAGCAACCATCTCTGCCGGAATTAAAAAGTGTTCCTGGTTTTCGGATAACATTTTTTCAATAGACTTAGCTATCATTCAATAGATCCTCCTTCCAAACATTTAGTACATCTTCTATTTTATAATAGATTGCACTCAGACACTATTTTTTTTCGAAAATTATGGCAATAATTAATAATTATTTACATTTGTTAACAGTATTGGTATCATAGTGAATATTGTGAACAAAAAATAGGAGGACACTATGGATTATACATTAACAACAAGATTAGCCGCAGAATTTATTGGTACAGCAATTATGGTAATTTTAGGTAACGGTTCTGTTGCCAATGTCGAACTTGGACATACAAAAGGACATGGTAGTGACTGGGCTTTAATCGCCTTTGGTTACGGATTTGGTGTTATGATTCCTGGCTTAATCTTTGGTAGTATTTCAGCAAATCATATTAACCCTGCCTTCACCTTAGGTTTAGCCGTTTCTGGCTTATTCCCATGGAGTGAAGTACTTCCTTATATCGCAGTACAATTTTTGGGTGCCTTTTTCGGACAGGCAGTAGTCGTAGCAACTTACAAACCTTATTATGATCAAACGACTGATCCTGAACGTATTTTGGGAACTTTCTCAACAATTGATGCAGCTCAAAGTAAATTAAATGGTTTTATTAACGAATTTGTTGGTACTTTCATTTTAATCTTTGGTGCGCTTGGTATTACAAAAGCCCCATTCTTTTCTGATAACCTTGGAACAGCTCATCTTGGATTAGGTTTCTTAGTCCTCGTATTAGTTGCTTCATTGGGTGGCGCAACGGGACCTGCTTTAAACCCAGCCCGTGACCTTGCTCCTCGTTTGTTACATCAACTTTTACCGCTTAAAAATAAAGGTAAATCACAGTGGGATTATAGTTGGGTCCCAGTCGTGGCACCAATTTTAGCTGGTATTTTAGCAATCTTTGTATACAAATCATTGTTCATGTTATCATAATTAAAAATAAGCTTAAAATGACAATGTCATTTTAAGCTTATTTTTTTATCTATCAATTAACGTTTAAACTTGGAACTAAGCTCCGGAACACTCCCGTGTTGCCTCGTAAAATATGTAACACGAACAAATTTTGCATCCGCCTCAATGATTGCATAAGTTCCTCCTAGACCACGGTACTGTCCTCTCGGTAAACTGATACTCCCCGGATTCAAAATCAACATTCCATCATCAGTCATCTCACAACCTAGTTCATGCGTATGTCCAAAAAATGCAAAATTTGCATTTTTTGATTGGGCTCTTAAACTAAGCGTTAATAAATTAGTTTTTACGCCAGTTAAATGTCCATGTGATACATAAATTGTTTCGCCATCGACAACTTTAACTAGCTCTTCTGGAAAATTCATATCAAAATCCATATTTCCAATAACGCCATTGAACACGTTAAAGAGTGAATCGTTAGCTTCTAGCTCTGAATCTCCACAATGAAAAAATGCATCAACTTTATTTTTATTATGCGCTAAAATAGATTCTAATATCTCTCGATCACCATGACTATCACTGACAACTAAGCATTTCATCTTATTTCTCCCACCAATCATTAAATTCTGACATCAAATTAACGGTTGCGCGGCCCCGATGACTAATTTTATTTTTTTCGGTTTCAGTTAATTCAGCCATTGACTTATCTAATTCTGGTACATAAAATAATGGATCATAACCAAATCCGTTATCTCCGCGTGGTATCCCCAAAATTAAACCAGCAACTTCACCATCCGCTACTAGTGACTCACTACCCGGTCTAGCAAAAACTAATGTTGTATGGAAGGTTGCTGTTCGCTTTTCCTTAGGTACATCAGTCAATTCATGCAATAACTTTGCGTTATTGGCGGCATCATCATGATCCCTAGCATATCGAGCAGAAAAGATTCCGGGTCGTCCACCTAGCGCATCTACCATTAATCCAGAATCATCAGCTAAAACGGGTAACTTAGTTAGATTTGAAATTGTTTCAGCTTTTAATTTAGCATTTTCTTCAAATGTTTTACCGGTTTCTTCGACGTCTGGTAACTCAGGGTAGTCCAGCAAGGTCGTAATTTTGAACCCTAATGGATTGAAAAGACGTTTAAATTCGGTCGCTTTTCCCTCATTTTTGGTTGCAATTAAAATAACATCTTTTTGATTCTCAATATGATTATTTTGAATTAAAATAGTTTGTTTTTGTGAATTGCCCATTAATTCTGATAATCCTTCCATTGCGCCGCCTAAAAGCTGAGTTAGCTTATCGCCAAGTAAGTCGGCATTTGACTTTTCAAAATTTAATTGTAAAAACGCACCAGACTCATTTTGTACAATGACTAAATGGCTATCAGCGTCTGCTTCCTCTTGACCAGTTAAATCGACAAACAATTCAAAATCAATAAACCCTACATTAACTGCTGAGAACGGTTTTAATTGTTGACCGTTCTCCTGTAATAGTAAGTTTTGAATGGCAACATAACTCGCATTAATAACTGCCGCAACAACGTCTCCATCAGCCTGCGTAATTTGTACTTGCAATGCAAATCCTTTTTCTTTTAAAGGCTCTGCCAATGCCGTTTTAAGTGATGACGTTATTACATCCACATTAACTGATACTTTAATCCCCAGCCACTGATTAATATCAACCGTTAATTCACCCGCAGTTGATACCTCGTTAACCAGTATCGTTACCTTGGTCAGCCCCAGTCGATATTCAATTGCGCTGTCTACTTGTTTAAGACTTAACTTTGTAATTGAGACAGGTCTAACTTCTAAATTATCGCGATTCTCATGTTTACGCATGTTAGTCTCCTTGACCTAAATGAATTGTTTTAGCGTTAATATTTTCCAAACCTAACCAACCTGAAGCAATTTCATTAAAATCGTCTGAACTTCCTGTTGTGTAAAATTCATGCGTTGTTTCTTCTTCACGTTTAGCCGCGATATCAAAATAGTCCAGTATAGTTGAAACATCATTAACCGTTTCAGCTCCTGAGTCAATTAACGTGACCTTATCCCCAACAGCTTTTTGAATAAACGGTCTTAAAAGTGGGTAGTGCGTGCAGCCCATAACTAGAGTATCAATATTTTTATCATCAAAAAATCCCAAAGTTTCAGCGACAACCTGTTCAGCATATTTTGATTCATATTGGTCATTCTCAACAATTTGTACAAATTCGGGACATGGTAAACTAGTTACAAATAAATTTGGATTTTTCTCATGTAAAGTTCGTTTATATGCACCACTTTTGATTGTTCCTTCCGTACCAATAACGCCAACTCGTTGATTTTTAGATGACTTTATTGCAGCTCGACTTCCTGGTTTTATAACGCCAATCACGGGAATTGCTAATTTTTCTCGCAAATCATCTAAGGCCGCAGCAGTCGCCGTATTACAAGCAATCACTAACATTTTTATTCCTTTACTTAATAAGAAAGACGTCATTTCCCATGTAAACTCTAGAACTTGTTCTGAAGGTCTAGGGCCGTACGGCATTCTAGCCGTATCACCTAGATAGTAAATTTTTTCATTTGGTAGTTGTTTGAGTGCTTCTTTTACAACCGTTAATCCACCGACACCTGAATCTATAAATCCAATTGCTTGATTATTCATTATTTTATCCTCTTTTTAAATTACTTAGTATCTTCAATTATGACTTGTCTTTGCTTAAAATTCAAGTGTAGTCAATTATCTTCAACCCCTAAAAAATAATATCATCTAATCTTAAATAACGGTATAATAAAAACATATAACATATTTAGAGGGAGATCCAAATGAAGTCTAATCCAATTGAAAACTTATTATCCGCTGATACAAATAATATGTTCGCGTATGAACTTTTACGCGACAGTTTAATACCAGAAGTATTTGGTACGGATACAACCATCCTATATTGGGCCGGTAAAAAAATGGCTCGTAATATTAATTTAGCTAGCATAACAGATCTTGTGACTTTTTTTGAAAAAGCAAATTGGGGGAAACTCGAGATTGTTAAGGAAAAAAAAGATAAACAAACTTGGTTACTCTCAGGCGATATCGTTAAATTCCGACAGAATCAAGTGAAAACAGCAGATTTTAATCTTGAAGCTGGATTCATTGCCGAGACAATTCAAATTCAAAGTGGCTTCACATCAGAAACAATTGTTGAAAATCAGAATAGTAAATCCGGTGTTTCAATCATTGTTCAAACTGATTTAAAAAATCCGAACGAAGTAGAACCCACAAATCAATTTCATTTTGAAAAACCAACTGATAACGACTAATTTTTATAGCGATAGTTATCCGACAAAAAAAGAGCTAACCTTTGGGTTAACTCTTTTTTTTGATATTAAATGTATTTAGCTAATACTTCTTTAACTTGATCTTTTGAATGATAACCAACGATCGTATCAACAACTTCGCCATCTTTTTTAATCATTAATGTTGGAATACTCATGATACCAAAAGATTGTGCCGTTGCAGGGTTTTGATCAATATCCATTTTAGAAAATTTGACCGTCTCGCCCATTTCTTGTTCTAATTCTTCAATTGCTGGTGTTTGCATGCGACAAGGACCACACCATGTTGCCCAAAAGTCTGTTAATGTCACACCTGAATCAGTAACTGTTTCAAATTCTTTATCTGTAATTGCTTGTACCATTCGAATTCCTCCTCTGTTATATTATGCTAATATCATATCAGAGAATGTGAATATACGCTATATTTTTGCTTACAAAAAGTAATGTATTACTTAAAGTGAACAATTGTTGCGCCATTTCCTCCAGCATTAGGTGCTGCAAATTCAAATGATTTAACATGACGATTAGCTTTCAAATAATCCGTTATCCCAGTTCTTAAAGCTCCTGTCCCTTTGCCATGTACAATTGTAACTGAGGCATATCCGGCAAGTAACACAGAATCAATATACTGATCAACTTGACTCATCGCATCATCATAACGTTGACCACGAAGGTCAAGTGATGTTGATGTACTCGTAGAAGCAGCATTCTTAAAGACCGTTCGATCTTTCTTGTCACTCTCAACATGAACTTTCTGAAGATCATCTTCACTAATTTTCATTTTTAAAATACCAAGTTGAACTTCCCATTCCGTCTTACTCATTTTTTTAACTAAAACACCTTGTTGACCATATGTTTTAACTAAAACATCATCATTCACACGAAATTCTTGCTTACTTTTAGCACGTTGAAGAACTTTATTTTTCTTCAACGCATCTGTTGGCTGGTGCATCTGTGATAACTGCGACTTAGCATCAATAAGCTCATGTTCTTTTATGGCCTGCCCCTGAGTAATCTGCATTTGACGAATTTTTTTAATAATTTTATCAGCATCTATTTCAGCGTCCGCCACAATATCATTAGCCTTTTCTTTGGCTTTATTTGTCATTGATTCTCTTTGCGTGACAAAATCACCATATTCTTTAGCAAGATCATCATGTAATTTTGTCGCATCAGTTAATTGTACTTGTAAGGCTAATGCTTCATCTTCTGCTTCTTTTCGCTTACTCATTAAATCAGAAATCATTTCATTCAAATCTTGACTATCTTGATTTGTCAGGCTTTGAGCTTGATCAACAATCGCCGAATCTAACCCAATTTTACGAGAAATATCAAACGCATTACTACGACCAGGAATGCCAATTAATAGGCGATATGTTGGTTGTAGCGTAACACTGTCAAATTCCATGCTGGCATTAATTGTTCCAGCACGGTTAAACCCGTAAGCTTTTAATTCAGGATAATGCGTTGTTGCAACCGTGTAACTCCCTTTTGCACCAACCGCGTCAAGAATCGAAATGGCTAAAGCAGCACCTTCTTGCGGGTCCGTTCCAGCGCCTAATTCATCAAATAAGACTAATGAACGGTCATTAATATTGGCCAGAATTGAGACAATATTAGTCATATGGGCAGAGAACGTACTTAGACTCTGTTCAATCGATTGTTCATCCCCGATATCCGCAAAAATATCTTCAAAAATACCGATACGACTACCTTCACTCGTAGGAATATTCAATCCAGACTGACCCATCATTTGAATGAGGCCCAGAGTCTTCAACGTAATTGTTTTACCACCGGTATTAGGTCCCGTAACAACAATTGCCTGATAATCTTTTCCTAGCATAATATCATTAGCGACCACTTTTTTACTATCCAATAATGGATGACGTGCTTGTCTCAAGAAGATATCATTCTCGATACTGATTGTAGGTTCAGTTGCTTTAATTGAACTTGCATACTGTGCCTTGGCATTAACGAAGTCAAAATGACCCAGAATATATGCATTTTCTAGAATTTCTGCAGTAAAAGGTGCAATTAGTTCAGATAGCTCAGCCAAAATACGACGTTCTTCATCGGCCTGAGCGAGTTGTTGTTCACGTAATCGATTATTCATTTCAACAATTGCTTGAGGTTCAATAAATAAGGTTTGACCCGTCGCACTTTGATCGTGAACGGCACCACCAAATTGGCCACGATATTCAGCCTTAACTGGGATCACGTAACGTTCATTTCGAATTGTTATTAATGCCTCGCTTAAATACTTGGCACTCTTACCACGCGTAAATTCTTGCAATTTTGCTCTAATGGCACTTTCTGAGCGTAAGATGTTTTGTCTGATATTATGCAGTACTGGTGATGCTTCATCAGTTATATGACCATCATTCTCGATAGATTGGTTTAATCTACGACTAATATCGGGTAAATTTTCAAGCTTGTCTATCCAATCGAACAGTCTAACCAATTCAATTTCAGAGTCAGCCAAATCTTTGAAGAATAATTTTATTTCATTAGTTGTTCTTAAAACACGACCAACTGCTGTCAACTCCTTACCATTCAAAGAAGCACCCATATCAAGCCGTTTCATGTGTGGTTTCACATTAACTAATTGCGGTAATGGAATACCTCCACGTAAGCGTAATATTTTAACGGCATCTTGTGTCTCATCTAAGTCTTTTTGAATTTTTTCAAGATCAATCATTGGTTTTAGGCCATTAACTTCTTCTTGACCAGATTCAGTCGATATAAAAGCTTGAATTTGTTGTTTAACTTTTTGGTATTCTAATGTATTTAAACCTTTTTCGTTCATAGTTTAATCCTCCTAGCGTTAATCCGTGGCTTCCTTTGTTATAAATATCTGTTTGGCCACTGTAGGCGTCTCTGTTAGTATTTTTTGTGCAATAGTTGACTCTGAAACGGATGCATTAATTGTTTCATTTGGCCAGATTGATAAAACGGTTAATCCAACAAAAATAAAAACAAACATCAATGCAACAGATAAAAGTCCTCCGATTAGGGAATTAACCTGATGGATAACAGGAAGTTTCGTTACAGAATTTACAACTCTAATCACACTTCTTACAAGTATTCCACCAACTAAAAGTAAGACAGCAAACACGATCATTGAATAGAAATTAGTTTGAACGTGATTTGCGATAGTCGTGCCACCTGTTGTCGAAAATTTTGGAAAATATTCTCCAAGCCAATTAGTAACAGGATTGGTTAACATGCGGGCAAATAAATAGATGGCGATAAATCCAACCATCCTCAGAAGCGTTAATACTAACCCTTGTTTGTAGCCACTAAAAAATGACACGATTAATAAAAAAATAACAATTAAAGAAACTGTCATAATATTACTCCTTTACTTGTGTTTCACCATTAATTTCATTTAATTTTTCTTGCAATTTAATTTGATCTGAAACAGCGTTGATTGCGACCAACATGGCTGCCTGTTCATCGTCTATCTCAGGTAACATCTCTTTCACAGATTGAAATTCATCTTTCACTAATGTTGCTACGGCATCCATGTGCATATCTGATTCTGACCCAACAATTGTATACACCTTTTTACCGATTTTTGTTTTATATCTATTTTTTTGATTTTCCAATGAACACCCTCCTTGCATTTAATCATTTAAAAATAATTTTACCACGAATTACATAAAAGATATACGTTATCACAATTTAGAGAAGATAATCTTAAGCAAAATAAAAAAGTTAAACCAACTGGCTCAACTTTTCAACATAAAATCTTATTGCATACTTTCATCTGAAAGGAAGGTATTTAAGACTTCTTCAACCATATCCCATTCAGCGTCATCTTCAATTGGTTCTAAATCACTTTCAGTTGCTTCACCGTTTTCATTGGGGTTAAATGAGTAGGCTTGAATTTCAACCTCTTCATCTGCCTCTGAACCTAATGGGTAGAGCATGATGTATGACTTGTTATAATCATCAGATTCAAATGTGAATAAAACTTCAAAAAGCGTTTCATTACCATTATCATCTACCAATGTAATTTGTTGGTTTTCTTCTTCGTTATTCATGTTGTGCCCTCACTTTATTCTTTAGTTAATTTGCCTTTACCATCCAGATAATTCTGTAAAATAAGGCTTGCGGCAAGTTTATCAATTACTTTTTTTCTTTTTTTTCTTGATGTGTCAGCCTGTTCAACAAGCATACGTTCTGCCTCAACCGTTGTCAACCGTTCATCTTGAAAATCAATAGGTAGTCCAAAAGTTTCTACCAATAAATCGCCATATTTCTGTGCAGCTTCGGCTCTTGGGCCTAATGAATTATTCATGTTTTTAGGTAATCCAATCACAAATCCAGTCACTTCATACTCCGCTACCAGTTCCTTAACGCGATCAATCCCAAATTCACTTCTGTCTTCATTGATACGAATAATCTCAACGCCTTGGGCAGTCCATCCTAACAAATCGCTCATTGAAACGCCAACCGTTCTTGAACCAACATCCAAGCCCATTAATCTCATTTAACTGCCTACTTTTCTTCTTTATTTAAGTAATTTTTAACTAACTCTTCCACAATTTCATCACGTTCATATTTTCTAATTAAATTCCGCGCATCATTATATCTAGGGATATACGCGGGGTCGCCCGATAACAAATAGCCAACAATTTGGTTAATAGGATTGTACCCTTTTTCTTCTAGCGACTGGTAAACAGTCACCAAAGTATCGTGGACATCTTTTTTATTATTTTCGTCAAACTCAAAGAACATTGTTTTATCTAATGAACTCATAAAGCGGCACCCCCATCTATTTATTAACTTACCCCTATTCTACTAAAAAAGAAGGCATCCGACAATCAAAATAGGCTGATGTAATCAAGCCGTAATATAACAAAAAAGTATTTATCTAATTTAATAGATAAATACCCCTTTAATTTTTATTTAGTTTGATTTTCTAACCAATTTGTCGCCTCTTTAATTGCGTCACTCAACCCAGCTGGGTTCTTACCACCGGCCTGTGCTAAATCTGGTCGGCCACCACCGCCGCCGCCAACGAATGGTGCGATTATCTTAATTAAATCACCAGCTTTTAATCCCGATTTAATCCCATCGGCACTAACAGCGGTAATTAAATTAACCTTACCGTCATCACTTGTCGTTCCAATAGCCAAGACATCTGATAATCCTTGTGTTTTCCACTGATCCGCAAGTTGACGTAATTGAGACATCCCAGAAACCGAAACTTGTGCTGCAATAAGCGTTTTGCCGTTAATTTCTTGCTTATTCTTAAAGACATCCCCAGCTTGTTGGCTGGCAATTTTATCTTCAAATGCCTGAATCTGTTGTTCACTAGTTTTTAATGACACTTGAAGTTGTTCTATTTTCTTAGGTACTTCCACAACTTTATTAGCTTTCACCTGTTGTGCCACTGATTCTAAAAGGGTACTTCGACCATTTAAAAAGTCAAATGCTTCTTTAGAAGTCACTGCTTCAATTCGGCGAACACCAGCACCAACACCTGATTCAGAAATGATTTTAAATAAACCAATTTCGCTGGTATTAGCAACATGTGTCCCACCACAGAACTCAATTGAATAATCACCAATTTTAACGACACGGACGATTTTGCCATATTTTTCTGAGAATAAAGCAATAGCACCCATATTCTTAGCAGATTCAATATCCGTTTCAACCGTTTCGACGGCCAATTCAGCCCAAATTTTATCGTTAACAATCTTTTCAACTTTTTCCAATTGTTTTTCTGAAACAGAACCAATATTTGTAAAATCAAAACGTAAGTAAGTTGGTTCAACAAGTGAGCCAGCTTGGTGAGTATGCTCACCCAAGATATCCCTTAATGCTTGATCAAGTAAATGAGTGGCCGTATGATTCTTTTCAACTTTCTTATGGAAATCTTGATTAATTTCTAACGATACTAATTGATTTTTCTTCATGGGCGCAAGAACTTTAATCGCATGCAAATTTTGTCCATTTGGCGCATGTTGAACATCTTCTACCTCGGCAATGACATTACCATTCGTATCTTTAACAGTCCCTTTATCGGCAACTTGTCCACCCATTTCAGCATAAAAAGGTGTCTTAGAGAATATAACCTGTGCATTATCACCTGGTTTAATCGTATCCACTAATTCATTATCAACAATTAAATCAACTATTTCAGTTTCATTAACATCGGGATGTGTATATCCGACGTACTCACTAACCGTTTTAATATCGGTTAATAACCCATTTTGAACACCCATTGACTTCGCATTACCACGAGCGGCGCGGGCACGTTCCTTTTGTTGTTGCATTTCTGCATTAAAGCCTTCTTGATCGACTGACAAGCCTTCATCTTCTGCATATTCTTTTGTTAATTCAAATGGAAATCCATAAGTATCATATAATTTAAAGACGCCGGCACCAGACAATTCTGATTTATTTTCTGCTTTAGTTGTCTCAATCAGATTATTCAATAATTGTAATCCATCTTTTAACGTTTCATTAAAACGTTCTTCTTCAGAACGCACAATTTTAGAAATATACTCAGCTTGTTCTAAAACTTCCGGATAGTAATCCTTCATGATATTTCCAACGACAGGTACAAGGCTCGTTAAAAATGATCCTTCAATACCTAATTTTTGTCCATGCATAACGGCACGACGGATTAAACGACGGATAACATAACCACGTCCTTCATTAGAAGGTAATGCACCATCACCAATTGCAAACGAAATAGCGCGCGCATGATCTGCAATAACCTTAAATGAAATGTCATCTTGTTCATTATCGTCATACTTTTTATTATCACTCATCTTTTCGGTTGCATCGATTAATGGTAAAAATAAATCCGTCTCAAAGTTAGTCTTAGCATTTTGGAAAATAGAAACAACACGTTCTAATCCCATTCCCGTATCAATATTTTGATGAGGTAATGGTTCATACGTATTTTCAGGTGTGTGATTAAATTCAGAGAAGACAATATTCCAAACTTCTAGATAACGTTCATTTTCACCACCAGGATAATTCTCAGGATCATCTTCAGCCAAATTATTAAAACTTTGTCCACGATCGTAGAAAATTTCCGTATCGGGGCCACTAGGTCCTTGACCAATATCCCAAAAGTTATCTTCTACTTCTACAAGGTGATCCTTGGGTAATTTAACCTCTTCCAACCAAATCCGTTTCGCTTCCAAATCCTTTGGATAAACGGTAACGTATAATTTTTCAGGATCAAAGGCAAACCATTTTTCACTTGTCAGTAATTCCCAAGCCCAATTAATTGCTTCGGGTTTAAAGTAATCGCCAATTGAAAAGTTACCTAGCATCTCAAATAACGTATGGTGACGTGCTGTTTTCCCTACATTTTCGATATCATTTGTTCTGATACTTTTTTGCGCGTTCGTAATCCTGGGATTTTCTGGTACAACTGACCCATCAAAATATTTTTTTAAAGTAGCCACACCCGAATTAATCCACAATAATGTTGGATCATCCACGGGGAGTAATGAAGCACTCGGCTCGATAGTATGCCCTTTTTCTTTAAAGAAATCTAGATACATTTGTCTAATTTCAGTACTTGTCATTTTTTTCATAGGTGTAACTTCCCTTCTATTTTTAAGCAAAAAACACCGCTGCGAGTAAGGACGCTTATAGCGCGGTACCACCTTACTTGCAACGATGTTTTAGTCGTTTACCTCTTAAGCTCGATAACGTTGAGTGGACGTCTTTCTCTACATTCATATCACAAGGTAGCTCTTTTAAATAATCATTTCTCTCAGCAAACGAAATGTTTCTGTTCATCTATTTAAAATTATCCTTGTTTCTAATAAAAATTATATTGAAAACCACTTAAATTGTCAAATATAGCTTACGATTCTTTACGATTTTGCTTTCTATTAACGCGACGATCCATTTGATCTTTACGTTTAATTGCTTTTTGAATCTTTTTCTTATATCCAGGTTTACGTTTTTTCTTCTCTTTTTTAACCATTCCCTTAATTACGGGAGCTAGAGGATCTTTTGTTTGTTTACGATTTTCACGACGATTACGATCATATGAATCAACGATTTCGCCTTTTTTAATATCTTTGGGTGCAAATTTAATACCCATTGCTTCTAATTCAGCAATTTTATTTTCTTCATTTGGTTCATATAATGTCATCGCAATTCCGCTAAGGCCATTACGACCAGTACGTCCAACTCGATGAATAAAGAATTCTAAATCGTTTGGAATATCATCATTAATAACATGCGAAACACCTTCAATATCAATTCCACGGGCAGCTAAATCAGTTGCAACCACATATTGAAAATCTAATTTTTGTACTTCTTTCATTACGCGTTTTCGTTCACGAGCTGGAACATCTCCATGAATTTTGGCAACTTTTAAATCTTTACCACGTAAGTATTCAACAATTTCATCAACACGCGTTTTTGTATTGGCAAAAATAAGTGCAATATAGGGTTGACCCATTGTAATTAATTGATAAATAACTTCATTTCGATCATGTCCTTTTGTCGGAATAATCCAATTTTCGATCGTATCACTAATCACTGACTTAGCAGCAATTTCTTCAACAACCGGATTTTTCATGTACTTCTTTAAAAATGGTTGTAACTTCTGAGGAATCGTTGCTGAAAAGACCATCATTTGAAGATCAGAAGGTAAGGCCGAAGCAATCTGGTCCGTCTCCTTCAAAAATCCTAAATCAAGCGTCATATCAGCTTCATCGACAACTAAGATTGAAGCATTATGGATGTCTAAATCGTTACTACCCATTAAATCAGCAATTCGTCCAGGCGTCCCGATAACAATTTGTGGTTGTCTTCTACTTAATTTATCAATTTGACGTTGTTTATCTGTCCCACCAACATAATTTTGGATATGAATTGGTTCAGGACTAAATTCTGCCAATTGTTTTGCAGCTTCATAAATTTGGTAAGCAAGTTCACGACTTGGCGTTGTGATAACTGCTTGAACCGTATTGTTAGCTGAATCAATTTGGTTAAAGATTGGTAATAAGAAAGTATGTGTTTTACCACTTCCTGTTTGGGATTGGCCTACGACGCTTTTGCCCTTCATAATAACGGGAATTAGTCGTTGTTGAACTTCCGTTGGTACATTGAAATGAATTGCCTCAATCGCTTTTAAAAGATACGATTTCAGGCCAAAATTTTTAAAGTTTTCTGGCATCTTATTCTCCTGTGTATGTCCTAGCTAAGTCATCAAGTGATTTAACTATTTCTTCGTACTCTGCTTGGTCTTTGGCTCTTGCACCACTGGCCATGGGATGTCCACCACCATCATGCTCTTTTGCTAGTTGGTTGATTACTGGTCCCTTTGAACGTAATCGAACGCGATAGCTACCATCCTTTTGTTGAACAAAAATTGCCCAACATTGAACTTCAATAATTTTACCTGGTAACGGTACAATTTGAGATGAGCCAGCATCGCCCAACTCTATTGAATCAAGATAATCATGTGTTAATACGACGTATGCGGCTTTATGTTCCGTAATCACTAAATTATCATATACGTAGCCTGATAATTTAGCCACACCCGCCGTAATATTATCCATCTTTTGGTTTATTTTAGTTGTTGAAAAATGATAAGCCATTAATTCAGCAACCACCTGCATCGTGTGCGCTGTCGTTGCCGAATACATAAAGCGACCAGTATCACCAACGATACCGGCATAAAGCATTCTAGCCGCGTCATCAGTTACAGTTAACCCACCTTCAACCTGATCAACTAAATCCATGACTAGCTCAGAACTACTTGATGCCCCCGTTTTTACCCAAACCAAATCACCATAAACATCTTCATTTGGGTGATGGTCAAACTTAATTAGGTATGCTCCCGTCGTATAGCGATCATCTTCGATTCTTGGTCGATTAGCCGTATCAATTACGATTACAAGTGCATCAGTGTACAAATCATCAGCAATTTCATCTTGGTCGCTAATCCAGGCTAACCCAGCCGATGGTGCACCAACTTGGTAAACCTTTTTTTCGGGAAAGCTTGCACGAATTATCGCTGCTAATCCAGATTGAGACCCAATTGCGTCAGGATCTGGGCTTTGATGACGATGAATAATAATTGTATCAAATTGTTTAATTTTTTTTAGTATCTCTAATTCAATTTTCACTTAAACGACTCCTTCTTAAAACTCAAACGGAACATCAATTTCGGGAATGATACCAACACCATCGTTCAATAGTTGAACAAACTCAACAGGATCCTGCTCAATTTTTGTAAATGTATTATAGTGAATTGGCACAACCTTCTTGGCTTGAACAAACTCGGCCGCAATTGCCGCGTCTTCTAGTCCCATTGTGTAAGTGTCACCAATGGGTAAGAATGCTAAATCTACGGGTTCCATGTGGTTAACTAACTTCATATCTGAAAATAAAGCTGTGTCGCCGGCATGGTACAGAACTTTACCAGCAATATGTAACTCAAAACCTGCTGCAACACCTAACGTTCTAGGCTTACCATCAATGGCGAGTGCGGCAGTATGCCACGCGGGCACAAGTTTCACCGAGCCAAATGGTAACGTAAGTTGACCGCCAAAATTCAATTCTTCAACCGTTAATCCTTCAGATTTAAAATAATTAGCTAAATCAGTAATGGAAATGACCGTAGCATTAGATTGCTTAGCCAACTCAATCGTATCACCCACATGATCATAATGTGCATGGGTTACCAAAATGTAATCCGGATTTAATTCCGCAACAGTTGTCTTAACTAATGGATTGTCTTTAATGAATGGATCAATTAAAATCGTTAACTGATTATCAGTAATAATTTGAACACTGGATTGTCCAAGCCATGTAATTTTCATGATTAATCTTCTTTCATTTCCAAAGTTGCTCTTAAGTATAACGGTTATTGAGGCCAATTACAAAGGCTGATTCAACACTTTTTTCTCAAATAAAGGCAACTTCATGTTTTCAAAACCAATTGGTGCTAAATTTGTCATCGTTAATCCAAGTAATCGAATCCCCTTCTCAGCACCTAAAATTTCATCAAATATCTGCCGACCATAAAAGTAAATCGTTGCCGCATCGTTACGAATAAATTCATCCAATGTTAATCTTTTTGTGAGCGTTGTAAAATCTTGATATCGAACTTTAATAACCAATGTTTTCCCATGTTTCTGTTGCTTATTCAATGTTTCCGAAACTAAGCTCGCAATATATCTAAGCTGAGTTTCTACCTCGTCAATCGTCATCAATAGTTTTCCATACGTTCGTTCACTTCCAATGGACTTTCGTTCTCTTTGCCATTCAACTGGTCTGTCATCCACACCACGCACGCGTTTGTATAGAAAATAACCTAATTTGCCAAATTGTTGTATTAATTCAACTTCAGATTTTTTCAACAGTTCTTTTCCCGTAAAGATACCTTGATCAATCATCTTAGGAGCCGTTTTTTTACCAACACCTCTAAATTTTCCAATTGGTAACCCGGATAAAAAAGGAATAACATCGCCCGGAAGTATCAGCGTCATACCTGCTGGTTTATTATAATCAGATGCTAATTTTGCCAAAAATTTATTGTAAGAAACACCTGTTGAACAGGTTAAATGTAGTTTCTGATAAATCTCTCTTTGAATCATATGTGCCACCTGGATAGCACTCTTAATTTCTTTTTTGTTCTGCGTAACATCCAAATAGGCTTCATCAAATGCAATTGGTTCAATCATTTCGGTATATTCATGAAATATTTCATGAAGTTGACTTGAAACCTCTTTATACAATGTGAAATCCGGTGCTTTAAAGATAGCTTTAGGACAAATTTCATAAGCTTCTTGTGCCGCCATGGCAGAATGAATACCTAATTTTCTGGCCTCATAGTTAGCCGTGGCAACAACGCCACGACCACCATTTTTTCTCGGATCATGGGCGATTACTAACGGCTTTCCGATAAATTCGGGATGTTCACGTTCTTCAATTGATGCGTAAAAAGCATCCATATCAACATGAATTATTTTTCTTTTTAATAAATTTTCATCTATTGTGATACCATTCAGCTCAGCCATTAGATCACCCCCCTTTTCTTACTTCATTATAACAAACGTACGTTCTATTTAAAACTAATCGTTCGTCCTTGTTATCTATCACTTTGACTTCTTACCCGTCCTATCTTCAATAAAGAATCGTTTGCAAAAAAAAATAACGCCTCGATTACCATCGAAACGTTACTTTTAATTATTTTTCAGGATTATAGATCCAGTAATTACCATCATCTGTTAATAACTTGGCTGATGCTTCGGGGCCCATAGAACCGCTCAGGTAGTTAGGGAATACCGTCTTGTCATCATCGTTATTATGCCATGAATTCAAAATGACGTCTGCCACATTCCAAGCTTTAGCAACTTCATTCCAATGCGCAAAGTTAATCGCAATCCCGTTCAAAGCATCCAAAAGTAATTTTTCGTATGCTTCTGGCGTATTAGCTTTCGTCTCGGGAGAATTAACGTAATCCAAATTAGTTTTATTTGTATTAAAACCTTGACCAATTTCTTTAGTATTAATTGTTAGTCTGAAACGTTCATCAGGTTCAATCGTGATTGTTAACACATCTTTACCTAAATGTTCATGTTCATCACTCGTTCCAAAAATATTTTTTTCAACATTTTTAAAAACAATATTGATTTCGGTATTTTTTTCAACGAGACGTTTACCACTTCGAACGTACACTGGTACACCTGACCAACGCTCGTTATCAATCATTAAGCGTCCAGCAATAAATGTTTCCATCATCGAATCTGGTGCAATTTGTTCTTCATCGCGGTAGGCCTTTTCAGTTCCTGCCTCGTTAGCTCCATATTGTCCACGAACAAAGTTTGCATCAACCTCTTCAGGTTTTAAAACACGAATAGCCTCTAAAGCTTTCAATTTCTCTTTACGAATTTCTGAAGCAACAAATTCTTTTGGCATATCCATCGTTAACAATGACACTACCTGCATAATGTGATTTTGGAACATATCACGCATAGCACCACTTGTTTCATAGTAACCACCGCGTTCTTCAACGCCTAATGATTCACTTAATGTTAATTGAATATTATCGATATATTTATTGTTCCACAATGTTTGCGTAATTATATTACCAAAGCGGATAGCCGGAATATTTTGAATCATTTCTTTACCCAAGTAATGATCAATTCTAAATATTTGGCTTTCATCAAAAGTATTTGTAATCTCATCGTTTAATTTCTTGGCACTTTCAAAATCTCGGCCGAATGGTTTTTCAATGATTAAACGATTAAATCCATTTTTAGTAACTAAGTTTTGAGAGCCTAAATGAGTTGCAATCGTCCCAAAGAATTGAGGTGACATTGCCAAGTAAAACATACGATTACCCTCAATTTGATATTTAGCATCAAGGTCGTCAGCCAATTTCTTTAACGTTATGTAGTGCGCAACATCAGTTACATCATGCGATTGATAATAAAAATGTGAGGCGAAATCAGCGATTTTAGTTTTATCTTCACTAACACCAGCTAAGGATTCAGTAACGACATTTCGATAAAAATCGTCTGTCCAAGGACGTCTTGCAGTCCCAATAACGGCAAAATTTTCATTTAAAAACCCTTTTTCAAATAACTTGAAAAGAGAAGGATATAATTTACGTTTTGCCAAATCACCGGTTCCACCAAAGATAATAAATAATGCTTTTTGTTGAGTTTCCATTACTTCACACCACTCTCGTTTTTTGAGGTCTCAGTCCTCTTTATTAGTATCAAAATCAATAATATAAGTTTACATTTTATTATTAAAATAAACAAGAAACTTGGTCTTAAAACAGGCAATAAAAAAAGTATTAACCTTAATTAGATCAAAGTTAATACTTAAAAATATCTATTTTTCGTCTGATGAAGCTTTATCTTCTTCAGTTTTTGTTTCAATAACTTCTTCTTTAACAGCTGGTTCTTCTTTAGCTGCGGGTGTTACTTCAACAGCGGCTGGAAGTACGCGTGCAATTGCTGAACGTTCGAATGTTAAGAAAATACCGTCACAATCAAGCGTAACTGTTTTTGCTTCTTCATCAAAGCTATCAATAACACCATGTAAACGACCGATAGTAACAACTGCATCCCCAGGTTTTAATTGGTTCATCATATCTTGTTGTTTTTGTTGTTGTTTTTTTTGTGGGCGAATCATCATGAAATACATCAAAACGAATAACGCCACAATCATTAAAATACTACTATATTGCATTAATTAGCCACCTCTATTTTCTATTTTCTTACTATACAAGGGTATCAAACTTCTTGACTGAACACCATACCTATTCAAATAAATTTAAAAATTCTTAGGATTTTTATCATAGAAGCCGTATTGTTCAAAAAATGCTTCACGAAATTCCAATAAGTTATCATCCATGATTGCTTGACGAACGTCAGCCATTAAATGCGTTAAGAAATATAAATTATGGTAACTCGTTAAACGAATACCAAATGTTTCGTCCGCCTTAATTAAGTGACGTAAGTAAGCACGTGTATAATTTTTACATGTATAACAATCGCAATTTTCATCCAATGGTCTAAAATCGCGTTCGTATTTAGCATTTTTTACGACCACGCGACCCATTGAAGTCATTGTCGTTCCATTTCTGGCAATTCGTGTTGGCAGTACGCAGTCAAACATATCAATTCCACGTAATACCCCATCAATCAAGGCATCCGCTGAACCGACGCCCATCAAATAACGAGGTTTGTCTTCAGGTAATAACGGTGTTGTAAAATCTAAAACGCGATTCATTTCAGCTTTCGATTCACCAACAGATAATCCACCGATTGAGTAACCGGGGAAATCCATCGAGACCAAATCGCGTGCGCTACGTTCTCTCAAGTTACGATGACCGCCACCTTGAACAATCCCAAACAATGCTTGTTCTTTAGGGTTCAAATGTGCCTTAAGACCACGTTCAGCCCAACGACTCGTCCGATCAACTGATTTACTAATATAATCATAGCTTTCTGAAAATGGTGGACATTCATCAAAACTCATCATGATATCAGCACCTAATGCGTTCTCAACATGAATGGCTTTTTCTGGCGATAAAAATAAGTTGGCGCCATTCAAATGACTCTTGAATTTAACGCCCTCTTCACTAATATCACGCATCTTAGCTAATGAGAAAACTTGGAAACCACCTGAATCAGTTAAAATACCTTTATCCCAGTTCATAAATTTATGCAGTCCGCCGGCTTCTTGAACGATATCTTCACCGGGTCGTAACCATAAATGGTACGTATTCGATAAAATAATATTAGCACCCAGTTCATCTAACTCTTCAGGTGCCATAGATTTTACTGAAGCTAATGTACCCACGGGCATGAACATCGGCGTTGGAAATGTCCCATGCGGCGTAATAATCTCACCAAGTCTAGCACCAGTTCGTTTATCTTTTTTGATTAAGCGATACTTAATTGCTGGTTCTACCATTTATTAATTCTCCATTCTATTTAATGTACATTGCATCGCCGAAACTAAAGAACCGATACTTAGCATCAACCGCATGCTTATACGCGTTTAATATATTTTCTCTTCCTGTAAATGCCGCAACCAACATCACCAATGTTGATTTTGGTAAATGAAAATTAGTGATAAACCCTTCAACGACCTTGAATTCATAACCGGGTTTAATGAAAATTTCAGTCCAACCACTGTCAGCCTGAATATCACCGTTAAATTTTGATCCAATTGTTTCAAGCGTTCTAATTGAGGTTGTTCCGGTTGCAATAATCTTGCCGCCCAATTGTCGTACCTCATTTAACATTTTAGCCGAGTCAGCTGTTAATCGATAAAACTCGCTATGCATTTTATGATCTTCAATATTTGTCTCACTAACAGGTCTAAATGTTCCTAGCCCAACGTGTAACGTCAGGTAAACCAAATGAACACCTTTTGCTTCTATTTTTTCTAATAACTGTGTTGTAAAATGTAACCCTGCCGTAGGTGCTGCGGCCGATCCAACCTCTTTTGAATAAACGGTTTGATACATTTCTTGATCTTCAAGCGTTTCTTTAATATAAGGAGGCAATGGCATTTCACCAAGTTCATTCAAAATCTCCATAAAAATCCCATCATAATCAAATCGAATCATTCGACCACCATGTTCTAATTCCTTTGTAATAGTTGCCGTCAGTCGACCATCACCAAAGCTAATCACAGAACCAATCTTCATTTTTTTAGCAGGCTTCACCAAGGTTTCCCAGTTGTCACCATCGGTATTATTTAACAATAACACTTCAATGTGACCACCAGTATCGGGCCTGATTCCATGAATTCTAGCAGGCATTACCCGGGAATCATTCATAACCAATGCATCCCCCGCGTTTAATTGATCAATTACATTGTAGAAATAGTCATCTTGGATATCGCCAGTCTCATGATCCAAAACCAACATCCGTGACGCGTCACGTTCTTCTAATGGCGTTTGCGCAATTAAGGCTTGAGGTAATTCATAATCAAAGTCTTCAGTACTTAGTTGTTTAGTCAAAATATCGTCATCCTTCTCTATTTGTTCTCGTCAAAATCATAAGGTCGATTCAGGTGCTCGTAAGCTTCCATTGTAGCAACCCGTCCTCTTGGCGTTCGTTTGATAAACCCAATTTGCATCAAATAAGGTTCAACCATCTCAGCGATGGTTTCTGTCTCTTCACCAATATTTGCTGCCAGGGTACTTAAGCCCACCGGTCCACCTTGATAAAAATCAATCATGGTTTCTAATAATTTCCGATCCGTTTCATCCAACCCGCGATTATCCACAGCTAACAAGTTTAACGCATGATCAGCCGTCATTTGATTAATTTCGCTTTGGTCGGAGACTTCCGCAAAATCACGAACTCTTTTTAATAAACGATTGGCAATTCTTGGCGTTCCTCGTGATCGACGAGCCAATTCATGCGCACCACTTTCTTCAATCTTTGTATTGAAGATATCGGCAGAACGGATCACAATTTCTTGTAAATCAGACTGATTGTAATACGCCATATGTTCAACGATTCCAAACCGATCCCGCAAAGGTGCCGATAATAATCCAGCTCGAGTTGTCGCACCAATTAAGGTAAATGGTGGTAACGGAAAATGCACGGGGTGAGCGGTAGGTCCTTGTCCGACAACAATGTCGACAAAAAAATCTTCCATAGCCGAGTACAACATTTCTTCTACCATTTTTGGTAAACGATGAATTTCATCAATAAATAAAATATCTCCAGGTTGTAATTCATTTAAAAGCGCCACAAGATCTCCGGATTTTTCAATTGCGGGTCCACTTGTTGTTCTTATTTGAACTTGCATTTCATTAGCAATGACCATTGCAAGTGTTGTTTTACCTAACCCAGGTGGTCCATACAATAAGACATGATCAAGTGCTTCTTCGCGTTGCCTTGCGGCTTGGATATAAACACTTAATTCGTTTTTTACTTTATCTTGACCAATATATTGTGATAAAAATTGGGGACGCAGCGACTTTTCAATGGATTCTTCCTGATTATCTTCAGGTTCATTTGAAATAATCCGTTGTTCTGTCATCTTATCGACCTCCTTTTATTTTTTCATTAATAATTTTAGACCTTCTCGTAAGTAAGCATCCGTTGAATCAGCCTCAAACGAAGTTAAATTCTTACTGATGGCTTTAATCTCACGTTGAGAATAACCTAATGCAGATAAAGCTTCAAGACTTTCTTTCATAAATGGTGATGCTTGTGACGGAATAAAATCAAGCGATTGTTGGCCTGGCATTGTTGCCGCCTGACCTTCAATGTCATCCAACTTACCTTTCAAATCAAGCACAATTTGTTGGGCTGTTTTCTTACCAACACCTGGAAACTTAATCAGGTAACTAACATCTTCTGTATTAATCGCATTTACTAAGCCACGGTGGTCATCATTTGCTAAGATTGCAAGTGCACTCTTAGGACCAATTCCAGATACATTTAATAACTTTTCAAATAATTTTTTTTCATCCAAATCATAAAACCCAAATAACGTCATATCATTTTCACGAATCGCCTGATAAACAAAAACTTTAACGGGTTTTTCGGTATCTTCTTGATACCTAAATGGGTTAGCAACAAAAATTTGATACCCTATTCCATTTACTTCCAAAACAAGATAAAAAGGCGTTACAGCAGTTATCTGTCCAATAAAATACTCATACATATCATTTTCCCACTTTTCTTAATCTACATCATTCTACTTTTAATAGTGTACCATAGACCACTTATTTATACAGGTGCTCCTTACCTTACAAAAAAATCAATCATCGCCAAGTATTCGGCAATAATTGACTCTAAATTTAACCTTCATGACCCGTTTGATGCGACTCTTGAATTCGTTTAAAAAAATGTTCCATATCTTGATTTGAAAAATGAACCAGTACTGGACGTCCGTGCGGACAATTAAATGGGTTTTCCACACTCTTTAGATCAGCTATCAGCGCTTTAGATTGTCGATCATCAAGATGATGGTTTGCTTTAATTGCTCGCTTACAACTCATCATAATCGCTGATTTTTCTCTAAACTCTGCAATCGATATTTTACCATCCGCTAACAAGTAGTCAATCATTTCTCTGATTGTACTCTCCTCTTGGCCTTCTTTAAACCACGTTGGGTGTTGTCGAATAATAAAACTATTCTGACCAAACGGTTCAAGAACGAGTCCAACTTCTGACAATATCTCTGTATGCTCGGTAATAATCATAGCTTCACTTGCCGTGTACTCCAGAACGATAGGAACCAATAAATTTTGTGAATCACTAGAAACTTCACCAATTTGCTTTCGATAAAACTCATAATTAATCCGTTCTTGCGCAGCATGCTGATCTAAAATATACAGTCCATCCTCAGACTCCGTAAATAAATACGTACCATGCATTTGTCCAATATATTTTAAATCCGGAAATCTTTGTTCACTTTTCTTGGTCGTCAGCTCTTCTTCATTGCCGATTTCTTTTTCATCAACTAGATTAACTCGCTGATCAATTGAAAATGGTTCTAAATTATCCTCGTTAGCATACCGACTTTCAAAATCACTAACACGCTTTGATTCTAATTGTTCGGTAACTTGAATTGAGATTGGCTCAATTGCTTCTGACAACTCATTTAGTTTCTCGCTACTGCTGATATCAACCGGTGTGCTAGCTACCATTTTCTTTTTTCCCAACACAAAACTAGGTTTAGATTGATATTTACTTGAGGCTTCATTTAAATCAAACTGTAGTTGATCGGTATCTATCTTTTCGCGTTTTTTTGAACTCAAATTTTCTAATGCTTCCGGAATTAAATTTTCCTTAGCAATTCGTTCGTAGATTACTTTTTTAATTAATTCAATTAACTCGGGTTCCTTGCTTAACCGCACTTCTTGCTTCGTTGGATGAACATTAACATCAACTAACAAAGGGTCCAATTGGATATTTAAAACCGTAACTGGATACCGTCCAACCATTAATTTTGATCCATACCCCTTAATAATAGCCTTATTCAAACTAGTATTTTTAACATAACGGCCATTAATTAAGATAGAGATAAATTGTCGTCCGGCGCGTGTCAATTCTGGTAAAGATGTATAACCGCTGATTTTAAAATCTAAATCGTGACCACTAAATTCCAGCATTTGACGCGCACTCTTTACGCCATAAATGGCAGAGATAGTCTGTTGTAATTGACCATTACCAGTTGTTCTCAGCACTTCCTTGTCTCCATGTGTCAATGAGAAAGAAATAGTTGTGTGACTCATTGCCAGTCGGTTCATCATGTCACTAATAACTGACATTTCAGTTTGTAATGACTTGACGTACTTTAATCTAGCAGGCGTATTAAAAAATAAGTCAGAAACGGTTATTTCCGTTCCTTTACGACTAGCAGATGATTTTTCATCAACTATCTTGCCACCATTAACTGCAATAAAAGCCCCGGATTGTCCAGCAACTGCTGTATTCATAGTTACTTTAGCAACTGACGCAATACTGGGTAATGCCTCACCACGGAAACCTAAGGTACTAATTTTAAATAAATCTTCTCTTGTCGTTATTTTACTTGTGGCGTGCCGTTTAAACGCATTTTCAACTTGCGATGATTCAATACCGTCCCCATTATCAATAATTTTAATTGATTTAAGTCCGGCTTCTTCAACGACAACGTCAATTTGTGTAGCATGTGCGTCAATTGCATTTTCAACTAGTTCTTTCACAACGGATGCGGGTCTTTCAACCACTTCACCAGCAGCAATTTGATCCGCTAAAATTGTGGGTAACTCGATTATTTTCGTCATTTAATCACCTTCAGTCTTATTTGTTCAATTTCTCTTGCCAATCGTATAAGACGTTCATAATATCTCTTGGCGTCATATTCATCAAGTTAAGTGCTTTAAGTTCATCCATAACTGCTGACTGGTCTTTCGATAACTCTTCAGTCGTAAATAAAGATAACTGTGTTTCTTCTTCATTAATGGTTAATTGAGAATTCGATGATGTATTTGAATGTTCATTTTTTTGCTCTAAATCATCCAAAATTAACGTTGCTCGACTTAATAATTCCGTGGGCATCCCTGCTAATTTAGCAACATGAATCCCATATGACTTATCTGCGGCGCCATCTTGAATTTTGTGTAAGAAGACTAATTCACCATTTTCCTCAATAGCTCCTACATGGACATTTTTTAAAGATTTAACTGTTTCTTCAAGTACCGTTAATTCATGGTAATGAGTTGAAAAAAGTGTCTTGGCATGAACATGTTTATCCACGTACTCAATAATAGCTTGTGCAAGTGCCATACCATCGTACGTTGCCGTTCCCCGACCAAGTTCATCGAATAAGATTAAACTGTTCTCTGTCGCATTTTTAAGTGCCTGATTAGCTTCTTTCATCTCAACCATGAATGTGCTCTGTCCCGAAATAAGATCATCGGCTGCACCAATCCGGGTAAATATTTGATCAAAAATAGGCATTTTAGCTGCTTCTGCTGGTACAAAACATCCAATTTGAGCCATCACAACGGTCAATGCCAATTGGCGCATGTACGTACTTTTACCGGACATATTTGGTCCCGTAATTAACAATATATCTAGTGTTTCTGGCATATTAACATCATTTGGAATATAACTTTGTTTCCCCATAACTTTTTCGACTACCGGGTGCCAACCAGCTGTAATTGCCAATTGATGACCTTCTTTTAATAAGAGTGGTTTCACAAAATGTGAATCTTCACTGACAACTGCAAAACTTTGTAAAACATCTAGTGTCGCAATCCCTTGCGCCAACAATTGTAGGCGTTCAATCGATTTTTTAACAGTTTCTCTAATTTCAACGAATAATTTATATTCTAAATCAATCGCCTTACTTTCGGCTCCTAAAATGATACTTTCTCGTTCTTTTAACTCAGGCGTAATATAACGCTCAGCATTAGTTAGCGTCTGTTTGCGTTCATATCGATCTTTTGGCACATTTACAATATTAGATTTGGTTACCTCAATAAAGTAGCCGAAAACACGGTTAAATCCGATTTTAAGGTTTTTTATTCCCGTTAATTCTCGTTCTTTTGCTTCCATCTCTGCCAACCATTGTTTACCATTTTTCATGGCATCTTGGTAGACGTCAAGCTGATCATTGTATCCCTGTTTAATTAAATGTCCATCGGTCACCGATAATGGTGGCTCTTCAACAATTGCGCGTTCAATCAAATTAGCGACGTCATCAACTGGGTCTAACTTATTAATAACATCGGAAAAAGTCCCATCGTTAATTTCTTCCAATACGTATTTAATTTTGGGTACTTGCTTAAGTGATAGCTTAAGTTGAACTAAATCTCGTCCGTTCACGCTCCCAAAAGCAACACGTCCGGCCAGCCTCTCTAAATCATAAACCTTAACTAATTCTTCTTGTAACGTGCTGCGTTCAAAATAATGATTAATCAGTAAATCAACCTTGTTTTGGCGGTCTAAAATCTCGGCATAGTTAATAAGCGGTCTGTCAATCCATTGTTTAAGTAACCGACCACCCATTGCCGTTTTTGTATCATCAAGTAACCAGAGTAAGGTCCCCTGTTTTTTACCCGTTCGAATATTTTGCATTAATTCGAGATTGTATTTTGAATAATGATCCATTTTCAAGAAAAAATCAGGTTCATAATGAACTGCTTTTTGTAAATGGTCTAAACTGCGCTTTTGTGTGACTGAAAGGTACGTCAATAAATCCTTGACAACAGTCACTTCTAATGAATCCGTTAAGTCTTGAATAGCGTAGCTTGATTCAGCATGACTTTCACCAAGTTCTTGTATTGAGAGCATAATATTTAACTTTTTCAACGTTTCAATTGTTGTATCGGATAAGCTACTATTAATCACAATTTCTTTCGTTCTTAAACTCATTAATTCGTTAATTAAATTATCCAAGTTATCCAGACGACTCGTTTTAAGTTCACCTGTTGATAAATCAACATAAGCAAAACCAAATACCCCATCATCTTCAATGACGGCTGTTAAATAATTATTCTCTTTAGATTCATTTATACCGTTATCCATTGTTGTTCCTGGTGTAACCAATTGAACGACTTCTCGCTTAACCATACCCTGAGCCAATTTAGGATCTTCGACTTGTTCACAAATGGCGACTTTATATCCTTTTTCAACTAAAATATCAATATAGTTTTGAGCGGCATGATGAGGAACACCACACATTGGAATTGGATCATCCGCTTTTTTATTGCGTGTCGTTAACGTTAATTCTAATAGTTGAGAGCCTTTAATGGCATCGTCGTAAAATAATTCATAAAAATCTCCCAAACGGTAAAACAAAAAAGCATCAGGATACTGTGCTTTAATGTCGAAATATTGAATCATCATTGGTGTCTGTTTCGTTTTTTGCGGCATAGTCGAGATGCCCTCCTATTTTTAATTTAGTCCATGAAAGGATGATCATCGTTGATTAAAACGGGGAAGATTTTCTTAGCATGTCCCGTTTTGTCATCTATATCAATGACACAAGCCGATAATGTTTGACGTCCTGTTTCATCAACTTCAAATCGTGTAGGCATTTGTGATAAGAATCGTCCAATCACATTTTCACGTTTCATGCCCAAAATACCATCATAAGGGCCCGTCATACCAACATCTGACATAAATGCAGTTCCTTTGGGTAAGATACGCGCATCATTTGTCGGTACATGCGTATGAGTTCCTACAACGGCTGATACTTGTCCATCTAAAAACCATGCGATAGCTTCTTTCTCGCTCGTTGTCTCAGCATGGAAATCAATAAAAATGAAATCTGTTTCTTTTTTTACTTCTTCTAAAATATCTTGAACAACTGCAAAAGGATCATCTGAAGGCGTCATAAAGACACGTCCTTGTAAGTCAATTACAGCTAATTTCTGTTGATTAATATTAATGATCGTATGACCAATTCCAGGTACTTGATTTGCTGAAAAATTAGCTGGTCGAATTAATTTCTTTGCACCGCCAATAAAATCCTGAATCTCACGGTTATCCCAAGTATGATTACCCATTGTAACAACATC
Source organism: Dellaglioa carnosa (assembly GCF_026948345.1). Lineage (NCBI taxonomy): Bacteria > Bacillati > Bacillota > Bacilli > Lactobacillales > Lactobacillaceae > Dellaglioa > Dellaglioa carnosa. Next base: position 38,116 of record NZ_JANXLI010000006.1, on the reverse strand, counting down.
GGCACCCGTTTGAAGGAATGACTTATAAACTGATTCATTAATTCCTCGGCCTTTTGTTGCATTCTCACCATTCACAATGGTTGCCTGTGGATGAAATTTTCTTTTTAATTTTGGCAAGTACTCCTTAATCATTTGTTGGCCTGAATCACCAACAACATCTCCGATAAATAATAAACGCATGGTCGTCCTCTTTTCTTAATATATATTAACCAGTTTAACATTCTTTCTTTTTATATAGAAATCCAATTAAAAAAGTCATTAGACAAAAAATGATGATTTAAGAAGTTAATCTTAAATCATCACCGTCTTTTTATTTATTTTGCGTACTCAATTGCTCTTGTTTCTCGAACTACGGTCACTTTAATGTGACCTGGATATTCGAGTTCATCTTCAATTCTATTTTTAATATCTCGAGCTAAAACAGTTGCTTGAATGTCATTAACTTCATTTGGTGTGACAATAACACGTACTTCACGACCAGCTTGAATTGCATAACTTTTCTGAACACCCTTAAATTCATGAGTAATATCTTCAAGTTTTTCAAGTCTATGAATATAATTTTCTAATGATTCACTTCGTGCACCAGGTCTTGCTGCTGAGACAGCATCAGCTGCCGCAACCAGAATAGCAATCGTATACTTAGCTTCAACATCACCATGATGTGAGGCAATGGTGTTAATAACAACATCATTTTCTTTATACTTCTTAGCTAATTCAAGCCCAATTTCCACATGCGAACCATCAACTTCATGATCAACTGCTTTCCCAATATCATGTAACAATCCTGCGCGTTTTGCTAATGTAACATCTTCACCCAATTCAGCGGCTAACACACCTGCTATCTTGGCAACTTCAATAGAATGGCTTAACACATTTTGACCATAACTTGTTCGATAATTCAAGCGACCAATTGTTTTAATTAAGTCTGGATGAATTGTATGAAGTCCGAGATCAAAGGTTGTTTGTTCACCTAATTCACGAATCTTCTCATCCATTTCTTTACGTGATTTTTCAACCATTTCTTCGATTCGTGCTGGATGAATACGACCATCTTGAATTAATTTTTCAAGTGTCATCTTAGCAATTTCACGACGAACTGGATCAAACCCACTTAAAACAACTGCTTCAGGCGTATCATCAATAATCAAATCGATTCCTGTTAAGGTTTCTAATGTTCGAATATTACGACCTTCACGACCAATAATACGGCCTTTCATTTCGTCATTTGGCAAGGTTACTAATGAAACAGTTGTTTCAGAAACCATGTCTGCTGCACTTCTTTGGATAGCTTGAGCAACTAAGTCTTTAGCATTACGATCAGCCTCTGCTTTAGCTTGCTTATCACTTTCTTTAATCATTACAGCTCGTTCATGACTCAATGATTCTTTTGTATCGTCCATAATAATGGATTGTGCTTGTGTTTGTGTTAGAGAAGCAACTCTTTCAAGTTCTTCTTGTTGTGCCTGGATAAGTGAAGTTGCTTCTTGTTGTTTGACGTCAATAAGCTTTTGGTCAGACGTTACTTTTTTCTCTTTGTTCTCAAGCGTTTGTTCGCGTTTATCTAGTGCGCCATCTTTACGATCTAAAGTTTCTTCACGTTGAATTACTCGATTTTCTTGCTTTTGAATTTCTGAACGTCGTTCCTTTAACTCGTTGTCTATTTTATCACGATAACTTTGACTTTCTTCTTTGGCCTCTAAAACGGCTTCTTTTTTCTGAGTCTCAGCATCTTTCATTGCACTTTGTAAAATACCTTCGGCCGTATGCGTTGCACCATCAAGTGTTTTTTCAAAATTTGACTTTCTATATGCAATTCCAATAAAAATTCCAGCAACTAAAGCAATAATAGCGATGATAGCGAGGATTAATACGGTTGTTATAGTTCCCATAAAAGTCCACCTCCGCACCATCAAACAATGATTAATTAAATTAATCATAAATTTTTAGATGTTTTTTATTTTGTTCATATACACTTTAGTATTTTACGGTTAATTGCCCCCCGCTGTCAACAACAATCCATTGTTAGCTTTAATTATTTATTCATTAATTTCATCAAATATCCATTTAAGTCCGCTTAAGACACTTCTTTGACGAATCGTTTCCCTGTTCCCTGCAAAATGAAATTGTTTTGCAACGACGGGATTATCTTTGAAGGCAAGTCCAATCCAAACGGTTCCCGCTTTTTGTCCTTCAAGTTCATCTGGACCAGCAACACCCGTGAATGAGATGGCAACGTCCGTTTTCATTTTATCTTGTGTTTGTACGGCCATCTGTTTGGCAATACTTTCACTAACAACACCATATTTTTTTATCGTTTCAGTCGGAATACCTAAAACGTCAGATTTCACTGCATTTGCATACGTCACAAATCCGCCAGGATAAACTTTTGAGACGCCAGCGACTTCAGCCAAAGTACTTTGAAACAATCCAGCTGTTAAACTTTCTGCGGCAGAAATTGATAAATCATTTTTAATCAGTTCGGTCACAACCACATTTTGTAATGAATTATCATCCCCATAACCATAAAAATAATTGCCTACCCTATTTAACACACTAGTTTCCATCTCGCCAATTAATTTTTCGGCCGATTTTCCTTCTGTAGCACTCGCGGTAATTCGTAAAGTAACTTCGTTAGTCTTCGCATAAGGAGCAATCGTAGGATTTGTTTGTGCTTCTATTATATCTTCTAGTTCAGTAACCAGTTTAGATTCCCCAATTCCAAAGAAACGTAGAACCTTTGATTCAAGATGACTATTTAAGTTATATGTTTGCTTCAATAGTTCCTCAACTTCTTTGTTAAACATTGTTTTCAATTCATTGGGTGGGCCGGGTAATAGTAGAAAATCGCATGCCGCACCCTTATAAAAATCTCCAACGGCCATTCCGGCATGGTTTTTAATGGGTACTGAGCCCTCTATATATAAGGCTTGTAATCTATTGTTTTCAGTCATTTTACGACCTGTTTGCGCAAAATGATTTTCAATTTTCAGCATTGCATCTTTATTTTCAACTAACTTTTCATTTAAGAATTTAGCCACCATTTGTTTCGTTAAATCATCTTCCGTTGGTCCAAGTCCTCCGGATAAAATTACTAAATCATTTCGTTTAGAAGCAATTTCAATTGTCTCTAACATACGTGCTTCGTTATCCCCAACAACTGTTTGATAAAACACATTAACGCCCAAATCCGCTAGTTTATCTGCTAGAAAAGCGCTATTCGTATTTACAATTTGTCCTAATAAAATTTCTGTTCCAACTGCAATTATCTCTGCGTGCATAATGTTGCCTCCTAATTTCTAATTAAAAAAGACTAAAACAGTTAACCGTTTTAGTCTAATCATTTTATTTTTCAAATGAATCTGAGAAAATCGCTCTATTTTGGACAAAATAATCGATTCCCGAGTAGATAGTAAAGAATAAACAAATGTAAAGGAAGATAGCAGCCATTGGTACATTAATTGCTGCAAACAATACATTATTTAAGAACAACAAAATGATTGCGATCATTTGCGTTGTTGTTTTAATTTTACCTGGCATGGCCGCAGCCATAACCTGACCATCATTTTCAACAATGATCAATCTCAACCCAGTGACAGCAAGTTCACGACAAACAATGATTGCTGCTACCCAAGATGGCACTTGATTAAATGCGACCAGAATAATAAACGCAGTCATTACAAGCATTTTATCAGCCAATGGATCAGCAAACTTTCCAAAATTAGAAACTAAATGTTGTCGACGCGCAATTTGACCGTCTAAAAAATCTGTTAATGAAGCGGCCGCAAAAATAATCGCACCAACTAAATGTGTAACTTCGATTTGAGTGCCAGCCCAAGTAACCATTCCCCAATCAAGTGGTAATAATAACACCAACATGAAGATTGGAATTAATATGATTCTGACAACCGTTAATTTGTTTGGTAAATTCATAATTGTTCCCCTTTTTTTCAAAAAAAGCCAACAACGTAGACCTCGTTGCCGGCAATTTTTGTTTATTGAATATTTACGGTAACCGTTCTAACTTGTAAGGCCGGATTTGTTTTCGTAAAATCAAATTTTTTGCCATTTATTGTGATACTCATAGCCGTTGCATTTCCAAAACTAAAGACAAATGACTTTGTCCCAGCTGGAATTGAAACAGTATCACTCGCATCTGATACAAGCGTTGCTTGCCATAATTGTGTGCCATCAGCTGTAATTGAGCTCCAAGCTGCACTACCAGCAGCCGTTAACTTGATTTCAGAAGTTTTTGGTGCATTTTCCATCGTATAGATGGTGTTTGTACCCGTATCTGAAACGTATGTTAATTTTTGTGTCTTCTTATCGGACGAAGAACTTGAGCTTGTTTCTGATGATGCAGAGCTAGCACTTTCAGATTTTGCCTTTGAATCAGTTGAAACCGATACTTTAGAGCTTGAACTTTCAATTTGAGTATCCGTATTTTTATTGTTTAATGTTACACCATAAATGGTTCCCAAAATCCCTAAAACAATGACAACAATAATAATTGTTGGTAAATACGACATGAATTTATCAAATTTACCATCTTTAGGAAGTCCCGCAGATTTTTCAGAACGTGATACTCGTTCTTTTGTAACTACTGCCTCTGGTTCATCTGGAACAGTTTCATTGAATTCTCCCAATAATTCATTCGCATCCAAATCGACCGTTTCTGCATATTGTTTAACAAATGCGCGGACATAAAAATCTCCTGGTAAATCAGAAAAATTCTCGTCCTCAATCGCGATTAAATAACGTTTTTGAATCTTCGTCATTTGTTGTAAATCATCCAACGTGTAACCTTTATTTATTCTCGCTTCTTGTAATTTCTTTCCAATTTCACTCATATCAAATTCTCCACTTAGTTTAATAGTTAATCTTCTAAAGCCCAGTATAACATAGTCTCTATGCCCAATTTATTAAAATTTTATTATTTTATTTCAACCATCCGCCGGACACGTAAATTGTTTGTCCGGTGAGGTACCCTGCCTCTTTGGCCAATAATTGCTTCACCCAGAAACCAATCTCTTCAGGATGAGCAAATCGACCAATTGGAATTTCATTTGAAATCATTTTTTTTGTTTCTTCAGAAAATTGTTGATTCATTTTTGTATCTACCGCTCCCGGCGCTACAACATTAACTGTGATGCCTAATGACGCAACTTCCTTGCTATATGCATTGGAAAAGGCAGACAGCGCACCCTTAACCGTACTGTACAGAACCTCCATTGGACTTCCAACACCTCCATAAATCGAACCAATAAAGATAATACGTCCGAAATGATTTAGTGCTAATTTAGGCTCCAATTTCTGGATTAACGCTAACGGTGTTTGAACCTGCATTTTCATCATTTTATCCAAATCAGCCATTGGGGCCTCATTAAATAAATGATAAGAAGTTGTTCCCTCCGCAAATATTAATGCGTCAACCGCAAATAATTGTGATGTCACGGCTTCAACATCAGACGTTGTCATATCAAATTGTAGCGGTAAAAAATCCTGTTTTGGATAATTTTTTCTCAACTCATCTGTCAATGTTGTAATTACTTGTTCATTTTGATAATAATGCATCGTCAACGACCAACCCGCGTCCGCTAATTGCCTCGCAATCATTTGACCGATATCACCGGATGCACCAAAAATAACTGCCCAGCTCACCTTATTTGTCCTCTTTAGCCATAATTTGGTAAACACTAATTGCTTCAGAGCGAATAAAGTCTTTGGCACCTTGACGAACTTGATCTAAGGTCATGTTTTCGATAATTGGTGCTCGATCAAAGACAGTAGCGTCATTAAATAGATCGCCATCGTATTGATTTGCAATGCTTTCAAGAGAATTCATTGATTGAATTGATTGTCCTAACATCTCACGCTTAGCTAGTTCAAATTGAGCATCCGCGTCAGCTAAATAATCCGCCGCGTTCTCCAAAATGTTAATAATAGCATCTGATAATTTTTGTGGATTATCTGTATCACCGCTGATACTTGCAAAATGAAAGCCACGTTCAATTTCAAATTCGTATCCAAATGAATCGTCTAGTGTTCCTTCGTCATACAACTTCATATATTGAGGAGCAGTATCCCCAAACAAGAGGTAAAGCAACATATGAATTGTTTCTTTATATTTCAAGCCATCACGGCCTTCAGGAACATCATCTAATCCTTTAATTCCAACAATTGTTTTAGCCCGTTGGATTTCCATTTCAGTTGCCCGATATGGCATAATGTCTGACCCATCAACTTGAATTTCAGGAATTGATCGCTTAATTGATTCTGCTGCTTCTGGGAAATTCTTACGACCTTGGTTAGCTTTAATTAAAGCTAACGTTTCCTCAGGATCAACATTGCCAACAATAAATAGATTCATATTACTTGGATGGTAAAAGGTTTCATAACATTTATATAAATCATCCGCAGTAATCTTATCAATTGATTCAATTGTCCCTGCGATATCACTGCTGACAGGATGATTTGGGTAAAGGTTACCTAGGATTCCAAAATATAGTCGCCAATTAGGATCATCGTCGTACATTTGAATTTCTTGACCAATAATACCTTTTTCTTTTTCGACCGTTTCTGGCGTGAAATAAGGATCCTGCACAAAATCTAACAATGTTTCAATGTTTTCAGGAATATGATTAGAACTTGAAAACAAGTAACTGGTACGCGTGAAACTAGTGAAAGCATTCGCACTAGCCCCATATTCGCCAAACAAATCGAATGCATCATGATCTGCTTTTTCAAACATTTTATGTTCCAAGAAATGCGCGATACCATCTGGTACGTGTATCATTTCCTCTTCACCAATTGGCACGAAGACACTATCTACTGAACCATAATTGGTTGTAAAAATACCGTAAGTTTTATGAAATCCCTTACGAGGTAAAATGTTGACTTTCAGACCATTTTCTAAAGTTTCTGTATATAATATTTCATCGAACTGCGGGTATTCTAATGTTTTCATTATTTGATTTCCCCATTCAAAAAGAAGATTGCTTGTAATTTAACTTCACGAGCGATAGCTTGAACCGCAGATTTATCAACGGCGTTAATACCATCAATCCATTCTGTTGTTCCAACTTCCGTCTGTGTCAACTGATCAACCATTGATTGATTAATTAATGCCATTTGTGAATCAAGACTACTCTGATATTGATTAATCATGGTCATTTTTGTTTTATTTAATAATTCATCACTAATATCACCTGCGATGATGTCATCCAATTGTTGTTGAACAATTTCGATAACTTTATCTTTATTTTGTGATTCAATACCAGTTTGGACAGTTAAAATACCTCTAAATGTGTCTAGTGAACTACTAGCGTAATAAGCCAAACTAGCTTTTTCACGAACATTTACAAAAAGTTTAGCAAGCGGTGACCCACCAAAAACACCATTAAAAATAAGCCCAGCATAGTAGCCACTTTCTCTGTAGTAAACGGGTAACTGGTAAGCCATATTCAATTTACCTTGAGCAACGGCTTGCGTTTCGACTTTAGTCACAACTTCTTTGACATCCTGATGATAGAAGATAGGTACCATCTCAAAATCTCTCGGTGTAAATGGTAATATTTTAACGATACTTTCCGTTTCTATTTCATCTAATTCACCAATAACAAAAATGTCCACTCGGTTAGTTGCAAGCATCTGCTTGTAATACTCAAATAGACTAGTTGCGGTGATTTTATCGATGGCTTCAATTGTGCCATAACTTGGGATTGCTTGATCATTTTGAAAATAAAGTTTTTGTAATTCTAATCCCGCGTATGATTGTTTATCATCGCTAATACTTCTAATTGACATCATCAAATTTTCTTTTTGACGTTTAAATGTTTCCTCATCAAAATGGCCATCAGTCACATTTGGATTAAAAATAATTTCTTTAATAAAATTAAAAATTTCTTTCAAACTATCTGTTTTGTGTTCCAAAAATTTATCATTTACGCCATTTAAAATTAAGCTTATTAAATGGTAATTTCCTTTTTTACTAACAGTAATCCCAAAACTAGCTCCATAAAGTTCTGATAATTTCTCGGCTAATCTTTGTTGAGATGGGTATTTTGCACTGCTAATTTCTAATAAATTAGCTAGCAGCATACGTTCTGCTGATTCTTCTCCAGCTAAAGGTGCAACAAAGTTAATAACGATTCTATTTGTTTTAAATTGACTATTTTCAATAACGGTTAAGTTAATACCATTTTTTAATTGTTTACGCACAAAAATGTGCCTCCTTTTAATCGGACGTTCTCTTACCATAATAATTGAAAGACTAGTGAAACACAAATTTAATTGTTTCGTAATAACCGGTCCATAATAACAATAAAAAAACTGACAACCCTAATCTGGGCTATCAGTTTCTTCATTTATTAAAACTTTACGTGGTTTACTTCCCTCGGGTGGTCCAACAATTCCCTTAGCTTCCATCTCATCAACAATTCTCGCGGCTCGATTATACCCAATTCTAAATCGTCTTTGCAACATGGATACGCTACAAGATTGTTCATGCGCAACTAGTTTAACGGCATCCCCGTATAACTCATCTTCCGAATCAGCTGAAGACCCAGAATTAGCCGTTTCATCATCTGTCACAATCATAGTTTCATCATACTGGGGTTCCTGTTGATTCTTAATAAATTGAATGACACTCTCAACGTCCTTATCCGAGATATACGCATCCTGCACCCGAATTGGTTTATTCAATCCCATTGGCAAGAACAACATATCTCCACGTCCTAAGAGCTTTTCAGCCCCGTTACTATCAATAATTGTTCTTGAATCGATACCACTTGAAACGGCAAAAGCCATTCGTGATGGTACATTCGCCTTAATTAAGCCCGTAATAACATCAACTGATGGTCGTTGAGTCGCCAAAATCATATGGATTCCGGCCGCTCTGGCCATCTGTGCTAACCTAATAATGGCATCTTCAACTTCATTCGAAGCGACCATCATTAAATCTGCTAATTCGTCAACAATAACCACGATATAAGGCAATGTTGCCCTTTTTTGACCGTCGTTCTTATTCTCTTGCGTGATCATTTCATTATATCCTGAAATATTACGCTGACTGGCATCCGCAAATAATTCATACCGTCTTTCCATTTCAGAAACCACTTTGTGCAAAGCACGTGATGCCTTTTTAGGATTCGTGACAACGGGTGTCAATAGATGCGGTATCCCATTATAGACACCTAGTTCAACTTTTTTAGGATCAATTAACATAAACTTAACTTGGTTCGGCTTCGTATTCATTAATAAACTTGTAATGATACCGTTAATTGCAACAGACTTACCACTTCCTGTCGACCCGGCAATTAACAAATGTGGCATTGTCGTTAGATCTGCCGTTACTAATTGACCCGAAACATCTCGACCCAATGGTACTTCAAGAACCTTGTCCGGCGTTGGATTTTTTTGTTGTGATTCAATAACATCCCTGAACGATACCATTGAAATTTTAGAGTTTGGCACTTCAATTCCAATCAGTGATTTACCAGGAATTGGCGCCTCAATCCGAATATCTTTGGCGGCGAGCGCTAATGCCAAGTCATCCGCAAGATTAACAATTTTACTAACTTTAACACCAATTGCCGGATGTAGTTCGTATTCAGTAACTGATGGTCCTAAACTCACACTTTTAATTTCAACGTCAACGCCAAAACTTTCAAACGTTTGTTGCAATATTTTCGTGTTTTTTTCAATTGTTTTATATTCGCCACTTTGGTCTTCTTTGGGGATTTTAGTTAACAGTGTAACTGGTGGTAACTGATAATCTTCATTATCTTCTGCAACCACGCTTGCTAATAAACTAGGTTCATCGCTTACTTCTGGTTCTGGATCCGGTTCTTGTTGCGTAATAATTGGTAGCTTACCAATATCTAGATTGGATTCAGGTTCTATTTCCTGAACTGTAGGTTTCCGATCAGCCAATGGTTTAGGTTTTTCTTCTTCCAAATCCATCTCATTTTCTTGTCTTTCCTCTTTAAAACTATTAAATGCCACTTTACTACGGCGGATACCTTCTCTTGACCAAGCAATAATGACATTAAGATAGCGGTGAACGGTATACATCACTTCTGAAAATGATAAATTAAAAATAATAAATAATCCCGCTAAAATGAAAAGCGTACTAACGATATACGTTCCAGCTTGTGAAACCAAAAAGTGAGACAGCTGGTATAGACTTGCTCCAATCATCCCACCGCCAACAGTCGATCCAACCGCTGACTGACGAAAATCTGAGACTAATGTCCCCCATGTGTACTGAATAAACTGATTATGTACGTCCGAATGTCCAACAAACCACGCCTCTAAAAATACTAATACACCAATGTATAGTATCAATGAGCCCCAGCCAATACGCTTTTTCAAGCTGGGCTCTTTGCCCATAACCATTAAATAACTACCATAGACACCAAGAATCAATAGCGCAAATTGATAAGTGTTTCCAACGAATAAACGGAAAACGTTAGCGAATAAAGTTCCCAAGTACCCTAGCGCTAAAACGCCAAGAATGCCAAATAATAAAAATATAGCGCCAATTATATTTTTAGAAAATTTGTATTGAACTGTTTTTTTTGTGGGACGTTTTTTTCTTTTCTTTGCTTTTTGAGCCAAAACAGTTCCTCCTTCTACTAAAATGAATATTCAAATTATACCATATCTCGAATACCGCACGTGGCCAATTCACGCATTTTAAAAAAAAGAGAGCTAATAACATAATCGTTATTAACTCTCTTTTACTGGTGCTATTTCTTTACCATCTTTAACTATCATCAATCCTTGATACAACTGTAAATCATCGCCACAATCCGCACAATAATCAAGTTGCTTATCATCCCAGAATGCCGTTAAAAACTGACGTTTACTTTTTTGATGACTAAACTTAGCCGTAAATATATCGGCTTGTTTTTCAAAAAATAAAACTGCATCGTCCATTGAATCAAACTCTACGGTCTCCTGAATATGCGTTTTCCAATCATCGAAGAACCACCAGGGTTCGTCAAATCCAAATATTGTTATTACTTGAAACAAACTAGATCATCCTTTCATTTTATAAAATACTTATTTACCATAAATGATGGCCCTTTTCATAACTCAAAAGTAAGTATAACTTATTTATGAAAATCTAGTTTAAAAAATGCTCAGGCCCTTTATTTTAATTTATCGTTTTCATACGTATGTGTTTTATCCAAGTTGGGGAAATCTTGCTGTCTCAAGGCTTCATAAATGACGATTGCGGCTGAATTAGACAGGTTCAAGGCACGAATATGCGTATCATCCTGCGGGATTCGAATAGCCTTTTCTTCATTTTGGCGCATAAAATTTTCAGGAAGTCCTGTTGTCTCCTTACCAAACAAGAAGTAATAATCTTTATCCACATCCGTGTAATCAACCTGTGAATAAGTTTGCGGTGCGAACTTAGAAACCAAAAAGAGTTGTTTTTGATCCGGAATAGTTTCCAAAAAATCTTGCAAATTTTTATGATAAGTAATTTTTACTTTATCCCAATAATCAAGTCCAGCACGCTTTAAATATTTATCGTCTGTTGAAAATCCGAGTGGTTCAATTAAATGTAATTCAGTATCCGTTCCGGCACAAGTTCTAGCAATATTACCTGTGTTTGCGGGCATAAGTGGTTCAAAAAGCGCTATATGATTTGTCAAAAGTAACATCCTTCCAAATGGTCCAAGTATTTTTAGGCAACAAAAAAACGCATCATTTCGGTGTGGGCACGGCGAAAAGATACGTTAATGAAGACCAATTTCCAGAAACTGACAACATTGTCGACAGTTTCTAAACAACCGAATTCGTATATTCATAATAACACAGCATTTTATTTGTTACAACACCGATTCTGACTTATTTTTACGATGCTTTAATAAGGTTACATCCACCGTGATTTGTTTGAGGGGATGCGCTTTAGCCTTAGCCTGATTATCTGATGTGGCACCCCAATGTAACGGTGTCATCTCGAGTAGTGCCGGAAATAAACCTTCCGGAATATCAAACTGATAACTAATAACGATTTGTTCAGAATCAGGATATTTCTCTTTGAAAAGGTTTAAAACTTTTTCATTACTGTAACTTCTATTATGACTTTCCTCATTGTATAAAAGTTCACGTAACTCAACCAAATAATTTGAATTTGGAATGATTTTCAATAACTGTCCGTTCTCCTCCAAAACACGATCAAATTCTGCGTAAGCGGAGGGAGAAAAAATATCAATAATAGTTGAGAACGATTGGTTATTGAAAGGTAACTTAGCTAAATCGGCAATACAGTAAAAAGCGTCCGTTTCCTGTTGGGTCGCATAATTAATGGCATCCTTCGATATATCAAACCCCACATAAGTATCCTGATTGTTCTGGCGAGCAATTTCAATATTGTGTAATGGTGTCCCTTCTCCGCAACCAACATCCATAATTGTTTCGTTTTCTTCTGAAAGTTGTTCCAAGATTTTATCGGTGATTGGTTTAAACAAACCAGCTTGCAATAATTGTCTACGAGCCAGCCACATATCCAATTCATAATCACTTTTCACACCATGGTTTAAGAAATAAAGAGTTCCCTTTTTAGATAAATCAACCTGATGATCATCTGGGCAAATCATTGTCTGGCCTTTAATCTCGATATAAGGTTGCAAGCAGACAGGACATCTAAATAGATCTATTTTATTTTTTAAAAATATGGTACTCTTCTCAATTTTTTTCAATTTATCTTTATTCCTTTTTTATCATTTAATTTAATGGGTATCTACTTTTCAATGTTAATGTAATGGCCTTTAACTAATGCCACTAGTTCTTCACGTTTTACGCCAACAGATCGTCCAACTTTTCCAGCTGAAACCCAAATTTTGTCGAATTCTTGGATGCGTTCGTCGAAATAAATTGGAAATCCTTTTCGTATATTGATACCAATTGGTGTATTAGCACCATGAACGTATCCGGTAATATTAATCAAATTTTTATTATCTGCCAAATGTAATTGTTTTTCATTCAATTCGCGCGCGACTAATTTTAAATCAATTTCAAAGGTAATAGGTAGACAAACGACCACATAGTCTCTGTCACCATTACTTCCCTGTAAAACAATTGTTTTTAAAATACTTCGTTCATCGGTTCCAAGTTCTTTAGCTTCTTTACTTGAATCCATTTGTCGGCCACCCAAGAAATCAAAACTATAGCTCTCAAATTCAATGTGGTGTTGATCTAAAATGCGTTCGTCATTTGTTTTTTTAACTTTTTCTTTTTTTACGATGTTAATCACTCCCAAAATGATTATAGCACGATGACCTTCCCTCTCGCATTATTGTTTAATTTTCGATTAATAATGTAAATAAGTTGACTTCAATCGTAAAATAGCGTAAATTATCCATTGGTTACTGATATTAATTTAAAAATATTAAATAATGTTCGTATTTAAAGGAAATGAGGAGACGTTATGCCAGTTTTTGATTATGAAGATATTCAACTTGTCCCTAATAAGTGCATTGTGAACAGTCGTTCTGAAGTTGATACATCCGTTCAATTTGGTCCTCGCCGTTTTAAATTACCCGTGGTCCCTGCGAATATGCAGACTATTATTGATGAACCATTAGCAGAATGGTTCGCTGCAAATGATTATTTTTACGTCATGCATCGTTTTGATGAAGAAAGTCGATTACCATTTGTTAAAAAAATGCATGAAAAAGGCTTATTTGCTTCAATTAGTGTTGGCGTTAAACCTAGAGAATGGGCATTAATTGAAGAACTAGCTGATGCTGATTTAATTCCAGAATATATTACAATCGATGTGGCACACGGCCACGCACAAAGTGTTATTGATTTAATTCATCATATTAAAAAATGGTTACCAGAATCCTTCTTGATTGCCGGCAACGTTGGAACTCCAGAAGGCGTTAGAGAACTTGAAAATGCTGGTGCAGATGCAACTAAAGTAGGGATTGGTCCCGGAAAAGTTTGTATTACTAAAATTAAAACTGGTTTTGGAACTGGGGGTTGGCAATTAGCTGCCCTTCGCCTGTGTGCTAAAGCCGCAAGTAAACCGATTATCACTGATGGTGGTATCAGAACTCATGGTGACATCGCCAAGTCAGTTAGATTTGGCGCGTCAATGTGTATGATTGGCTCACTCTTTGCTGGACATAAACAAAGTCCTGGCGATTTAATTGAAAAAGACGGTCAATTATTTAAAAGCTATTTCGGTTCAGCTTCCGAGTATCAAAAAGGAAGTCATACGAACGTTGAAGGTAAAAAAATGTTAGTCCCTTTTAAAGGCAACATTCATGATACCTTAATCGAAATGCAACAAGATTTACAATCTTCAATTTCTTACGCTGGCGGTAATACTCTGTCGGCACTTGAAAAGGTTGATTACGTTATTGTTAAAAATTCGATTTTTAACGGTGATGCTCTTTAAACAAAAAAGTTAGACAAATTTTATTTTGTCTAACTTTTTTTATTTATCTTTATTTATTTTTTCCGGTTCTGCTTCAACATATAATCCAGAACTTTCTTTATACCATGCAAAAATCCGTGTCACAATAACCTTTAGGATAGCATATCCGGGAATTCCAAAGATAACCCCCATTAAGCCAAAGATACGTCCTGATCCTAATAAAACGATTAAAATCGTAACTGGATGAATGGCTAAACTACTACCCAAGATTAATGGTGAAATTAATCTTGATTCAATTGTCTGTTCAACGAAAAAGACAATAATGACCTTCACCAACATAATTGGTGAAATAAAAGCAGCAATTACAAGTGCCGGAACCATTGCTAAAAATGATCCTAAATATGGAATTAAATTTAAAAATCCGGCTAAAATACCCAATGTTAAAGCAAATTTAAGTCCAACAACGGAAAAACCAATAACAAATAATACGGCTACAAAGAAGGCTACCGTTAATTGCCCACGGATATATTGGCTCACTTGTAAATTAATTTCATCTAATAGTCCAATGGTTGATTTCCGATATCTAACTGGGAAAAACTTAGAAAGATAACCAGGTAGACTATGTCCATCCTTCAATAGATAGAATAAGATAAATGGCGCCGTTATTAATCCAATAATAAAGGTTGTCACGGTCCCAACAACACTACCTAAAGAACCAACAGTTGAAGTAACTATTGAACTCGCTTTTTTAGAAATTGTTCCAATAATATCTGTATTTATGTTTTCAACAGAATTTTTAATTGTGTCGAATAATGATGATGACATGAAGTCATCCGTTTGACGCGTAATATTTGACCAATACGTTGGCCAATTTTTAATAATACTGATTGTTTGCGCCTGAACTGCGGGAATTAAAACAACAATCCCCCACACTAAAAGTCCGGCGATAACGATAAACACAATTGTAATAAGTAAACTCCGATTAATTCTGAAACGAGATTCAAAAAAATCGATTAGCGGCGCAATTAAATAATATAATACCCCCGCCAAAACAATTGGAAATCCAACGATACTCAGAAGTTCTCCAATTGGTGCAAAAAACCAGTTTACCTTTTCTGACATAAAGATAATCAATAAACTTAATAAAATAATCGATAAAACACTGACTGTTTTATTGTTGATAACCCACTTC
Organism: Dellaglioa carnosa; assembly: GCF_026948345.1. Taxonomy (NCBI): domain Bacteria; kingdom Bacillati; phylum Bacillota; class Bacilli; order Lactobacillales; family Lactobacillaceae; genus Dellaglioa; species Dellaglioa carnosa. Next base: position 22,523 of record NZ_JANXLI010000006.1, on the reverse strand, counting down.
CAAAACCAAGATCTTTGTGAAATAACTTTTTCATTTTCATCTGGGCGCATTTTAATGGACCCCTTTATTTATAGATAATTGTACTACCGACTTTAAAAGTAGGTAATACGTGCGGTGTTAAATAGATGCCGTTAGGTTGCGGATGTTCTGGAACTTCCATAAAGAATAATGTGGCATGTCCAACTGACTCAAAATTACTTGAAACCAACTCTCCGGCAAAATCAATTTTAAAAGTCTGGTCATCGATGACCAGTTCATCACCAGTCTTTGGTGAAACAATTTCTTTACCCTCTTCAAACGACTGGATAACAGAAACTTGTCTTAAATCATCCGTTGCACTTTCATTAAAAAGAATCACAATTGGTTCTTTCTTAGAAATAGCATCTTTACCAATTTCTTCAATTTTTGCTGTTGTCATAATTTTTCGTCCCCTTATCTCTTTTTAGTTACCTATAATTATAGCATAACGTACGGTATAAATAATAACGTTTACAATGAAATATGATATAATATTGGCAATATCAAAAGGAGGCAATTACAACTATGAAAGAATCAATTTTATTTGGTACATATACAAAAAAAACAAGTACCGGTATTCACCGTGCTCAACTAGACACTATCGAAAAAAAGGTTTCGGACGCTATACCTTACATTAAAGTTGAAAACCCAACATATTTGACTAAATCTGATAAAAATATCTTATACACGGTTTCAAAAAGATCAGAACTTGGCGGTCTTTCCGCATTTGATGTCACAACGGATAACCCTTTATTTTTAAATGACGTTTCTGCCGAAGGTGCACCACCTGCCTATGTGGCAGTTGATAACGCGCGACAATTAGTCTACAGCTCAAATTATCATAAGGGCCTTATCTCAATTTCAAAAATCCAAGCCGACGGTTCATTATCTCTCATCAGTGAAACTGCAAATGAAGGCCATGGTCCAAAACCTGAACAAACTAGCTCTCATATTCACTTCACTGATTTAACACCAGATAATCGTTTAGTCGTCTGTGATCTTGGTACCGATCAACTATTAACTTTTGACGTTTCAGATGACGGTGCCATTAAACAGGTTGCCGAATATCGTTCAGCACCCGGATTTGGCTCTCGACACATCGTTTTCCATAAAAATGGAAAGCTAGCTTACTTGGCCGGAGAACTTTCTAGTGAAGTAACCCTACTAAGTTATAATCAGACAGATGGCTCGTTTAAAGAAATCCAAACATTGTCATCAATTCCATCAGATTGGGATGCACACAATGGCATTGCTGCTATTCGCATTTCAAAAGATAGTCGTTTCTTGTATGTGTCCAATCGTGGTCACAACTCAATCGCTTGTTACGCTTTAGCCGATGATGGTAAAATGGCGCTTATCCAATTGATTCCAACCGAAGGTGATTTTCCACGTGACTTCAGCTTGAATAAATCGGAAGAATTCTTGGTTGTTGCTAATCAAAACACTGATAACGCCAGCTTATTTGAACGTGATTCAACGTCTGGTAAGCTAACCTTGCTTCAAAAAGATATTTCTGTTCCAGAGTCTGTTTGCGTTTATTTTGAAAACTAGGAGAAATTAAATTTGTTAATTAAAGAAGTTGCAGTCGAAAATTTTACCGATATTCCGAAACAATTTGCGGCCGGGGCTAATCGCTTCGAGCTTTGCGATAATCTTGCCGTTGGCGGAACAACCGTCAGCAAAGGTGTTATGTCGGAAACGATGCGTTACGCTCAAGACAATCAGGTTCCTGTTATGGCAATGATTCGACCTCGCGGTGGAAATTTTGTTTATAATGATACCGAATTAAAAATTATGGAAGCTGATTTATTTCAGGCTCAACAACTTGGGGTTGATGGTGTTGTCTTCGGCGCTTTAGACACCGACAATCTATTAGATACAGATGCTATGGAATTTTTAATTGCCGCAAGTGGTGGCATGCAAATCACTTTCCATATGGCCTTTGACGAAATTCCAAGCGATGCACAACTTGATGCATTGGCTTGGTTGGCAGAACACGATATCGATCGTGTTCTAACACACGGTGGATCACTTGATAAACCAATTGAGGAAACACTACCGCATCTTCAAGAAATTATTGATTGGTCAAATGGACTCATTAAAATTGTTCCCGGCGGTGGTATCACCGCTGACAATGTTGATACAATTGCGGCTAAATTAAATGTTAAAGAACTTCATGGTACAAAAATCGTTTTAAAGTAACTTGCTAAAAAGGCCTGAACACTTCCAAGACAGAAGTGTTCAGGCCTTTTTAGTATATTTATTTTTTTATTTAACGACCTATTTATTAACTTCTAAAAAATTTAAAAAGTCATAAATAACACAGTTTTTATTCAAAATAAGTTATAGTAATATAATTTATTTTTATAAATTTATCATTGATAGCGCTTTCTTAATGTGTTATATTGATTGCAAAGGAGGTCTTGATATGCTTTATATAATTGGCTTTATTTTCATATTAATCGCTATCTGGCAACTATTTATGACCTGGCAAACTTTCACGAAACTTAAAAAGGGAGGTACCAAAGATACATCATCCTTTATCATGTTAGCCTTATCAAATAGTCTATTGTTTGCCGTTATTTTCTTTGGTATTGGAGCAGGGTGTCTTTTTTTTAATGGCTATTTCTAAAAAATCTCACGCCAAACTATTTTTCACTCTTAAATACAATACAAAAGGCTCTAACCACTGAGTGATTAGAGCCTTTTGTATTGTATTAACTTGTAATAAAAAACTTTAAAAATACTTGTGCAATACTGAAATAAATGAGTACAGATGTTAAATCACTTAACGTTGAAATGAAAGGACCTGATGCAACTGCCGGATCAACACCTATTTTATCCATCAAAATAGGAATAAAACTCCCCGCCAAATTGGCTACAGTTATTGCACTCATCATTGCGAGTCCGATAACCATTCCTAATACAAAGTTATCTTTCCAAATACCAACAATAAGAGTAACTGCAATTCCCGTTACAACACCAATAACTAACCCCGTAAACACTTCACTAATAATTAGTCTAACGACGCTTTGTTCTGTATCATCTTTAACAGCTAACCGTCGAACGGCAACGGCCAAACTTTGTGTTCCGGCATTACCAGCTGTCCCGGTAATCAAAGAAATAAAGACGGCCAAAATACTTGCTTCACTTAGTAGTCCTTCAAAATGACTAACCAAACTTGCCGTCGACATCCCCAAAAATAGTAGCGTGATCAACCAAGGTAACCGTTTTGACGCCGCTTTAAATGGATTCTCGGTTTGTTCTTCGGTATCAACACCGGCCAAACCAGAGTAATCTTCAGCCGATTCTTCATCAATAACATCAATAATATCATCAACTGTGATTACGCCAATTAATTGTTCATCGTAATTTGTAACTGGCATCGCCAAAAAATTATAATCACGAATCATTTTAGCAACATCTTCTTGGTCATCATCCGCTTTTACAGACATAACCGGCGTAGTCATGATATCGCCAATTAATGCATCTTCATCACTCATCAATAAGTTTCGTAACGTCACAATTCCGAGTAACCGTTTATCATTATTAACAACATAATCATAATAGATTGTTTCTGCATTTTCTGCTTCTTCTCTTAAAACCTGCATGGCAGACCTAACTGTTTGGCTAGAAACAATTGAAGCAAAATCAGTCGACATAATAGCACCAGCCGTTTTATCTTCGTAATGAAGCAATGATTTTATTTCATTGGCTTTATCTTTATCTATCAGCCCTAGGTACTTAGCTAATTTATGCTTATCAAGTTGTCCTAACAAATCAACTTCATTATCGGTATACATATTGTCCAATAATTCGGCAACATATTTTAGCGACATTTCATCAAAATATTTAACGACCTCTTCAGGATCATCTTCAATGGCATCGAATGTATCACTCAATTCCTTAGGTGTTAAGTATTGATAGACTCTTTGTCTTTGCTCTTTATCAAGCGTTGTAAATATTTCAGCTTGTTCATAAACATGTAAATCTGTAAATTCATTATGGAAATTATATCGTTGCTTTTTATCCAACGAGTCGATAATTTCTTCAGTTTTTATTTGGTTATATTTTTCTGTATCTGCCATGCGAAGTGCCTCATTTATTTTTATTTATGAATTTCTGCATATCTGTTGCGATGGGACTTTGGACATTTACCATTCTGTGGGTAAACGGTTGGTAAAATTCAATCTCGCTGCAATGTAGTGCCTGCCGTTCCATTGGCATATCGACGTGGCCGCCATACAATGTATCCCCAACCAAGGGATGTCCCGTAGATGCGAAATGAACCCGAATTTGGTGTGTTCTACCCGTATGTAATTGAATTCTATACTGGCTAATATTCTGTACGGACCGCTCCAACCAGTATTCCGTTGAGGCTGCTTGACTACCTTCTCCATGCCCTACTTGTCGCTTAATAAACGATTCAGGATCACGTTGAATAGGCGCGTCAATGAGTCCATGACTGTCTGTAAGCTGACCTTCAACAAAGGCTGTGTAGAACTTATTAATTTGATGATTTTGTAATTGCTGATCCAGTAGCGCATGGGCAAACCGATGCTTAGCAAACAAAACGAGTCCGCTTGTATCACGATCAAGGCGCGTCGCAATATGCGGAACAAATTCGTTCAAATGTCGATTATTATAATAACCTGCGACACGATTAATCAGGGTATCTTCTGGATGCAGGAACGAAGGGATTGATGCAACATGTGCGGGTTTATTAAGAATTAAAAAATCACGATCCTCGAACGCAATATCAATCGGAACAAATGATTTTTTTAACTCATTTTTATTTTTTTCAGCTGGCAGTACGATACTTACCTTATCATTTTGTTGAATAAAATCTATTGCCCATTGCTCATTGTCATTAACTAGGAGCCGTCCACCGCGATATTTAAGGGTTGCTAAAAGTCGCCTAGATACCCCCTCGCTCTTCAAAAAAGTTTTCACTTTTTGAGGTGATGTCCCCGTATATTGCCAATCAATCTTCATAATCACTGCCAATAAATGCTTCATTCACGCGTTTCCAAAAATCATTATGTCGGTATTTTGCAAAACAGATTCGTTCCTTTGCTACCCGGTATTTAATCATCTTAATTTGCTTATTATGATAAATCTCCTGGTCAACGCTAAAAATAAAATCACCACTTTGCGTTGGTTTAAGTGTTATCCAATCATTTGAAGCCACAATCACGGGTGAACTCAACGTTCGAAACACTCGATTATTAATAGACGCAATTTCTGCCATTTGCAATGACTCAAGGCCAGGGTGGATAACTGCACCACCAACGGATTTATTGTATGCCGTTGACCCTGTTGGCGTTGAAATACATAACCCATCCCCACGAAACTTTTCAAATAATTGATCACCAATATAGACATCAGTTACCATTGTATTATTAATTCGTTTCAATGTTGATTCATTTAGTGCAAGAAATTTTTCGGGTTCCGCGTCATAATATTCAACTTTAACATCCAATAATGGGTAGTTAATTGATTGTTTATTGTCTGATTGTAAACTAATGACTAAATCATCAATTTCATCATCTCGCCAATCCGTATAAAATCCTAAGTGCCCCGTATGGACCCCAACAAACCTGATATTTTGAAGATTATCTTGATAGTTTCTAAATGCGGCAAGTAATGTTCCATCACCACCAACTGTAATGACAATTTCGGGATCATCATTATCAATTGGGATATGCGCGTCCACTAATTTTTGATATAGTTCCTTACTAACTTTTTGTGATTTTTTTCCATCGTTTTCAAAAATAGCAACTCTCATATGTACCCTCTTTTCCAAATATCTCTTGCTACTTACTTATCATCTTTAGGCTGATTTTTATTCAAGCCTTTACCATAAAATAAGTGTTGAGCTTCTTGAATTTCTTCTCTAATTTCAGACATTTCGGTATCTAATTTAAAAGCGGCCTCTGCTGCCCGCTCTAATCGTGCATTCAACTGACTAGGAAATTCGCCTTGGTACTTGTAGTTCAAAGAATGTTCGATAGTTGCCCAAAAATTCATGGCTAATGTTCGAATTTGAATTTCGACAAGTACATTTTTTTCACCGTTTATCATTTGTACCGGATATTTAAGTACAATATGATATGATCGATATCCGCTAGCTTTTTTATTCGTAATATAATCACGTTCTTCTACCACGGTCATGTCATTTCGAGAGCGCAATAAATCAACGACTTGATAAATATCATCGACAAACTGGCACATAATGCGAATGCCAGCAATATCTTGCATATCAGTTTCCAGTCGTTCCTCTGAAATTTGACGTCGTTCAATTTTCTCTAAAATACTATCAACTGTCTTCACACGACTCGTTACAAATTCAATTGGTGAATGTTGACCAATACCCGTAAACTGCTTTCGTAATCCACGCATTTTAATTTTCATTTCTGAAACTGCCTGTTCATAAGGTCTAAAGAAATATTTCCAGTCTTCTACCATGTCATCACTCTATTCTTTTAATCAATTTACTCATTTCATTTTAGCATAACTCAAGCGATTACATCCGATTTAGTCTCTCAATATCCATAAAATTAGAGAATAATGAGCTCATTTTTAGAAATCCTGACAATTAATAAGCGTTAATGATTGAAAAAAAAATAAAATTTGGTAAAGTAAGAATAGTTATTAAAACAGAAATGAAATCAAACCCCACACGCTCAATATATGATTTTAAATCTAATCAATTAATTGGAGGAATACTCTTGCTAGAAATCTATTTATTTGTCAACCCATTAGGCACTAAGTGTTTCAAATCTGAACAAAAAGTTTTAAATTATATTGATAATTCATCGGAAAAGGTCTCTTGTCAATTTGTCCCCATCCTAAATATGCAAATGATTAGCGATATTATGGTTGAAAAAAATCTTGATACGCATAATCTAACGCTTCGAAATGAATTAGTTACATCTCTTTATCAGGCTACCTTAGATTACAAAGCAGCCCTTTTTCAAGGTAAGAAGCTCGGTCGTGCATTTTTAATGGCCATTCAGGAGTCTCTAGTTAAAGACGATGCCTGTTATTCAGAAGCGCTCATTCAACGTGTTGTTAAGGATGTCGGCCTTAACTTTGAAATGTTTACTGAAGACAGACGTTCTGATTTAGCAAAAAAATCATTTAAAAATGATCAAAAAATTGCTAACGACATGAATGTTACGGAACATCCCACGATTGTGATCAATAACATTGATGGTCTTGACTGTGGTATATCATTTCCAGATGTTGATCTTCTTAATCTATCAAAGATTTGCGCCGGCGATTTTAATTGTCAAGAAGTCTTACAACAAACTGATTTTACTACTGCCAACAACCCACAAAATCAATTATACGTTTTATAAAATAAAAGATACGCTCGTAACCTTATTATTAAGATTACGAGCGTATTTTTTATTTTGCCAGTATTTCAGGTAATAATGCTTCTAATTCATTCAATCTTATTTCAAAAACAGAAAAAGCATTATCTAAATATTCCGATTTTGTCATATCAACGCCTGCTTTTTTCATGACATCAATTGGAAAATCTGAGCTCCCCGCTTTTAGATAAGTTAAATAATGATCTAGCGCATCTTTTTTACCACTCGTTATCCCTTCAGATAACGTTGTTGCCGCAGCAAACCCTGTTGCGTATTGATAAACGTAATAATTATAGTAGAAATGCGGAATCCTTGACCATTCCATAGCAATCTCTGGATCACGTTCTAAACTATCACCATAATATTTCTGATTTAAATCGGCGTAGTAACTAGATAATTTATCAGCCGTTAACGGATTTCCAGCAGCATCTTCCTCGTGAATCCAATGTTCAAATTCAGCAAATTGCGTTTGACGGAAAACCGTTCCCTTAAAACCATCTAAATAATAATTAAGTAAGAACGCTCTTACTTTAGGATCCGTTTGCGTTTTTAATAAATAATGAGTTAACGTGTTTTCATTAGTTGTTGAAGCAATCTCTGCCAAAAAGATTGGGTAATCACCATATAAATAAGGTTGATTATGATGTGTATAGTAGCTGTGAACACTGTGACCCATTTCATGCACAAGTGTGTACAAATTATTCACGTTATTCTGCCAATTTAATAACATATAAGGGGCCGTGTCATACATGCCAGATGAATAAGCGCCACTTCGTTTCCCTTGGTTTTCAACAACGTCAATCCAACGTTCATCAAACGCTTCTTGAACATGACCCAAGTAATCAGGACCCATCTCGTGCAACGCTTTTAGAGCTTCGTCTTTTGCTTCATCATAAGTGTAACTTAATGCCGGTTCGCCGGTCATTGGTGTATACAGATCATATGAATGTAGTTTTTCAACATTTAATATTTTCTTTCGTAAGGTAACATAACGATGTAACAAAGGTAAATGTTTATTTACTTGCTCCACCAACGTATTATAAACAATTTCCGGAATTTGATTATTTGATAATGAAGCATCCCGAGCATTCTCGTAATGTCTAATTTGCGCACTATAATTATGCACTTTTACATGACTTGACAGCGTAGAAGCTAATGTATTCTGGAATTGTCCGTAGACCTCATAAAGTTTTTTAAAGGCTTGCTCCCTCACGCTTCTGTCTGTTGACTCCAAAAGAATACCGTAGATACCTTGCGATAATTGGACATCATCCCCGTGTTCATCTTGGACTACCGGAAATTTTAAATCCGCATTATTTAAAATTTCAAATGTTTTAGATGACGCGCCAAAGATATCGCTTGCTCCGGCCAACAATGTCTCTTCTGCATGAGAAAGAACATGTGCCTTTTCCATTAACAAACTATCAAAAAAATGTTGATAACTTTTTAACTCTTGATTATTAGCAATAAATTGATCCAAAGTCGCCTTTGGCATCGCAATAATTTCAGGTTCCAACCAAGAAATAGCCGCCGAAACTTTGGCCGCCAATGATCCAGCCCTGGCATTCAAAGCCTGATATGTTGGATTCTCGGTATCTTGATCATTTTTTAAATTAGCATATACATAAACCTTTTCGAGCATTCGTTCAAGGTCAAAAATAGATTTCAGTCCAGTCAAGAGCGCTGAATCATCTTGACTTAATGTTCCTTGGAGGTTCGAGATCGTCAACACAGATTTTTCGATTTTTTTAAAATCTTCTTCGAATAATGCGTCTGACTGATATACTTTTTTGACATCCCACGTTAATTTTTCTGGTACTTCTTCACGTTTTGGTAATTGTTTAGCCGTTGTCATAAAATCCCTCCAAATATCATTTATTTACTCCTATAAGATAACATATTTTTAATCAAACTATTCAGTAAATGCACAAGATTAACGTAACTTTTCTTTTTTTAACGCTGCGTCGTTGGCCCATTCAATTTTATGACATATCTGATAATTTTCTGTCGTATCAATTGGTATTAAAACTCGATATTTAATCAAACTTTTTATGCAAGCATCATTAACTTGTTTCCGACCCAATCGATTAACAAATGGTAATTCAAAAAAATTTTTAGTTATTTTTTGGTGTTTCATAAACATTACTTCAATCTCACTTCTAGTTATGCTATTCGCTGTCATTTTTTGTAATTCCAGAATGACCCGAATTCTCCAAAAAATATCTTCATGTTGATAAATAGGTGGTAACCGCACCTCGCTCAAACAGCATAACGGAAATCCCATAAAAAGCTGGCGTCGTTCATAACAATAATCTATTTGATTTTTTAAATACCGATTGAAATAATGACAATTTTTCTCTAATTTTGTTAGCTGCCCCGCAAGTTCAACCCGTGTTAAAGCTAAAACTTCATTCCTAGAATTCATCTTAACAAATAACATTACGGCCGTTGCATCAGCAAATATCCTCGTTCGATATCTTAATCCATACAAATTTTCAAAACAAATCTCGTACTTTAATATTAGACATTGAGTTTCCGCATCAAGATAAACCAAGAAATAACCAATATTTTTATGAAAGTTTATAAACATAGCTTGCTGCTGCGTTAATCTTTGACCCAGCATATGTCGTTTACCTATTATCCAAAAAATTCTATACCCGTGTTCTTTATACCCTTTGGTTCTTTTACAAAAAGAGTCGAGCGATAAAGGACTACATTGATACTCTACAACTAATTGGCTATTCCTTAAATTAATTAAAACGTCCGGTCTTTGCTTTATCTCCGGTAGGTATTCTTCAATTTTAGCCTGCTTATGCCTTTTCTCCGCCCATAATTTTATTAATTTTTTACCTATTACGTGTGCGTCAGTCTCACCTTCTGAAAAATAATGACATGTTTTTTTGTAGTGCGCAAAATGGGCTTGCTTGTGAGGCCCATTTTTGAAAGTAACGCGCTCTTTGCATCCAGGACAAAAATAGTTATACCCTCGCTTGAAGTCCGTCGCGCAAACTAGCTCTTCATGGTGTTCCATTTTTGCATATATCATTTAACTGCTCCTTATCACAATTAAAATACGCAAAAAAATAAACAAACTAACCATAAAAGGTTAATTTGTTTATTTGAAGTATTTTCTTGCTTCAGAAAGTGCATCATCTGACATGATCTTTTTTCCACGTTCTTCCATAAAAGACCCAGTTGAAGGCACAACCTGTGCATACTCCAACGCGACAGCAATATCGTTTTCGATTGTCTCTTTTGTTGTGTTATCTTTATCAAAAATTAATTCTAAAAAATATTTATCTTGAAGCTTAAATAAGTTACTTTGCGTACTCGTTGGTCTAAAAATTTTGGCAAGTTGAATGAAATCTTCAAAGTCTCCAAATTCAAACATTCTTGTCTGAGCCGCTTTTTGATAGCCCGTTCCTTTGATTGAGTTCTGCAATTCGCCATCAGCGTCTTCTAGCTCAGATAGTCTATCCTTTATGAAACTACCTAAATCATCTTCCTCTGACAAGTCAGAGATATTTATTTCTTTAGGGTTTTGAACATCTTCTGGCTTACCACGACTAATAAACAACTCCAACCCGTCTCGATTAGGTAAAACTTGGAACGTCACTGCTTCATTATTTTCAAATTCATGTTCTGTATCTACTTCGCGTAAAATACTATAAAAGAAATCTTCAATTTGAGTTCTATTTCCCAATAAATCTAAAACGGTAATGCCTCTTTTAGACAAATCTTCATCTTCTACTAAGACTCGAATCGTATTTTCATTTATTTTTTCCATTTTCATTGCTTATCACCCATCTTTCTGACAACCATCTTAATTTTAGCTAATATTCATTATTTGTAAAGGAATTCAGCCTAAATAAAAAAATTCAGGAATACTTACCCCTGAATTTTAACATGCTGCCCTAGTAAAGGCTAATATTCTAACGTTTTTTTATTTTAACTTAATTAAAATCCAGCAAGTAATTGTGCTTTTTGTAATTCTAAAGCTCGCACATCTCTTGGCAAGAAACGACGAATTTCATCTTCATTGTAGCCAACTTGTAGACGTTTTTCATCCAAAATAATTGGACGACGTAATAAGCCGGGATTCTCTTGAATTAATGAAAATAATTGTTGAAGTGGTAGATCGTCTAAGTCCATATCTAATTCTTGGTAGACTTTTGATCGTTTTGAAATAACTTCTTCTGTTCCATTTTCAGTCATTTGCAAAATTGTTTTAATTTCATCAATGTTGAGAGGCTCAGAAAAAATGTTACGTTCTTGGAATGGGATATTATTTTCCTTAAGCCATGCACGTGCTTTTCGACATGATGTACAACTTGGTGAAGTGTATAAGGTTACCATATGCTCTCTCTCCTTTTAATAAAAAAAATTATCAATTACCATAAACATATTGTAACTTATTATCCGGTGAATTACTATCATTTTATTAAAAAAATTTACTAATTAATTCAATTCATAATAATACTTATTTTAAAATTATGTTCATTTTCTTGTTTATATTTTACATTAACAAATTTTATGTTTTTTATGTTTTTATGTCGTTATCATAAATATTTTATAGTTATTATTATTTAAGAAAATATAATATACATTTTTTTAAATAATTAATCACGTGTTATGATTCATTTAAGCTTACTAAAAGTACGTAAAGTCGGCTTAAAACGTACATTCCTGCCAATTCACTTTTTTTATTAATATAAAAAAAAAAATACATATTGTTAAATTATTTTAACAATATGTATTCGATTACAAAATTACATTTAAATATTTTTTTGCGAGTAAAACGGTAACATCCTCGCCGGCCTCTAGCTCCGCTTGCTGCTTTAATAATTCATGTGACCCTTTTGCCGGTAAATGGGTCAATAGCAACCTTTTAACATGATTAACCCGTGCAAATTTCCCGGATTCTCCAGCCGTCATATGCCATTTTTTTCCAACTTTATCATTAAAGAAATTTGTATCAGTCATCAATAAATCTGCATTCTGGCTAATTGTGTTTAATTTCTCATCGTAGGCGGTATCTGCCGTAAAAACGAATATCTTACCTGTTGCACGCTCCGTGATTTTCATAGCATAAGCGGGTACTGGATGAATGGTTTCTATAAATTCAAAAATAAACGGACCTACCTCAACAACTTCTCCATTTGTATAACCGATTCCCACCGTAGCATCTGCCCAAGTTAGCTTACCAAATGCCTCTTGATCGATCTTAGGTCCATAAATAGGCAAGGCCTCTGAGACTTCATCCCCGTTAATCTGCCAATCATACTGTAGAACACCAACATCTGCAATATGATCTTGGTGATAATGCGATAACACAACTGCGTCTAAGTTCAATGGGTTTAATTTCTGCTCTAAACTAAGCATAGCACCACTCCCACAATCCAATAATAAATTAAATCCGTTACTTTGAATCAAATAAGAACTAGTTCCAATCTCATGTGCTGGGTACCCGCCATAAAATCCTAAAATTGTCAACTTCATTTTTAATTATCCTTCCCTTTGCTTTTGCGTCTCGTATGCCATTTTTTTGGACTATACTTAATGATGAATTAAAGAAAATTGGAGATGTATCTTTGTTAAATCGTATAAATACAGCGCTAGGCGCAGAATATTTTTTGAAATCTATTGTCAGAAATAACTCATCACGATCTTTTATTATGCTAAGTCCCATTGTTAAGTATAATAATTCATACCTGCTGGACATATCCGATGATAATTCTATTTTCTATTCTGGATTAGACTTCCGTGTTAGGTATCATGTAGGTGCAGATTCCTGGCAAGGATTCTACCATTTTAAGTATATTACATTAAGCGACGAAGAGAGCAAGGTATACTTGGCTCAGGTCCAAAGCTTCATCGGTAAACAAAAGAATCCTAACGGAATGGTTGCTTATTATACCTTACAATCGTTGTCTAAAGGTTACAATTACGTTTTTTTAACCATCTGGAAACAACAATCTGACTTTGCCAATTGGCGTAAAAGTTCAGATTACGAACAACTGAAGTATTACGAAAGTGAATTTCAAGTTACCCCTGTGGACGCATTGTACACAGTTAATGAATTCACAAATATTAAAGGTTAAGTGACTTTTTTAAGTGCTTAACCTTTTTTAGTTCCTATTATTAATAATTCGGTTCAAAACATGCGCAGTAATCAAAAATAACCCATAGTACATCGCATAGAAGGTTCCCCAGAAAAACATAATGACATTGATATTTGGTAAATCAAACAAAGCAACATAAATATTAAAAGTGAACAACGCTTCAATTGACCCTAAAATAACTGGAATTAAAAATAATACTGCTGTCTGTTGGTAAACGATACGTCGAATCTCCTTATTAGTTACGCCTAAACTCTGCATCAACGAATAAGTTTTTTGATTTTGTCTAAGGTCTACCATTTGTTGTAACATCATAATACTGCAAGTTGCGACTACCAAGATAATACTGATAAAACAAGTTACATACATAAAGAAGCCCGTTAATTGAGTGACATTTTTCGCAACTTGTTTCCTAACGCCAACATTCTGGTAATGGTAACGAGACTTGGATTGAGCCGAAAAATTATAACGTGTATTTTCCAGAGTAGTTCCAGTTAACTGCAAATAGGTTTGTTCTTTTGCCTGATCATCCAGCTTATGTCCAAAATCATTTTCGCTTTGTGCAAATGCTTGATACTTTTTAATATCAATAGCTATTAGATTATATCGCGCATCGCTTTTGACGCCGTTATATACCTTGTCATCAACAATCATCAAATTTTTAACATAATGGGTTTCACCATATGGAAAGATACTCTGATATTTTTGTATTTTTAACTGATTCAATGATTCTTGATCAAAATGAATTAACTGTTTTTCGCCGTCAATTTGATATCTCGCTAGCTTATGTAAAATCATTATTGACTCATTTGACTTAATTTTAATGGGTTCTAATCCATCTTGAATCCTACGAGCACGATTGTAATCAGATTCTGACATAATTGTTATCGGGGTAATTTTTGGTTTACTGCTATTTTTTTGATTTAATTGAACGCTCGTCCGCATTGGTATAATTTTAAAATGTCCGGTAACCTGCTGCTTTATCTCTAACTGATTTTCTTTTAACACTTTTTTAACGGTTGCCAAATGATAATCATCCGTTATGAAGTGAGCCGGTGCAACCTGATCAATCGTCTTTTGCGCATATGAATATAATGTAGCCATCCCAATAAACGCAGACAATGAAAACATAATTAACAAGGTCATCAAGCTCAACATCACCGCATTTTGTCTCAGATTACCTTTTAAATTAGAAAAAGCGAGTAATCTTCCCCCTCGATACATAAAATGGTGCCACTTTTGCATCAATCTTAACAGAATAGGTATCAAACAGTAGAAAAACAAAAGGGTTCCTAAAATGATCATTGCCGCAATCATAACAATAACCAACAAATAATCATTTCTACGTAGCCAAATATTAAAAATAGGTCCGAGCTCTTCAAAATTAACTGCCAAATATAAAGGAATCCCGATTAGAAAGAGGCTAATAATGGCTAAAAGACGTTTAACTGATCCAAAATGCTCATTATTAACGCCATCATTGTGTGTAAATAATGAAATTAACTGTTTGCGGTAAATAATACTCGAATTAATAACCGACATCATCAAAAAAATGACATTAAAGATTAGTACTGTACTAATTAAACTCCGCCAAGATACGATAATATTTGTATCCGCCGTAATCACCATAGCCCTCAGTAAAATCATTGCAAATAATTTAGAGAAAAGTGCACCAACGGCTAAACCTATCATCAATGCGATATTACCCAGAATTAAATTTTCAACGAATAACATCGCGGCAATCTGGCTCTTCTTAACTCCTAGAAGATGATAAACGGCAATTTCTTTTTCTCGTCGTTTAGCCACAAAAAGATTGGTGTACATCATAAAACAAGCAATGAAAATTAAAATTAAGAGACTACTAATTTGTAGCGTCACAGATATTGGTAATTCTACGCGTGAATTTTGCGTTAATTCTTTATTAAAAGACATTGATAAAAAGGAAAAATATACTGTAACCGCAATTGAGCTTGCTATCACATAAATTAAATAATCCCAAAAGCTTCGTCGAACACTTTTTAAAACGATATTTGCCAATGGTTTCATTGTTCTCCTCCACCAATAGCGGCTTGCATATCAATTATTTTTTGGAAAAAATCTTTTCTTTGTCCGTCTCGCCTAATTTCGGCAAACACGTGTCCGTCCTTAATAAAAATGATTCTTTTACAATAACTAGCCGTAAACGCATCGTGCGTGACCATCATGAGTGTCATTTTTTGTTTTTCATTTACGTCCGTTAAATACTGTAATAACTCTGTAGCAGCTTTGGAATCTAAGCTACCAGTTGGTTCATCCGCAAATAACATCTTAGGCTCCGTTATGATGGCTCGACCGACTGCCGCCCTTTGTTGTTGCCCTATTGAAACTTCATTCGGGAACCGTTCCAAAATGGTATTTAAATTTAAGACGTTTGCAATATTAGCAAGTTTTTCCTCAATTGTTTCCACATTCAATTTATCCAAAGCCAGTGGTAAAATAATATTTTCTCGAATTGTTAAAGAATTCAGTAAATTAAAATCTTGAAAAACGAATCCTAATTTCTGACGTCTAAATTCTGATAATTTTTTTTCATCGTATTGTGTGACGTCCCGATTATCAATCTTAATGTGTCCAAAAGTAGGTTTATCGATTGTTGACATAATATTTAGTAATGTCGTTTTACCAGCACCAGAAGGTCCCATAATACCGACAAATTCCCCCGGATCAATGACAAATGAAATATTGTCAATTGCAGTTGAACGATTAAACTTCATACCATAAATTTTTTTTACGTGATCTACTTCAATGAATGCCATAATTTCATCCCTCCGTTACTCAATATTATACCTAACAACGGGACGCTTAACCTAATATTTATTTATACTGCTTGGTCATTTGAATTTATCGCTAAAAACCGGTATTGTAAGGTAAATACGTTTCTAACTTAAAGAGGTGACAATATGTTTAACATAATGATTGTAGAAGACGATAAAACAATTGCTAATATTACCGCAGATAGCTTAGCAAAATGGCGATTCAATCCCATTTTAACTAATGATTTTAGTAAGATTGATTTAGAATTTATTGAAAAGAAACCACATTTAGTCTTATTGGACATTAATTTGCCAGATTTTGATGGTTTTTACTGGTGTAAAAAAATCCGCGAAACATCTAATGTCCCAATCATATTTATATCAAGTCGTAATACCAATATGGATATGGTGATGGCAATGAATATGGGTGGCGATGACTTTGTCAGCAAACCCTATTCAATGGAGGTTTTAGTCGCCAAAATTTCTGCTCTATTACGTCGTACGTACAATTATGTAGAAATGGGCCCTGAGACACTTGAACATAATGGCCTCTTCTTAAATCTACAAAATGGAACTGCTAAATTCAATGATGAAATTATCGATTTATCAAAAAACGAGTATCAATTACTTCAATATTTAATGCGTCAGACAGGTAAGATTGTCAGTCGTGAAAAATTACTTCGTGAACTTTGGGAAGATGAACATTTTGTAGATGATAATACGTTAACCGTTAACATTAATCGCGTACGTAAAAAAATTGCACATGCTGGACTACCTAATTTTATTGAAACAAAGGTCGGCCAAGGCTATATCATCCCTTAGGAGGCATCCATGACATTTTTTAAGTACCTTTCTGATAAAATATTTTCAATTCTTTTCTTCATATTTGGTATTTTACTAGTCAATCTTATCCTGTGGCTAGATCCATTTCACGAGATTGTTTTATCCACTTTAACCTATATTGACGTCTTAATTATGTTAATCTCGACCGCTTTTATCACGACGCGCTACTGGTCTAGTCGTCGATGGTATCAAAAATTCAGTACGCCAATTGATGCATCAGCAACAAATTTGTCATTACCAATTACAGGTGCGCATTCCAATGAACAACAAATGTATCAAGTGTATATTAATTCATTATTGAATGGTCACCAAACACAATTAAATAACGTTTTATCAAAACAACAAGAACAAGAAGACTTTCTGAATGCATGGATTCATGATATTAAAGTCCCTTTAACTGCAATTCAATTGCTGATTGAAACATCGGATGGTAAACTGTCTGAAAAGCAAGTTATGCAAACTGAAATCGAGTTAAAGAAAATTGAGAATTTCGTTGAGCAAGTTATCTATTATTCTCGCTTGGATAGTTTTTCAAATGATTATTTAATTCAAGACTACTCGCTTAAAAAAATCGTTAACCTTGTTATTCGAGATAATATGAACTTATTTTTCTCGAAACATATTCGCTTCACTTTCAAAAATGAAGATATCTCCGTTTTAACTGACTCCAAGTGGTTACGCTTTATTTTAAATCAGATCATTACCAACTCGCTAAAATATACGCCAGAGAACGGTGAAATTTCTATTTCTTTAACTGACACCAGGAAAGAAACCACGCTATCAATTAAAGATACCGGAATAGGAATTCCAAAAGTTGATTTAGCCCGCGTTTTTGAAAAAGGCTTTACCGGGAATAACGGCCGACAATTCAACCAAAATGCTACTGGCTTAGGTCTCTACTTGGCAAATCAGCTGAGTCAAAAATTAGGTCACAAATTATCAATTGATTCTTCAGTGAACAAAGGCACCACGGTAACCATTACTTTCCCAAAACTCGCCTATTATAATGATGAAATGGGCAATATTCTTCGATAGGAGGCATTACTATGTTGTCAGAAACTGAGCTCGGTTTTACAAATGTAAAAACTATTGACCCAGATATTATCGTGGATTTAAGATATGCTACAAAAGATAACTTTACTAACCAAATTATCTATGATTTTTCAACAGCCATTGCAAGAACAGGAACCGTAAAAAAGCTTGGTATCGCTAGTAAATTACTTAGGGTACAAGGATATCGATTAAAAATTTGGGATGCCTATAGACCTGTTTCAGCTCAAGAAAAATTATTTGACGTGTATCCTGATCCTAATTTTGTTGCGAAACCAAATCCTAATTTTAGCCACCAAAAAGGCGTTACATTTGATTTAACAATCTGTGATTTAAACGGAAAAGAACTCGAAATGCAAAGTAAATTCGACGATTTTTCGGAACGGGCAGGAAGGAATTACGAACGAACGACCCAACAACAACGTAACTACGACGTGCTAAATAATGCAATGATAATGGCAGGATTCATCGGATATTCCGAAGAATGGTGGGATTACAGAGATTCCGATATGGATGCTTATACGCCCCTCGCTGCAAATCCAAATGACTATTAAAAAATGCCTTACTCCAACAATAATTCTGGAGTAAGGCATTTTTTAATTTAGGTAGAACACATACAGGCAGATTATTTCAATAATTTATCCCATAAAACAACTTCACCAGTGGATAACGATTTTTGAACATCAATAATTCTTTGATTTGAACTACCCCTGAACTGCAAAGTTAAATCTTTTTTTGGTAACTCAAATCGACCATCAACCAGAATATCAATTTTTGAAAGTAATTCAAGTTTATCATCAGATTCAAGCATTAACTCATCCCAGGTGTACCCTGTCCAAGACCAAATATCTTTTGTCCAAGCGTAGGTGTCACGAATACGATCAACTAGACTTAAACAGACCTGTGTATTAACAAAAGGCTCCCCACCTAGTAATGTCAATCCCTGACAATAATCCTCACTCAAATCCGTTATAATCTGATCTTCGAGTTCTCTGGTATAAGGCGTGCCGTATCTAAAATTTTGAGCCGCTTTATTATAGCAACCAGGACAAGCAAACAAGCAACCACTAACGTATAAACTACAACGAACACCCTCACCGTCGACAAAATTAAAAGGTTTGTACGATGCCACATATTGTTGACTTAACTCGCTTGCCATCCATTCTTTAGGTTGCGGATTTCTGGGCGTTCTAATTCTCTTTTGTCGTTCCATCATCAACCATTCCTAAACTCATATTTTTAACACGAGAGGCAATCTCTTTGTGACGACCGTGAACCATTGGACGTTGTTGTGGGTTACCTAAATACCCACACGTTCGCTTAACAACATCACACGTTTTAGGATCGTGATTTTGACATTTAGGACATTCAAATCCACGTTCAGTAGGATTAAATTCTCCATCAAAACCACATTGGTAACAGTGATCAATAGGCGTATTAGTTCCTAAATAACCAATTTTGTCGTAAGCCCAATCCCAAACGGCCTCCAAGGCTTTAGGATTTTGACGTAAATTAGGATATTCACAATAATGAATAAATCCACCAGATGCATATTTAGGATATGCCATTTCGAATGATAATTTTTCAAATGGTGTTGGATTTTTTCTAACATCATAATGAAAACTATTTGTATAATATTCTTTCGCCGTAATATCTTTAATTTCACCAAATTTTTCAGTATCCAAGGTACAAAAACGATCAGTTAATGATTCGCTCGGTGTAGAATAAACGCTAAAATGATAATCATATTCTTCGGACCAATCTGAGCAATAATCCTTAAGACGTTTTAAAATATCAACCGTAAATTTATGTGCCTCTTCATTTTTTTCCCAATCGGGACCAAAAAAGACAGTTCCTACTTCATATAATCCAATATAACCCAAGGAAATTGTTGCGCGTCGATGCAGAAACAAATCATCAACATTGCCGTCCGGCTTCAATCTCTTTCCGAAAGCCCCATGTTGATACAAAATGGGTGCATTTTCAGGTACAGCTTCCTTAACACGATTCGCCTTAAACACAAGTGCCTCTTTGCAGAGTTGGATTTTCTCCTTGAATATATCCCAGAATAAATCGATATTACCATGAGATTCCAAAGCAATTCGTGGTAAATTCACGGTGACAACGCCTAAATTCATACGACCTGAATTAACTTCATGACCGTTTTCATCTTCCCATCCTTGTAGAAAGCTGCGGCAACCCATAGGTACCTTAAAACTACCTGTAAGCTCTTTTATCTTATCGTACATTAAGATATCAGGATACATTCGTTTCGTTGCACAATCGACAGCAAGTGCCTTAATGTCATAGTTTGGATCACCAGGTTTTAGATTTAAATCTTTTTTTATTGTGAACACTAACTTTGGAAAAATTGCTGTTCGATGTTCTCGACCTAATCCTTTAATTCTAATTTTTAGAATTGCAATTTGGATTTCGCGTTCTATCCAACTTTCACCTAATCCAAATCCTAACGTGGTAAACGGCGTTTGACCCTGCGATGAAAATAGTGTATTAATCTCATACTCTAATCCCTGCATTGCATCGTATATGTCTTTACTAGTTTTAAGTTTAGCAAATGCCATTTGCTTATTTGAATCAGGAATCCATTCTTTTGCATCAATTAAATGTTTTTCATAATTTAACTGTGCAAATGGCGCCAATAACTCATCAACTCTATCTGCAGAACAACCACCATACTGACTTGAAGCAACGTTAGCAATAATTTGTGCCATTTGAGCAGTGGCCGTCTGGATCGAATGTGGACTTTCAACTTCTGCATTTCCAATTTTAAATCCATGAGTCAACATTTCTTTAAAATCGATTAAACAACAGTTAGTCATGGGACTCCATGGTGTGTAATCCAAATCATGATAATGGATTGAACCACGTAGATGTGCTTTAGCAATTGATTCCGGCATTAATTTTAGACCTAGAGTCTTACCAACAGTCCCAGCCGTCAAATCTCGTTGCGTATTGAAAACATTGCTATCTTTATTAGCATTTTCATGAATAATTGTTGAATCCTTATGTAACAATTTCTCTAACCGATCGGCAGGATCAGTTTGCTCTCTCCAACGTAGCTCATCTTGCAATCTGTATTCTTGATAATTATGTAATGCGTCGCTGTATCCTAATTCTCCATATACATCTAACACTAAATTAAACATCGTTGATGCATCTACACTATCCCGGTCAGTCAATTTTGCTAACATTAACGTTTTGAATTGTTCCCGTTCTTTAGAAGAATGCAACCTCTCTAACGTACTTCCCATAACCTTTCGCATTAAAAATTTAACTTTACGACCATCGCGTTTTACAAATATAATGGGCCCTTTTATTTTTAATATTAAATTATCATTTTTCATAAATGGACTTCCTTTTCTTTTTTCGAATAAATCTATATTACTTGATTATCCTTTACAAAACAACAATATATAGTGTGCAACAATATTTATAAGTCTATATGTCGGATTACATGATACCTGCTACCGTTGATGTTAAGCCATACAATTCAATACCATTTTTCAGACAGATATATTATAAACTTAAAAAAATCATATCTGATCTACATAGATATTCCAAAAAATGGCTTATCAATCTCTATAATACTCAAAGATATTCTTAACAAAATTAAAAAGAATAAATGACGTAAATAAAACCAACATACTGATATTTAACCGTTATCCCTATAACATATATCCGTAAATCATGATATTTACGAACCTAAAAAGGACAACAAAAGTTCAACAACCTATAATTCTCTAACAATCTCTATAATTTAGGGCACAAAAAAAGCCTACATAATAGGCTTTTAAGTTTTATAATATTCTCTATAATGCTTAATAATACCGGTGATCGGGGTCGAACCGATACTCCATTGCTGGAACTGGATTTTGAGTCCAGCGCGTCTGCCAATTCCGCCACACCGGCATAATTCGTGTAAGGCGGTAACCGGATTTGAACCGGTGATGAAGGTTTTGCAGACCTCTGCCTTACCACTTGGCTATACCGCCATATAATTGTAATAACTTATGAAATCAATTATTACTTGATATAACCCTAATAAAGGGCGACATGTGGGAATCGAACCCACGCGTGCCGGAGCCACAATCCGGTGCGTTAACCACTTCGCCAATATCGCCAAAACAAAAAATGGCAGGGGTAGTAGGAATTGAACCCACACTGACGGTTTTGGAGACCGTAGTTCTACCTTTAAACTATACCCCTGTAAAAAATGGAAGAGAGTGGATTCGAACCACCGAACCCGAAGGAGCGGATTTACAGTCCGCCGCGTTTAGCCTCTTCGCTACTCTTCCAAAATA
>NZ_JANXLI010000005.1:0-93006 GCF_026948345.1 Dellaglioa carnosa | reverse complement strand
ATATAAATGAACCGAAAAAATTTACGACCGTTATTAAAGGAGATTTGTCATTTGACGAATCTCCTTTTTGTTTACGATGTGTTAAATGATAAAACAAGTAGTAATTGATTAGATAAAAGTAAAAATTTGATTTGACTATTGATATATTAAAATTGTATAATGTGTAATGCATTAAAAATACATACTAGTTTATATCGGAGGAAGTCCATGAAAAATAAAAGTACAGATACGGCCTTTTTTGGTCATCCTAGAGGTTTATCAACACTATTTTTTACAGAAATGTGGGAACGATTCAGTTACTACGGAATGAGAGCAATTCTTTTATACTATATGATCTCTAAGGTAGATGGCCTTGGTTATGATCAAGCTACGGCGATGTCAATTATGTCAATTTATGGTTCATTAATTTATTTATCGGGTGTTATTGGTGGATTTGTTAGCGATCGTATCTGGGGTAGTAGAAAAACAGTATTCTTTGGTGGAATACTTATAATGATAGGACATATCGTTTTGGCGACACCATATAAATCAGTTGCGTTATTTATCTCAATTGCGCTAATTGTATTGGGAACTGGATTATTAAAACCTAATGTTTCCGAAATGGTTGGTGGACTATATAGTAGCAAAGATCCAAGACGTGATTCTGGGTTTAGTATCTTTGTATCCGGAATTAATATTGGCGCATTGATTGCACCATTATTGGTTGGATGGGTTGGACAAGAATACAATTATCACGTTGGGTTCTCTCTAGCCGCGATTGGTATGTTTTTCGGTTTAGTTCAATACTACTTCGATGGAAGAAAATATCTAACTAAAGATAGCTTATATCCTAATGATCCAATTCAACCTAATGAGTTGTCATCTATTATGAAAAAAGCATCAGTTGGTATTATTGCTTTGGCATTAATTTTAATCATTATGTTTTTATTTAAAGCATTAAACATTACGAATGTCATTCTTTTAATTACAATTCTTGCAGTTATTATTCCCGTTTATTACTTTACTATGATGCTTACAAGTAAAAAAACGTCGAAAGTTGAGCGTTCAAGACTTACGGCATATATTCCTTTATTTATTGCCAGTATCTTATTCTGGTCAATTGAAGAACAAGGATCCGTCGTTTTAGCAATGTTTGCTTCAACTAGAACAGAATTAAGTGCTTTTGGAATTTCTTTCCCAGCTAGTTTCTTCCAAAGTATGAATCCAATGTTTATTTTAATCTACGTACCAATTTTTGCTTGGTTATGGGTTAAATTAGGATCAAAACAACCTAGTTCGCCTGCTAAATTTTCAATTGGTTTAATGTTTGCAGGTGCTTCATTCCTTTGGATGATGTTACCAGGAGTTCTTTTTGGAACAGATACTAAAGTTGGACCCTTATGGTTAGTTGTTAGTTGGATGATGGTTATGCTTGGTGAGGTTTTGGTCTCTCCGGTTGGACTCTCAATTACAACTAAACTAGCGCCTAAGAGCTTCCAGTCGCAAATGATGAGTGTGTGGTTCTTAAGTGATGCCGTTGCTCAGGCGTTAAATTCACAAATCGTTCGTTTATATACACCCGGAACAGAATCAATGTATTTTGCAGTTGTCGGTGGTATAACTGTAGCCTTCGGTATTATGTTAAGTTTCTTCATTCCTAAAATTCATAAGCTGATGGAAGGCGTCAATTAAATAGATTTTTCTTAAAAGATATGTTAATTTTAATTAGCATATCTTTTTTTGAGGAGGAAAACATGACAATTATTGCAACGAGTAGTGATAATCATTTTGATGTAAATAAAGTAAATGTAAATGAGATTATTGATCAACAGGCAGCATACTTACTCTCAATGAATGTTGATTATTATTTGATAGCCGGTGACTTATTCAATGACTTTGATGAAACGATTAAATATATTAGTGATCTAAAAAAAATTCTGAATAATCGAGTTGTTGTATTATTTATCGCAGGTAATCACGATATGGTAAAAAATGTTACGTTTGATACATTAGAGACTCTTTCAAACGAATCTTACCTTCATAACCGATATATCGATATTCCTGGCACGCAATGGCGAATCATTGGAAATAACGGGTGGTATGATTATAGTTACTCAAAACAGCTGAAACGGTCTGATGAGGAAATGCTGCGTTGGAAAATGAATTATTGGATTGATAGAAAAATTGTTCAACCTATGTCAGATGTGGAGCGATTTAATTTAAGTTTAAAGCAAACTGATAAATTGATAGATGAGGGTAAACGGTTAAATAAGAAAATTTTATTTATGACTCATTTTGTGCCTAGTCGTTCATATATTAGAGTAAATGATGATGATCGCTTCTGGAATGTTGTAAATGGCATGTTGGGCAGTCAAAAGATGGGGAGTTTATTAGAGAGTTATAAAGTTGAAAAAGTTTTATTTGGACATTTGCACGTTAAACACAATCCAGTTCAGATACATGAGACGACGTATTACATGAAACCAGTGGGGTATGGCCGAAAAAAATATAACGAATGGACAAAAAATACGTTCATGGAAGAGTGGAAATTTGCGTTACAAATAATTAATTTAAAATAAATGAAAAAAAAGCTTGATATTTGTTTCATTTTTTTGTATGATAATTAAGTCGGATAAAGCTGATATGGAAGAGTAGCGAAGAGGCTAAACGCGGCGGACTGTAAATCCGCTCCTTCGGGTTCGGTGGTTCGAATCCACTCTCTTCCACCATTTTATAATATTGGGTTATAGCCAAGCGGTAAGGCAACAGGTTTTGATCCTGTCATGCGATGGTTCGAATCCATCTAACCCAACTAGCTAAAAAGCAGATACTTAAGTATCTGCTTTTTTGTTTTACTTGTAACTTTAATTTTTTTTGCGGTATGATGGGGACAGAATTTAAATACGTTATATGAAATGGGGAAATTATGAAAATTGGATTTATTGGGGCCGGTAATATGGCTCGCGCGATAATTGAGGGGTTAATCAAGGCAGATTTTGTGACGGCAAAAGAAATATTAGTTCATAGTGCGAGAAAGACTAGTTACGAGCCTTATGCGAAGGAAAATGGGCTCACAGCGTTAGATAGTAATGATCAAGTGGTTAGCGAAGCAGATATTGTTTTTCTTGCTGTTAAACCAATTGTATTAGCGAAGGTTTTAGCGGAAATTAAAAGTTCAGTAAGGCAGCATGCACCTGTGCTCGTTTCAATCGTATCGGGTGTCTCAATCTCCGAAATTGAAACAGAGCTGGATAATCAATCAGTCAGCATTTTAAGAACAATGCCAAATGTTAATGCAACAGTATCCGAAAGTATGACTGCATTAGTTGGAAATGATGCTTTAACGGAAGAACAAATGAAACAGGGGACTGATTTATTTGACACCATTGGAGAAACGATGCAAGTTGCCGAACATGATTTCAGTACGTTTGTTGCTCTCGCCGGAAGTTCTCCTGCTTTTATCTACTTATTTATTGATACGCTTGCCCGAGCTGGGGTTAAATATGGTTTAGCGAAGGATGAGGCAACTAAGATTGCCGCTCAAGCCGTGTTAGGGAGTGCCAAGAAGGTATTGTCTACTAATGACGTGCCTTGGAAATTGATTGATGAGGTTTCGTCTCCAGGTGGTACCACTGTTGCCGGATTACTTGCGATGGAAGAAGCTGGGTTCATGAATTCAATTATCAAAGCAGTTGATGCAACGATAGCTAAAGATCAAAACTAAATTTTGATAGAACCTTGTATTTTTGGTCTATACCGATTATACTAAGTGTATAAATTGAAGGGATGGCGGATAAAATGAGTATTGTTTTAAAACATGCTGTAATCTATACGGGTTCAGAAAAAATTGAAGATGCATATATTCGATTTGATAAACAAATTAGTGCAATGGGGCCAATGAGCGATTATAGAGCTTTGGCAACTGATGAAGTGAGAGACGTTGATGGACAAGTTCTCGTTCCTGGATTTATTGATGTTCATAGTCATGGTGGCTATAGTTTTGACGCAATGGACGGGGATGCCAACCAAATTAATGAAATGGTTACTGATATGATTCATGAAGGTGTCACGACTTATTTTGCGACAACGATGACACAATCACATGAAAATATTGCTAAAGCTATGGTTGCTATTAAAAAAGCGGCCGAGATGAATCCTGTTATTCGAGGTATCCATCTTGAAGGACCATTTATTTCACCCGTTTTCAAAGGTGCACAACCTGAAGAATACATTGAAGCACCAGATACAAAATTATTTGATAAATGGAATGAATTATCTGGTCACATGATTAAACTAGTTACTTATGCGCCAGAACATAAAACATCTCCTGAATTTGAAAAATACTGTATTGAAAATAATATCGTGCCTTCAGTAGGTCATAGTAATGCTACGCGTGAGGAAATGAAACATTCACGTGCAAGTCATGTAACGCATTTATACAATGCCCAACGTGAATTTAAGCATCGTGAACCAGGCGTAACTGGACATGCATTTTTAGAAGACAATATTTATACGGAAATTATTGCTGATGGTTTCCATATCGTACCTGATATGATTAAATTAGCATACGATTTAAAAGGTCCAGAACGTATTGAATTAATTACAGATTCAATGCGTGCCAAAGGGATGCCTGAGGGTTTGAGTGAACTTGGTGGACAAAAAGTTATTGTTAAAGACAAGCAAGCAAGATTGGAATCTGGTAATCTTGCCGGATCAGTTTTACAATTCCAAGATGCATTTAGAAATATTATGAAGTTCACTGGTTGTGGTATTGAAGAAGCTGTATTAATGACTTCTGTCAATCAAGCTAGAGAATTTAATTTGACGTCAAAAGGTGCAATTGAAATTGGAAAAGATGCTGATATGAATTTATTTGATGCTGACTTGAAATTAGAAAGCACATATAGTTTAGGACGCAAATTTTAATAAAAGTTTAGGGTGGTAATTGCTGATGGGATCTCCCATATATATTCAAATTCACAATGATATGAAAAAAACAATCGAATCTGGTGAATGGGAAGTTGGCAATCGCATTCCGGCGGAGCGCGAGCTAGCCGTTGTATTTGGTGTCAGTAGAATGACACTCAGACAGGCAATTCAAACCTTAGTTGATGAGGGGATTTTGGAACGCCATGTAGGTGATGGAACGTACGTTGCCCGTAAAAAAGTGCAAGAAAAAATGTCTGGTGTTACAAGTTTTACTGATTTAATGGCTGAACAGGGCAAGGTCGCTTCAAGTAAGACCATAACATACCATGTTACAACGCCTTCATTAAGTGAAATTGAAAAATTACAATTAAGTGATGGTGAGCTCGTTTTACGAATGGAACGAATTCGTTATGCTGACGGGTTACCAATTTGTTTTGAAGTTGCAACAGTTCCTAATAAATTAGTTGATGGATATAGTAAAACTGAAATCACGAGTTCTTTGTACCGTACGTTGGAAGAAAAAGCTGAATTGACGTTAGGTGGGGCACAACAGACAGTGTCTGCCATGTCTGCCGCTGAAAATATAGCTGAGTACCTCTCAATCAAGCGTGGTGAAGCCATTTTGAGACTTCGTCAGGTTAGTTTTTTGAAAAATGGGGAACCATTTGAATATGTTCGGACACAATATGTAGGGAATCGTTTCGAATTTTATCTAGAAAAATAAAGTTCAAAAAAATATTAATTGCTCTATCTCAACCGTATCAGTGGATGAGATAGAGTAATTTTTTTGAGAGAATTTTGTTCGATTGACATCAAATTAAGATAAGGCTATATTATTTTAGGAGCAAAAATAAATTATTTGAAGGAGTTTTAATCTATATGTATTTATTAGTTAATATTTTAGGTGTTGCCATTTTTATTTTAGTTGCATTAGCGTTTTCCAAGAAAAAAAGAGAAATAAACTGGAATTCAATTGCAATTATGGTTGTTATTAATTTATTTTTAGCTTGGTTCTTAACAGAATTCTCACTAGGACGTAATATGGTCGAAGGTGCCGCTAACGGGTTTAACTGGTTAATGAGCGCTGCATATCAAGGTATTCAATTTATGGTACCGGCTATGCCTAAAGTAACTGAGTTAGGCTTCTTTATGAGTGTCTTGTTACCGGTTATTATGATTGTACCGTTATTTGATATTTTAACGTACATCGGCATTTTGCCATGGATCATCAAATGGATTGGCCGCGGTTTATCAAAAATTACCGGTCAACCAAAATTTGAATCATTTTTCGCAGTAGAGATGATGTTTTTAGGAAATACAGAAGCACTTGCTGTTTCAAGTTTACAATTAAAATTAATGAAATCTGAACGAAACTTAACGTTGGCCATGATGTCAATGAGTTGTGTGACGGCCTCAATTATTGGTGCCTATACAACAATGATGCCAGGTCAATATATATTGACAGCTATTCCAATCAATATTATTAATGCCATCATCATAACGAGTATCTTAAATCCAGTGAAAGTAACTGCTGAAGAAGATACTATTGCTGAAATGACTGGTAGTAATTCAAACGACTTAGAAGTTTCTGAATCAGATGGTAAAAAAGAACCGTTCTTCGCTTTCTTAGGTGATTCGATTTTGGGCGCTGGGAAATTAGTTTTAATTATTGCCGCAAATGTTATTGCCTTTGTTGCTTTAGCAGCTTTGATTGATAATATTCTTGGATTGGCTAATCCAAACTTATCACTTGAAAATATTTTAGGGGTTATCATGTTCCCATTCGCTTGGTTAATGGGCTTCAATCCTTCAGATGCATTTGAATTAGCACGTTACATGGGAACAAAATTAGTTACAAATGAATTTGTTGTCATGGGTCAAGTATCAAGTACAATTAATTCATTTGCACCACATTACAAAGCAGTATTAACTGTCTTTGTAACGTCGTTTGCAAACTTCTCAACAATCGGCATGATTATCGGTTGTTTCAAGGGAATTGTAAATAAAGAAAAAAATGATGTTATCGCAAGAAACGTTGGTTACATGTTATTATCAGGTATCTTAGTATCATTGTTATCAGCTGGTATGGTTGGTATTTTTGTTTGGTAATATAAAAGTACGTAAAAAAGAACCGAGAAAATTAATTTCTCAGTTCTTTTTTTTGCGTCTAGAAAATTTTTCTTTATATATTAAGAATAAGTAATGTGGAATGGCTAACATCCTAATAAAACGGGTAGGCTCTTGGAAGAGTCGGTACAGCCATTCGACATGGTGATCTTGCCAAAATTGAGGCGCACGGTTGACGTTACCAGCTAGAACATCAAAACTACCACCGACGCCCATCCAAATACTGTCGGATACATGACGATTCCGTTGAATAAATGTTTCTTGGTTAGGAAACCCCGTTGCAACAAAGACGAAATCGGGCTGTGTAGCCTTTATTTTGGCAACAATTTCATGATCGTCCTTGAAATAGCCGTTATGAAAGCCCACTAAATTGATATCTGGGTAATCTGTCCCCATTTTAATCACGACTTTTTGGATGACGGCCTCTGCTGCCCCCACTAGATAGACTGATTTATGCTGCCTATTAGCCCATTTGAGTAGGTTTGTTAAAGTATCAAAACCGGTTATTCGTTCAGGTAGTGGTGTCCCTAAGATAGCACCACCTTTAATAATACCAATACCATCTGGCGTAACATAGTCAGCCTGCGAGAGGATTTTTTTGTAATCCAAATGTTGTCTCGCAAATAAAACAATTTCTGGATTTGCCGTCACAATAAATCGATTTTTACGAGCTAATGAATCAGATTCGATTTGTGTTAAAAAGTTAGCGTTGGTTGTATTAATAAACTCAATATCTAAAATAGTTGTTTTTTTAAAATTATTTGACATAAAATTATCCTCACTTTATGGACTTTGACTCATTATAACAGAAGATAAATTGAAATTGAGAGCTGAATATGACGAATTGCCGAAAAAATGGTAAAATGTAAATTATAATTTGTGTGCTGGAAAACCTTTCTAGTAATGCATTCATTTTAAAGGAGAAACATCATGGTAAAAAATTACCCAGATGATAGTTACACTTTACATACGGACGCTTACCAAATCAATATGATTCAAACGTATTGGGAAAAGAACATTCATAATAAAAATGCTGTATTCGAGGTTTTCT
This sequence comes from Dellaglioa carnosa, assembly GCF_026948345.1. NCBI lineage: Bacteria > Bacillati > Bacillota > Bacilli > Lactobacillales > Lactobacillaceae > Dellaglioa > Dellaglioa carnosa. Next base: position 84,920 of record NZ_JANXLI010000005.1, on the reverse strand, counting down.
TTAGGAATTTACCATTTTCCAACGGTTACGCAATTTTTGCTGGTTTAGAACGAGCGATTAATTATATTCAAAATCTAAAATTTTCAGAGACAGATATCGCGTACTTAAGAGAAGTAGCAGAATATCCAGATGACTTTCTTGCTTATTTAAAAGATTTTCATTTTCGTGGCACAATTCGTGCAGCTGTTGAAGGGGAAGTTGTTTTTAACGGGGAACCTATTTTACAAGTTGAAGGTCCTCTAGCAGACTGTCAGTTAGTTGAAACGGCGCTATTGAATATTATCAACTATCAAACGTTGATTGCGACAAAATCGGCCCGGATTAAAGCCGTTGCTGGAAATGATGGCGTATTAGAATTCGGGACTAGACGTGCACAAGAATTTGACGCTGCTATCTGGGGTACGCGTGCGGCGTACATCGGTGGCTTTGATGCGACAAGTAACGTTCGAGCTGGTAAGATTTTTGGTATTCCGATTAGTGGAACGCATGCGCATTCATTGGTTCAAGCCTACAGGGATGACTATGATGCTTTTATGGCTTATGGAACGACACATCGCAATTGTGTCTTTTTAGTAGATACATACGATACCTTAAAAAGTGGTGTTCCTAGTGCAATTAAAGTTGCCAAAGAGTTAGGCGATAAGATTAACTTTATGGGCGTACGGATTGATAGTGGCGATATGGCGTACATCTCTAAACGGGTTCGTGAACAACTAGACGAAGCTGGTTTTACGGAGGCTAAAATCTATGCCTCAAACGATTTAGATGAAAAAACAATTACTAATTTAAAAATGCAAGGTGCCAAGATTGATGTCTGGGGTGTTGGCACAAAATTAATCACGGCTTACGATCAACCTGCCTTGGGTGCTGTCTATAAGATGGTCGCTATTGAAGGCGGAGACGGTAAAATGGTTGATACTATTAAATTAAGTAATAATGCTGAAAAAGTATCAACGCCCGGTAAGAAACAAGTTTGGCGTATTACAAATAAGAATGATGGTAAGACTGAGGGGGATTACATCGCATTGTGGGATGAAACACCTCAAAAACAAGATTCACTTTATATGTTCCATCAACAATATACGTATATCAATAAATTGGTGACAAATTATAATGCGCGTCCAATCTTACAAGATATTTTTGTTGAAGGCGAACTGGTTTATAATCAACCTGAGTTAGATGAGATTAGAGAATACTCAAGAATTCAGTTGGAAGGATTATGGGAAGAATATAAACGCGAATTGAATCCGCAAGACTATCCCGTTGATTTATCGCAAAAAGCTTATGATAATAAAATGTCTATTATTCAAGAAATTAGAAATAATATGAATAACATTAAGTAAATGAGGGTGGGTTAATTTTGACTGACTTACAAAAACAAATTATTAAAACGTTAAAAGTAAAATCGAGCATAGATCCTGCAGAGGAAATTCGGATTAGTATCGATTTTATGAAAGCTTATCTACTGAAATACCCATTTTTAAAATCTTTGGTTTTGGGGATTTCTGGTGGACAAGATTCAACCCTTGCCGGATATTTAGCGCAGCAGGCTGTTAAGGAATTACGTGAAGAAACTGGCAATACGGATTACCAATTTATTGCAGTCCGCTTACCATATGGAAATCAAGCTGATGAGTCTGATGCATTGGACGCTATTAAATTTATGCAGGCAGACCAAGTAGCACGTGTCGACATTAAAGGTGCTACTGATGAAATGGTAAAAAGCTTGATCGCAAATGACCTTGAAGTTTCTGATTTTAATAAAGGAAACGTGAAGGCTCGCCAACGAATGATTGCCCAGTACGGAATTGCTGGTGCAAAAGTTGGTGCCGTCGTTGGGACGGATCATGCCGCTGAAGCAATTACTGGATTTTATACAAAATATGGTGACGGTGGGGCAGATATCACACCACTTTGGCGATTGAATAAGCGTCAAGGTCGATCAATGCTGACCTTGCTAGAGGCACCTGAACATTTATATTTGAAAGTACCTACGGCCGATTTGGAAGAAGATCGTCCAGCGCTACCTGATGAGGTCGCATTGGGCGTAACTTATGATAATATTGATGATTATCTTGAGGGTAAGACTGTTTCAGAAGAAGTCAGTAATAAGATTGAAAATTGGTATTTAAAAACGGAACACAAACGCCACTTACCAATTACTGTTTATGATTCTTTTTGGAAGTAAATAGTTGCGTTACGCGTTTCATTTCAGTTATACTTAAAGAAATCATAGGGGAGTAACTAGCGGTTTAACCGCGGCAATGTCACCAACAAGAAAGTTCTTTTTCTGGTATTGCCTTAAATAGTGAGACTTATGTATGTTCAAAGTTCCGCAACATACATAAGTCTTTTTTTGTATATTGCGAAACTATTATAAGGAGGATCACTATGACAAAAAGGATTTATGCACAATCAGTTGAAGATGTTCTGGCAGATCAAAAGACAGATTTGGAAGGACTAACGACCCAAGAAGTAACGGAACGAACAGAAAAGTATGGACTAAACCAACTATCTGAGGGCAAGAGCAAGTCAATGATTCAAAAATTCTTTGATCAATTCAAAGACTTCATGATTATTGTCTTGATTGTTGCGGCTTTAATTGCAGCTTCATCGGGAGAAGTAGTAGACGCAATTATTATCATGTTAGTTGTGGTATTGAATGCTGTATTCGGTGTTTTCCAAGAGTCAAAGGCCGAAGAGGCAATTAATGCATTAAAAGAGATGTCGACACCTAATGCAAATGTCAAACGAAATGGTCAAATCGAAATTGTAAAAAGTGAGCACCTAGTACCGGGAGACATTGTGTTGCTTGAAGCTGGCGATGTTATTCCAGCAGATTTACGATTAACACAGATTGCATCACTTAAAATTGAAGAATCTGCACTAACGGGTGAATCGGTGCCTGTTGATAAAAGTTTACTTCTGTTAGAAGATGAAGATGCCGGGATTGGTGATCGCCATAATATGGCCTTCATGAACAGTAATGTTACTTATGGTCGTGGCGAGGGAATTGTTGTTGGCACGGGGATGGATACTGAGGTTGGACGAATTGCCGGTATGCTTAACTCCGCTGATGAAATGAAAACACCATTACAAGAAAATTTAAATCAACTAGGTAAAACGTTAACGATTTTAATTTTAATCATTGCTGTTATTGTCTTTTTCGTTGGGTTACAAAACGGAGACAACAGTGTTATTGATATGTTACTGATTGCAATCTCATTGGCCGTTGCTGCTATTCCAGAAGGATTACCAGCGATTGTGACCATTATTTTAGCGCTTGGTACACAAAAAATGGCTAAACGTAATGCAATTGTTAGAAAATTACCAGCAGTTGAAACGTTAGGTAGTACGGATATCATTGCATCAGATAAGACGGGAACATTAACGTTAAATCAAATGACTGTTGAAAAACTATTTATTAATAATGAGTTAGTTGATGCCGATAAGGTAGAGACTAATTTAGATAATCCGTTATATCAAGTCATGTCATTTAGTAATGATACGAAACAGACATCTGAGGGCGAGTTAATTGGTGATCCAACGGAAACAGCTTTAATTCAGTACCATTTAGACCATGGTTTAAATGTGACGGAGTTATTAGCTAAAGAACCTCGTGTCGCTGAAGTACCTTTTGATTCAGAACGTAAATTAATGTCGACTATTCAAAAGAATACTGATCATACATTCTTCGTTGCAGTTAAAGGTGCGCCCGATCAATTATTGAAACGTGTTACACGTTATATTGAAAATGGCGAAATTAAAGCAATGACTGATGCACAATTAGACCATATTATGGCAAATAACCATGATATGGCAACACAGGCATTACGTGTGTTAGCATTTGCCTATCGTCAAATAGATGCTATTCCTGAAACTTTAGATTCAGAAACTGTAGAAAATGATCTGATTTTTGCCGGATTGGTTGGGATGATTGATCCAGAAAGACCGGAGGCAGCCGCTGCAGTTCATGAAGCAAAGAAAGCTGGAATTCGTCCATTGATGATTACTGGTGATCACCGTGATACTGCTGAAGCAATTGCTGTTCGATTGGGAATTGTTGAAGCAGGACAACACGAAGCGATTATTTCTGGTTCTGAGTTAGACGATTTATCGGACGCAGAATTTGAAAACAAGGTTGAACAATACTCTGTTTATGCGCGAGTATCACCCGAACATAAAGTTCGAATTGTTAAAGCATGGCAGAAAAAGAATCAAGTTGTTGCTATGACTGGTGATGGTGTGAATGATGCGCCAGCCTTAAAATCAGCAGATATTGGAATTGGAATGGGTATTACCGGAACAGAAGTATCTAAGGGTGCTTCAGATATGGTTCTTGCCGACGATAATTTTGCGACAATTGTTTTTGCTGTTAAAGAAGGTCGTAAGGTCTTTTCTAATATTCAAAAATCTATTCAATATTTACTTTCTGCTAACTTGGGTGAGGTTTTAACTTTATTCGTCATGACGATGATGGGTTGGAGTATTCTGGCACCTGTGCATATTTTGTGGATTAACTTGGTGACAGATACATTCCCCGCAATTGCATTGGGTGTAGAACCCGCTGAAAAAGGATTAATGAGTCACAAGCCACGTGGACGTAAATCAAACTTCTTCTCTGGTGGTGTAATGCCAAGTATTATCTATCAGGGTATTTTAGAAGGTGCCATAACATTATTTGTTTATTGGTTAGCTTTAACGTATCCTGTTCATATGGGTGATAAATTGATTCATGCGGATGCTTTAACAATGGCCTTTGCAACATTAGGATTAATTCAGTTATTCCATGCGTTCAACGTGAAATCGATTCATGGGTCAATCTTTAACCGTAATATCTTCAAAAACGTAACATTTAACTGGTCAATCTTGGCATCATTTGCGTTGCTTGCGGCAACTATTTTAATCCCCGGATTAAATAAAATGTTCCATGTTAGCCATTTGGATATTTACCAATGGGGAATTGTTTTAGCGGGCTCATTCTCAATCGTCGTAATTGTTGAAATTGTGAAATTTATTCAACGATTATTCAGAAAAAATAAATAAAAGGAAGTTTATACTTTGAAAAAAAGAATCAATGTAAATTTTTATATTAATGCGTTAAATGATGTTGCTCAAGCAACCGAAGAGATGGGTAATTCACTCAATGATCATTACGAAATAATGGAAAAAGCAATTATTGCAAATGATTTTTCGATTGTTTCGGACGATGAATTTACAACGACCAAAGAAAAATTTGTTGAAGGTACTGCAAGTTATCAAGAAAACTTAAGTAAGTTAGACGATTTGCAAGTTCCAATCCCCGTTTTAGGGAAACATAAAAAATTGGTGAGTGGTTACCGGACGTTCGTTGAAGGTTGTGATGACATGACTAATAGTATTAATGTAGAAAAACACCTCGTTGAAGTTGATGCTTTTAGAGCATCAGAAGAAAAACAAGACCAGGGAATGACACAAACAACTGATATGATGCAAAGAATTATGCAACAAATTTTAGGTTAGTATTAATTAAAGAGATTAATTTTAGGAATGGTTGTACTGACGCCTATTATTAGTCTCTTTTTTATGAACAAAAAATACTCGAATTGAGGTAATTATTATGGAAAAGGCAATTATGCCAATTGTATTAAAAGAGTTAAAGCAGTATAAGGAAAAACAAGTTAACGCCGTTTTAGCGATGTTGGATGAAGGAAATACTGTGCCGTTTATTTCACGATACCGAAAAGAAAGAACAGAAAGTTTGGATGAAGTCCAAATTCGTGAAATTGAATCAACTTATAAACATGTGGAAAGTTTAGAAAAACGCAAGGCAGAAGTTATCCACACAATCGATGAACAGGGTAATTTGACAGATACTTTAAAGAATAAAATAAATGCTGCACAAAAATTACAGCAAGTTGAAGATTATTATTTACCTTTTAAACAAAAACGTCGGACTAAAGCGACAATTGCTAAGGAAGCTGGATTGGAACCATTTGCCAAATGGCTGTTAACATTCCCTCAAGTGTTGACTGAAATTGAGCAAAAGGCGGCAACTTTTGTTAATGTTGATGAAGCAATTATGAATGAAGAAGATGTTTTTGCGGGTGCCCATGAAATATTAGCCGAAGCATTTGGCGAAAGTGCTGAATACCGAGAATGGATTCGAAAGGCAACACAAAAAGACGGTCTTTTTGAAGCTAAAGTTAAGTCTGAAGAAAAAGATGAAAAAGAGATTTATCGAGACTACTATGAGTTTAGTGAGTCATTGAGGTCGGTGGTGCCACATCGTGTGTTAGCAATAAATCGTGGTGAAAAAGAAGGTATTTTGAAGGCAGGCGTAGTCGTACCCGAAGCAACAATTATGACGTTTATGCATTTTAGAATTATTGGCAAGAATACTGGTGATGCTGTTTCAATTGTAGAGGATGCTTATCGAGATAGTTACAAACGATTTATTAAACCAGCAATTGAGCGTGAAATTCGTAAAGGCATGACAGAAGTTGCTGAAGAACAAGCAATTAATGTGTTTGGAGATAATTTATATCACTTGCTTATGCAAGCACCCCTTAAAGGAAAAATAGTTTTAGGCTTTGACCCGGCTTATCGAACGGGATGTAAGTTAGCGATTGTGGATGGAACAGGTAAGTTCCTAGATAAATTGGTGATTTATCCACATAAACCGGCAAGTGGTGAAAAACGTGCCGCCGCTGCTGGACAATTTAAAAAGTTCCTTGATCAATATCAAGTTGAGATGATTGCGATTGGTAATGGAACGGCAAGTCGTGAATCTGAACAATTTGTTTCAGATATTCTAAAAGAAATTGAACGTCCTATTTTTTATGTAATCGTCAATGAAGCTGGTGCATCGGTTTATTCAGCCAGTCAAGCCGCACGCGACGAATTTCCAGAATTACATGTTGAAGAACGTTCAGCTATTAGTATTGGTCGGCGTTTGCAAGATCCGCTGGCTGAATTAATTAAAATAGATCCTAAATCGGTTGGTGTTGGTCAATATCAACATGACGTTGCCGAAAAGAAATTAGATGCGCAATTAGATGTTGTGATTGAAAATGCTGTAAATAATGTTGGCGTTAACTTAAACACAGCTAGTTCAGAGTTATTAACAAAAATCTCTGGATTAAATTTAACAATTGCTAAGAACGTTGTTACATATCGAGATGAGAACGGTAAGTTTACGAAGCGTCAACAACTTAAAAAGGTTCCTCGCTTAGGGCCTAAGGCATATGAGCAAGCTATTGGATTCTTGCGTATTGTTTCTGGGGATAACATTCTAGATAATACGGATATTCATCCCGAAAGTTATCCACTAACGAAACTTTTGTTGAAAGAATTGGGGATAAAGGTGACGGAACTCGGGCAAACGGAGACAAATGACCAATTGACGCATGCAAATGCGGATAGTTTAGCACAGGCTGTGGACAGTGGTGTTGAAACTATTTCAGATATATTGACAAGTCTTCAAAAACCGGGACGCGATTTACGTGATGACATGCCAGCGCCATTGCTCCGTCATGACGTTTTAACGATTGAAGATCTAAAACCAGGGATGTCCTTACAAGGGACTGTTCGAAATGTGATTGATTTTGGTGCATTTGTGGATATTGGTGTTAAGCAGGATGGACTTGTCCACATTTCTCAATTAACAGATAAGTTTGTTAAAAAACCGAGTGAAGTCGTTGCAGTTGGCGATATTGTGACAGTTTGGGTGATGGAGGTTGATCTAAACCGACATCGTGTACAACTAACAATGAAGCGACCAGCAGATAAGTAACATGACTGATTTTGAGTTAACGGCACTTGTAAAAAACTTATCCACAACTTTTTTCAAGCAACCATTTAAACATGAGGCAACTTTTAACAGTAGGCTGCGAACAACTGGTGGTCGCTATTTGTTGAGTGATCACAACATTGAAATTAATCCGAAGATGTTAACAGAACATGGGCAAGACATTTTAATTGGTGTGATTAAGCATGAGTTGTGCCATTATCATTTACACCTCTCAAACAAAGGTTATCAACATCGACATCAAGACTTTAAGCAATTATTGGCGGCAGTTGGTGGCAGTCGGTTTGCGCCAGCTAGTCCTAAGGTAATTAAGAAGAAAAAGGTCATTCGCTATCAATGTTCAAATTGTGGACAAAATTATCAGCGACAACGAAAAATTAACTTATCACGTTATGTTTGTTCAAAGTGTCGTGGACAGTTAATTTTACTTAAAAACTAATTTTTTTTAAATGTGACTTGTAACAGAGAACAATTTTTGCTACAATTATGATTGTTCTTGCGAGTATGGCGGAATTGGCAGACGCGTCAGACTAAGGATCTGGTGGGATAATATCCCGTGATGGTTCGAATCCATTTACTCGCATAATAGATTTATCGAAAAGCGCTTAACCTTGTTGCAATAGGGTTTAGTGCTTTTTTTAATGAATAATGACCATGGTAGCGTATTATGAGGTTAAAGAATTATTAAGCGTTAATTAATTTTGTGTCTTAATGTTGTAATTATTGATAAAATATAGGGAATTAAACTTAATGATTGGGAGAATAGTTAAATTGAATAAGTATATCAAAATAAAAAATATGGCTCATTTTGTACCAGAACGACTAGTAACGAATGATGAATTGGCTTCATTTATGCCTACATCTGACGAATGGATAGTGGCGCACACGGGTATTAAGACGCGACACTATGCTATTAATGAAAATACGTCAGATTTAAGTACAAAAGTGGCAAATGAACTTTTACGTAAGTCTGGATATAATGCGTCAGATATTGATTTAATTATTGTTTCAACAATTTCACCGGATGCATTAACGCCATCAACGGCCGCAATTGTTCAAGGAAATATTAAGGCAACAAATGCGTTTGCATTTGATATCAGCGCGGCTTGTGCCGGGTTTATATTTGCGATGAGTACTGCGGAGAAGTTTTTACGTACAGGACAGTACCAAAGGGCAATCGTGATTAGTGCTGAAGTTAATTCAAAAATGATGGATTTTAAGGATCGTACGAGTGCCGTATTCTTTGGCGATGGTGCTGGTGGGGCCTTAATCGAAGCCTCTAATGATTCAACTGATGAAAGCTTTATTGCTGAGAAAATAGAAACAAATGGTCTTAAAAAAGAAGTGATTCATAGTGGTCGGATTACGCCATTAAGCGATATAAATGGTGATAATTATCCAACGATGGATGCTTTTTTTCAAGAAGGACGAGATGTTTTTGAGTTTGCTACGACAGTTGTTCCCGTTCAAATGAAACGGATATTGGCAGATAATAATTTGCAAACATCCGATATTGATTTTGTTGTGTGTCATCAAGCTAATTTACGAATTATAGAAAAAATTGCTGAAGAATTAGAAATGCCTATTGAAAAATTTGCAACGAGTGTCACGCATCACGGAAATACTTCTTCAGCTGGTATTCCAATGGCTCTCAATGAGGCCCTGGAACAAGGATTTACGGGTGGAACGGTTCTGTTAACTGGATTTGGTGCTGGGTTAGCCTACGGTAGTCTACTAATAAAAATATAAGGCAGGTATGTGAATCTATGAAATTTAATGAGATAAGTCAATTATTAGATAAAATTGCAACGATGCCATTTTCTCATGTTGAAATTAAAGACGGTGATATTGAGATAGTTGTGGACCAAGGACAAAAAAATGAAAAAGTCGTGGCGCCGACAACTGAACAATCAAATGTAGATGAAGCTATTTTTGTTGTTAAAAGTCCGCTTGTTGGGTTAATTCATTTTGATCAATCAGGAGCGGTCGGGACTCAAATTGTTAAAAAACAGGTCATTGCTCAAATTGAAAGTATGAAATTATATAATGATATCCAATCTCCGGTAACGGGTACTGTGTTAGAGCAGCTAGTCGATGATGGTGAATTGGTTGAATTTGATCAAGAATTATTTAAAATTAGAATAGACGGATAGGTGAGTCAGTTGTTTCAAAAAATTTTAATTGCAAATCGTGGTGAGGTTGCTGAACGAATTATTCGTGCTTGCCAGAAGTTAAAGATACAAACGGTTGCCGTATACTCAACGGTCGACGCGCAAAGTCGATTTGTTGAACTGGCTAACGAAAAAATTTGTATTGGGTCGGCACCGGCAAAAAAATCATATTTAAACCGTGAAAGTTTATTAATGGCGGCTTTAAATTTAAATGTTGATGCAATTCATCCAGGTTATGGATTCTTATCCGAGGATGCTCAATTTGCAGAAATGTGTGCTGAGTGTGGGATTACTTTTATTGGCCCGGAATCTGGGTTAATCCGCCAACTAGCGGATAAAGATAAATCGCGGCTATTAGCAATCGAAAAAGGGGTACCCGTTATTCCTGGTTCCGATTTGATTACCTCTGATGATGAACTGATTATACAGGCGAAAGAGATTGGGTTTCCATTGTTAATTAAAGCGGCCCACGGTGGTGGCGGTAAAGGAATTAGAGCAATTAAACAAGAATCCGATTTATTATTAGGTGCCGAAATTGTTCAGCAAGAAGCGAAGTCTTCTTTTGCCGCGGGTAGTTTTTATCTTGAAAAAAAATTAGTGCATGCCCGACATATCGAGGTCCAAATTTTAGGCGATGGACAACACGTTCAGGTGCTGGGTGATCGAGACTGTAGTTTGCAAAATCATCGACAAAAAGTAATCGAAGAAAGCCCATCAACTGTGCTGACGGATGAACAACGAAGTCAACTTTATAAATACACACGCCGGTTAATAGAAAATCAACACTACGTAGGATTAGGGACTGTAGAGTTTTTATTTGCTGAAAAGAAATTTTACTTTTTAGAAATGAACACGCGATTACAAGTAGAGCATGGCGTGACAGAAGAGACTGTTAAGATGGATGTTGTGCAACAACAACTATTAGTTGCTGATGGTAAAGAGGTGACTGATGCTGACGTGTTAATGAACGGACATGCGATTGAATGCCGATTAACCTTGAGTCCGTGTGTAACCAATGAAATTACGCAGTTTGATTTTCCCACGGATATTCGAGTTGAAACGGGATACCGTGTTGGAGATGAAATCTCCGCTTATTACGATGGCTTATTAGCAAAAATAATTTGTCATGCGGACACAAGGACTTTAGCTATTATAAAAATGAAAAAGGCATTGGAAGCCATTCATGTTGCCGGTATCGAGACAAACCTGATACAACTAAAAACAATTGTTAGTTCACAAGAATTTATGGAGAATACGATATCAATCGATAGCAAAATTTAAAGGTGGTAGGTTAAATGAGTCATTATCCAGAGACAAATCAATGGCAAAAATGTCGGAAATGCGGTGCACATTTACACGAAAGTCAATGGGCTCCTTATTTCATTTGTCCAAATTGCCAATCCTATAAACGACTGACTGCTATGGAAAGAATCGCTATTCTGGCAGATGAGCACAGTTTTGAAGTAATTAATGTGGTAAATCAAACCCAAAATAAAGCTGAATTTCCTGGTTACACTGAAAAATTAGAACGCGCTAAAAGTGCAACAACGTCTGATGAAGCAGTAGTGGTGGGGATAGCCACGATTAATAAACAAGCGTTAGTTTTAGCCGTCATGGATAGCTTCTTTATGATGGGATCTTTAAATACGACAGCCGGAGCTAGAATTAAAGCGGGGATGAAAGTGGCGTTAGATCAAAAGTTACCGTTTGTGATTGTTACTGCGTCTGGTGGCGCAAGAATGCAAGAGGGCATCTATTCCCTGTTACAAATGAATTCAATCTTATATATGAAACAAAAATTGGACGATGCGGGTCTATTAGTGATGTCTTTGTTAACAGATCCAACAATGGGTGGGGTTAGTGCAAGTTTTGCATTAAATAATGATATTGTGTTGGCAGAAAAACAGGCCAAAATCGGTTTTGCCGGTGAAAGGGTAATTAAAAAGACTACAAATGAAAAATTACCCATTGATTTTCAAACGGCAGAAGGTCTGTATAGTAATGGATTTATTGACCAGGTTATTGATCGAAAGAATCTTAAACAGGTAATTAGTCAATTGCTAACATTACATGCATGAGGAGAGACAAAATGGACTCAAATTTTTTAAAAAACGTTCGATCAAATGATAGATTGAGTACCAAATTAATTATTAACAATCTATTTGACGAATTCTTCGAAAATCATGGCGATAGGGTTAGTGAAGAAGATGCGTCTATTACGGGTGGTATTGGACTCTTTCATAATCGACCGGTCACTATTATTGGCATTAATCGTGGAGAAACCCTAGATGAACGCTTAATTTATAATTTTGGTGCCGTGAAACCAAGCGGTTATCGAAAAGCAATGCGTTTGTTAAATGAAGCTGAAAAATTTAAACGGCCCGTAATTACGCTAATTAATATGCCAGGCGCAGACGCCAGCGTTAAATCTGAACAAACCGGTCAGAGTTATGTTATTTCTGAAATGATTTTAAAAATGGGTGCTTTAAAAGTGCCAAATATTGCTATCTTTTTAGGAGAGGGTCAGAGTGGGGGCGCATTGGCACTGGCTAACGCAAACGCTATTATGATGGTTGAGAATAGTTTGTTTTCAGTTGCCTCTCCAGAAGCGGTTAATGCTATCTTGAAGAAATCAAATTCAAATGAAATTGAAACAAGTTTGCCGATGACTGCTTCTGAACTTTTTGAAATTGGTCTAGTTGATGTTGTACTGCCAGAAACTAGTCAAGCAACGACAATAGGGTCGATGGATAAAAATTTAAATGAAATCATTGAAAAATTGGCTATTAATTCGATTGATGAACTGATCGAACAAAGGGAAATGAAATACCAAACTTTTCTGGAAAAATGGTAAAAAAATAAGTTAAACTCAGATTTAATTGAGTTTAACTTATTTTTTTATTTTGAAAGTTGCTGTTCTAGACTAGTGAAGTCTTGTGTGGATTCTTTTAAACCTAACTCGGAGCGAATCGCATTTGAAACACGCTTTTTCTCATCTGAAGTTGGGACTTCGTAGGAAAGTCCTTCCACAGCTGTGCTAGTTCCTTGTAAAAGATCAGATTTAATTGATTCCGCGGCAGCACTATAGTTAGTCTCAACCGTAATCATATCATTGAAGCTAAGATCGGTTATCATATTGCCATCAATTGTTTTTAATAATTGTTTGTAATTTGCGAGTGAGTTTACTGACATCGCTTTTCCGGCGATTGCCGTGATAATTTGTTTTTGACGTTTTTGGCGACCGTAATCGCCCATTGGATCTGAGTGACGCATTCTCGTGTAAGCTAATGCTTGTTTACCGGTTAAGTGAATTTTCTGACCTTTTTTGTAATGCGTTCCTTCAAGATCAAACGTCAGTAAAGGTTTGACATCAACGCCATCAACGGCATCGACAATTTGTTCCAAACCACCCATATTAATTAGCATGTAGAAATCAATCGGAACATCTAATAAATTTTGAACAGTGTTAACTGCCAATGTTGCACCATCTTTACCACCATACGTGTAAGCACTATTTATTTTTGAAGAGTCTTCTCCGCTACCGTCAATTTTAACTTGAGTATCACGAGGAATACTTGTTAAAGTCGTTTTTTTCGTCGAAGGATTAACAGTTGCGATAATCATTGTATCCGTCCTACCCATATCGCTTCTGCCAAGTGCGCCAGTATCTGTACCCATTAGTAAAATAGAAAAGGGTTTCTTTTGACTTAAAACACTGGAAACATTGCGTAACTTGGTTGCGTTTGTATCTTTATAGGTCTTTGCGACCGTTTTCTCAGTATGTGAAAATACAGAGTAGGCATACACGCCACCAGATCCAATACCTAATAGAAGAAGGATTAATAATCCCCATAGCACAGGATGTTTATATTTTTTATTTTGAGAGCCGTTATTAATCGGGGATGGAATCCCGAAATCATTATTTTTAGACATAGTCACTTATTACCTTTCATTTCATTAATTAAAGTGATTATACGATAAAAGGAGTAGAAAAGAACAAAAAAGCATTTTTCTTACGGTATTATTAAATAATTAATTGAAATTTTAAAATAAAATCGTTGTTGTATCAGTAAAAAATGACTAATTGTATTACGATTTTGTCATTTTGATTGAAATTGATGAATGCTTATATAGCAAGCAATAGAAACGTTAAAATATGATTAAAAAGCGTTTTGTAACACTCGTGTAATATGACTGAAATTAAATGGCGTCAATTGAATTCGAATGTAAAGGAATCGTAATGGTATGTACCGAAGAACCGTGCTATTCTATTCAAGTTAAGAAAAACGGATAATTGAAATTAAATAAATAGATATAAAATTAAATGGGAATTAATTAGGAGAGTGTCTTTTGAAAATTAATAATAAAATCGCTAAAGTAATGATGATGACTGCAACGCTTATCGGGATGACTGCAGTTGCAGAACAAGCTAACGCTTCAGATAGTATTACTGATTTAACAAGTACAATTACTAAGTTAAATAGTAAAAGTACAGAAGTAACTGCAAAATTAGCAACAATTAATGATGAAATTGATTCAACAAAGGCAGAAGTAAAAAGTGCTAAGGATGATGCCGCAAAACTTGAATCAGATCAATACAAATTAGGTAAAAAAATCAGCCGATTAAATGTTGAAATCACACAAAGAGATTCACAATTATCTGATCAAACACGTGCTTTACAAGTAAATGGTAATACATCAAGCATGGTTGAATTTGTTTCAGATTCAAAAAGTGTTGTTGACGCATTTAAACGTGTTGGAACAGTTACAACATTAGTTGGTGCCGGTCAAAAAGCTGCTAAACAACAAAAAGTTGATAAGGCTGAAGTTAAGGCTGATAAGGTTGAATTAGATAAAAAAGCAATTGCTCAAGAAAAAACAGTTAAAGAATATACAAATAAACAAGCTGAATTGGCAGTTAAACAAGCAAGTGCTAATACATTAAAAGCACAAATTGATACAAAAAAATCAGACGCACAATCTTCAATTGATGACGCAAAAGCAGCAGAAAAAGCGGCAGAAAAAGCAGCAGCTGATACAAAAGCAGCAAACGATAAGAATGATGCAGCAGCAGCAGATGCGGCAGCAGCAAAAGCAACTGAAGCAGCAAGTTCATCAAATTCAGATACAACAAGTAATAAAGAAACATCAGACTCAAGTGTTGCTAGTGCTCCAAGTGCCAACAACTCAAGTGCTGATACATCAAGTAAGAAATCATCAAATACATCATCAAGTTCTGTAGATTCTTCAAGTCTTGATACAAGTAGTATCACTGCTTTAGCAAGATCATTGACAACAAAGAGCATCCCATATGTATGGGGTGGAAAATCATTAAGTGGTTTTGATTGTTCTGGATTTACTAGCTATGTCTACGCACATGCTGCTGGAAAATCAATCGGTGGATACACTGTAGCTCAAGAAGGACAAGTTTCTTATGAATCAGTTTCACAAGCACAACCAGGAGACTTACTTTTCTGGGGTTCAAAAGGTTCATCATACCATGTTGCCATCTACTTAGGTGGAAGCCAATTTGCTGAAGCACCAACTGAAGGACAAAATGTTAAAATTAGCACAATGAGTGCTTACTGGAAACCAGATTTCGCTGGCCGAGTAAAATAAAGTTTGAAAGACTTAAGACAACGATGTTGTTTTAAGTCTTTTTTGTTATAATGAGTACTAATGAAGAGTAAAGAAGGTTTGAATAATGGTTGAAGTGGTTATGGTTAGACACGGTGAAAGTTTGGCAAATCAAAATAATGAGTATACGGGTTGGTCTGATGTTCCTTTGACTGCCGCCGGAATGAATGAAGCCGAGATTGCGGGGACCATCATTCGTGATACTGGTATTCGTTTTTCACAGGTTCATACGTCTGTCTTAAAACGTGCCATTATAACCAGTAATATTATCATGGAAGAGGCCAATCAACTTTGGGTTCCAATACAAAAGAACTGGCGGTTAAATGAGCGTCATTATGGCGCATTACGTGGGTTGAATAAAGATGATACTAAACGTATTTATGGTAGCAATCAGGTGGCACAATGGCGAAGAAGTTATACCGCGGTTCCGCCAAAGTTAGATGCCCCGGATAGTGATAGACGTTACAAACAACAACTTGGAAATAAGTTGCCAACTGCTGAAAGTTTGAAAATGGCATTTGAACGTATTTTGCCGTACTGGCAAGATGCCATTGCGCCAGAATTACGGCAAGGTAAGAATCAGTTGATTGTTGCGCATGGTAGTACGTTGAGAGCACTAATTAAGTATTTAGAAGCTATATCGGATTCAGATATTGATGGCGTTGAAGTGCCAAATGGGGAACCCATTTTATATACATTAAATGATGATTTAACCATTAAGAATAAGCAAATATTGGTACAAAAAAAGAAGCAACAATAAATGTTGCTTCTTTTTGATTACGCTAAAGCGCCCATTGGATCCCAAGGAGCAAGAACTTTAGGTTCTTCTTTTAATATAGTTTGTAGTTTTTCTGGTAAGAACTTTTTGTTAACAACAACTTGGTAACAATATTCTTCCATCCAATTATCACTCATCACGAAGAAGCCTTTTTTACCAACTTTTTCGCCCCATGAGTTTTCGACTTTCCATTTAGTTGCTTGATTATCAACTAAGTCGACGCCCGTTAAAACCATAGCGTGGGTCATCAAGCTTTCGCCGTAATCAAGACGTTCGGCTTTTGATAAAGCTAAATCGATATTGAATAATTCATCTTTATGGTAAAGCTCTGTATCCATAATTCCTAACTGGCGTTCAGAAGATTGACCAACGTCACAACCGAACCAGACGCTTTCGCCTGATTGCAATTGTTTGATAGCGACGTCTCTAAAATCTGCCATGTTAACATTCAAATGGCGAACCGGACGGCCATTCACAACGTTTCCGAGACGATCAACGGTATACATATTATTATAAGGTTTATCGTCAGTTGGGCCATTTATAATTGAAACGTATTCATCTAGGTCCCATCCGATGAATTTATCGTAGAATGTTTTTGGTGTTAAATTTTTGTCGATATGGTATTCATTATCAGAATCACGATATTCGAAGTCAAAGGTTGCAGGTGGTTCACCGAAACTATAAGCAAGTAAACGATATATCTCAGTTAATTTTGCTTCCTTAACGGCTTCGATTTCGGCTTCACTTGTTCCGGCTGCAACAAGTTCACGCAAATCAACAGCATCTTTTCTTAGTTTTAAGTTTAATGTAGCATTAATTTCAGTTGATTTAGAACTATTGTATGTTTCAGGCATAACAGACTGAGGGACAACACCATATTTTTCAATAATTGCGACGATCATATCCCATTGACCACCATCTTGTTGAGGCGTTGTCATTAGCCATGATACCGTACGGTCATCGGTTGGTTTATCTGCCGTCTCAAGAACATTTTGATAGAAATAATTTGCTTTTTCTAGCTTATCCCAGAAGTAGGTGAAGTTTTGTGATAATTCAAAATCTTTAGTCACTTTAAAATTCGTTTTCATATCATGTCGCATTGTATTTAACGCAGCGAACATCCAACAACGACCTGACTGTTTTTGATTAGAGACGTTACCAACATCGAGATCAATTGAGAATACGGGTTCCATTTTAGCTTGAGCTTTTAAATCGTAACTGTTTGCTAGAATCCCATTTTTTGTGACGGCGCGTTCAATCACGTCATGACTTTCACGTGCATGTAAGTTCTTTTGAAATTTTGCGAGTTGTTCTGAACTAATTGATTGTGTCAAAATATCACACTCCTAGATAAGATTTAAGTACTGAATTTAGTATAATGCATTTATTTAAATTAGTAAACAATGTTAAAAAGAAAAGAAAATTCTCATTTAAAGAAAAACATATTTTGCGTATTTAAAAAGAGTCGATAAAATCGGCTCTTTTTAGTTTACTTATTTAATTGTGAATGTATCCGAACGAGCGTCCAGCACCTCAGGACCATCCTGACGTCCGACGATAACCGTATTGACGCAGTCTAAGAATAACCCTTGTTCAACAACGCCAACTTGTTTTGCTAAGTAATCTTGTAGGCCAGTTGGGTCAGTTATTTCACCTAAATGTAAATCAATAACAAAGTTTTTAGAATCAGTTAAGACGTTTTCTCCATCAACAGTTCTAAACTCAGGATTGAGTCCTTTAGCTGCTAATTTCTTAAATAATTGGTGGCTACCATAAGGAATTACTTCAACAGGAAGAGGGAACTTACCTAAAGTATGAACCATTTTACTTTCATCAACAATCCACATGTTTTTTGTTGAATTAATGGCAACAATTTTTTCAAATAAATGAGCAGCACCGCCACCTTTAATACCTTGGAAGTGGTCATCAATTTCGTCCGCACCATCGATGGTTAAATCAATATGATCAACTTCATCAACTGATTTAACCGGGATACCTAATGATTTTGCTTGTTCTTCAGTCCTAATTGATGTTGAGACGCCAACAATAGATAAATTCTCATCTTTAACGCGTTTGCCTAATGCATCTACCATAAATTTGACGGTAGATCCTGTACCAAGTCCAACCACCATGCCATCTTCAATAAACTCAACAGCTTTTTGTCCAACTAATTTCTTTAAATCGTCTTGATTCATTTGAGTCACGCTCCTTATTTTTGTTTAGGTGTGTAAATTAATTCAGAAAGTGCAGGATGTTCACTAAAATAAAATTTTGTGTAGGGACATAAGGGTAGAATCGTTTGCTTTTTTTCAATAACTTGATTAATTAAGTACTCAGTTAATGATTTTGCGATACCTTGATTGCGATGATTGTCTTCCACCCAGGTATGCTCAACGGCTATCGCTTGATTGTCATTGATGATTGTAAAACTAATTCTGCCAATTAACTGCTTATTGTCGTCATATCCACGTAAATCGTTTTCATTTAGTTCGAAAGTCATCTAAACACCTCACCTTTAAATATGATTATACCATTAAAAAACACCCAAAAACTAGCCAATTATGTCATGAATGGGGTAAGATAAAAGGTAAACAGATTATGAGGACATTTAAATGAAAACTAGAGGTTTTGAAATTGTTACTAAGTATGCGGATGATGTTAGTTTACCCGTAAGATCAACTAAATCTTCGGCAGGGTATGATTTAGCTGCGGCCGAAGATTTTGTGTTGCCTTCTATTTGGAAGAGCGGCTTCTTAAAAGTACTATGGTTAATTCGACATGGTAAGACTGTGAATGAAGATGAATTGACTCAGGCAAATAAGATTTTGAAACCCTATTTGATTCCTACGGGAATTAAAGCATATATGCAAGATAACGAATTTTTATTATTGGCTAATCGTTCGAGTAGTCCTTTAAAACGTGGGTTAATTCTACCAAACGGAATTGGTGTAATTGATTCTGATTACTATAATAATCAGAACAATGAAGGTGAAATTTTTATTCAGATAGTTAATTTTAGTTTGAAAGACCAAATTGTTAAAAAAGGTGATCGCGTAGGACAAGGGATTTTTATGCCCTACTTAACGGTTGATGATGAGAAAGTAACATCAACAAAACGAGTTGGCGGATTCGGTTCGTCTGGTAAATAGTTATTATAGAATGTTTAAGAATTTCGGCCAAAATCACGAGTGGTATTTTATGTGATAAAATATTAATAATAGAATGATAATAAGTAGGTGGGGAAATCTAAATGGCAAAAATAAAAACGCAATTTGTATGTCAGAACTGTGGCTACACCTCACCAAAATATTTAGGACGTTGTCCTAATTGTGGTGAGTGGAACACAATGGTTGAAGAGCGCGAACAATCGCAAAAGGCAGATCGTAAGGCTCGTGTCAGTTTTAATGGAAACTCTGTTAAACCAGAATTGTTAGATGATGTCTCAATGGCAGAACAAGAACGTGTTGAAACTGACTTAGGTGAGTTAAATCGTGTTCTTGGTGGTGGTGTCGTCCCTGGATCATTAGTTTTAATTGGTGGTGATCCTGGAATTGGTAAATCAACGCTACTTTTACAGGTTTCTGGTCAGTTAAGCCAAACTGGTGGGACTGTTTTATACGTGTCCGGTGAGGAGAGCGCTGTTCAAATTAAAATGCGTGCACAACGACTTGGCGTTGGAGGTAAGAAATTTTACCTCTACCCTGAAACTGATATGGGTAATATTCGTCAAAATATCGAAACGTTGAATCCTGACTATGTCGTTATTGATTCGATTCAAACAATGCAAGAACCAGAAATGTCCGCGGCAGTTGGAAGTGTTTCACAAATTCGTGAAGTAACAGCTGAGTTGTTGCAAATTGCTAAAACTAATGGCATTACGATTTTTATCGTAGGGCATGTTACAAAAGGTGGCACTATTGCTGGGCCTAAGATTTTAGAGCATATGGTTGATACAGTGCTTTATTTTGAAGGGGATATGCACCATACATTCCGTATTTTACGTGCAGTTAAAAATCGGTTTGGTTCAACAAATGAAATTGGTATTTTTGATATGCGTGAGGGCGGATTATTTGAAGTTGCTAATCCGTCAGAAATTTTCTTGGAGGAACGCTTAGACGGTGCAACTGGGTCGGCAATCGTGGTCTCTATGGAAGGAACCAGACCAATTTTAGTTGAGGTTCAAGCATTGATTACGCCAACCGTCTATGGAACAGCCAAACGCACTACGACTGGACTTGACCATAATCGTGTCTCATTAATAATGGCGGTACTTGAAAAACGCGCGAGTTTATTGTTACAAAATCAGGATGCGTATCTTAAAGCGGCCGGTGGTGTAAAATTAGATGAACCAGCGATTGATTTGGCCATTGCCGTTAGTATTGCATCAAGTTATCGAGACAAAGAAACAGATCCTGCGGATAGTTTTGTGGGCGAAATTGGACTAACTGGCGAAATTAGACGTGTAAATCGGATTGAACAACGCGTTGCTGAAGCCCAAAAATTGGGATTTAAGCGTATTTTTATTCCTAAAAATAATTTATCAGGATGGACACCGCCTAAAGGGATTGAAGTGGTCGGTGTGGCAACTCTAAGTGAAGCACTTAAAGTTGTGTTTAACTAGAAAGGAGGACTTATTAATGCGTAGAAATATTATTAAAGGTGTGGTTGCATTGATTGGTGGTGGGATAGGCGTTAGTTTATTGCCGCTTTTTTGGAAGATAGTCTCGGTTTCAACGATTGGTTGGTTGAATAATGCCGTTGTTAACTTTTTAGTAGGTGTTGCTTTAGCTCTTATTGTATCTTTTTTCTTAATTACACCGCTAGAAAAATTATTAGCTAATATTGAAAGTTATTTAACAAAGCAAAGTCCAATGATGTTATTAACGGCAAGTGTCTCAACGATTGTGGGAATGGTTATTGCAGTTTTGGTATCAACACCATTTTATCGTTCAGAAATTTGGTTATTAAATACTATTGTGCCTGTGCTTTTACTTTTCCTATTAGGGTACTTTGGATTTGTTATCGGAACTAATCGTTTAGAAGACTGGCGTAAGTTATTTACATCAAAAAATAAGAAAAGTGACGTCGTTGAAAACAATATACTGGAACGTAATGCTAACGATAATTATCACGAATATAAAATTTTAGATACAAATATCTTAATTGATGGTCGTATTTATGATTTGATTAAAACGGGGTTTATCGAAGGAACGCTGTTGGTACCCAATTTTGTTTTATACGAGTTACAGTATATTGCTGATTCGGCAGATAGTATCAAACGCGTCCGTGGTCGACGTGGGTTAGACATTTTAAATAAACTTCAAGATGAAAAAATTATGCCGATTGAAATGTACGAGGGTGATTTTGAAGAAATTGATGAAGTAGATAGTAAGTTAATTAAATTGGCTAAAACAATTGATGGCGTTATTGTAACTAACGATTTTAATTTAAATAAAGTTAGTGAATTCCAAAATGTACAAATTTTGAATGTCAATGCGCTAGCTAAATCACTGAAACCACGTGTTATTCCTGGTGAACAACTACGGGTAATGGTCATTAAAAATGGTTCTGAACGCCAACAAGGTATTGCTTACTTAGATGATGGAACGATGGTTGTTGTTGAAGAAGGAAAGTATTTCCTTAACAAAACGATTGATGTTGTTGTCACAAGTGCGCTACAAACAGATGCCGGAAGAATGATATTTGCAAAACCGTTACATTCAATGAAAAAAATAAACGACAAGAAATAAGGTCAATACTAAGATTATTGGCTTTATTTTTTATGTAATTCATTGTAAACTAGATTAGTTGAATAAAGCCTTAAATAAACGATTTCAATCGTAATAGACAAATACAGAAAAAAGAAAGAGGCGTCATCATGGCTAAAAATAAAATTCGTGTCAGATATGCACCAAGTCCAACTGGACATTTACACATCGGAAATGCGCGTACAGCGTTATTTAATTATCTATTTGCAAGAAGTCAAAAAGGAACTTTTGTTATTCGAATTGAAGATACGGATACAAAAAGAAATATTGCTGACGGTGAACGCAGTCAATTAGACAACTTGAAATGGTTAGGGATGGATTGGGATGAAGGTCCCGATAAACCAGGAGATTTTGGACCATATCGTCAATCAGAACGTAAAGAAATCTATTTACCATTGATTCAAGAACTAGTGGATAAAGATTTAGCTTATGAATCATACAAAACTGAAGATGAACTTGAAGCAAATCGTGATGCGCAAAAAGCACGTAACGAAATGCCTCATTATGAATATGAATATGCTGGTATGTCTGATGAAGAGATAGCCGCTAAGATTGCTGAATCAAAAGCTGCTGGATTAACACCAGTCATCCGTTTCCGTGTCCCAGCAAACAAAAAATATGAATTTAACGATATTGTTAAAGGCGATATTACTTTCGATTCTAATACTATCGGTGGTGATTTTGTGATTCAAAAACGTGATGGTATGCCAACTTATAACTTCGCCGTTGTTGTTGATGATCACTTGATGGAAATCACGCACGTTCTTCGTGGTGATGATCATATTGCCAATACACCAAAACAATTAATGATTTATGAAGCATTCGGTTGGGATGCACCGGTCTTTGGTCATATGACGTTAATTATTAACACAGAAACAGGTAAAAAATTAAGTAAACGTGACGAAAACGTCTTACAGTTCATTGAACAATATCGTGAATTAGGTTACTTACCAGAAGCCATGGTAAACTTTATTACCCTATTAGGTTGGTCACCAGTTGGCGAAAGTGAAATCTTCTCTCGTCAAGAATTAGTTAAGATGTTTGATCCTAAACGTTTAAGTAAATCACCAGCCTCATTTGATGGTAAAAAATTGGAATGGATTAACAACCAATACATTAAGACGGCTGATGAAGATAAAGTGATGGATCTGGCTTTACGTCAATTAATTCAAGATGGTAAAATTGAAGCTGATCCAAGTGCTGAAAGAATTGAATGGGCTCGTAAATTAATTAGTCTTTACAAACAACAAATGTCTTACACGGGTCAAATTACCGAAATGGCTGAAGTCTTCTTGAGCGAACCACCTGTTCTTGATGACGAAGCTAAGGCAGAATTGGCTGTTGAAACGGCACCAACTGTCTTAAAAGAATTTGCCGAACGCATCAAGGCGATTGATATTTTTGATGCTGTTGAAATTCAAGCAACCATTAAATCAATTCAAAAAGATACGAAGATTAAAGGCCGTCAATTATACATGCCTATCCGTATCGCAACGACACGTGAGATGCACGGACCAGAATTACCAGCATCTATTGAATTACTTGGCCGCGAAAAAGCATTGGCTCATTTAAATAAAACGTTAGAAGAAATGAATACAAAATAATTTTTGATAAGAGAGAGTAGCAACTGGATGTTTTTCAGAAAGTTTTCGGTGATGTGAGAAAACAAGCATTGGTTGTGAAGTGCCTCTTTGAGATGCTATGATGAACAGAGTAATGATAGTCGTGTAATGAACGTTAACTCATTAACTAGGTACGGGTAATCGTATCTACAGGAGTGGGTAACGTTCAAGACGTCTTTTATAGGTATATAAAAGACGTCTTTTTTTAACAAAATATTAAATAGTGGGTGATGAAATGATTTCAATATACAATACATTAACGAATCAAAAAGAAGTATTTAAACCGCTTGTGCCTCAACAAGTTAGCATGTATGTCTGTGGCCCAACTGTTTATAATTATATTCATATTGGTAACGCGCGAAGTGCAATTGCATTTGATACAATTCGTCGATACTTCGAATATCGTCAGTTTAAAGTTAATTACGTCTCTAATTTTACGGATGTTGACGATAAAATGATTAAAGCGGCTAAAGAAAATCATATTACGGTTCAACAATTAGCCGATAAATTTATCGCTGCCTTTATGGAAGATACAAAAGCTTTAGCAATTGAACCCGCAACTAAAAACCCAAAAGCAACGGAAAATATTGCTGATATTATTCAATTTATTTCAAATTTAATTGCTAAGGGTTACGCTTATGAATCAGACGGGGATGTTTATTTTAGAACCCGTAAATCTGCCGATTACGGAAAATTATCTGATCAAAATATTGATGAGTTAGAGCAGGGTGCAAGTCAGCATGTTGACACCGAAGAAACGGCCCGTAAAGAAGATGTGATTGATTTTGCACTTTGGAAGTCAGTAAGAAATGATGAGCTTTCATGGGAGTCACCATTTGGTAAAGGTCGTCCGGGTTGGCACATTGAATGTTCAGTTATGGCAACGAAATATTTGGGACCAACAATTGATATTCATGGTGGCGGACAAGATTTAATGTTCCCCCACCATGAAAATGAAATTGCGCAAAGTGAAGCCGAAACTGGTCAAAAGTTTGCTAACTATTGGATGCATAATGGGTTTGTAACCATTGGTGAAGATGACGAAAAGATGAGTAAATCGTTGGGCAATTTTGTCACAGTTCATGATATGATTAAAGAAGTTGATCCGCAAGTGGTTCGATTCTTTATGGCAACGACGCATTACCGACACCCCATTCAATACAGTCAAACAAATATTGAAGAAGCAACGAATAACTTGAATAAGTTAAAAACGGCTTTTGATAATTTGAATTACCGGTTAAAAGATGCTGTTGTTGGTTCAAATCAAGAAGTGGAAGCTCAAATTACTGAAAGTTTAGCTAAATTTGAGAGTGTCATGGATGAAGATTTCAATGCGCAAAACGGGATTGCTGTTGTGTATGATATGGCTAAAAAAATGAATGTTTATTCTGAAACTGGCCAGGTGGAACTTGATTCAATCAATCATTTATTAGAAACATTTAAGAGTATGACGGCAGTTTTTGGTCTTTCGTTTGATCAAACAACTGAAGATTTAGGCGCTAGAGTTGAAGAATTAATTGCACAACGTTTAGAAGCTAAGAAGCAAAAGGACTTCCAAAAAAGTGATGATATTCGGGATCAACTTGCGGCTGAAGGTATCATTTTAGAAGATACGCTACAAGGAACGAGATGGAGAAAAGACTAATGGAAAAAAATGCAGATTATCAACAAATGAATGGAATTGCATTGGCCTACATGGGCGATGGTATTTATGAAGTTTTTGTACGTAAACACTTGCTTGTTCAAGGATTAACAAGGCCGACACAATTGCATCATCAGGCGACGCATTATGTATCAGCAAAGGCACAAGCATTTTTAATCGATAAAATGACGGAAAATGACATTTTAACTGAAGAAGAAGTCGATTACTTTAAACGTGGTCGTAATGCTAAAAGTCATACTTCAGCTAAAAATACATCGGTCATAACGTATCGTATTTCGACTGGATTTGAAGCATTATTTGGCTACTTATTTTTAAGTAATCAAAATGATAGATTAGCCGAATTGGCAAAATGGTGCATTGACACCGTTGAAAAGGAGAATTTAAATGGGACAACCAAGAAGTAGTGAAGAGGCTGGCGATTTTATTATTGGCCGTCACCCCGTAGAAGCTGCATTAAAGAGTAATCAATCAATTAATAAATTATTTATACAATCTGGATTGAAATCGGATGTTTTAAGTGGGATTGAACAAATGGCAAAGAAGAAGGGTATTATCACGCAACTAGTACCCAAGAGTAAATTAGATTTATTATCAGATCAACAAAATCATCAAGGTGTTATCGTTGCCGTTGCCGCATTTGAGTATGCAACGATTGATGATCTTTTTAAAAGTGCTGCTGATAAAGATGAACCACCGTTCTTCCTTATTCTAGACAATGTTGAGGATCCTCATAATTTAGGCTCAATCATGAGAACAGCTGATGCTGCTGGGGTACATGGGATTATTATTCCAAAACGCCGTGCAGTTGGGTTAACATCAACAGTGGCTAAGACGTCAACGGGCGCAATTGAATATATGCCGGTTGCTCGTGTTACTAACCTAGTAAATACCGTTAATGAATTAAAGAAAGCCGGATTATGGGTTTTTGGAACGGATATGGATGGACAAGATTATCGTGAGTGGGATGCCAAAGGACCTACGGCGCTTGTGATTGGTAATGAAGGAAAGGGAATTTCACCATTATTGAAAAAAGCATGTGATGGAATGTTAACTATCCCAATGATTGGACACGTTCAAAGTTTAAATGCTAGTGTCGCAGCCAGTTTGCTTATTTATCAAGGATTTACTTCAAGAGGTAAATAATAATGAAAAAACAAATTTTAGTTGTGGATGCTTACAATATGATTGGTAATTGGCCAGAATTAAATCGATTAAAACAATCTGAACGGCTTGATGAAGCACGTGATTTATTGCTGCACAAACTATCGAATTACCACAAACAAATTGATTCACGGCTAATCGTTGTTTTTGACGCAATGTACGTTCCGGGACTATCAAAAAGCTATATAAAATATGGGCTGGAGATTATTTGGACGGCAGAAGGCCAAACGGCAGATAGTTATATCGAAGCAATGATTGGTGAGTTACAGACAAAGTTAACGCAAGTAACTGTTGCCACCAGCGACCAGGCAGAGCAATGGACAATTTTTTCACAAGGTGCATTGAGAATTCCAGCTTGGGAATTATACAAAGATATTAATGAGTCAAAAAAAGAAGTGGCGCAACAAGCAAAGCAGTACCAAACTGAAGCTTTAGTTAGACGTTCACCCTGGAATGCTAAACAGTTGGATAATTTAGCTAAATTACGTGATGATCTGTCTGGTAAATAACCGACTGTTGTAATTGGGCGATATGTTTGTTATATTGAAAAACGGAGACCCGGATATGGAGAGTCTACTTGTTAGATGAAACTTACCGGAGTACTGAAAAAGAAACTGATTTTCAATTAATTTGTCAAATCAAATTAGGGGCAGAACATAAATTTGAACCGTTATTTGAACGCTATCGGCCAATGGTCTATTGTGTTATTCGCAAATACTATTTAAAATTATGGGATACAGAAGATTTTTTACAAGAGGCCAGGGCGGTTTGTTTTAGAGCGTTGAATAATTATCGACCGGACAAAGGTATCACGTTCGGGCAATATTTTAAAACGAGTTTATCAAATTGCATTTTTAGCTTAATTCGTAAAGAATCTGCGGCTAAAAGACTATCTGATGTTAACTCACATTCTTTAGAATGTTATGAAGAAACGTATGGTGAATGTGAACGACCAGCGTTTTATTGTGAATTGTTAGCAGATGATAGGTTGATCCTTCAAGAAAAGTTAAACGCTTTTGAATTGAAATTATCGGAATTTGAAAGAAGTACTTTTGTTTTACTTTATTATCAAATGAAAACACCGGAGGAAATTACGCTTGTTTTAGATTGTGACATAAAGAAAGTGTCAGGAGCTATCTCAAGATGTAAGAGTAAACTGGGATTATTCTTTAAAGAAAATCGATAATTTGAAAAGAAAGAAAAGAGGGTGGTTCCTTTTTTCTTTCTTTTAATGTAAAATGAGAGTATTCTTTAGAAATGTTGGTTGAAGCTAGCAATAGTTAGCTCTACATTAAGGAGAAACGGTTATGGCACAAAGAAAAGTAGCATTGGCTTGTATTGTTTGTGGCTCACGTAACTATATTGTGGCCGCAAAACCGAGCAGAACTGAACGTTTAGAAGTTAATAAATTTTGTAAATACTGTAATAAACATACGTTACATCGCGAAACAAAATAGGGGGATAAATCATGAGAAAAATTAATGCATTTCTTAAAAGTGTCATTGTAGAAATCAAAGCAACCACTTGGCCAACGGGTAAGGAACTACGTCGAGACACAACAACAGTTGTCGTAACTGCTATTATGTTTGCGATTTTCTTCTGGATCGTTGACTCGGGTGCTTCCGCATTCTTAACCCTATTTTCATAGAAAAATAGCTATTTAACTGATATTTTGATATAATGACACGAGTGAGAAAACTTCGTTGATGCGGAGTTTTTTTTGTTTGAGAAAAATGAACCCGATAATTTAAGGAGAGATATATATAATGGAATCAATCGAAAAAAGCTGGTATGTCCTACATACCTACTCTGGTTACGAAAATAAAGTTAAAACAAATATTGAATCACGTGCACAATCAATGGGAATGGAAGATTTTATTTTCCGCGTAGTTGTTCCTGAAGAAGAAGAACGTGAAGTCAAAAATGGTAAAGAAAAAACAGACATGAAAAAAACATTCCCTGGATACGTTTTGGTTGAAATGGGTATGTCAGATGAATCATGGTATGTTGTTCGTAATACACCAGGCGTAACTGGTTTCGTTGGTTCTCACGGTGCCGGAAGTAAACCAGCACCATTATTACCTGAAGAAGTAGAATTAATTCTCCGTCGTTTGGGTATGAGTGCTCGTCATCAAGAATTAGATATTGAAATTGGCGAATCTGTCACAATCGTTGAAGGTGCATTTGCCAATCTTGTGGGTAAGGTAACTGAAATTGATAACGAAAAACTAAAACTTAAAGTTAATATTGATATGTTTGGTCGTGAAACAAGTACTGAATTGAACTTTGACCAAGTGGATAAATTATTAGGTTAAAGTAATGATTTACAAAATAGAAGGTGATTTAAGTGACTAAGAGACTCTTAAAGATGGGGCTATTAGGTCTGGGCGCTGGCGCAAGTTTCATCGTTGGCAACAAGTTCAGACGTTATGGACACGTTTCAATCGATGCATCTGATCCCATTGTACCCAGTGATAAAATGATACCAACATTATTTATTCACGGATATGGGGGTAATCGGCTCTCCTTTGGACCGATGATTAGCCGATTTGAACGTGATGGGTACGGTCGAAAAGACATGGTAATTATTGTTGATATCGATGGTAGTTTACACGTTGAAGGTCAATTGAGATCAGCGCAGCCATTTATTCAAATATTATTTAAAAATGATATTGCTTCTGTTGAAAAGCAGAGTGCATGGTTGTACCACATTATGCAATTCTTATTTGGTGCATATGGCATTAAACAAGTTGATTTTGTGGGTCATTCTATGGGTGGGGTCAGCATATTACGTTACTTAACGGAATGCAGGGATGCGCTTGATGCGCCAGTAGTGGCACATGCTATTTCAATTGGTGCGCCCTATAATGATCATAACGTGGCACAAACGACGCCACAAATTGAAGATTTACTTTTAACGGATGCTGGTCCAATAGAAACCACGCCCTTATATCGTTATTTTGAAAAAACGATGCGCCATCTGCCAAAAAACTTGCAATTCCTAAATATTGCGGGTGATTTAAAAGATGGCAATGATGGGGCAGTTTCTGTTAATAGTGCGTTATCACTTCGATATTTGGTTCAAAATCAGCTTAACTATCACGAACTTATTGTGAGCGGTCGAAAGGCAGCACATAGATTATTACACGAAAATCAACGAGTTGATGATTCAATTTACACATTTTTATGGAAAAAACATAAATAAGATTGCGTGGAACCCATCTAGGTGTTATATTATATAAGTATGTTCTGCATACAGTGGGAGGAGAAATTTATATCTCCATTTACCACGCACGGACTTTACAAGGAGGTATGTCACGTGGCTAAAACAGTAGCAAACGTCGTTAAATTACAAATTCCAGCAGGGAAAGCAACTCCTGCTCCACCGGTTGGTCCTGCATTAGGACAAGCTGGTATTAATATTATGGGCTTTACAAAGGAATTCAATGCACGTACAGCTGACCAAGCTGGTATGTTGATTCCCGTTGTAATTAGTGTTTACGAAGATCGTTCATTCGATTTCGTTACAAAAACACCACCCGCAGCAGTTCTTTTAAAGAAAGCTGCAGGCGTTGAAAGTGGTTCTGGCGAACCTAACACTAAAAAAGTTGCAACAGTAACTAGTGCTCAAGTTCAACAAATCGCTGAAACTAAAATGCAAGATCTAAACGCTTCAGATGTTGAATCTGCAATGCGCATGATCGAAGGAACTGCACGAAGCATGGGATTCGTTGTAGAAGGTTAATTCCTACACTACAAACACGCTTCTCGGTCGGATACTCTATGAAAGTAGATGTATCAAGTGGGAGGTTTATCCGTTAGACCACATATTGCAAGGAGGAAAATTCAAGATGGCTAAAAAAGGTAAAAACTATCAAGACGCACTAAAACAAGTTGAAGAAGGTAAAAACTATTCAATCGCTGATGCAATCGCATTAGCTAAGAAAATGGATTTTGCTAAGTTTGATGCAACAATCGAACTTGCTTACAACTTAAACTTAGATACAAAACAAGCAGACCAACAATTACGTGGGGCTGTTGTACTTCCAAATGGTACTGGTAAAGACCAAACGGTTGTTGTATTCGCTAAAGGCGATAAAGCTAAAGCTGCACTTGCAGCCGGCGCTGACGTTGTTGGTGATGATGACTTGGTTGAACGTATTTCTGGTGGCTGGTT
Organism: Dellaglioa carnosa; assembly: GCF_026948345.1. Classification (NCBI taxonomy): domain Bacteria; kingdom Bacillati; phylum Bacillota; class Bacilli; order Lactobacillales; family Lactobacillaceae; genus Dellaglioa; species Dellaglioa carnosa. Next base: position 54,154 of record NZ_JANXLI010000005.1, on the reverse strand, counting down.
AGACTTTGATGTTGCTATTGCAACACCAGATATGATGGCTCAAGTTGGACGTTTAGGCCGTGTCTTAGGACCTAAAGGCTTAATGCCTAACCCTAAAACAGGTACTGTTACAATGGACGTTGAAAAAGCAGTTTCAGAATCTAAAGCCGGCAAGGTAACTTACCGTACTGATAGAGATGGAAATGTTCATGTTCCAATTGGTAAAGTATCATTTGATGATGCTGCATTAATTGGTAACTTTGATGTTATTAACGATGTTATTGTTAAAGCTCGCCCATCATCAGTTAAGGGTGGCTACATCAAACATTTATCTGTTGCAACAACATTTGGTCCAAGCTTAAACTTGGCTCAAAACTAATATTAGATAATTAAATTTCTTTAGTTGACCCATAAATCTAACTGTGTTAAATTTATGGAAGTCAATTAATTTATGATTCTACCGAAGACTCAGGTGGCGTAAGCCTTAATTTTCCTGCCGAGGAGTGAAGTTCTACTCTCTCTGTGTCTTGGTGGACACGGAGTTTTTTTATTGTAAAAAAGCTCTGACACGACTACAGGAGGTGAATCAATTATGAGTAAAGAATTTATCGCACAAAAAGCATTAATCGTGGATGAAATAACTGAAAAATTCAACAATGCTGCATCTGCAGTTGTTGTGGATTACCGTGGTTTAACGGTTGAACAAGTGACTGCATTACGTAAGGAATTACGCGAAGCAGGCGTTGAAATGAAGGTTATTAAAAACAAGATTTTAGTACGTGCTGCTGAAAAAGCAGGGTATGAAGGTATGGAAGAAGTATTTTCTGGACCTACTGCAGTTGCATTTTCTAGCGAAGATGTTGTTGCACCTGCACGTATTATTGCTACTTTTGCTAAAACTGCTGAAGCACTTAGCATTAAAGGTGGCGTCATCGAAGGTAAAGTTGCAACGTTAGAAGAAATTAACGCTCTTGCTACATTACCAAGTCGTGATGGCTTACTTTCAATGTTACTTTCAGTATTACAAGCACCTGTTCGCAACGTTGCTTATGCGCTTAACGCTGTTGCAGAAAGCAAGGACGAAGAACCTGCTGCTTAATACTTAGCATTTATGATCGGTACCTAACGGTACAAACAAAATCGTACACATAAAATGGAGGATACACACATGTCATTAGATACAGAAAAAATCATTGCTGATTTAAAAGAAGCAAGCATTTTAGATTTAAACGACTTAGTTAAAGCAATCGAAGAAGAATTCGGTGTTTCAGCTGCTGCTCCTGTAGCTGCTGCTGGCGCTGCTGCCGGCGAAGCTGCTGGTGAAAAGTCAGAATTTACTGTTGAATTAACAGAAGCTGGCGACCAAAAAGTTAAAGCTATCAAAGCCGTTCGCGAAATTACAGGTTTAGGCCTTAAAGACGCTAAAGGTTTAGTTGATAACATTCCATCTGTTATTAAAGAAGGAATTGCTAAAGACGAAGCTGAAGCAATGAAAGCTACTTTAGAAGCTGTTGGTGCTGTAGTTACTCTTAAATAATTTAATTATTTTTGAATAGATTTTAGCCTAAGGCTACCCCATTTTGGGTTAGTTTTAGGCTATTTTTTTACAAAAAAATAGCCTAAAGTGGTACAAATGTGGTACGGTAAAAAGCATGAAGGAATTGATTAGTATTTCAGGGGGAGGACTTTATAATGAATAAGCGAAAAGTTACTCTATACATTGCAATGAGCTTAGATGGTTATATTGCGGATGAAGATGGGTCAATTGATTTTTTGAATCTACACGATTCAGAGTTAGATGGGACATCACAAAGTGATTTTGAAGATTTTTACGCCGAAGTGGACACCGTTGTAATGGGTAGTAAAACATATCAACAGGTTGTAATGGAATTAGCACCGGAAGACTATCCTTATTCGAATGTAATATCATATGTATCAACCTCACAAAGTATAAAAGTTCAGGAAAAAAATGTTCACCTTGTGAATGAGCCAGTTGACGCATTAGTGAAACGTCTTCGTGAAGCACCGGGACAATCAATTTGGATTGTGGGTGGATCTAGTGTAGTGACACCACTCATTACGGCCAATTTGATTGATGAATATATTTTAACAACCATCCCGGTTATCTTGGGTAATGGTATTCCATTATTTCATGCACAGGAGAAGTGGCTCGAATTAGTTCCAATTGAAACCAATTTGAAAAATGGGTATATTCAAAGTGTCTATCATAAAGGGAATCCTTCAAAAGGTATTGATAGAAAATAAATATGATTTATTGTTTCTTAGTTTCATACAGATGAAAAAAGCCGTTATTGAATAATGGCTTTTTCTTTTTGGCTAAAATCAAAAAGTACTTATTAACGACAATCATTGTAGAGTAAAATAATTTGGTTATCTTAATAAAGCGTGATACAGTATTTAAATGGTCGTTAGAACGAGATAGATAAAAAAATAACCTTATAACTGGAAAAAGGAAACTGATTAAAATATAATAAAGTATAGAGGGGAAAAACTATGGATAAAAAAAGATTAGAAGCGTTTACGGATGCGATAGTTGCTATTGTCGTGACTATCTTGATATTAGAGTTTAAGTCGCCGTCAAAACCAGATATTCGATTAGTTTTAGAAGAGTGGCAAAGTTTTGCCATCTACACAATCAGTTTCTTACTGATATTCACAGTTTGGTACGATCATCATGGACTATTCAAAATAGCTAAACGTGTTGATAAGCGAGCCTACTGGGCCAATGCATTCTGGTTATTTTGGTTATCAATTATACCGTACGCCACATCATTTTCAGGCAAATTTCCAAATTATCGTGGTGCTTCATTACTATATTTAGGTGTGTTATTCATGTGGACAATTAGTTATATCATATTGTCTAAGACACTTATAAGAATTAATCCTGAAATGACAAGCCAATTGAGACAGATTGGCTTTCTTAACGGTAGAGATCTAATTGTATTTGAAGGAACCTTAATATCAGGATTTATCATTAGTTTTTTTGTACCTATCTTTACATGGATCGCGTTGATTCTATTAACGATATGGACGGTATTTTTTAACAGAGGCTATGTGAAAGAACCAGGATCATAGATTTGTATACTTCGGGGGGAGCATACGTAACCAATAATAAGTCGGGGGATTTAAAGAATGAAGAAAATAATTAGTACAGGTAACGAATTTATTAAAAAAAGATTAACGGCTATTAAGCTTTTATTTATTTTATCAGTTTTAATTTTTGTTATTATTGAAGTTGGTCGAATTTTTAAAGATATCAATGGTGATCAGGTTCGACAAAGTCTTGAATCTCAATCTACTGCATCAATTTTATTAATGTTGGTAATAGGATTTATCGCTGTTCTTCCCATGATGGTTTACGATTTTGTCATGGTTAAATTTTTACCGGAGAAATATTCGTGGCGTTACATTCTTCAAAGTGGTTGGATTACTAATACAATAACCAATATCGCAGGATTTGGTGGTTTATTGGGTGCCTCACTTAGAGCAAACTTTTACAGTAAAAATGCGTCAAAAAAACAAGTTCTATTTGCTATTTCAAAAATCGCACTATTCCTAGTTGCTGGTCTATCTCTGTACTGTTGGGTTTCTTTAGCTATGATTTTTGGCTTAAATATTGGACCACAATTTGGTCAATATTGGGTATGGTTATTGTTAGGTGGATTATATTTCCCAATCGTGTTTATTATTACAAAAACTAAAGATTCAGAATTTTTTGCTGACTTAACACTTGGACGCGAATTAACCTTAATCCTCGGGTCGTCTTTAGAGTGGGGATCCGCCGGATTATTTTTCATTTATATTGGATTTATGATGAATGTGGATACATCTAGTTTAGTTGCCGTTTTCCCGTTATTTATTATCGCATCAATAATTGGTGTTGTATCAATGATTCCGGGTGGATTAGGTTCGTTTGATGTCTTCATGATATTAGGCCTTCAAACGTTAGGTGTACTTAACAGTACTGCCGTTATCTGGTTGTTATTCTATCGATTGTTTTACTATATCTTCCCATTTTTAGTCGGAGTAGCTTTATTTATTAAGGATTCTGGGAGCCGAATTAATGAGTATCTAAAAGGGTTACCTGTCATGGTACTTAGTCGAGTTGCGCACCTTATTCTTGTATTATTTTTCTATGTGACAGGGGTTGTCCTTTTATTGGCTTCAACGGTTCCAGAATTTACGTACGCTAATCCTATTATCAGACAATTATATCCATATACGTTCTACTTTATTCATCAAATGAGTAATATTTTCTTGGCCTTCTTAATGATTGGAATTGGTCGTGGAATTGAATCTAAGGTAAAACGTGCCTACTGGCCGATGGTTATTTTTGTGGTAATGGGAATTATTAACACTCTTTGGCATGATTTTTCGATTAGTTTACTTATCTTCTTATCTATCATCCTAATTTGCGCACTTTTATCTAAGCCAATATTCTATCGCGAAAGATTCGAATATTCATGGGGTCGTTTATTAATTGATGGAAGTATCTTTGCCGGAACGTTTATTTTATACACGATTGTTGGATTCTTTAATATGCCTGAATTTCACTATTCAGGTAAAGTACCAGATGTTTTCTTATTTCCATCAGAGAAAATATGGTTATCTGGATTTTTAGGGTTACTTTTGGCAGTGGTCATCCTATGGATTACGTTTACGTATCTATCTCGTAAGGATAAACGTTTTTGCGAACAAGAATTCCCAGCTGATCGCGTTAAAAATGTGATTGATACTTATGGTGGTAATGAGGTTAGTCACCTTGCTTACTTAAGAGATAAAAATGTGTATTTCTATCAGAATGAAGGTCAAGATGAGGTCTTTTTCCTTTATCAAAAGAAATCAAATAAATTAGTTGTTATGGGTGAACCAGTCGGTAACCCTGAATTTATTCGCGCTGCAATTGATAAATTTATTGTTGATGCAGATGTTGAAGGAATGGAATTAGTTTTTTATGAAGTTGATGCTCAATTGACAATGATGTTACATGAAGTTGGATTTGATTTTATTAAAACGGGTGAAGAAGGTTTCGTGAGGGTTGCCGAGATAGAGTTAGCTGGTAAAAAACGACGTTCTGAGCGTGCTTTAATGAACAAATTTGAACGAGAACATTATACATTTGCGATGATTGAACCGCCTTATTCAAAAGAAACGATTCAAGAATTAAAAGATATTTCAGATAGTTGGCTTAAAGGTCAATCTGAAAAAGGATTCTCTTTAGGATTCTTTGATGAATATTATCTAAATCAAGCACCAATCGCTGTTATTAACGATGCTGAGGGGCACAAAGTTGCCTTCGCAACAATGATGCCAACCGGAAATCACGAGGTCTTATCGATTGATTTAATGCGATATAACAGAGAAACGGCTCCTTCTGGTATCATGGATAAAATTTTCATTAGTTTATTCCAACAGGCAAAGGAAGATGGGTACGAATTCTTTGATATGGGTATGGCGCCATTGTCAAATGTTGGTGCATCTAAATTTAGTTTTATTGAAGAAAAAACGGCTCATCTAATCTATGAATATGGATACCGATTCTATGGATTCCAGGGATTAAAGAAATACAAAGATAAGTACGTAACCGAATGGCATCCAAAATACATTTCATTTAGAAAACGTAGTTCAATTGCATTTACGTTACTACAAATTTTAGCAGTTGTTAATCAAAAGCGTGTTTCAAGTAAAAAAGCGAAAACGCCTATCTTTATTTTGAAAAACTTCTTAAGAAATTCTAGGTAAATAATAAAAGCACCGAATCATATTTACATGATTCGGTGCTTTTTTACGATAAATTCAATAAAATCTAGTGAATTAATAAACTGAGATAGAAGTACGTCCGATAAATCTACTAAGATTGTTAAACATAAAAAATATCTATAAAAATTATTTAATCGTTAAATAATAGCATTACAGATTTCCCACGTTAACCAAGCGATAATTGTCTTTTAAAAGCCCTTGGATATTGAGATTTATGATAGCTAATGTGTAAGTTTGATAGGGGATGCAATTAAAGGATATAGTTAATGACTTAAATGTTATTAATTGTGGCGAGGCATTTCTTCCACATAACTGTAGAATTGGGATTTATCGGAAAAATCGGCCATGTACAAACCGTTTAATCCAGCCTTTTGACCAATGACACTTAAATCGATAATCAATTCTTCCTGATTTTCTGGAAAATGAAGGTGGTCTGCTATCGCTATACTACGGATATAATTAACCAGTCTGTTAATGAGCGCCTCAGGATTATGAGACGAGTCTAATTTTTTGTACACTTGAGCTAATACATCATCAATATCAAGTAGTCCTGTTGATTTGGTTTGGTGCTCTTCTAGAAGAGCACGTAAATTTTGGATATCTGTTTTTGCCTCTACAATAATATTTTTTGTCATGGTAAATAACCTCCTAAATTTTATGAATAATTTATATAAAATGGATAATTCTCATTAATTAAACGGACTGAAGGTAAAGTGTGTCGCAACCAATCCATAACCAAGATTTACGTTGCGTAATTCTTCTTGATTAAGTTTTTTTAATTTATCTTGAACATATTGATACAAAATCCGATTAGCTTTTGGAAAACTCATTGGGACCATGTAGTTATCATGGTAAAGCGCATATATTGCAATACAAACATTAACCTCATCTGCACCGCTTGACAGATTTTTGGCGACGTTTAAAAGGCCTTCTTTATACTGTTTTGGTTGATCAGAAAGATCCTCGGCGTACGCAGCGTCTATTAAATTAAATAGGTTATCATTCTCCAAAGTGGAACATCTCCTAGGTTAATAATATTTTTACGCTTTCATCATAGATCAACCAAAATTGGATGTCAAAGAAATATAAGAAAAATCCATTATTACTAGAATTATTATCTAATAAATGGGGACGTATGGATAATCAATGATGAATTGGATCATTGATCTGATATTTAAAAATGATACTCGCTACTTACTAGTTTATGGGAGGTGTTTTTGGTATAATGGGGGTTAATAAAAAATTATTATAAATTGAAAGTAGGGTGTTACCTTGGATTCTGGTCCGGAAAGTTACTTATTGAATATCATTGTTATCATTGCGATATTACTCTTGTCTGTGTTATTTACGCTTACTGAGTATGCGCTGGTTCGTGTGCGTGTTAGTGCGTTAAAAGATATGCAAGAAAAAAAGCCGTTTAATAAAAATGTTAAACGGGCTATCCATATGACGGAGAACCTAACGGAATACCTGTCGACGGCTCAAGTCGGAATAACCTCAACCAGTTTGATTCTTGGTTGGATTGGTGAAAAAACGATTGCGGATGCGATTATTCAATCGCATATATTACCCGCGGCCATGGCAAATGCTGTTGCATCGGTAGCTGCAATTCTGATTTTTACGGTTATCCATGCTGTATTTACTGATTTAGTCCCTAAAAATATTGCAATTGCAGATCCGTTACCGGTGTTATTATTTATTGTTCGACCTATCTTGTTTTTCCATATCGTTTTGTATCCTTTGATATGGATACTAGATCGATCAGCAAATTGGATTACACACTTATTAGGTTATGAAGTAGAAAATGAAGAAGACATTTATTCGCAAACTGAAATATTGTCATTATCACGTTTATCTGCGAACGCCGGCGAACTAGATGAAGAAGATTTAACCTTCATGCGACGTGCATTTGATATGAACGATAAAGTTGCAGTTGATATCATGATTGATCGGACATCTATGGTTGCGGTCGATATAGACGCGACAATTAAAAATGTTGTTAATCTGTATTGGAAAACAAGATATTCTAGATTCCCAGTTATTGCTAATAATGATAAAGATAAAGTTATCGGGTACGTTTATAGTTATGATTTATTGCGACAGGAAAGAATTAATAAAACAAGTTTGATATCAACTATTATGCGTGATATTCCGGCTGTTCAAGAAAATGCCGAAGTTCACGGTATTATGGATGTTATGGTATCGAGACGAACGCCAATTGTTATTGTTGTTAATGAGTACGGTGGTACCTCAGGAATTATTACTGATAAAGATATTTACGAAGAATTATTTGGCGTTGTTAGAGAAGAATTTGATGATACCAATGACGATAATATTGTAGATATGGGTAATAATATTTATAAGGTTTCAGGAAAAGTTACCCTGTACGATTTTGAACGTTACTTTGATACAACGCTCAAAGAGACGGAAGAAAGTGAAGCGGTGACGCTGACGGGTCTTGTTCTTAATAAAGACTCTAAATTCCGCGCTAACGATGAAATGACGATTGCTAACTTTAAAATAAAGGCATTAGATTATGAAAATGCTTATATTTCTGAATTTGAAGTGACCGTCTTACCAGTAAGTGAAAAAACTCATCATAATGAATTAAGTGAACAAAACTAGCCTTCACGATTTTGTACTGTGAAACTAAAGGCACACCCATAAGTTAATTTATGGGTGTGCCTTTTTATGTGTAGTTATTATTGGTAATTCTATAATAATGAAACCATATCCGATTAAATTAATATAGTCAGTGGAAGACAGCAATTTTTTTATGAGGTATAAAAAAATCCCATACAGGTGTATGGGATATCTTTTCTAGCGTTTAGGACGACGTTTCATTTGGCCACTTTCGCCAATTTCGTAATCTGAATCATCCATTGATTCAACACTGCCAAGTAGGTAACCATTACCAACTTGGGAGAAGAAATCATGATTAGATGTTGATGTTGAAATACCATTCATCACAACGGGATTAACATCAGAAGCCGTATCAGGGAATAAAGGATCTTGACCTAAATTCATTAATGCTTTATTCGCATTGTAACGAAGGAAAGTTAAGACTTCTTCAGTCCAACCAACTTCATCGTAAAGTTCGTGAGTATATTTTTCTTCATTTTCATATAATTCAAAAAGAAGATCATACATCCACGTCTTCATTTTTCCTTGTTCTTCTTCAGAAAGTTCATTAAAGCCTAGTTGGAATTTATAACCGATAAAGGTTCCGTGAACAGACTCATCACGTAAAATTAGTTTAATGATTTCGGCAACGTTAGCTAACTTATTATGACCCAGGTAATAAAGGGGCGTATAGAAGCCAGAATAGAATAAGAATGTTTCAAGAAAAACGGAAGCAACTTTCTTTTCTAAAGGCGTTCCATTTTGATAAATACCATTAATTCGTTGGGCCTTTTTTTGTAGAAATTCGTTTTTATCAGTCCATTCAAAAATTTCAGTAATTTCTGAAGCAGTATTTAAAGTGGAAAAGATTGATGAATAACTTTTTGCATGAACAGATTCCATGAATTGGATATTGTTTAAAACAGCTTCTTCATGAGCCGTACGTGTATCATGACGTAATGATTCCATCCCATCTTGTGATTGAACGGTATCCAACAAGGTTAAACCACCGAAATCATGGCTAACTAATGTTTTCTCTGCGGGACTTAATGTCCGCCAATCGTCTAAATCATTTGAAAGGGGGATACGTGTATCCAACCAAAACTGCTCAGTTAGTTTTTCCCAAGTTGCTTTATCGACTTGATCTTCAATTTCATTCCAATTAATTGCTTTATAAATATCATTATTCATTTAACTTTCCTCCGTTACAGTTTAGATAACACAACTCTCACAAGCATTTGCGCCAACTTCTTCTTGATCATCAGTAAAAGTTCTGATGTAGTAAATTGACTTAATACCTTTATTATACGCATAATTACGCAAAATGTTTAAGTCACGTGTTGTCATTTTATCTGTACGGCCATTCTTCCATTCATAGAGACCCGCAGGAATAGTTGAACGCATGAATAAAGTTAAACTAAGTGATTGGTCAATATGTTCTTGAGCAGCAGCATAGACGTCGATTACTTTACGCATATCCATATCATAGGCTGATGTGTAGTAAGGAATAGTGTCGTTTGAAAGGTAAGGTGCTGGATAGTAAATCTTACCAATTTTCTTTTCTTGACGTTCTTCAATTCTGTTAATGATTGGGTGGAGACTTGCAGTCGTATCGTTAATGTATGAAATAGAACCATTTGGTGCAACGGCAAGTCTGTTTTGATGATAGAGGCCAGTGGCTTGAATATCAGCCTTCAAAGCAGCCCAATCTTCTTGGTTAGGAATATCGATACCATCAAATAAAGCAGCGACTTTATCGGAATCTGGACCCCAATCTTCATTAATGTATTTGTCAAAATAAGTGCCTGTTGCATAAGTACTTTTTTCAAAGTTATGGAATGTTTCTTTTTTTTCTTGCGCAATTGCATTTGAAGCTTTCAATGAATGGTAGTTAAGCATCATGAAGTATACGCTTGTGAAATTGATTGAGTCGGCTGAACCATAATGCATATGATTCTTAGCAAAGTAGGCATGTAGACCCATTGCGCCTAACCCAATCGTATGTGCCAAACTGTTCCCTTTTTGAATAGTAGGGACAACGTTGATATCTGAGCTATCAGTTACAAAAGTTAAAGCGCGAACCATTGAATCAACTGAACGGCCAAAGTCTGGAGAAGCCATCATATTAACGATATTTGTTGAACCTAAGTTACATGAAATATCAGTTCCCATGACATCGAAACCTTGTTCGTTATTGATAACTGAGGGTGTTTGAACTTGCATGATTTCTGAACAAAGATTACTCATGATAATTTTCCCATCAATTGGGTTTGCGCGATTGGCAGTATCAACATTAACGATATAAGGGTAACCAGATTCTTGTTGTAATTTAGAAATTTCAGTTTCTAATTCACGAGCAAGAATTGTTTTCTTAATAATATTTTCGTTGGCAACCATATTGTCATATTCTTTTGTGATATCAACATATGAGTAAGGAACGCCGTATTCTCTTTCAACGCTATATGGATCAAAGAGATACATTGTTGCATTATCTTTAATGAGTTCATAAAATTTATCAGGGACAGTAACGCCCAATGATAAAGTTTTAACACGAATTTTTTCATCAGCATTTTCTTTTTTAGCTGATAGGAACGCTACGATATCTGGATGGAATACATCTAAATAAACAACACCGGCACCTTGACGTTGACCCAATTGGTTTGAGTATGAAAAGCTATCTTCTAACAATTTCATAACGGGTAAGACACCAGAAGCGGCACCTTCAATCCCCTTAATTGGTGCGCCAGCACCTCGTAAATTGCTAAGCGTGATTCCAACTCCGCCACCAATACGAGATAATTGAAGTGCTGAGTTAATACCACGGCCGATTCCGTTCATATCATCCGTAATTTGAATTAAGAAACAAGAAACTAATTCCCCACGACGTTTACGACCCGCATTTAAGAAACTAGGTGTTGCAGGTTGGTAACGTTGATGAATCATTTCATTAGCTAAGTTCATGGCTAAATCTGTATCACCATCGGCAAAGTAAAGAACGTTCATTGAAACTCGATCAATATAATTTTCAAGGTAATAGGCATTGTTATCTGTTTTAAGTGCATACTGAGCGTAGAATTTATAGGCCGCCATAAATGTTCCAAAATGGAATTTTTGAGCTGCTAAATAAGCGTACAACTCTTCAATAAATGAAAATTCATATTTATTATAAAAACCGGTTTCAATATAATTATTATCAATTAAGTAATCAAAACGAGCCTGTAACGAATCAAATTTCATTGTATTTTCAGCAACATTTTCTTTTAAGAAGGCAGTTAAGGCTTCTTGATCTTTTTGAAGCGGAATTTGACCATCTACGGGAATATTAATTTCATTATTTAAATCATAATAAGTGACTTTATCACTATCTAACGTTTTTAATGTCAATTTCATCAACTACTTTCTTCATATTGAGGACATCTTCTTCAGTTCCATTGAATTCGAATTCGTACAATAAAGGAACTTTATAGTCAGTCGCGATATCTTTAGCCGTAAAAATAAAAAGTTGGGCGAAGTTTCGGTTCCCACCGCCAACAACACCCAGTATGTTTTCTCTATTTGATTTGTATTCAATGAAGTCATTAACCGATTCAGTGAGCCCAATTTCATAGGTTGGAACAACCAATATGTAGGGCTCATTTAATTCAACGAATGGGTTCGTTGGGTCAATTTCGAATGAAGGATGGCCAATCTTGTTAATGAAGCGACGTGTCTGACCCGTAATACTAAAGAAAACAATTTTCATTAGACTGCCAACTTTTTAAGCATATCTGGACGGAATCCAGCAATTGTATCAAATCCAGTAGCTTCGACAACAGGAACAGCTTGGAATCCTTGGTCTTTCAAGTAGTCAATTGCGTTGTCATCTTCAGAAATGTTACGTTCGTCAAAGTCCACGTTATTTTCCTCTAAGAAGCGTTTTGTCATTTTGCATTGGATACAGTTATTTTTTGTAAATACAGTTACTTTTTTCATTATATAAATCCCCCTTTAATATTTTGTTAATAAGCTAAGTATACATCACGCAACTCAAAAATCAATTAAAAAAACACCACATTTAGTGTGATTTTAAGTTGCATCACACAAGATGTAGTGTTCAAGGTCTTGACTCGTTTATATTAAATTTAGATTGCGAAAATCGAATTTTCTCCGTATTATAGAAACTATTGAGAAAGTAGGGAAAAACATGACTAACTATTATTTTACGAAAAATCCAGATGTCATTCACAACGAAAAAGAATGGACATTTGAACTGCTGAACAACGAATTTAAGTTTACCACAGATAACGGTGTATTTTCAAAAAAAACGGTCGATTTTGGATCAAGAGTTTTATTAAACGCATTTGCTCAACAAGAAATTATTGCGGGAAATATTTTAGATGTGGGATGCGGGTACGGTCCAATAGGACTTGCTATTGCCAAGGATCAACCCGAACGCCAAATTGACATGACCGATGTGAATGAATTGGCATTAGAATTAGCAAAGAAAAATGCTGGAATTAATAAAATAACTAATGTCTCGATTTTTGAATCCGCTGCGTATGATAATGTCACGAAGACGGATTACGCTACAATTGTGACAAATCCTCCTATTAGAGCAGGTAAAAATGTTGTCCATGATATTTTAAGTGGTGCATTTGATCATTTAAAAGTGGGTGGTCAGTTATTTGCCGTGCTACAAAAGAAACAAGGTGCCGGGTCTGCTCAAAAGAAAATGACTGATGTTTTTGGTAATTGTGAGATTATTTTAAAAGATAAAGGATACTATATCTTGATGAGTGTGAAGTAGATGCCAGAAAAATTAACAGAAGAACAAAAAGAATTTTTTATGCGTGAAGCTTTGTATGAGGCAAGGAATGCAAAAATTATTGGCGAAGTCCCAATTGGTTGCGTTGTTGTACAAAATGGCGAAATTATTGGGCGTGGGCACAATATTCGTGAGCATGTTCAAGATGCAACCTTGCATGCCGAAATATTAGCAATTCAAGAAGCCTGCGCTGCTGTTCATAGTTGGCGCCTAGTCGACGCACAATTGTTCGTTACTTTGGAACCTTGTCCAATGTGTAGTGGCGCAATTATTAACTCGAGAATACCAGAAGTTTATTTTGGTGCATTTGACCCTAAGGCTGGAACTGTGGGTAGCATTGGTAACTTGTTAACGGACGAACGATTTAACCACCAAGCAAAAGTTGAATCTGGATTATTGTTGGATGAAGCCAAAAATCTACTCCAATCATTCTTTAGAGAAGTTCGACGTAAAAGAAAAGAAAAAAAGCGATCACAAGGGTAGCTTTTTTGTTCAATTTAAGGTATTATAATAATTGCCGCAAGGCCTTAAGGCAATAGTGTGCTTACGAATTGTGTCAGGTCCGGAAGGAAGCAGCACTAAGTTTGATTCACTTTGTGCCTTAAGTAATTATGATTAATTAAGACTCTTAGTCAGAAATGGCTGAGAGATTTTTTTATTTAAAAAACTATTTATAGATTTTGAAAGGGGAGATTGTGATGAGTTATCAAGCTTTGTACCGTGTTTGGCGGCCACAAAAGTTTAGTGATTTAGTGGGTCAGGACATGATTACACGGACGTTAAAAAATGCCATTATGACACATCAAACGAGTCATGCATACATTTTTAACGGGCCACGTGGAACTGGTAAAACATCCGCGGCTAAAATTTTTGCCAAAGCGGTTAACTGCCACTTTCAAGAAAATGGTGAACCGTGTAATAAATGTGAAACATGTGTCGCCATTACGAATGGTCAATTAAATGATGTCATTGAAATCGATGCCGCATCTAATAATGGTGTTGAAGAAATCCGTGATATTCGTGATAAAGTTAAATACGCACCCACACAAGCTGATTTTAAAATCTATATTATTGATGAAGTCCATATGTTATCTACGGGTGCTTTCAATGCGTTATTGAAGACACTTGAAGAACCTCCCGAAAATGTTATTTTTATTCTTGCAACAACAGAGCCCCATAAGATTCCAGCAACAATTATTTCTCGAACGCAGAAGTTTGATTTCAAACGAATTACGCCAGCTGATAGTTATGCTCGAATGGTGTACATTTTAACGGAAAAAGAAATTGAATATGAAGAACCGGCGCTTAAAGTTGTCGCAAAAGCAGCTGAAGGTGGTATGCGAGACGCCCTAAGTATTTTAGATCAGGTTATCTCATTTGGCGATAATAAAGTGACACTAGATAATGCGCTATTAGTAACGGGTAGTGTAACACAAGACAAAATTCAAACTTATGTGACAGAAGTTAGTCAAAAAGAAACCACACAGGCACTAGAAACGATTCAAGAAATTATTGATGAGGGTAAGGACTCAACTAGATTAATAGAAGATTTAATTGCGTATGGCCGTGATCTATTGCTATATCAACAAGCGCCAGCACTCATTAATCAACTTGAATTAGGGATGGTTGATGATACATTTAAGACGTTATCACAAACTATTTCTGCTGAATTCTTATACCAAATGATTAATATTTTAAATGAAGTTCAACAACAAATGCGATTTACAACGCATCCAGATGTCTACTTAGAGGTCTTAACGATTCGATTATCACAGTTTAGTACGATAGAAGTGATTAGTGATAATAGTCAGTCTGGACTTAATCAAGAAGCAGCTAAACAAATTGATGACTTAACTAAAACAGTAGAAACTTTAAAAAAACAATTACTTAACTTAAACAAGCATGATGATCAGCATCAAGCCGTAGCGGTAGTAAAACCAAAAAAAAATGTCGCTACACAAAAAAAGGCAACATTAAATTTAAGTCAAATTTATCCCATTTTAGATAACGCTACAAAAGAAAGTTTGGTACAATTAAAACAGGTTTGGCCGGAACTATTGCAACAACTTTCGGTAACACAACGAGCTATTATGCAAGCAAGTGAGCCGGTTGCGGCTAGTCCAGATAGTGTACTTGTTAGCTTTAACTACGATTTCTTAGCTGCTAAGGCATCAGGTGATACAGAACTGCTCGATGCTTTAGGTAATGGGTTAGATCGATTGTTGCATAATACGCCTAAGTTGGTCTGTATTACGGCTGAGCAATGGCCAGAAGTACGTAAATCGTATATCGAACAAAATGGGCACGAAGGAACTGAAACTACGATTGAACCAGTTCCTGAGGTGGTCGAGCAAGTCGTTTCAAAAGCCGAAGAAATTTTTGGAACCGAAAATATAGAAATTAAACAGGATTAGAAAGGGAGTAATTAATAATGATGCGAGGAAATGGCAACATGCAAGGTATGATGAAACAAATGCAAAAATTACAAAAAGAAATGACAAAGGATCAAGATGCTTTGAATCAAACTGAATTTGTCGGTGAAGCTTCAAATGGATTAGTCAAAGTAACCTTTACGGGAGACAAAAAAATGACTGATATTTCAATTAAAGAAGAAGTGGTTGATCCTGACGACGTTGATATGTTACAAGATTTGGTTATCATGGCTGTTAATGATGCGATGACTAAAATTGAAACAACAACGGCAGATAAATTAGGCAAATACTCTCAAGGAATGCCTGGACTATAAACTTAAAGTTAAAGAGGTCTAAAGAAAATGCAATATCCTGAACCTATCGCAAAGTTGATTGAAAGTTATATGAAATTACCGGGTATTGGTGGCAAAACGGCTACAAGATTAGCTTTTTTTACAATTGATATGGATGAAGACGATGTTACGGATTTTGCTAAATCATTGATATCTGCCAAACGCGATCTACATTATTGTAGTATTTGCGGTAATATCACAGAAGAAGATCCTTGTCAGATTTGTTCTGATCCATCGCGTGATCAAACGAAAGTTATCGTTGTAGAAGAACCTAAAGATGTTATGTCATTAGAAAAAATGAAGGAATATCACGGGTTATATCATGTTTTACATGGTGTTCTATCACCAATCGAAGGCAAAGGACCCGAAGATATTAATATCACGAGTTTATTAACAAGGCTTCAAACGCATCCCGATATGCAGGAAGTTATCATTGCGACAAATGCAACACCAGAGGGTGAAGCAACGTCAATGTACTTATCTCGATTGATTAAACCTGCAGGTATCAAAGTCACAAGGTTAGCTCATGGATTGGCAGTGGGTAGTGATATTGAATACGCTGATGAAATGACTTTATTTAAGGCTATTGAAGGACGTACTGAAATATAGAAATGGGTTGGTAGCATGTTTAATAAAAAAGCAAAACTTAAATTACGTAAAGAATACGATGCAGAATTGTTAAATTCAATTGACCGTGCTAAGTTAGCGTGGGATCAAGCTAAACAAACTGAAGAGGCCATTTATGAAGTTGATGCAGAATTAATCAATGAAACACAAATGGCGAGAGCGAGATATTTCTTTCTTTACAATGAAGCTCGTGTTCGTTCCGTTAAGGGACATATGCAGGCCTCAGTAATTACACATTAATTAGAGTGAACGTTGAGACGGTTGAATAACTTGTCTTGACGTTTTTTTGTAAATGAGTGATTAGATTTATTAAACGAGAGATAGTATACTGTTAACAGGTTTATCTTATAGACAGGTTTTTAAGATTCAAGTACAATAATAATAAGCATTGGGGTCGTTAATGTGACTGGAAAATTTGTAACGATTGAAGGACCAGATGGGTCCGGTAAAACAAGTGCTTTAAAAGGCATTATAGAAAAAATAAAAGTACTTTTAGCAACAGAGTTGGTCGTAACACGTGAACCAGGTGGGAATCCAATATCTGAAGCCGTTCGCGATGTCGTCTTAAATCAAGACTATCCCGAAATGGATAAACGAACAGAAGCGTTGTTATTTGCGGCATCAAGACGCCAACATATTGTAGAAACTATTTTACCAGCGCTTGAGGCGAATAAATTAGTCATGTGTGATCGTTATGTAGATAGCTCAATCGCCTATCAGGGAGCTGGTAGAGACATTGGCATGCAGGCGGTTGCTGATATGAATTTATTTGCAACAAATGGAACAGAGCCTGATTTAACTTTGTATTTTGATGTGCCATCCGAAATTGGCTTAAAACGTATTTTTGAACACCGTCAAAATGAAGTGAATCGATTGGACGATGAGAAATTAGCTTTTCATCAAAAAGTGCGTAAAGCTTACCAACAGCTAGCGGTGGAAAATCCTGAACGCATAGTTACTATTGATGCGACTCAACCTTTGGATAAAGTCATTGAAGATTGTACCAAGGTTTTGATGAAGAAATTACCCGAGTCTTTTAAATAAATGAAATGAGGGAATTCAAATGAAATTAATTACAGCGATTGTTCAAGATAAAGATAGTAACCGATTAAGTAATGTCTTTATCGATGCAAATGTCCGTGCGACAAAGTTATCATCAACAGGTGGATTTTTAAAATCTGGTAATACAACTTTTCTGATTGGGATTGAAGATGAACGCGTAGATGAGGTTTTACAGATTATTAAGGAAACATCATCGAGTCGTGAACAATTCATGGCACCTCCCGTTAATTTGGATGTCTCAATGGATGCACAAGTACCATTTCCTTTAGAAGTCCAAGTTGGTGGCGCAACGGTTTTTGTCTTACCAGTAGAACAATTCCACCAATTTTAGGAGTAAATAGTCATGACGGAAATAGTTACTGAAACCAGTAATATGACGATTCAAGAATTACAACCGGCCTTAGTTGGACATTTTAAAAAGCTAACAACAATGAATCAATTGGCTCATGCGTATCTATTCGCGGGGCAAGAAGGCGTTGGTAAAATTGAACTAGCACAATGGGTCGCGATGAGACTTTTTTGTACCGCTGATGAGGATCAAAAACCATGTGGTATTTGTGCGGAATGTCGCCGAATTCTTTCAGGTAATCATCCGGATGTCGTTGTCGTTAAACCCGATGGGCAGTCAATCAAAGTTGATCAAATTCGGTTTTTGAAGTCAGAATTTTCTAAAAGTGGTGTTGAAGGTAATCAAAAGGTCTTCATCATTGAAAAAGCTGAAAGTATGACTGCGAGTGCCGCTAATAGTTTATTGAAGTTTTTGGAAGAACCCGTTGGGACCGTAACGGCGTTCTTGTTAACGGAAAATAAAAATCAGATTTTGCCAACGATTCAATCACGTTGTCAGCTAGTCAATTTTGCGACGTTATCTCAAGATAAATTAATTCAAAGTCTAATGAATAAGGGTGTCTTAAAAGACCAAGCGAATTTACTTGTTCATGTAACTGAGAGTATTAGCCGTGCGGAAGAATTATCGCAAGATGAGAATTTTATTGAGATGACTAAGCAGGTCTGGAATTGGTTCAATAAGTTATTGAAAAATGATGCTGAGAGTTTTATTTTAGTTCAAACTAAATTAGTACCACTCGTAAAAGAAAAAGGCCAACAGCTATTGATGGCTGATTTAATTACATTGTTAGCACGAGATTGTTTACTTGTTCGTTATAATCGACAAGAACAAATTAGCTTTTCTGATCGATTAACTGAAATTGATAAAGCTATTCAATTAATTAGTGATGAAAAATTAGTGGAGATATTAGATAATTGCTTGCAAATTAAAAATTTACTTCAAATGAATATTGCATTTCAAAGTGTACTTGAATCAACAACATTAAAATTAATAGACTTATAGAATATGAAATGAAGGTGATTTTGTGGATAAGCGTCAACTATATGATAATTTTATAGCTATCGAAGAGGAAATGAAACGGATGTTATCGAGTTTTGAAACAATAAAATCTGACATGACCGGTGTTCTTGAAAATAACGCCGAATTAGAGATTGAAAACCAACATCTAAGAGAGCGACTAAGTGAAATAGAGCGACAAACGTCTAAAGATTTTAATGAATCTTCTGATGCTAATCTATCAAAATCACGCCAGAATTTAGAAAAATTATATGATCAAGGATTTCATGTTTGTAATATTGAAGGGATGTATGGTTCACGTCGGGTCGACGATGAACCTTGTGCATTCTGCCTAGACTTAATTTATGGGGAGCGCGAAATATGAGTGAAATAGCCGCACAGAGCAGCTTCCAAGGTAAAGGAACAACCGGGTCATTATATTTGGTACCAACACCGATTGGTAATTTATCCGATATGACATTTAGGGCAATCGACATTTTAAAAGAGGTCGATTACATAGCAGCCGAAGATACACGAAATACACAAAAATTATTAAACCACTTTGATATTGAAACAAGTCAACTGAGCTTTCATGAACATAATACGCAAGAACGTATTCCACAATTCGTTGAGAAAATATTAGCGGGTCAGTCAATCGCGCAGGTAAGTGATGCTGGAATGCCTTCAATCAGTGATCCAGGTCATGATCTGGTTAAAGCATGTATTGAAGCTAAAATCCCAGTGGTCCCACTTCCCGGAGCAAATGCTGGAATTACGGCGTTAATCGCATCGGGATTGGCACCACAACCATTCTTATTTTATGGATTCTTATCGCGTAAGCCAAAGGATCAAAAAGAAGAACTAGCAGAGTTGAAAAATCAAACAATGACCATCATTTTCTATGAGGCACCACATCGTTTGAAAAAAACATTAACACAACTTGCTGTTAGTTTTGGCGGGCAACGTAAAGTGGTTCTTTGTCGCGAGTTAACTAAACGTTATGAAGAATTTTTACGTGGTACATTAGATGACGCTATTGAATGGGCCGGGTCAGATCAGGTTCGGGGAGAATTTTGCGTGATTGTTGAAGGAAACGATTCACCCGAGGCAACAGAAGTTGATCATCTGGCGGGTATGACCATTGAAGAACAAGTTGATTATTTAATTGAATCTGGTATGAAAACGAATGACGCAATTAAAGAAATCGCTAAAAAACAAGAAATGAAAAAACAAGAAATCTATAATCTCTATCATCATATTTAAGGGGCGGACATAGTGGAAGATAATAAGTTTAGTGAAACGCATCGCGCCGTTTATTATGAAGGCGATAAAAGTGGTCGTGTAACAATGGCCATGCTAATTAATATGATTATTTTGGTCTCAACGGACCAAAGTGATCATCTAGGTCTCACCGAAAAGCATCTATCTGATTTAGGTTTTGGTTGGGTTATTACACAATATCTGATTGATGTTGAGAGAATGCCTCATATTGATGAAAAATTAACGTTAACAACAGAGGCAGTTTCGTATAATCGCTTTTTCTGTTATCGAGACTTTTGGATTCATGATGAAGAGGGTAATGAATGCGCGCGTGTTCATGCTGTACTTGTCTTAATGGATCATGAAACGCGTAAAATGGTTCGGGTATTACCCGAAGTTATTGAACCTTTTGGGGCCGAATATACGCGTAGAATTGAACGTTTAGAAAATCCGGTTGGTATTTCGGATGATGATACGGTAGATTTCAAAAAATCATATGATGTTCGATTCTTTGATATTGATCCAAATCAACATGTTAATAATTCTAGGTATTTTGATTGGTTATTGGATTCATTGACAGAAGAATTTTTGATGTCACATAACTTAAAACATATGAATATTAAGTATGAAAAAGAAATTCATTATGGTCACAAAATTGATAGCATCGTTGTTATAAAGAACGATGGATTATTAACGCACCATCAAATTAAGATTGGTGATGACGTGTATTGTGAAGCAGATTGTGAATGGACGGAACGTTAAATTAAAAAAGTCTCAACTTCAAATAATGAAGTTGAGACTTTTTTAATTATTATGACAATGCATCTGCAACGTAAATTGCGAGTTCATCTTTTTGAAGTCCAGTACTCAAACCAACCAATAACTTAATGCGTGCTTTTTGCCCGTTTAAGCCACGGCAGAAGATGCCACCCATTTTCTTTAATTGAACGCCACCACCTTCATAGTCGTAAACATCTTGTGCCACACCATTAAAGCAACGTGAAACAATGACGACCGGTATGTCTCGATCAATTAATTTTTGGAGATTTTCTAGAACTTGTGGTGGTAAATTGCCAGCACCAAGGGCCTCGATGACAACGCCGTTTGTTTGGTCGTTATCAAGAAAACCGAGTAATTCAGCATCCATTCCGGCGTAAGCTTTAATGAGGTAAACGTGATCAACAACTTCATCAATAGCTAGGCAAGTTTGACTAAGTAGCTCAGCAAAAAAATTAACACTATCTTTAGCGATGCTACCAATGGGACCAAATGTTGGTGTTCTAAATGTTGCGACGTTAGTTGTATGTGTTTTTGTGACATAACGAGCGGTATGAATTTCATCATTCATGACGACTAACACACCTTTATCCACGGCATCATCACTTGCGGCAGTTAAAATGGCTGTTTGGAAATTGTGTAGACCATCTGAGCCGATTTCATTTGCTGAGCGCATAGCACCTGTTAGGACAACTGGTAAGTGATTAGGTAAGGTTAAATCTAAGAAATAAGCGGTCTCTTCCAATGTATCTGTGCCATGAGTAATAACGACACCATCAATATTTTCATTGAAAGCGAGCATAATTCTTTTTTGGATAATTAACATTTCTTTAGGACCGATATGTGGAGAAGGTAGATTAAAGACGTTCTCAGTAATTAAATCAAAACGATCACCAAATGGGTTTACGGCTTGATTTAAAGGGTTCTCTGCACCAGGCGCAATGGCCCCCGTTTCTTGATTTTCGGACATGGCAATAGTGCCACCAGTATGTAAAATTAATATTTTTTTCATAGTTTCCTCCTTGCTGACAATTAGATTATACAGATTATATTGTACTTTGACTATGAATTTGTTACGGTATATGACAGATAAGGTGGTCATGAAGATGGAAGAAAAGCGATTAAGTAGGAACGATTATTTATTTATTAGTTCAATGTTATTTGGGTTATTTTTTGGCGCAGGGAATTTAATTTTTCCTGTTTTTGTTGGTCAGCAATCAGGACAAAATCTTTGGTTAGGTAATTTAGGCTTCTTAGTCGCCGGCGTTGGTTTACCTTTTTTAGGCGTCATTGCGATAGGATTATCCAAAAGCCGAGGTGTTTTTGAGCTAGCATCCAAGGTTAGTAAACCATACGGTATCATTTTTACAATGTTACTTTATTTAACGATTGGACCGTTATTTGCTGGGCCAAGATCAGCAACAATTCCGTTCGAAATTGGGATTGCGCCGCACATTAAACCCGGTCAACAAGCTGGTTGGCTTTTATTATTTTCGTTTTTATTTTTTACGGTAGTTTGGTTGTTGGCAATTAAGCCAACTAAGATCTTAGTTTACGTGGGTAAGTATTTAAACCCAATATTTTTATGCGCGTTAGCTATTTTATTATTATTCGTATTTATCCAACCAATGGGTAACTATGCAGATTTTGCTGCAACAAGTATTTATCAAAAAAATACATTTATGTCAGCTTTTGGGCAGGGTTATTACACAATGGATGCACTGGCTGGTCTAGCTTTTGGTATTATTATTGTGGATACAATTAAGGATTTAGGCGTCACAAATTCCAAATCAATCACAAAAGGGATTATCTATTCTGGTAGTATCAGCGTTATTTTAATGGGTATTATCTATACCTGTTTGGCCTATTTAGGGGCAACTAGCTTAGGTTCATTTGCACGTTCTGATAATGGTGGGGCTATTTTGGCTCAGGTGGCAGAACGCTACTTTGGAAGCTTAGGAAGTCTCTTTCTTGCCGCAATTATCGTAGTGGCCTGCATTAAGACGGCAATTGGTGTGACTAGCGCCTTTGCAAAAACATGCGCTGAAATTATTGGCCGGGGTAGCTATGAATTGTATCTTACGTTGGGTTGTGTGGTTAGTTTCTTGATTGCAAACGTTGGATTAGATCAATTAATCTCGTTATCAACGCCGGTCTTAATGTTACTTTACCCGCTTGCAATTGTCTTGATGATTGCAGCATGTTTGGAACCCGTTTTGGAGAGATATAACTTAAAAGTTGGTATTTTATACAAGTGGTTAACTGTGCTGACCTTTTTTAGTGCTATTTTTGATGGGTTAAACGCAATGCCAATGTCAGTAAAAAATCTAGCATTTACGAAAAATATGTTAAATTTTGCAAATCATTATCTACCTTTATTCAATATTGGCTTGAGTTGGATGCTACCTGCTACGATTGGCCTAATTATGGGCTTTATTTTTATGATTCGGAAAAATAAAGTAAATTAAAATGAAACGTTCAGTGTTAATTAGGTTTAGTGCTATACTATGTAAGTAGTAAACTACAAAAATTTCGGGGTAGAGAGTACAGCGTTAAGTGCCAAAAGGACGGAATGTGTCTTTTGGACGAAGGCTAGCGATAGCTGCGGTTGTATTCTCGCATTCGCCGCATATTATAATGTGGCAACTCCAACGAGGAGATGTCTGAATCATGGAAAATTTAACAAAGAGATTGACTGCAAGGAATATAGCAGTGATGGGCTTATTATTAGCCGGTCAAATTATTCTAACCAATTTTTTATCGTATCAAGTATTAACGTTGAGGATTAGTTTTACGTTTATTGTGACTTATCTTCTGGCAGCTTGGTTTGGCCCGTTGCTGGGTGGTATCGGTTCTGTTTTATCCGATTTGGTTGGGACCATATTATTCAGTAAAGGGGGAACCTTTTTCTGGGGATTCACATTATCCGCTTTTCTGGGTGCGTTTTTCTATGGGCTTGTGTTTTATAAAAAGCCATTTACATTACCACGGATTATCATCGCCGTATTAATCAATGTCATTGTGATTGATTTATTATTAAATACATTTTGGTTGGTACTCATGTATCAATCGCCTTGGACAATTATCTATGCACGTGGGATTAAAGATTTATTTTTAATTCCTATTCAAATTATGTTGTTGTATATTGTTGGTAATAATAAACAGATTCAAAGATTAGGTAAACGATTATAGGGGGAATGGATCATGCCAGTAATGAGAGTTGATATGATTAAGGGCCGTTCTGAAAGTCAGATAAAAGAGATTTTGGACATTGCGTATGACGTTATGCTTCAATCATTTGGAGCGCCAGTCGGTGATAGGTATCAAATTGTTACGCAACACGCGGCAAATGAGATGCAAGTTCTGGATACCGGACTAGGATTTACGAGAACCGAAGATGTCCTCGTTTTCAGTTTAACAACACGACCAAGAACGACTGAGCAAAAAGAAGATTTTTATCATCGGTTAATGAATCAGTTACAACAAAAAGTTGGCTTGAGACCGGAAGATTTAGTGATTAATCTAACAACTAACACTGATGAAGATTGGAGCTTTGGTATGGGGAAAGCGCAATTCTTAACAGGTGACTTATAAAAAAACTACAAGACGGTGAGTTTATTGCCGTCTATTTATTTATTGAAAAGGCTTTAATTCGTGATATACTCAATGAAGTAAGCTATAATGAAATTATCAAAAACCCCTTGGAGGAATGTTAAATGTCAATTTTAGTTTTAGGTGGCGCAGGTTACATTGGTTCACATACTGTTGATCAGTTGGTAGAAAATAACCGCGACGTGGTTGTTGTTGATAATTTAGTAACGGGACATGTAGAAGCTGTTAATAAAGCAGCAAAATTTTATCAAGGCGATATTGCAGATAAAGATTTTATGCGTGATGTTTTCAAAAATGAAGATATTGAAGCAGTTATCCATTTCGCTGCCTCATCTCTTGTTGGCGAATCAATGGAAAAACCATTAAAATATTTTGACAACAATACAGCAGGAACGGTTCATTTACTTGAAGTTATGACTGAGGTTGGCGTGAAGAAGATTGTCTTTTCTTCAACGGCAGCAACGTACGGCGAACCTAAAGTTGTACCAATTCACGAAGATGATCCTCAAATTCCGACAAATCCATATGGTGAAAGTAAATTAGCCATGGAGAAAATTATGCATTGGACTGACGTTGCAGATGGCGTTAAATTTGTTGCCTTACGTTACTTTAATGTTGCAGGCTCAAAACCAGATGGTAGTATCGGTGAAGATCATAATCCTGAAACACATTTAATTCCAATTATTTTACAAGTTGCCAATGGTGAACGTGAGAAATTACAAATTTTTGGTGACGACTATGATACAAAAGATGGTACAAATATCCGTGATTATGTTCACGTTATCGACTTAGCAGATGCACATATTCTTGCTTTAGATTACTTGCTTGAAGGAAACGAAAGTAACGCCTTTAACTTAGGTTCATCTAACGGATTCTCAAACAAAGAAATCTTAGAAGCAGCTCGTCGTGCAACAGGTAAAGAAATTCCTGCTGAAATTGCACCAAGACGTGCGGGTGATCCTTCAACATTAATTGCCGCTAGTGGTAAAGCACGTGAGGTTCTTGGTTGGACACCTAAGTATGAAAATATGGAAGACATCATTAAAACGGCATGGACTTTTGAACAGTCACATCCAAATGGTTTCTCAAAATAAATAGTATAGCGACGATAGAGCAAGAGACTTGCTCTATTTTTTTGTTAATTTTTTCTTAGAAAAAATGTGTTAAGCTATTTTTGTGCTAAAATATGAACAAAGTAGAAATAAAGGAAGATATGAATGAAAATTTTAGCAATTGATACATCGAACATACCACTTAGCGTTGCCGTTCTAGAGGACAAGACATTATTGGCAACTATGACAACAAATATTAAAAAAAATCATAGTATTACACTGATGCCAGCAATCGCTGATGTCATGAAATTAGCTGGTGTGAAGCCTGCTGAATTAGATAGAATCGTCGTTGCGCAGGGACCAGGATCTTTTACAGGCCTTAGAATTGGCGTTGCAACTGCCAAGACACTGGCGTTTACATTGGATTGTGAATTAGTTGGTGTTTCTAGTTTGGAACTATTGGCTGCAGGTATTTCAGATGAGAAAGCTGATATTGTACCGCTATTTGATGCCCGTAGAAATCATGTTTTTTCCGGTTTGTATAGAAATAGTAATGAACTGACAAACGAGTTGCCAGATCAACACCGAGACCTTGTGGCATGGCTTACTGAATTAAAAGAACGTAACCAACCACAAATTTTTGTTGGAACCGATGTTGATTTATTTAAACCCCAAATTATCGATATTTTAGGCGAACAGGCACATTTTCCGGCTCCATTTTTAAACGTTCCACAGGCCTTTATTTTGGGGCTGATTGGTAAAGATAAAAAGCCCGTTGAACAGGAAACGTTTATTCCGAATTATCTACGTTTAACGCAAGCAGAATCCCAGTGGCTAGAAACTCATTCAGATAAGGATCATAATACCTATGTTGAAAAAATTTAAAGCACGAGTGAAACAAATTATCCCAGATTTTAGGATAGATGAACCCGCGAGAACATTAGTTTTTCAAAATCATCGTATTCAAATTAGAAATGAAACTTATTTTATGACACGTGCTGTTGTTCCTGATATTCCTGAATTACTTGAAATTGAGAAGGCAGTTTATGACGGTAAATCACCATGGAGTGCTAAAATATTCGAAGGCGAGATTTGTCAAAAAGGGAGGACCTTATATCTTGTCCTACGTAAAGAAGATAAAATGTTAGGGTTTATTGGCTGTTCAACGGATGCATTAACTGGGGATGTTCACATTACGAACATTGCCGTTCTGCCAGAATGTCAGGGTAGAGGGATGGGCAATTTCCTAGTTACGGCGATCACGAAGCGGGCTCGATTAATGAAATTTAAAACGGTTAGTCTAGAAGTCCGTCGTGATAATCAGGCCGCATTGAACTTGTATCACCAACTGGGATTTAACAAAGTTGGTATTCAAGAGAATTATTATGTTGAAGATGGCCAAGATGCCGTTGATATGTTACTTAAATTAAGATAGTAAATATAAAGTCAGTAGGAAGGAGTCCCAATGAGCGCAGAGAAAAGAAATTTAATTTTAGCATTTGAATCAAGTTGTGATGAAACTAGCGTTGCGGTGGTTGAAGATGGACATATTATACTGTCGAACATTGTTGCTACACAGGTTAATAGTCATAAACGATTTGGCGGTGTGGTACCTGAAGTCGCTAGTCGCCACCACATTGAGCAAATTACGAGTTGCGTTCAAGATGCAATGACGGAAGCCAACGTTAGCTATGACGATCTAGACGCCGTTGCAGTTACTTATGGACCCGGATTAGTGGGTGCATTATTAGTTGGTGTATCTGCAGCGAAGGCGATTGCTTTTGCCCATGAATTACCATTAATACCAGTTAATCATATGGCGGGACATATCTTTGCAGCGCGTTATGAATCTGAGATAAACTATCCTTCGATGGCGCTACTTGTTTCGGGTGGACATACAGAACTCGTTTATATGCCGGAAGAAGGCCAATTTGAAATTATCGGTGAGACACGTGATGATGCCGCCGGTGAAGCTTACGATAAAGTAGGACGTGTTCTTGGGATGACTTATCCATCAGGAAAAGAAATTGATGAACTTGCGCATACAGGGAAAGATACTTTTAATTTCCCTCGTGCAATGATTAAGGATGATAACTATGATTTTAGCTTTAGTGGTTTGAAGAGCGCCTTTATCAATACCGTTCATCATGCAGATCAACTAGGTGAAACGTTGGATCGCGCCGATTTGGCAACGAGTTTCCAACAAAGTGTAGTTGACGTGCTTGCTGAAAAAACGCTTCGCGCATGTCATGAATACGATATTAAGCAATTAATTCTAGCTGGTGGTGTAGCCGCAAATAAGGGACTACGTGTCAGACTTGAAGCTGACATGGAAAAAATGCCTACTGTTGAATTTGTTAAAGCACCCATTAAATTATGTGGTGATAATGCTGCCATGATTGGTGCCGCAGGTTATGTTGAATTTCTAAAAGGGCAACGTGCCGGTTTAGATTTGAACGCGGATCCTAGTTTAGAATTTGATTGGATTGCTTAACTATCGATATGAAAATAGAGTTCTAGAATGATACTAGATGTGAGGTTAACATCGAGGGTCATTCTAGAACTCTATTTTTTTGCCTTCAGTTTAATGTATTTTTTTAAGGTATCGCTTAGGTAAAATAAATTGTGATAAGTAAACAAATAAACTTAATCCGATTAAGAGTACAATTGTTGTCCCCAGGATGAAATCAAATGATTGCAGCTGGTAGTAAGCGAAAATACCAACGACCCACCAAAAAATATTTAACCAATAAGGTAGCGATTGTTTCATAACGAAATAACTAACAAATACTATTGCATACAGTGGTGTGAAGACGGATGCGATAAAATATAAGAATGTTTGATAGTTATCAATTGGGACTACCCATGCGATGATTAAACCAAGTACCACGATAACAGGACTAATTAATTTCATATTTTTGAATGGATGAATATTTTGAATATTAATTGTGGCTGAGAGGACATCTAAAAAAGTTGTCGTTACAGTTGAAAAAATAATGATGAATAAAGCAATAATACCTAAACCAGAAGTGACTAAGAATGATGTGAAATCAGTATAGCCGGTTCTTGTTGTTAAAAATAAACCAATTGTAAACATGATAAAACTACCGATAAAGTAGCCCATGGAACTGATTGCGGACATCGCGATTGGACGAGTTGTTGATTTTGTGTAATCACCAATCAATGGTAACCAAGATAATGCCATTGTAATATTTAACTCGACGGCTGAACCAAATGTCATCGTAGTGAGATTCGGCGTATGAGAAACGGGCGTTTTAAAAATTAAAAAAATCATGATGATTGAGCCAATAACTAACAGACTAACAATAACTAAATTAATCTGGTATAAGTGAGATACATCAACTAAAAGCCAAATGATAATTAAAATTGCCATAACGATGCCCATAATAATTGAATTTTTAAAATTAAATAAGGAATTTGACACACCGTTCATTGCAGAAATAGCGTTAACAATCATAACCGCCGTCCAACCAATTAATTGCACAAGGTTGATAAGTGAGAATAAAATAACGCCGGTTGAACCGAAAGTAGATTTTGTTGATTGAATAGCCGTCTGATGTTTCTTGGCGCCAATGTAACCAGCAGGTAATAAAAAGAGACCACACCCAATTAGATGGCCAATTAGAATAGCAAAGAGTCCTTTGGAAAACCCAAGTGGTGCTAGCAACATTCCAGTCATAATTTCAGCGATTGAAATAGCTGCACCCAGCCAAATTAAAAATTGACCATGTAGTGCTTTAGATTCAGACATCTTGGGCGCCCCCAAATTTGAAATAATGATTAATGGATTGCACCGTTTGTTTAATATCGGTACTTTGGGAAATTAATGAGATAACGGCAACACCTGAAACAGTTGTCTTGGCTAAATCGGCTAAATTAGTCTCTGAAATACCGCCAATGGCAACAATCGGGTGATCACTGATAGCCAGTAATTGAGAAAGTCCCGCAATTCCGAGTGGGGCAGTGGCATCTGGTTTAGAACTTGTAGGAAAAACGGGGCCACTGCCAACATAATCAACAGCTAATAATTGATTTGCTACATTAATTTGATCAAGCGTCTGGCAAGAGAGTCCAATACTTAATTGACCTGCTGCTTGTTGAATGACATCTGTAATTCGTTGATCTGTTTGACCAACGTGAATACCGTCTGCATGAATGTCGAGTGCTAGAGAAAGGTCATCGTCAATGAAAAAGGGGACATTGTATGCTGCACATAAATTTTGACAGCCGATTGCAAGCGCCTTTTTCTGCGTTTTATTTAACGGTTTTAATGGATTTTTTTCTCTGAATTGAAAGCAAGAAATACCGGCTTTTAATGCTTTTTCTAATATAGGTAATAATTGATTGTCAGGAACGTCTTGTGTCCCTGCAATAAAGTAACTTGCTAACCACGCTTGATTAAAGTTTTGCATTTTTTGCGACCTTTCGATATGCCCAATGGTTTAAGGGTCCATGACCGTGGCCAACAATAATGCCATCGGTAATTGTTGCTTCAACATATTTTTTGGCTGTTATAATAGCCGTTTCAACATCCACACCCTTGGCTAACTCAGCGGCAATACATGCTGATAGCGTATCTCCGGTACCATGAGTTCGGATTGTATCAATGCGTTTCGAAGATAACCAAAATGAATGGCCATTTTCTAGTAAGACAAAGTCACTCGCAGTGTCTGCAGAGGCCTGATGACCACCTTTAATAATGACATTTTTTGCACCTAACGCCTTAATTTTTTGGCCGGCCATGATCATATCTTCTTTGGAGTTAATTGTTAGATCCGTGAGTACTTCAGCTTCAGGAATATTTGGCGTCACTACTGTAGCCAGTGGAATCAAATTTTCTTTAATTGTGATAACGGCATCTTCGGTCAGAAGCGTTGCTCCACCTTTTGCGACCATGACGGGATCAACAATCAACGGACCAAAGTCGTACTTTTTTAGATTCTCTACGACAATAGAAACGTGCTCTGAATCGGCTAGCATCCCTGTTTTGCACGCTTTAATAGCTAAATCATCTGCAATTGATGTGAATTGTTCATTAATAATCTTGGCCGGTAGTGGGACGCTATCTTGCACACCTAATGTATTTTGTGCCGTAATTGCAACAAGAACAGTAGCAGCGTACACATGGCGTTCTTGCATTGTTTTCAAATCAGCTTGCATACCAGCGCCACCGCTGCTATCTGATCCAGCAATTGAAAGTGCTTGTGGGAAATCAGTCATTATATTTAGTCCTCCATAGTTATTTGGTCGGCAATTTCTTTTGTTGTCACCAAATGTAATTTGTCTAGTAAGGCGACAATAAAGCTACCTGGCTTTTCATCTACCAATTCATTTGCGACGATTTCACCAGTTGTCGCAAAAATAAGACAAGCCATTCTCGCTGCTTCAAAGTAGTTATTTTTAGAAACTGCTGCAAATGCGGCAATAAAACTTGAAAGCATGTCACCTGAACCCACGTGAATCTGGAAAAGGGGCGTGCCGTGAGTCACCGTTGTGTCATGCGTTCCATCAGAGATATAATCGGTTGGACCGCTCAAAACAACCGTACAGTTGTAACGTTGCGCGACTTTTTTTGCGACTTCTGCCAAATCAGCGGACCCATCACCAGCATCAATTCCTTTGGCCTGCCATTTGATACCGGCAAGTGCGGCTATCTCACCAGCATTACCACGAATAAAGTCAAAATGGATATGGTCTAATAAATTAGTGACCACTTTTTGGCGGTAAGGCATTGCCACAGCAACGGGATCTAGTACAAGCGGGATATTTAAGTCGTTGGCAAGTTGACCGACTTTTTCAATGTAGGGAAGCTCATTACTTCTGAATGAGCCCATATTAATTGCGGCACCGGAAGAAATCTGAAGCATTTCGCTCGCTTCTTCAATTGCGCTGGGCATAATGGGCGAAGCACCAATTGAGTTAAGCCCGTTGGCAACGTCTTGAACAGTGATGTAATTTGAAATATTAAATATAACCGGATTTTCTGAACGGATTCTATCGAGTAATTCTAATTGCATGGTTTCTCCTCTTAAGTACACAAAAACCCCACTCCTTAACAAAAAAATCGTAGAGTGGGGTCCTTCTTCACACTTTCCTACGCAAGTTTTGACTTACAGGTTCGAAGGGATTAAGCCGCAAAAGCTTATCTCAGTTCTTCTAAAGAACACCCCTAGTGTACTTATATTAAATTTTTAGTTTACAAGAAAAGAATAGGCTTTCATTGCTTGAATGTCAACAAATAACAAAAAAGAAGCGAGTCTATTCAAGAGCTAGACTTGCTTCTTCCCAATTGCTTTCTGCAGTTTCAATTGCAATTTGAACGGTTTGTAAATCAGTTTGAAGTTCTTGAAGTTTATCAGCATTACTGAAAATATCAGGCTGTGACATTTTTTCTTCAAGTTTCGTTTTCTGAGTTTCCAAAGCGGTCAGTTCGGTCTCCAAACGATCAATTTCACGTGTTAACTTGCGTTGTTCTTTTTGAGTCTCTTTATTTTGTTGGTAATTAGTTGTGACTTTGGCTTCAGGAAGTGCAGTCGTTGAAGCAAGTTCAAGGGCTAGTTTTTCAGCTTCAATTGCTTCCAGTTCTTCTTTTTTATCCACGTAGTAATCGTAATCGCCCATGTAGTAAGTTGAACCCTCTCTAGAGACTTCAATAATACTTTCGGCTACTTTATTAATAAAATAACGATCATGTGAAACGAGTAAGACTGTTCCGTCAAAGTTATTAATCGCTTTTTCGAGAACTTCTTTACTATCAATATCCAAATGGTTAGTTGGTTCATCAAAAATCAAGAAATTATCTTTGTTCATTGCAAGCTTTGTTAAGGCTAAACGTGCTTTTTCACCACCACTCAGGTTAGAAACGCGTTTCAAAACGTCATCCCCGGAAAACAAGAAACTGCCTAGTAATGAACGAATATCTGTTTCGGGAGTTGAGGGATGGTCATTCCACAATTCGTCTAAAACAATATTTTTATCCGTTAATTGGTTTTGTTCCTGATCATAGTAACCGATATGAACGTTAGTACCAAGAAAAGCTTCACCACGAATAAAGGGGATTTGGCCTAAGACGCTCTTAAGTAGGGTAGATTTACCAACACCGTTTGGTCCAACAATAGCTTGAACCTGATGTTTATGTAAGTCGATCGAAACGGGTTCAGATAATACTTGATTATCATAACCAACGGCTGCATTAGAGACGGTTAAAACAATATTGCCACTCTCATCTGCGGATTTGAAACTGAAACGCGGTGCTTTTTCATCGCCTTCAGGACGGCCTACTTTATCCATTTTTTCAAGTTGTTTACGGCGACTTTGTGCTCGCTTAGTTGTTGAGGCACGCACAATATTTTTATTAACAAAGTCTTCAAGTTTTTCAATTTTATCTTGTTGTTTTTCAAAAACTTTCCATTCTTGTTTCAAATTTGCTTCTTTTTTAACAATGAACTGTGAGTAGTTACCGTTGTAATGTGTGGTTTCATTGTGGCTCATATCGTAAACCTCTGTGACAATTTTATCTAGGAAGTAGCGATCATGAGAAACAATGAGAAGGGCGCCTGTATAGGTTTTTAAATAACCTTCTAACCAAGTTAACGTTTCGATATCCAAGTGGTTAGTGGGTTCATCTAAAATAAGTAAATCGCGTTTTTCTAAAAGTAGTTTGGCTAAGGCAAGACGTGTTTTTTGACCACCGGAAAGGGTTCTGATGTCGCGTCCAAAATCCTCTTCAAAAAATCTAAAACCATGTAAAACGGAACGGATTTCAGATTCATAACCGTAACCGTTTTGTTCACTAAAATCATGTGAAAGTTGGTCGTACGTTGTTAATAGTTTTTCGAATTTTTCCGAATCTTCTGCATTTTTCGGGTCGGCAATTTGTGCTTCAAGCGTATGAATTTGAACTTCCATTTTCTTTAAGTAGTCAAAAACGTGACTCATTTCTTCCCAGACTGAGCGTTCTGAAGAAACGGTTGTTGTTTGGGCCAAGTAACCAATAGTCATCCCTTTATGTTTAATGATTTGACCGGCATCAGTCACTTCTTGATCAATAATCATTTTAATTAACGTAGATTTTCCGGCGCCGTTTCGACCCACTAAAGCGATCCTGGCGTCATCCTTGATATCCATATTGGCATTTTCAAATAAAACGTCTGCACCAAAATATCGAGCTGCTTGTTGTACTTGTAACAAAATCAAAATAATTCCACCTTTCTTTTAGAGTAGTGCTTGAATCGTTAACACTAAGCTGTTCATGAGAATATGTGCGACCATGGATGTTTTAATATCACCCGTTCGTTTGTAAAGATAGCAAAAGAGTAATCCAATTAAGAAGTAGATAGCTAAATGGCCATCGTTATGTGCCAAACTAAATAAGAGACTAGACGTAATTGCGGCAAAGGCCGGCGGAATAAAACTTGCTAAATTGCCAAAGAAAACCTTTCTAAAAACGAGTTCTTCCATAATTGGGGCACCAAGTGAGACGGCTAGCATGTAATAAGGATATTTTGAAAAAATAGTCATAATCTCGCTCGTATTTTGTGAGGCCACGGTTGTTTTTAAAATGGCGTATGAGATTAATTGGATTCCCATTTGGATGACTAGGGTTAAAATAAATCCAAGAATTCCCCATAAAATAATTTGCGACCATTTGGATTGACTATCTATTGAATTTTTATTACTAAAGTGATGGTTTAACCAGATTAGTAGTAGGGCGCCTAAAACGTAATCGGCCGTCATAACGGGATAAATAACTGATTTTAAAGAAAATATTTGATTTAGAATTGTTGGTAAAATGAAAATAATAAGATAACCCAATAAAATGGCTATTGAGTTTTTACTAGTTGATTTTGACATGAAAACTCCTTTAACGACTATTAATTAGTTACGACTGTTTTTGTTGAACAAATTCGTATGATAAGTATAGCATAATTGACCGAATAACGAATTTAATTCATATCAAAATTTCCATATAAATAAGAGCTTAAACACTTGCAATTATCCCGAAAATTGATTATAGTTAATTTTGTGATTAGCACTTACATAGATAGAGTGCTAAATAATATAGTTGGAGGGATAGAACGTGTTAAAACCATTAGCAGATCGTGTTATTTTAGAAGTAACTAAAGAAGAAGAAACAACAGTAGGTGGAATTGTCTTAGCAAGTAATGTGCAAGAGAAACCACAAACAGGTAAGATTATTGCGGTGGGTGATGGTCGTACAATGCGTAATGGTGAAAAAATCGCCATTGCTGTCAGTGTCGGACAAACCGTTTTATTTGATAAATATGCTGGATCAGAAGTTTCATTTGAAGGTAAAGACTACTTGATTGTTCATGAGAAAGATATCGTTGCAACAGTAGATTAATATAAATTTTAAAGATGAGGTGGATTAATTATGTCAAAGGAATTAAAGTTTTCTGAAGATGCTCGTTCAGCAATGCTTAGAGGTGTTGACCAATTAGCCAATACCGTTAAATCAACTTTAGGACCAAAAGGCCGTAACGTTGTTTTGGAAGAATCATATGGCTCACCAATCATTACAAATGATGGTGTGACAATTGCTCGCGCTATTGAATTAGAAGATCATTTCGAAAATATGGGTGCTAAATTAGTTTCAGAAGTTGCTTCTAAAACTAATGATATTGCTGGTGATGGGACAACAACAGCCACTGTTTTAACACAAGCAATCGTTACCGAAGGTATGAAAAATGTGACTGCCGGTGCTAACCCGGTTGGTATTCGTCGCGGAATTGAAGCAGCAACTAAAGCAGCTGTTGCTGAATTACACGAATTATCACATAAAGTTGAAACTAAAGAAGATATTGCACAAATTGCTTCTGTTTCTTCAGCTAATGATGAAATTGGTGCTTTAATTGCTGATGCTATGGAAAAAGTTGGTAACGATGGTGTTATTACAATTGAAGAATCAAAAAGTATTGATACATCATTAGATGTTGTTGAAGGGATGCAATTTGATCGTGGTTACTTGTCACAATACATGGTAACTGATAACGATAAAATGGAAGCTAACTTAGAAACACCATACATCTTGGTGACAGATAAAAAGATTTCTAATATTCAAGAAGTATTACCATTATTACAATCAATCGTTGAACAAGGTCGTCCATTATTGATTATTGCTGATGATGTTGATGGTGAAGCCTTACCAACATTGGTCTTAAATAAAATTCGTGGTACATTCAATGTTGTTGCTGTTAAAGCACCTGGTTTTGGTGATCGTCGTAAAGCTATGCTTGAAGATATCGCTATCGTAACTGGCGCAACAGTTATTACAGATGAACTTGGTTTACAATTGAAGGATACAACGATTGAACAATTAGGTTCAGCTGGAAAAGTTAATATCACAAAAGAAAACACGGTGATTGTTGAAGGTTCAGGTAATAAAGAAAAAATTATCGAACGTGTTGGTTTGATTAAAAAACAAATCGATGAAACAACTTCTGAATTTGATCGTGAAAAGCTACAAGAACGTTTGGCTAAATTGTCAGGCGGGGTTGCTGTCATTAAAGTTGGTGCCGCAACTGAAACAGAATTAAAAGAACGTAAGTACCGTATCGAAGATGCTTTAAATGCAACACGTGCTGCTGTTGAAGAAGGTTTCGTAGCTGGTGGTGGTACTGCATTTGTTAATGTAATCGGTAAAGTTGCTTCACTTGAAGCAGTTGGTGATGAATTAACAGGTATTAAGATTGTGCAACGTGCTCTAGAAGAACCGGTACGTCAAATTGCAAAGAATGCTGGTCTTGAAGGTTCTGTGATTGTTGAAAAATTAAAATCAGAGAAACCTGGTATTGGATTCAATGCCGCAACAAATGAATGGCAAGATATGATTGCAGTTGGAATTGTTGATCCAACGAAAGTGACACGTTCAGCATTACAAAATGCAGCTAGTGTCTCAGCATTATTATTAACGACTGAAGCAGTTGTTGCTGATAAACCAGAACCAATATCTGCAGCTGACCCACAACAAATGCCTGGTGGCATGGGCGGCATGATGTAGACCAATTGTCACAAAAAATAACAAATTTTGAAGAGCTATCAATCGCCGTTATTCTGGGGATGGTAGCTCTTTTTTTTGAGCGTGAATAAAATTCGTTCATGGTGTTGTATATTTAAATATAAACGAGTAAAATAGACTGCATTCGGTGGATAGTTAATATTGTTTAAAATAATTATCTGGCAAGATGCATGTGTCTTTTTGGCAGCATGCATAACGATTAAAAAAAATATAGAACATAAGGGGTAAAAATGAAATGCGGCGTTATTTAAAGAGACTTTTAATAGGGAAACCATTAAAATCTTCTGAAGAGGGAAATCAACAATTATCAAAATTTAAGGCACTGGCTCTCTTATCATCAGATGCATTGTCATCTGTGGCATATGGGACTGAACAGATTGTTACTGTTTTGGTTGGTTTTTCTGCGATGGCAATTTGGTACTCGTTACCTATTGCGTTGCTAGTCCTAGTTTTATTGGCATCAATTACAATTTCTTATCGTCAAATCATCCATGCCTATCCTAAAGGTGGGGGCGCATACGTCGTCTCTAGTAAGAACTTAGGAAAGAATGCGGGTCTGATTTCCGGTGGGTCACTTCTAATTGATTACATGCTAACTGTTGCAGTTAGTGTGTCCGCCGGAACCGAAGCGCTGATTTCCGCTGTCCCATCACTTTATGGGCATCAGGTTGGTATTTCGGTAGTTATCATTATATTAGTAATGGCGATGAATCTACGTGGGTTACGTGAGTCCGCATCATTCCTAACAGTTCCGGTTTACCTTTTCGTGGTTATGATCATTTTAATGTTACTTGTTGGTGGTTATAATATTATGACGGGTCAAGTACCCTATCATGCAACAGCAGCAGTCGGTACTGCTGTTCCTGGTATTACAATGGCTTTACTATTAAAAGCATTCTCATCAGGTTCTTCTTCATTAACTGGTGTTGAAGCAATTAGTAATGCGGTACCTTTCTTTAAAAAACCACATGCTAAAAATGCGGCAGCTACGTTAACAATTATGGCAACACTTTTAGCAATCTTCTTCGGTGGGATTACTTTCTTGAATTACTGGTATGGAATTGTACCTACTGAAAAAGTGACAGTGCTTTCTCAAATTGCACAAACAACATTTGGACAAGGTATTTTATACTATATTTTCCAATTCTCAACAGTTTTAATTTTGGTATTAGCTGCAAATACAGGATTTTCAGCTTTCCCAATTTTAGCTTTTAATTTAGCTAAAGATAAATTTATGCCTCATTTATACATGGATAAAGGTGATCGTTTAGGTTATTCTAACGGGATTATCACGTTAGCAGCCGGATCAATTATTTTAACGTTTATCTTCAATGGGACAACATCATTGTTAATTCCATTGTATGCAGTTGGTGTTTTCATTCCGTTTACGTTATCTCAAACGGGTATGATTGTAAAATGGTATCACGATCGTCCAAAAGGTTGGATTATGAAGGCCTTTTACAATTTCTTAGGTGCTTTTATTTCACTAAGTATCTTGTTAATTCTCTTTAGATATCGTTTATCAACTGTATGGCCATTCTTTATTATTATGCCGGTCATGTACGTTATTTTCTATAAAATTAATGATCACTACAATAAAGTTGCTGAACAATTACGTTTAACAGAAGAAGCAGAAATTCACGATTTTGATGGCTCAACGGTTATCGTTTTAGTTAGTTCTGTGACCCATGTTACAACTGGGGCAATTAATTATGCGCGTTCAATTGGTGATTACGTTATTGCAATGCATGTGTCATTTGATACGAATCCTGAGAAGGAACACGAAACAGAACGTGAATTTAAAGAACGTTTTCCTGGTGTTCGCTTCGTCGATTTACATTCGTCATATCGTTCAATTGCATCACCCGTTGTGAAATTTACGGATGTCATTGCTAAGAATGCTGCTGCCCGTAACTTTACGACAACAGTTCTGGTCCCACAATTCTTACCTAAAAAGCCATGGCAGAATATTTTGCATAACCAAACGAGTTTAAGATTAAGATCAGTTTTAAATTCTCGTGAAAATATTATTGTCGCAACTTATAACTACCATTTGAAAAAATAATATTTTGAGTATGAAATGGAATCAAACAAAAAGATGTTAAGTATAATATAAGTATCGAACAATGAGATTTTAGGGGATTACGAATACTCAGTTCAATATATAATTTTGATAAATTAAGAATTTTTAGTCTAATTTGAACTTTCTAATAATTATCTTATTATAAAACAAGTTATTAAAAACCGAAAAAAAGAAAACTAGCTATAAAACCAATTCGGTTTTATGGCTAGTTTTCTTTTTCGAAGTACTACCATTCATTATGTGAAGACTATAAATAAAAAAATTATTTTAGTTCAAATTTTTGTGATCCAATTACTTTACCAGAAGAATGGTCTGTAAGTTTTAATATAACTGGCGTTTTTGTATCGGACAGTTCATACGACATTGCGCTGTCTGCAGTCGCACCACTTTTTATTTTTTCCTGTTGTGTTTTTAAAAATTTTTTATCGGGTAACCACCCCACTTTTAATGTATTAATCTGTGTTTTACTTGTATCTTGATAGGCTTCGATGTTATTTAACCATGCGCCATTAGGATCAATATCTATGCCACCAATATTTTTAGCAGAGAACCAAAATGCGATGACTGTATTCTCACCATATTCATTTCCTTTATCACCGGCTTTAATAATTTTAGTTTTAGTAATTTTTAACTTAATGTCCTTCAATTTAGCGGTGTTATCTTTAAAATAATATTTACTTTCTTTTTTTGCCGAAGACGTATATTTTTGGCTAGAACTACTTACTTCTGGTACAGTATTGCCTTTTTTACTTGTATTCAATCCGCAGGCCGTAAAAAATAATAACATAAACATTGCTATACATGTACTTAATAAAATCCTTTTCATAATAAAACCCCTTTGTGAATTATAATTTTTTATCCTTAAATTAATATTATGTAACTTCTAATACAAAGATTATACGGAATATAATTAATTTACCGCTATTATACTAAAATAAATTGTGTTTTACCACAGATATACTAGATGAATTAAGTACCTATGATAAGTACTCGTTCTTATTTTTATGGGTTTGCAGAAACGCTTGTTAAGAAATATGAAGTATTAAAAACTTAATTGAATTATTTCGGTAATTTAAGATATTATTTGTTAAGTATTTCCGTAATGGTAAGATAATGAAATTATCCGTATAAGATAAAATTTAATAAAAAGGACATATTGTTTATAACAATATTATTTTAATACAGGTTGATTAGTTTAAGTGTTTATGAGAAAATCTCATAGAAATCGGATTTTAAAATAAGAATTTAAGTATTATTTATATTGGGGGTAATTGGAATGAGAAATTTGTTGGGGAAAGTAAAGGATAGCAATAAAATATTTGGGCTGGGCGTTGTCGTTGGGATTGTAATTTGTGTACTTTTTATTAGTGGGTACTCAGTCGTACAAAGACATAACGTTCCTAAATTTGAAAATATTACGATTAAAAAGGGAAATAAAAATGAAGTTTATATAAAAAATTATATTGGCATAAATGCTGTCGATATAGGGCATTTGTTTTCGACTGGTGATGTAGTTGATGGATATGGATTTGACACTGGTGATACCAAAATAAGGTTACAGACTGACACTGGAGAAGCGGTATCCAAGAAACATATAGATAGATATGTTGTTGTCAAACAAGTTCCAAAACCTAATACAAAAATAAGTGTTTTTTCCGATGATTATGGTAATAGGAGATTGGATTTATCTGAAATTATCCTTACCGTTAAAAAGCTTGATTAAGAATAAATGAGATGTTGAGCAATTATGATAATAATCTTAAGTCAGTTTTTCTTGCGTTTTGTAATTGTACAGTCACATTAAGACTAGTAAGTTAAAATTTAATATGTGTTTTCTCTAAATTGAAATGAGCGATAGTCTAGCGGCTATATTGAATAAGATTAAGATCAGTTTTAAATTCTCGTGAAAATATTATTGTCGCAACTTATAACTACCATTTGAAAAAATAATGACCGAAAAACATCAATTGATTTTAATTGATGTTTTTTTTGAATTCAGGTAACAACGTGGTATAGTTAAAAGGATATTACAACACAATACCATGAGGAGAGGGACTATAATGTTTCCAATTATCGTAGCATTTTTCGCAACAGCGCTTATCTCCGCGTTGTTAACGCCAGTTGTTAGATTGTTTTCACTTAAGATTGGCGCAGTTGATGTACCAAATAAACGTCGAGTAAATAAAATTACAATGCCTACAATGGGCGGCTTAGCCATTTTCTTGGCCTTTAACTTCACAAACTTCTTCGTATTAAGAAATCAATACCCAATTAAAATGTTGGTCTCGTTATCGATTGCCGAGTTGGTGATCATAATTACCGGTGCTTTAGATGATAAATTCGAATTAAGTCCACGACAAAAACTAATTGGCATTACCATTGCCGCTTTGATTGTTTACTTTTTTACAAATATGCGGATGACAACATTCACGGTACCTTATTTTGGCATCGTAAACTTGGGATGGCTGAGCTTACCAATTACAGTAATTTGGATTTTGGCTATTACAAATGCAATTAATTTAATTGATGGTTTAGATGGACTAGCAACCGGCGTCTCAATTATTGCGTTGTTTACTAGCGGGTTGGTAGGGTATTTCTTTTTAGTTAATACAAATAGTTATATTGCTATCATGATGTTTACGTTGGTTGCCGCTTTAATCGGGTTCTTACCTTATAACTTCTTTCCGGCAAGAATATATCTTGGGGATACTGGCGCACTGTTTATTGGGTTTATGATTGCGGTGTTTTCACTCTCTGGGTTAAAAAATGCGACATTCATCTCAATTATCGTGCCAGTTTTAATTTTGGGTGTACCTATCACAGATACAATTTACGCGATGCTACGCCGGATTTTAAATAAAAAACCTATTTCTCAAGCGGATAAACACCATTTACATCATCGATTAATGCAAATGGGATTGACTCACCGTCAAACGGTCTTGGTTATTTATGGGATCGCGCTGATTTTTTCATTTATTTCCTTACTGTACCCAATTTCATCAATTTGGGGTTCAATATTAATGTCGGTAGCAACACTGATAGGATTAGAGTTATTCGTTGAGTCTATTGGGTTGGTTGGATCAAAACGGAAGCCACTCTTAAATTGGATTAAAAAAATTGTTAAAGCCATGACTTCAAAAAAATAAATAGAAAAAAGGATGTCCGTTTTTGGACATCCTTTTTTTACTATATTGAAAGTTCGTTATACAAATCTTGACCTAATTTAAAGGTGACCTGATTATTGAGAAGATCAATCAGGTGGTCTTGCAGGGTAATCAGCTCTTTTTGATCAACTGCAAGAGTGAATGAAACTGATTCAAGATAGGTTACTTGCTGAATGGTAACGTTATTTTTTTCGAGGTAGTTTTCTAATTTGCCAACGTTTTGGTAGGCAATCTGGCAAATAAGTTCAGTTTGCAAAATACGTTCAACAACGCCGATTGCGTCGATAGTTTGTGAAGCGGCATTACTATACGCACGAATAAGTCCACCGGTTCCTAATTTGATTCCGCCAAATTTTCGACTGACAACGATGCAGACGTTTTTAAGTTGTTTGGCTTTGATAACTTCCAAGATTGGAACGCCAGCCGTCCCAGAAGGTTCGCCGTCATCACTTTGACGTTGAACTTCCGAGTCAAGATTAAAGGTGTATGCAAAACAATGGTGTCTGGCTTTAGGTTCTAATTTTCTAACTGACGCAATGAAAGTGAGCGCCTCCTCTTCGGTTGTAATTCTGGTGATTTGACAAATGAAGGCAGACTTCTTTTCAATTAAGGTATCCGAACCAGATTTTTTAATTGTTAAGTAATTTTTAGACATAATTAATATTCCTTTACGTATTTAAAGTTATTGAAGGGATTGATGAGAATGCCACTTTCAAATTTATATGGCCGCTTAGTAACAAATTTAGAAATAGATGAAACAATTAAGTTGGATGGGCTTATTGCCTATTCGGGCATCATGACTAAGGGTAAACAGTTAACTTGTCGTAGGTGTTCCTCAAGGCTAGATCTCAGCGAAAGTCACCTACAGGGTAAGCGGTATTACTGCACCCAATGTATCATACTGGGTCGTATCTCGAGTACGACTACACTTTATACTATACCTGAACCAAACCTGTTTACAACTTGGAAAAAAAGTCCTTTAACGTGGGATGGACAACTAACAAGTCAACAAGAAGCTTGTGCTAATGAAGTTAGACAAATATTTGCGAAACCGGCTGCTCGTCATTTATTATGGGCTGTTACAGGTGCTGGAAAGACGGAGATGTTATTTAAAGGTATCGAAGCGGCATTAATGGATAACAAGCGTGTCTGTCTGGCATCTCCGCGAGTCGATGTGTGTATCGAATTATTTCCAAGGTTGCAGGCCGCGTTTAATGGCGTTGATATTTGCTTGTTGCATGGTAAGTCAACGGATCCATATAAATATACGCAATTGGTCGTTTGCACGACTCACCAGCTACTACGTTTTCAACAGGCGTTTGATGTCATGATAGTTGATGAAGTGGATGCCTTCCCATATGCCCAAAATAAACTACTCTTACAAGCGACAATCCAGGCAACAAAAAAAGAAGGGGCTAGTTTATATTTAACAGCCACACCTAGTGAAGAACTGTTAAGAGAGGTCCGGCTAAACCGGTTAACTGTCAGTTACTTACCCGTACGTTTTCATGGACATAAATTACCCGAAATTAAAATCGTATTTGAAAAATCATGGGAGAAAAAAATAAAAAAAGGACATTTACCGAAAAAGTTAATATTGAGAATGAATCAATGGCTCAAACGTGAGGATCCGTTCTTGATTTTTGTGCCTAAAATTTGGCTGTTACAACCAGTGATGCAGGCATTCAAAAAGAAATTTCCTAATTTGAAGGGGGAAACTGTGTACTCTGAAGATCCTGATCGATTAGAGAAAGTAAAAGCCATTAGATCGGGTGAGACGCGGTATCTTATTACGACAACAATTTTAGAGCGTGGCGTAACTTTTGCTAATTTGGACGTCTTCGTACTTGGAGCTGATGATAAAACTTTTTCAACGGCGGCTTTGGTTCAAATTGCCGGTCGCGTCGGTCGCAATGTTAACCGACCTTACGGCGACGTTATTTTTTTGTGTAGTAATTATACAGTTACATTGAAAAAAGCAGCGGGACAAATAAAAACAATGAATCGAAAAGCAAGGCGGTTAAAGGTATGAGAAATTGTAAAATTTGTCAGAATGAGTTTGGTCAGAAATTAACTTTAGCATTTATTGTGTCTTTTAAACCTTATGAAAAACAGCAAATCTGTCAGAATTGTCGGGAACAATTCGAGGTAATTCAGGCTGGTAAGGCGTGTGAGGGATGTGGACGAAACCAAGAGAGTCAAAAGTGTTGTGCGGATTGTAAAAAATGGCGACTTATTTATCCGGGTTGCGATTTTCAGAATCAAGCGTTATTCGTTTACAACGATTTTATGAAAGAAATTATTAAAAACTATAAATTTAATGGCGACTATCAGTTGAGAACTGTTTTTCAAACGGCGATACAAAAGAAGCTTGAAACAATCAATTTTGATTATCTTGTGGTGAT
The DNA here is from genome assembly GCF_026948345.1 of Dellaglioa carnosa. Taxonomy (NCBI): domain Bacteria; kingdom Bacillati; phylum Bacillota; class Bacilli; order Lactobacillales; family Lactobacillaceae; genus Dellaglioa; species Dellaglioa carnosa. The sequence goes on along the minus strand of NZ_JANXLI010000005.1, from coordinate 9,758 downwards.
CCCCGTAGATTCTGAGACAATGAATAATCGAGGGTTTAACCAAGTTTGCGGTCTTTTAACGATCAAACATAGTCATTTTTTGAAGCGAAATGATACTGTTAAGGAAAAACAATCTCACAAGAATAGGCATCAAAGGTTGGAATTGATCCAGCCTTTTGAGCTCAGCTCAGATTGTCCGGATTTAACTGATAAAGTTGTGTTAGTTGTCGATGATATCTATACGACGGGTCGAACGTTATTTTATGCGATTGACTTATTAGCATCGAGGGCTAAATGTGTTAAAAGTATAACGCTTGCAAGATGAGGGCTTTATATTTCAATTAGAAGAGAATCGAGAAATGTCTAAATAAAGATGTTTGCGATTACAATGGCGTACTAATCGTATTTTATTAGGGGATATCGTTTGTATATTCAGTCATATTCGCTTATAATTAAACCAACGGGAAGGTTATTAATTGGTTCGTTACCTGCCGTAGATTGAAGGGAGAGTTTATTATGCTAAAATACAATATTCGCGGTGAAAATGTTGAAGTTACAGATATTACTAGAGATTACGTTGAAAAGAAGTTATTCAAATTAGAAAAATACTTCACTGATACATCAAATTCAACGGCTCATGTTAATTTAAAAGTGTACTCAGATAAAACGGCTAAAGTGGAAGTGACTGTGCCAATGCCTTCTCTCGTCCTTCGAGCTGAAGAAACATCACAAGATTTACTTTCAAGTGTCGATCTTGTAACTGATAAATTAGAACGTCAAATCCGTAAATATAAAACTAAAATTAACCGTCAATCAAGAGGTAAAGGAATTAAAGAGATTGAAATTCGTAACGAAATCGCTGATGAAGAATCAGATTCTGTTGATGAAGAAGTAAGCATGTTTGATGTTGTTCGTACAAAACATGTTTCTTTGAAACCAATGAGCAGTGAAGAAGCTATTTTACAAATGGATATGTTGAGCCATAACTTCTTTATTTACGAAGATGCTGATACAGAAGGTATTAACATCGTTTATAAACGAAATGATGGTCGCTACGGTTTAATTGAAGCCGAAGATTAAGTTAGAAGGGAAAAGCCTGCTGGGTAGTTTAACTACGCAAGGCTTTTTTTATTTTTGGTTTAAAATTTGTTGATTTAGTGATACTATAAAAAATGATATTATAATTAAAAATAATTCAATAAGAGTGTTTGATATATAAGGGGAAAGCTAAATGGCAAATGTATTAAGACAATGGGTTGAAAGTGACACCCGTGAATTACGAAGACTGGGTAAAATAGCTGATACTATTGAAAACATGGCTGATGAAATGGCTGCACTATCTGATGACGAACTAAAAGCTAAAACGCCCGCTTTTAAGGCAAGATATCAAGAAGGTGAAACGCTTGATGATCTTTTACCTGAAGCATTTGCGGTTGTTCGTGAAGCCGCAAAACGTGTACTAGGTCTATATCCATTCCGTGTCCAAATGATTGGTGGAATGGTCTTAAATGCTGGTAATATTGCGGAAATGAAAACTGGTGAAGGTAAAACTTTGACGGCTACCATGCCCGTTTATTTGAATGCAATCTCTGGATTAGGTGTTCATGTTGTTACAGTTAATGAATACTTGTCGAGTCGTGATGCAACAGAGATGGGCGAATTGTATTCATGGTTGGACTTAACCGTTGGATTGAATATTAATGCAAAAACGGCTGAAGAAAAACGTGAAGCTTACGCTGCTGATATTACGTATTCAACAAATAGTGAATTAGGATTTGATTATTTACGTGATAACATGGTTGTTTATCGTGAAGATATGGTTCAAAGACCTTTGAACTACGTTATCGTCGATGAAGTTGATTCAATCTTGATTGATGAAGCTAGAACGCCGTTAATTATTTCCGGTCAAGCTGAAAAAACAACTGCAATGTATGTTCGAGCAGATCGATTTGCTAAAACATTAACTGAAGAAGAAGATTACAAAATTGATCTTGAATCAAAATCAATTTCTTTAACTGAAGAAGGAATCCGCAAGGGTGAAAAATACTTTGGTTTAGATAATCTATTTGATACAGATAACACAATTTTAACGCATCATTTAGATAATGCGTTACGTGCTAACTTTGTTATGTTACGTGATAAAGATTATGTTGTACAAGATGGCGAAGTAATGATTGTTGATCAATTTACTGGTCGTATCATGGAAGGTCGTCGTTATTCTGATGGTGTTCATCAAGCAATTGAAGCTAAAGAACACGTAGAAATTGAAGACGAAACAAAAACAATGGCAAATATCACCTACCAAAATTTCTTTAGAATGTACAAGAAGTTATCTGGGATGACAGGTACTGCCAAAACGGAAGAAGAAGAATTCCGTGAAATTTACAATATGGAAGTTGTTCAAATTCCAACAAACAAACCAATTATTCGTGATGATAAAGCTGATTTGTTATATCCATCATTGAATAGTAAGTTTAAGGCTGTAATCGCTGATATTAAAACACGTCATGAAGCTGGACAACCAATGTTGATTGGTACTGTCGCAGTTGAAACGTCAGAATTATTGGCACAAATGTTAGATGAGGCTGAAATTCCACATGCCGTTTTAAATGCTAAAAATCATGAACGCGAAGCTGAAATTATCTTGAATGCCGGACAACGTGGAGCCGTTACAATTGCAACAAATATGGCTGGACGTGGGACTGATATTAAATTGGGCCCCGGTGTTAAGGAAATTGGCGGATTAGCTGTTATTGGTACAGAACGTCATGAATCTCGTCGTATTGATAATCAACTTCGTGGTCGTGCCGGCCGTCAAGGGGACGATGGAATGACGCAATTTTATCTTTCTTTAGAAGATGATTTAATGTTACGATTTGGTTCAGAACGTATTAAGAGTTTCTTAGAACGTATGAATATTACCGAAGACGATGCTGTAATTCAAAGTCGTATGATTACAAAACAAGTTGAATCGGCGCAAAAACGTGTTGAAGGTAATAATTATGATACGCGTAAAAATGTTTTACAATATGATGATGTCATGCGTGAACAACGTGAGGTTATTTATAACCAAAGACAACAAGTTATCATGGAAGAAAAAACGTTGAAGCCTGTCATTATGCCTATGATTCAACGAACTGTAAATCATATTGTTCAAATGCACACTCAAGGTGACCAAACTGAATGGAACTTGCAAGCTATTATAGATTTTGCAGTATCTTCAATGGTTAACGAGGATAGCATTTCTTTGGCAGATTTAGAAGGTAAGGATGCTAAAGGGATTGAAGCCTACTTAGTTGATCGTGCCGAAAAGAATTATAAAATTAAAGAGGACCAATTAGTTGATGCAGCACAAATGCTTGAATTTGAAAAAGTAGTTGTGTTACGTGTTGTTGATGATAAATGGACAGCTCACATCGATGCAATGGATCAACTACGTCAGTCAATCGGACTACGTGGTTACGGACAATTAAACCCATTGGTTGAATACCAATCAGATGGATTCAGAATGTTTGAAGAAGTTGTGGGTACAATCGAATTTGAAGTGACACGTTTATTCATGAAAGCTGAAATTAGACAAAATATTAAACGTTAATAAAAAAATATCAGTAAAGGGTCACTTCCGAATTCGATAGAGTTTGAAGGTGACCTTTTTTAACAGATTAAGGAGAAAACTCATGGAACTAAGTGATTATAGGAAACAGATCAATGATATGGAACAAAAAATAACTAACTTCAGGGGGTCTCTTTGACTTAGAGACACTGAATGAACGAATTTCTGAGAATGAAGAACGGATGGCTGATCCAGATTTTTGGAATCATCAAGAAGAAGCTCAAAAAGTCATTGATGAAACAAATCAGTTAAAAGGTAAGTATGACTCTTTTCATGATTTAGAGAGCCGGGTTTCGGAACTACAAGTGATGCTTGAATTATTACAAGAAGAAAACGATCCGGATATGCTAAGTGAGTTTAATGACTTATTTGACGAAACGATGAAGGCGCTTGATAGGTATCAGTTAAGACTACTACTGAATGAACCTTATGACAGTCGAAATGCCATTTTAGAAATCCACCCAGGTGCCGGTGGAACTGAATCTCAAGATTGGGGACTAATGCTCCTAAGAATGTATACGAGATGGGCTGAAAAGAGTGGATTGACCGTTGAAACAGTTGATTATCAATCCGGAGATGAAGCAGGCTTAAAAAGTGTAACGCTTCTAATTAAGGGACTAAATGCATATGGATATTTAAAAAGTGAAAAAGGTGTCCATCGATTAGTCCGAATTTCACCATTTGATGCCGCAGGACGGCGTCATACATCATTTGCATCCGTTGATGTCATGCCCGAATTGGATGACTCCGTTGAAATTGAATTAAACCAAGATGATATTAGAATGGAAGTTTTCAGATCGTCTGGGGCCGGTGGACAACATATCAATAAGACGTCTTCGGCGGTTCGATTGATTCATATACCAACAGGAATTGTAACATCAAGTCAAGCGCAACGATCACAATTTCAAAATAGGGCGACAGCAGAAAGCATGATGAAATCTAAATTGTATCAACTTGAAATGGAAGAAAAGGAAAAAGAACGTGCTGCCATTCAAGGCGAACAGATGGATATTGGGTGGGGATCGCAAATTAGGTCGTATGTATTCCATCCTTATTCAATGGTAAAAGACCATCGTTCAGAATTTGAAACGGGAAATGTACAATCAGTAATGGATGGAGACCTAGACGGTTTTATTAACGCTTTTTTACAGTGGAAACTAAAAAATGAAAACCCAAGTTAATAAATGAAACTTAATTGTAAAACTACTGAAATCTGTAGGACCATAATCATGGTATAATGAAAACATTATGAAAATAGACATAGGAGGATTCACTGTTTGATAGAATTTAAAAATGTATTTAAACAATATTCCGATGATATTATCGCAAGTAATGATATCAATATTCGAATTGACCAAGGTGAATTTGTATACGTGGTTGGACCCAGTGGGGCCGGTAAATCAACATTTATCAAAATGATGTACCATGAAGAACAAGCAACATCTGGTGAAATTACCGTAAATAACTTTCAGTTACAAACGATGAAACCAAAAGAAGTTCCATTTTTACGAAGAGATTTAGGGATTGTTTTCCAAGATTTCAAATTATTACCACGCCTAACAATATTTGAAAATATTGCCTATGCGCTTGAAGTGATTGAAAAAGAACCAGCAGAAATTAAGGAACGTGTTGACTATGTTCTGGATCTCGTAGATTTAGCTGATAAGTCAGATAAATTTCCTGAAGAATTATCTGGTGGTGAACAACAAAGAATTGCTATTGCACGTGCGGTTGCTAATAAACCGGAAGTGTTGATTGCTGATGAACCAACGGGTAACTTAGATCCGGAAACGTCTGACGATATCATGGCAATTTTAGAAAAAGTAAATAAACAGGGAACAACAGTTATCATGGCAACTCATAATAGTATTATTGTGAACAAATATCCACATCGTTTGTTGGCTATTGAAGATGGCCGTATTGCCCGAGATGAAGAAGGAGGAAAATACGGTTATGAAAATGAGAACGTTTAAGCGCCATTTAGGTGAAAGTGTTAAGAGTCTTCGTCGTAATGGATGGATGTCTGTTGCCGCTATCAGTGCAGTTACTGTAACATTAATTTTAGTTGGCGTATTGCTCTCGATTTTAATGAATGTAAATAAATTAGCATCTGATGTTGAAAATGATGTTCAAGTTCGAGTATTTGTTGAACGCAAGACAACAAAGAACCAACAAGATACATTGAAAAAGAAACTTGAAAGTTACTCTGAAGTTAAAAAAGTCACTTTTTCAAGTAAAAAAGAACAATTACAACAAGTTGTCGGCAGTTATGGTAATGAGTTTAAATTGTTTGGTGGGGATGATAATCCTCTATATGATACATTTGATGTTCAAACGAAAGAACCAAAGCAAACTGAACAAGTTGCAAAAAAAGCTAAAACTTTAGATTATGTAAATGATGCAAGTTTTGGTGGAACATCTGCTAAAAAACTATTTAAAGTGGTTGGTAGTATCCAAAAATGGGGTATGATTATTAGTGCATTACTTCTATTCGTTGCGGTATTCTTGATATCTAATACAATTAGAATCACAATTTTATCTCGTAGAAATGAAATTGGTATTATGCGTCTAGTTGGTGCCACAAATGGATTTATCAGATGGCCATTCTTACTTGAAGGTGCATGGACCGGTCTTTTAGGGGCAATTATCCCAATTGCGTTAGTTGATTTTGGCTACATTTGGATTTATAACGGCTTACAGGCTTCATTAGCATCAACAAGTTACAGATTATTAACACCAGGAACTTTCTTGGCGGAGATTGATTTGCTATTAATCTCAATTGGTATCATTATTGGTGCGCTGGGATCATTTGTTTCAATGCGTCGATTCTTAAAGATTTAATTAAAATTAATGAAGACTGGGTGCCGTTTTTAACGGTGTCCAGTCTTTTTTTTCGATTTAGATAATCATTTTTTAATCATAATAAAGCATGATATAATTTGAGTATTATATCTTAAAGAAAATAGGTGGATTTATGGAGATACTTAAAATTATTGGAACATTTTTCATTCAGCCGACGGTTTGGTTGGCAACGATATTGATGTTTGTTATTTATAATCAGAGGGTAAAAAAAGAGCGACAAGCATTTCGGACGGCTGTCGATAGTGATTTCTATGAGGGACGCCACGCAATTAAAGTAGGAACACTCTTTGGTATTATTGGATCAGTAATTTTATTTGGAACGGGAACAATGATTCCAATGAACTGGGTACTTATCTATACGATCTGCATGATTGTAGGACTTTTGTTATACCCATTATTCAACAGCATCTATCCATTATTCTTAATTTCTGGACTTATTTATGGGATGTTGGAATGGCAACCATCTAATATGAATGTATTTAAAAATGAAACTTTCCAACCCGAATTTTTAACGGGAATCCTAATGGTGGGAACGCTTAGCTTGCTTATTACAGGTATTGCACTACACTTATTTAGGAAGAGCCAATTGTCACCAAGTACGCAGGCCGGAAAACGGGGACGAAATATATCATCATTTAAAATGAAAGAGTTGTATCTTATACCACTCGTAATATTAGTGCCAGGTAATCAATTTCACAGTGTATTTGATTGGTGGCCATTAATTCATGTAGCGGGGACAGAATACAACGTTATCATTTTACCGTTAATTATTGGATTGACGCTTCGAATATATAAAGAATTGCCAAAACTAGCCATCAGCTTTACCAAAAAACAATATTTATATCTAGCAGTAATCAGCGCCTGTTTAACCGTCATATCTGCATTTTCTCCAATAGCGGGTATAATTGGCCTAGTCATATTATTAATTGCTTATTTTGGGGATAGATATGTCATTAAACGCCATGATAATAAACAAGAAAAATGGTTTGCAGAATCTGATGAAGGTATCTTAATTGTGGGGGTACGACCAGAAACGCCAGCGGCGAAAATGGATGTCGAGGTTGGGGATGTCGTGATCCAATGTAATGGTATTAACGTGAGAAATGAAAATGAGCTATATAAAGCACTAGAAAGTAGTTCAACATATTGTCGATTAAAAATTAAAACGTTTAGTGGTGACACTAAAATAACGGAAAGTGCCATTTTTTCAGATTCACCGTACGAAATAGGGTTGGTTATAATCAAATAAATTTGGTTAGGGGATAAGTAATGAAAAAAATTTTAGTTGTGGACGATGAACCGGCGATTGTGACGTTACTAACGTATAATTTAGAAAATGCGAATTATGAGGTGCAGGTGGCAACTGATGGTCCAAGTGCGTTCAAAAAGGCAACAGAACGAAATTTTGATTTCATTATTCTTGATTTGATGTTACCAGGATACGATGGTATTGAAGTTACAAAAAAGTTAAGACAGGAAAAGATAAAAACGCCAATAATAATATTAACGGCTAAAGATGATGAATTAAATAAGATTATTGGGTTAGAAATTGGCGCGGATGACTATATGACGAAACCGTTCAGTCCAAGGGAAGTAGTAGCAAGAATTAAAGCTATTTTAAGACGTACCGAGATTAATCCATCTGGAATAGAACAAGATAATGAGGAAGTTAAAGAATTTAAAGATTTTAAAATTGATTTTGCAAATTATTCTGTCTATAAAAATAATGAAAAAGTTTCATTGACGCCAAAAGAGTTTGAGCTTTTGGTGTACTTTGTTAAACGAATAGGCCGTGTTTTAAGCAGAGAAAAATTGCTCAGTGGCGTATGGGGATATGATTATGAAGGACAGACGCGGATGATTGATATGCATGTCAGCCATTTACGTGAAAAATTAGAAGTCGATCCAAAGAAACCAGTATATTTGAAAACGGTTCGGGGATTTGGATATAAGTTTGAGGAAAATAAATGAACAAAAAAATGAAATATATGATCGCAATTTTAATAATATCGCTAAATTTAATATTTGGCATGACGTTATTATGGAGTACAACTGGCCGTTTTTTTAGTAAAACTAACCTAAGCGGCGCAATTATCTTGAGTTTTATAGAGATATATATTATTTATAAGATGGTGTCTAAGTCTGATGCGGAATCTAAGTTGATGGCAAATAGACTTAATAGCTTAGTCAATCAGGGTGCCTCATTTCATGTTTTACTGGATACGGATAGTCCAAATTTTGAATTGTCAAAGGCAATTAATCGCGTGGAGAGTTATCAAAAGAAAAGAAATGTCCATTATCAGGTTCAAAATAATAATTATCTGCGATTAATTGAGCATTTAACCGTTGGTATTATGCAAATAGATCATAAAAGACAAGTCTTAATGGCAAATGAAACGATAGATACGTTGTTGGGACGCAAGATTCAACAACAACGGCACTCGTATATTGATGACATTAAAACATATAAATTAAGTGGGTTAATTGAGAAAGCTATAAAGTTAAAAGAAAAACAACGAGCTGAAGTTGAGATTGGAAATACAAATAAGGTAGTGGATGCAACGGTGGTCTACGTCGCAAATGATAACGTTGACTTTCAAGTGATTGTAATTTTGTACGATATAACTGAAGTGAAACTCTTAGAGAGAATGCAGACGGAATTTGTTGGAAATGTAAGCCACGAGCTAAAAACACCAGTTACCGCAATAAAAGGTTTTACTGAAACCCTTTTGGAGGAACCGGTTAATCCCGTGACAACAAAGAAATTTTTGAATATCATTTACGATGAAAGCAATAAGTTAGAGGTCCTAATTCAAGAAATACTGAAATTATCAAAGGGTCAGAGAAGTAAAGAAAACATTACAAAATTTAAGTTAAATGACGTAATTGATTCTGAATTAGAACTTTTAAGCAAAAAGATTAGAAGTAAAAATTTGGAAATTAATATAAAAATACAAAAAGATTTTGTTATCAGTTTTGATAAAAGTAAAATAACAACTATCGTGGAGAATTTACTACAAAATGCCGTTAAATATAACGTAGACAACGGTTCAATTTTAATTGAGGCAGGTATGAATGAAGAAAAAACATTTATTTCGGTTTCAGATACGGGTGTCGGCATTTCAGACGAGGACAAAAAAAGAATATTTGAACGCTTCTATAGGGTTGACCAGTCTAGAAGTAAACAAATAGAAGGTAATGGGCTTGGACTTTCTATTGTGCAGGAGCTAGTAACGGCAATGGGTGGGGAAATCGTTGTTAAAGATTCAATCGGTAGGGGAATTCAAATCACGATTTATTTATA
>NZ_JANXLI010000004.1:0-119361 GCF_026948345.1 Dellaglioa carnosa | reverse complement strand
TAAAAAAGACATTAACAATTAAGTTAATGTCTTTTTTTTGTGATCATTTATTATAAAAAGCCGCTTGCCGGATTTGAACCGGCGACCCCCACCTTACCATGGTGATGCTCTACCTGCTGAGCTAAAGCGGCATTACTATAAAATTCTATAGTAATACTAGAGAAAAATCAATCTAAATATTAAACAATATGGACGGATGAGCCAATTATAGAACCTTTCAGTAATGGAGATAATGCTTCAATCGAAAATATGGACAATGAATGCATGGCTCGGGAACAAAGCGTATAGAGATTTCCAAGGTCATTTTGTGATACATAGTTTGTCTCTGAAATATCGAAGGCAACAACAGAATCAAACTCAAGTCCTTTAGCTAAATAAATGGGTAATATAATTGTGGTAGGCGGGATACTTCTATCACCGTCCGTGATTTTTGTAATATCTACCGATGCTCTGAGTTCATTATAAAGTATATTGCACTCTGTTATATTTTTAGTAATAATTGTTAACGGCTGACCGCTTTTATCTTTTTCGTTAATTAATGTTATCAAGGATGAGAGAGCCTGAGAACGATTTTTACTAAAGTATATTTTGGGTAATTCACCATGACGTGTGAATGATTCAATATTATTCCCATCGGGTAGTAATGATTTTGCAAAGTTAGTAATCTCAAATGTCGATCGGTAACTTTTATTCAGAATAATTAAATTAGTTTTTTTAATTTTTAAAATTTGATTTAAATTTTCCAAAAATTTAGTTGGTAAAACTAAATCGTGGAACAGTGCTTGTTCGCTATCGCCCAAAAGTGTCAGTTTGGCATTGGGAAAGCAATTTTTTAAATACAAAAGTTGCAATGGAGAGTAGTCCTGTATCTCATCAATAAACAGGTGCTCAATATTTCTATTTTGACCGCTCCCTGACAATAGATCACGTAGTAATAATAATGGTGCAGCGTCTGCCAATGCTATTTTATGAAGTTCTAGATTCAATTGGAACGTTTTTTTAGAATCCGCTGAAATGGCAGATTTTAAAAATTTTGCATATTGCTCGTAGATATCTATAAAGTAGTTATTGTAGATAGCATCGTAAACAATGTTAAAACGATCTTTCAAAATGATTGTACCGATATATGAAATTTCGTCGTCTACATTATCGAATTCATCACGTTTATAGTCTATTAAATATGTTTCGTACTGGGAGTCAGACAGAGAATCGATTTCTTCTCGTATCGGATCAGATGTGGACATTTCGGTGATTCGTTTTTTTAGTCGTTTTGTTAATGCATTTTTTGTTGCAGTGAACTTATCCGCTGATAACATATTTTGTGGCAAACGTGTGTATATCTGGGTGATTTCTTCTTTTTTGAAGAAAGGTGTCCCTTCGTATATGATATCGGTGAAAGATAAATCTGTGGATTCTAGTGTATTTAAGTAATGTTCAATTGTTTCTTTGAATTGTTTGTTACCTTTTATATCAGATAAGTGGCGATCATTATTTGATTCATAGTCTTCAAATAATGTTTCTACCTTTAATCCTTGAAATCGATTAGAAAAAAATTCTGCTAAGGTGACTTGGCGCATATTTTTTTCGCCTAAACTTGGTAGAACATCAGAAATATAATGACTGAAGAGTAGGTTTGGTGAGAATAAGATGATTTGGTCAGCATTTAGCGACGTTCTTGAATGATAAAGTAAGAATGCAATGCGCTGTAGAATGGCTGACGTTTTACCACTACCGGCGACCCCTTGAACGACTAATAGGTCGCTTGTTGTGTCGCGAATAATTGTATTCTGTTCTTGCTGGATTGTTGAAACGATATTTTTCATTTGTGCATCGCTTTGTTCGCCTAAGACCTGTTGCAATAATTCATCGCCAATTGTTTCGTTGGTATCAAACATCGACAGAATTTTACCTTCTTTAATTTGAAATTGACGTTTTTTTGATAGTTCAGTCATTTGCTTTCCTTGTGGTGTTTCGTATGAAACATGGCCTAGTGCACCATTATAATAAATACTTGAGATGGGCGCTCGCCAATCGTGAATCAGAAAGTTTTGGTGATCATCTACTAGAGACGCTAGACCAATATAAAGTTGTTCTTGATCTGGATCACCATCATCTTGGATATCAATGCGGCCAAAATAAGGTGAATCGCCTAACTGTTCTAAAGTGTGGACTTGTCTCTCTAAAATTTCTTCGGTCTGAATTGTTGTTGCAACTAATTGCTTTTGTTGTTGGACTTCGGCATTCGTTTCAATTCGATCATCAATTTCAAAAGTATTGATTTTTGCGTTATCTACATAGTTTTTTTCAACTGATGATGTTTCTTTATGCGCCTTTTCATACAGTTCAGCTGTTTTAATTGATTTTTCATTAATTTCTTTAACAACTGAGTCCACTCGTTCTTGTTCAATTTCTTCTTCTGACATAATTAATGGCCCCCTTGTACTATTGACCTAGTTTAAAGGTTTTTGAAATTTTCGTCTAGTATTTAATATTATTTGATTTTTTGTGTGGAACACGCTACACTTACACTAATAGATAATTCATTGATTATTGCGAAGTAGGAATGCTAACCACAACAGGGACATACTGATTTTATTGAAAGGTATGATGGCAGGCCGAATTGGATATATGAGAATTTTGGGTAACCTCCTTATCGGTAAGTGGCAGGATTCGTTCTGCAATTTAGGTGGTACCACGAGACAGTCGTCCTATTGTTATTTACTAACAATAGGACTTTTTTTATAGATAGAAAGGGAGCGTAACTATGACAAAAAAAGTAATTTTAACGGGAGATCGTCCCACAGGTAAACTACATATTGGGCATTACATTGGTTCATTGAAGAATCGCGTTGCAATGCAAAATTCAGGTGATTATGAGACATTCATTATGATTGCCGATCAACAAGCTTTGACAGATAATGCACGTGATCCAGAAAAAATCAAAAATAGTTTAATTCAAGTTGCCTTGGATTATTTAGCAGTTGGTATTGATCCAAGTAAAACAACTATTTTTGTACAATCTCAAATTCCTGCATTAACGGAACTGACAAGCTATTTCTTAAACCTGGTAACTGTTTCTCGTTTGGAACGAAATCCTACTGTTAAAGCTGAAATTCAACAAAAGAACTTTGAACGTAGCATTCCTGCTGGCTTTTTCGTTTACCCAGTTAGCCAAGCTGCTGATATTACGGCATTTAAAGCAACAGTTGTTCCTGTCGGTGATGATCAGGAACCTATGATTGAACAAACACGTGAGATTGTTAGAAGTTTTAATACAATTTATCAAAAAGATATCCTTGTTGAACCGGAAGGCGTTTTCCCACCAAAGGGTCAAGGTCGTTTGCCTGGATTAGATGGTAATGCAAAAATGAGTAAGTCGTTAGGTAACGGTATTTTTCTTGCGGATGACGCTGAGACATTGAAGAAGAAAGTTATGTCGATGTATACTGATCCGGATCACATTCATATTGAAGATCCTGGTAAAGTTGAAGGTAACATGGTCTTTACTTATCTTGATATTTTTGATAAAGATACTGAAAAAGTTGCAGAGCTTAAGGCTCAATACCAAGCTGGCGGTTTAGGCGATGTTAAAATTAAACGTTACTTAAACGATGTGCTTGAAGCTGAGTTGGCACCAATTCGTGACCGACGTGCTGAGCTGGCTAAAGATCCTGAAGCCATTTATGCGATGCTAAAAGCTGGTAGCGATAAAGCAAATGTTGTTGCTAACAAAACCTTGAACGAAGTTAGAGATGCGATTGGGATTAATTATTTTAACTAGTTCTGTTGTGAACCGTTTCTTTGATTTAGTATGAGGTGAGTAATAATGGAAAAGTTTGTTTTATTGGATTTGGGTTCAAATTCAGTTCGATTATCGATTAATGAACAACTCGATAATGGGCAATTTAAAGAAATCAAACGATTAAAGTCAGAAACACGATTGTCTGAAGGGATGGGGAAATCTCGCGTTTTGCAGGAACATGCAATGGCTAGGACGATTGAAGCGCTAGTGAGTTTTAAAAAACAGTACGACGTTTATGGACCGGTTGCCGTACATGGTATTGCAACTGCTGCGGTTCGGATGGCGCGAAATCAAAAAGAGTTTTTACGACGCATTAAAGAGGCCGTTGGTGCTGATATTGAAGTTTTAAGCGGTGATGATGAAGCTTATTACGACTATATGGGTGTTATGGAAGCTTTACCAATTCGTGATTGCTTAATTTTGGATACGGGTGGCGCAAGTAGTGAGCTCATTCATGTCGTTGATCGAAGAGTAGCTCATCTTGTAAGTCTGCCGTTTGGAGCGGTGACTTTATCTGAAAAATATTTAAAAAACGATCAGATTACGGGTAAAGAATTATTTCAACTAATGGAATATTTAGTAACAGCCTTCCAAAAGTTAGAATGGTTAAAAGAAGCGATTGAACTACCACTTGTATTACTTGGTGGGTCGAATCGAATTATTGGACGCCTTAATCGAAAAAAACAAAAATTAGTGAACACGGAAGCGATTAATGGCTATCAATTGTCACGTAAAGCCGTTTCATTAACCTTTGAAGAATTAGTAGGGCTGACAACTAAAAAGCGTGCACAAGTTAGTGGGATTGCTTCTAACCGTGCAGATATTATCGTAGGTGGTATTGCACCAGTTGTGGCTTTAGGTCAGTATTTGAATTCCGTAGGGGTCATTTTCTCTGAAAGTGGCGTTCGTGAAGGTTATTTAACAACTAAATTAGGTAAATAAAAAGACACCGTTTAACACGGTGTCTTTTTATTTGGGTAAAATATCTTCAAATGTCATTGCTGACAAGAATTTTTGAATACGTTCTGTGGGATGATTGAAAAATTCATCCGGTGAACCGTTAAATAAAATATTGCCTTCTTCTAAAAAGATAATGTTACTAGCGACGGCTTTTGCGAAGGCCATATTATGCGTCACAATCACCATCGAATTCTTTTCGACGTCTAATTTAAGTAACACTTTTAAGACTTCAGCCTCTAGTTCTGGATCCAGCGCGGAAGTTGGTTCGTCAAATAACAGATATTTGGGATCCATTGCCATTGCACGAGCAATAGCGACACGTTGTTGCTGCCCACCGGATAACTGGTTTGGATAATAGTTAGCACGATCTGAAAGACCAACTAGTTCCAAAAGTTCTTCAGCACGCTGCGCAGCAATTAATTTTTGTTCTTTTAAAACGTGCAACGGACCTTCCATAACGTTCTTTAAAACGGTTAAATGTGGAAATAAATTATAATCTTGGAAAACCATGCCGGTTTGTCGACGCACTTCTAAAATAGTTTTTTCACTGATGGGTTGAGCAAAATCGATTACTTTATCATCTAACGAATAGAGACCTTCCTCAGGTTGCTCTAGAAGATTGAAAGACCGTAACAATGTCGATTTACCTGACCCAGAAGGTCCAACAATGACGGTTGTCTCATGTTCTGGTAATTCAAATGATAACGATTTTAATGCTTTGTGTTGATCAAAATATTTATTAACATTTTCAAATTTAATCATGATTCAGCCCCCCTAGGTATTCTTAATATAACGCGATGTTCTTTTTTCTAGGTAATATTGACCAACGTTTAAAATTGAGCAGAAGACCAGGTAAACGACTGCAACTTCACAGTATAAGACCATAGGTTCATAAGTCCGGGCCGCGATTTGTTGGCCAACGGAGAACATTTCAACAATCGTAATTGAGAAAGCCAGTGAGGTATCTTTAATTAGGCCAATAAAGCTATTTGATAGAGGTGGTAACGAAACGCGAGCTGCTTGTGGTAAAATAACGCGGAATAATACGGTTGTATGTGTCATACCAATCGCGTAACCGGCCTCCCATTGTCCCTTTGAAATTGATAAAATGGCGGCACGAATTGTTTCAGATGCATAGGCGCCTACATTTAATGAAAAAACAATCACGGCAGCGCTGAATGCCCCAAATTCGACGGTATAAGGAGCCGGTAATCTAGGTAATCCATAAAACAGAATAAACAATTGAACAATTAAAGGCGTTCCTCTGAAAAGCCAAACGTAAAATGAAAAGAAAGCTTTACCAATAATTTTTAATAGTCGTGTGAAAGTACTTCCTTTTTTAACGTTTGAAATACGAACTAATGCTGTAATTACGGCGATAATTATCCCAATAATGAATGAAATAACTGTTAACGGAATAGTGTAACGTATCCCGGCTTCTAAGATGGCCGGAAGTGAATCCATAACAAGTTTCATGAAAGATGAACCTCTCTTAATCTAGTTTAATAAAAAAAGACCGATAACAAAATGGATTTTGCACCAGTCTTCTTTAACTTATTTGTTTGTAATATCGCTGCCAAAGTATTTTTTAGATAATTTTGATAAAGATCCATCGGCGCGTAATTCTTTAAGTGCCGCATCTAGTTTCTTTTGTAATTTAGGGTTGTCTTTTTGAATTAAGCCAGCAACTTTAAGTGCTGTAATTTCAGAACCCGTTGAAATTGTTTTGATGTTTGTGTCAGGTTTTTCTTTTAGGTATGAGTAAACAGCGTCATTACTATTGATAGTACCATCAGCGCGGCCATCTAAAATTAAGCTGATCGTGTTTGAGAAATCATCGGTTGATACGACATCAGCACCAAGGCGTTTAGCATCAGCGCCATTTTCACTTGTAACGGTTTGTGCCATTTTTTTACCTTTGATATCTTTAATCGTTTTAATTGATGTGTTATCTTTTTTAACAACTAAAATTGATTTTGAATAGATGTAAGGTGATGTGAAATTGTATTTAGCTTGACGTTCTTTTGTCACACCGACATTGTTCAAGACAACATCATATTTGTTAGCATCTAATCCAGCAACTAATGAATCCCATTTTGATTCAACAAATTTGGGGTTTAAATCCATTTTTTTAGCTAATTGTTGACCAAGTTCAACTTCAAATCCAGTTAATTTATTATCGCTATCATGATAACTATAAGGACGGTAAGTACCTTCAAGACCAATAGTTAAGGTATCTTTTGTCTGTGTTAAATCGGATGATGATTCTTTAGATTTGCCGCAGGCTGTTAGAGCAAGAGCAATCAATAACACACTGGCAAGACTTAATATTTTTTTCATTTTAGTACGCCCCTTTTTTTAAAAGTAATATATTATCTTTCTATAATAGCGTAAAATGAGCTAAGAAACCATTCATTTTTCTTACTAAAAGTAAAAAACAATAAAAAGGACTAACAAAATGACAAAATTAATAAAATTTTATCAAAAGAAGTGGCAAGACCGGCTTAATACCTTATTAAACGATGGTCTTATTTCGAATGAAGCAAGAAAAGAGATAGAGAAAAATTCTCCTAATCATGAGTTAAATAATCAAATGACTGAAAATTATATAGCAGATTTTACGTTGCCAGAAGGTGTCGCCTTTCATTATTTAGTTGATGGTAAAGAAGTGACGGTTCCAATGGTGACTGAAGAACCTTCTGTGATTGCCGCAAGTAATAATGGCGCAAAAATAATTGCGTCTGCCGGTGGATTTACGACAAAAGTTGACTCTCGCTTAATGATTGGCCAAGTGATTTTAGAAAATATCGATGATACGGATAAGGCAATCAAACAAATTGATGCGCAAAAAGCGTATTTAATTGAAGTAGCTAATGCGGCCCGTCCCTCACTTGTAAAACGCGGTGGTGGCGCACGTTGGGTGCGTGTTAGAAAACTAGCGGATGATTTACTTTCCATTGATGTGGCGATTGATGTTCAATCCGCAATGGGCGCAAATAGTGTCAATACGATGATGGAAGTGGTCGGTGATGTTCTGAGGACCGAATTGAACCAAAATGTTTTGATGAGTATTTTATCTAATTATGCAACTGAGTCATTAGTCGAGTCGAGTTGTTCAGTGCCAATTTATTTGATTGATTCTATACATATGGACGGGCAAGAATTAGCCAAAAAAATTGTTTCTGCCAGTCGAGTAGCGCGACTTGACCCTTATCGAGCCGTCACACATAATAAAGGAATCATGAACGGCATTGACGCAGCGTTGATTGGATCTGGAAATGATTGGCGCGCGATTGAGGCGGGTGCTCATGCCTACGCCAGTCGAGATGGTCAGTACCGGGGCTTAACTAACTGGACGATAATTGGCGATAATCTAGTTGGGACAATTAAAGTACCTATGCCTGTTGGAGTTGTTGGAGGCTCAATTGATATCGTACCAATGGTTCAAATTAATAAAAAAATGATGGGTATTGAGTCGGCTAAGGAGCTAGCTAGTGTGATTGCTAGTGTCGGCTTGGCACAAAATTTTGCGGCGCTTAAGGCGTTGGTTTCTGATGGGATTCAAAAGGGACATATGGGACTTCAATTAAAATCATTAGCGGTTAAAGTTGGCGCTATGAATGAAGAAGTGGGACAATTAACTGAGTTATTAAAAAATGAAATACGACCGGATACTGCAATTGCAACGCAAAAATTAAAAGACCTAAGACGAAAAGGGGAACGTTAAAATGGCTGAA
The DNA here is from genome assembly GCF_026948345.1 of Dellaglioa carnosa. Taxonomy (NCBI): domain Bacteria; kingdom Bacillati; phylum Bacillota; class Bacilli; order Lactobacillales; family Lactobacillaceae; genus Dellaglioa; species Dellaglioa carnosa. The sequence goes on along the minus strand of NZ_JANXLI010000004.1, from coordinate 110,862 downwards.
ATTATATTACAACAAAATACGCAAAACTTAATTGCCGAAATTAAAAAACAATTTGATGGGGAAATCAAAATTCAATGTGGTGGAGAAAAAGTTGGATTCATCAGACATCAACAAGTTGAGTCACGATTAGAAGATGGCAATTTTATTATTAATGTGACCGATATTACGGCACCAGATTATTTGATTTCACATGAGTTATTTCATTTTTTCTTGCAACTTAACCAAGCGCCTGAATTAATGTTAAAAATGACAACGGATGATTTTGATATTGATGATAAAATTAATGCCACTGCTATCCAACTATACGACACTATCTTACATGCAACAATTTTTAGATTACAGGAAGAAAATGGGTTTATCGACGATAATGTCAGATCATTATTCTACCAAGGTGTTTTGGCAACGGTGACAGCTGAGCCTAAAGAAGGTAGCGGCCCAGATGAATGGGGAATGTATCGTTTGATCACACTTTTGGATGCCCTAGTTTTCTTCCAAAATGAAGATGCGGAACAAATCACTGAGAAATTTTTAGAATTTTATCCTATCTCTGCAAATGCGGCACTTAAATTATTGGAAATATTAACGGCAAACAGCTTACGTGCACCATTTGAAGCTCGACGTGCGGCGGTTGCATTATTCAAAGCATTTGATGCACAACTTGAAGCATGGAAATTACCAAAAATGTACTTAAATACGTTTGCAACATTAACACCTGTTTTTAGCGAACGTCAATTAAAATTAGAAGTTCGTCAATTATTTGATATTATGCATTCTGAGTTTAAAAGTAACGTTAACTTTGCATCTGCATACATCGGAATTCAAAAGAATGATAAACAAAATGCATTTGTTATCACGGTTCCTAAAAATGCGGATTCAAAAGAAGTTATTATCCATACCTATGATATGACAGTGCTAGAATTGATGAACACGATTGATATGCGCTTTTTAATTAGACCTGCTGAATAATGGTAGAGTTAGCAAAATATAATTTAGCCGTTATTACGGCTGGGGATGAACTTCTACTACTGAACCGCTTCAAGAAACCGTATGTTGGTCTTTGGAATGGAATTGGTGGTAAACGTAAGGCGGCAGAATCTGAGTTGGCAGGGATGATTCGTGAATTAGCTGAAGAAACGGGTATACGGGTTTCAGAAGCTCAATGCATACCAACTGGGTATCTTGAGTGGTCAGTGGATAATAATTATCAAGCTACGATAGCACTGTTTCATGTAGCTTTAGCGAAGTCGTTCGGAACGCAATATCCGCAAAGAATGCGTGAAGGGATTCTGGCTAATTTTTCAACTGCATGGGCTTTAGATGAACAGAACGTTGGACTAACGCCTGACCTGATTCCTGTGTTACCTTATATATTAAAGAATGAGGCACATCGATATGTGACGAATTTCAGAGGCTCACAATTAATCAAATTTGAAATTAAATTATAGTGAAGGATTGTTGCAAAATGCTTGAACATAGCGAAATATTTACTCGGTTAAGTAGTCTTAAGACACGGTTGCAATGGTTAACTTATTTCCAACGGTTCTTCGACTTCATCCTTTTCTACTTTGGTGGCGTCAGTTTTTTTGGTGGAAATCCAATCTTGTTATTTGGCACACCCTTTACAAAGGGCGAAGGATTGTTATTAACCCTAATGGTCGCAGCAATTACGTTTAGTATTACGGCGCTAAAACGGGATCCAAGACGAGTGGGGCGCATTTTGATTACTATTTTGGATGGGCAACTGTCCGAAAAAGAAATTATGATTATTCGTCAATTTCAAAAATATGCCCGATAAATTTAAAAGAGATGGTCTGTGAAACTCGCGGATTGTCTCTTTTTATTGTTTAAAATCGGTAAAAAACTATGCTATACTGTTAAGGAGTTTATACAGAACGAATGACAAAATACAAATGAAACACGATACGGAAAGGGTCTTAAAAATGACAGAAAAACCCACATTTTATTTAACAACACCAATCTATTATCCATCAGGTAAATTACATATTGGTAATTCATATACGACAATTGCATGCGACGTGCTGGCTCGTTATAAACGCCAAAAAGGCTATGATGTTTTCTTCTTAACGGGAACAGATGAACATGGCTTGAAAATCGAACAAAAAGCTGAAGAATTGGGAACAACGCCACAAGCTTATGTCGATAGTATGGCTAGTGATATCAAAGAATTATGGAAAACACTTGAAATCACAAATGATAAATTTATTCGAACGACAGATGACCAACATGAAAAAGCAGTACAATATATTTTCGATAAATTGCTCGAACAAGGTGATATTTATTTAGGGGAATATGAAGGTTGGTACTCTGTTTCTGATGAAGAATTCTTTACAGAATCACAATTAGCCGAAGTTTTCCGTGATGATGCTGGCAAAATGATTGGCGGAAAAGCGCCAAGTGGCCACGAAGTTTCATTAGTTAAGGAAGAATCATATTTCTTTAAAATGAGTAAATATGCAGATCGTTTATTGAGTTATTATGATGCACATCCCGACTTTATTCAACCAGAATCACGTAAAAATGAAATGGTAAATAACTTCATCAAACCTGGTTTGGAAGATCTTGCGGTTTCTAGAACGACCTTTAATTGGGGCGTTAAAGTAAAAAGTAATCCAAAACATGTTGTTTACGTTTGGATTGATGCTTTGGCAAACTATATTACGGCGCTTGGTTATGGTTCTGATGATACCGAGTTATTTGACAAATTCTGGCCCGCAAATGTCCAAATGGTTGGTAAAGAGATCGTGCGTTTCCATACGATTTATTGGCCAATTATTTTGATGGCACTTGACTTACCTTTACCAAAACAAATTTTTGGTCATGGTTGGTTGTTGATGAAAGACGGAAAAATGTCTAAATCAAAGGGAAATGTTATCTACCCAGAAATGTTAGTTGAACGTTACGGATTAGATGCCCTCCGTTATTACTTAATGCGCGCTGTACCATTTGGTAATGATGGCGTCTTCACACCAGAAGATTTCGTTTCGCGAGTAAACTTTGACTTAGCGAATGATTTAGGAAACCTATTAAATAGAACTGTTGCTATGATTAATAAGTATGACGGTGGCAAAATTCCAACGTTAAATGGTAATGTGACTGAATTTGATGGCGACTTAGGTCAAACGGCTGAAGACGTTATTACAGAATACACGGAATTAATGGATAAAATGCAATTCTCAGATGGCTTAAATGCAATCTGGAAATTGGTTGCCAGAACAAATAAATACATTGATGAAACACAACCATGGGTCCTTGCTAAAGATGAAACGCGTAAAGCTGAGTTGGATAGCGTAATGGTTCATTTGGCCGCTAGTCTACGTGTGATTGCTGTGTTAATTCAACCAGTAATGACACATGCACCAAAAGAAATATTCAACCAGTTAGGTTTAGATGAAGCCGATATGGCGATTGAAGGGTTAAACTACTCTGACTTCCCAGCAAATAAAGTGGTCGTTGAAAAAGGGACACCTATTTTCCCACGTTTAGATGTAGAAGAAGAAATTGCCTACATTAAAGATCAAATGACAGTTTCTGATAAGAAAAAGGGGCGTAAAGCAATGGCAGTTAATCATACGGACGAAGATTCTACAGATTGGAACCCAGAAGATGTTGAGTTGAATTTAACATTACCTCAAACGACATTTGACCAATTTGAACCAAATGAATTAAAAGTTGCTGAGATTATCCAAGTTGAAAAAGTTCAAAATGCTGACAAATTATTGAAATTCAGATTAGATGCCGGTGATCCTGATCATCGTCAAATTTTATCTGGTGTGGCAGAGTTCTATCCTGAACCAGAAGACTTATTAGGTAAAAAAGTTGTGATTGTGGCAAACTTGAAACCACGTAAGATGAAAGGCGAAATTAGCCAAGGAATGATTCTTTCTGCTGAATACGATGGTAAATTAAAATTAATCACCGTTGATGAAGAGATTAAAAATGGCGCAATTGTTGGCTAAATAAAAGTGAGGACTAGAAACAAAACTTGGTTTTGCTCTAGTCCTTCTTCGTTTTTACCAATTAAAGGAGGTATCCTATGGAAATATTTGATACGCATACACATATTAATTCTGATGAATTCAAAACTGAAATCCCTGAAGTTATTGAACGTGCAAAAGCGTTCGATGTCACTAAAATGGCAATTGTTGGTTTTGATCAACCTAGTATTTTAAAATCGTTAGCGTTGGCCAAAGATTATCCAAACTTGTATTCTATAATTGGGTGGCATCCAGAAGAAGCAAAAACATATACACTAGAAACTGAAAAAGTCTTGATAGAACAACTACAGACGCCAAAAGTTGTCGCAATGGGTGAGATGGGTCTTGATTATCACTGGGATACATCCCCAGTAGAAACCCAGAAAAAAGTTTTTAAACGTCAAATTGAAATTGCTAAAAGTTTAAACTTACCAATTTCAATTCATAATCGAGATGCTTTTGAGGATGTTTACACCATTTTAAAGGAAGCTGATATCCGAGATATCGGTGGTATTATGCACAGTTTTAACGGTGACGCAAAATGGGCGGATAAATTCTTAGACTTAGGGATGCATTTATCTTATAGTGGCATTGTGACCTATAATAGCGCCAAAGAGGTTCATGAAGCAGTTAAAGTGACACCGATTGATCGAATTTTAATTGAAACAGATGCGCCATACTTAACGCCTGAACCTTATCGAGGTCAACGTAACGAACCCGGTTACACGAGATATGTCTTAGAGGCGATCGCAAAAATTCGAGAAAGTTCAAGTATCGATATGGCATCGGCAACATTTAAAAATGCCGAAAAACTATTTAGGATAGGTTAATATGCAAAAAATTAGAGAAGTGATTGTGGTTGAAGGTCGCGATGATACCAAACGGATCCATTTAGCTGTTAATGCGGATACGATTGAGACTCGGGGATCGGCAATTAGTGATGAAACATTAGATCAAATTGAATTATTACAAGAGACTCGTGGTGTCATAGTATTTACGGACCCAGATTTTTCTGGTGAAAAGATTCGTAAGACAATTTCGGCGCGAGTACCTAGTGTACAACACGCTTTTTTAAAGAAAAGTGAAGCTGTCCCAGATCATAAAGGTAGTCTAGGTGTAGAGCATGCTTCGGTTGAAGCTATTCGTGAGGCGTTAGAGCATCTCTACACGGAAATGCCAGATGGTGAAATTTTAATCAGCTTGGAAGATTTACAAACGGCAGGTTTAATTGCCGGTCCGGATGCTAAAAGTAAACGTGAAAAATTGGGTGAATACCTAAAAATTGGTTATACAAATGGGAAACAATTATATAACCGACTGAAATTATTTCAAATTACGCCGGAAGAATTTGCAGACGCATTGAAAGAAATTAACGAGACAACGGAGGAAACACATGGCTAACAATGATGTGCCAGATATTGCTTCACCAATTAGAACCAAAGCGATTATGGAAACTTATGGCTTAACTTTTAAAAAGAGTTTGGGTCAAAATTTCTTAACGGATAAAAATGTATTAATGAATATCGTGGATGCTGGGGATATTACGGCTGAAGATGATGTTATTGAAATTGGACCCGGAATTGGGTCTTTAACTGAACAATTAGCAAGACGTGCCCATAAGGTTTTAGCCATTGAAATCGATCAAAATTTGATTCCAGTTCTTGGCGAAACATTAAGTCCTTATGACAATGTTGATATTGTGGAGCAAGATATTTTAAAAGCTAACTTACCTGCATTGGTGGAAGAACATTTTGATGGTCAACACCCTTTAAAATTAGTTGCTAATTTACCTTACTACATTACAACGCCAATTATTATGCATTTATTAGAAACGGCAGTTAAGTTGGATACTATCGTTGTCATGATGCAAAAAGAAGTTGCAGAACGAATTGCGGCTGACCCGGGAAGTCGGACATACGGCTCACTCACGGTTGCCGTTCAATACGAAATGGATGCAGAAGTGGCATTTGTTGTACCAAGAACCGTATTCATTCCACAACCCAATGTTGATTCAGCAATTATTGTGTTGAATCAAAAAGAAGGGGACGTTGAACGTCCAATTAGTGAAATGGTCTTCTTTAAATTAGTTAAGGGAAGCTTTGCTCATCGTCGTAAAAGTTTGTGGAACAATTTGCAATCAATTTATGGGAAGACACCTGAAATTCGTGAAGCGTTACAAGAAGCCTTAGATGCGTCAGAGATCTCTGCTCAAATTCGAGCTGAAAAGCTTAGTATCCATGAGTTTATCGTCTTGTCTAATAATCTTATTAAAGTCGAAGAGAAATTTAATTAACTTCTTATTGAACTACTAACGTCCGGTGTGGTATAATTGCAAATTTTGTGAAACTATGTTATGATGTTTCACATAAGAAGGTGAAGCCCATCATGCCAGAAACTTTAGCAAGCATCAAGGAAAAGCTAGATGCCCAAGTCGGAAAGAACTTAACGGTAGTCGCTCAAGCCGGTAGAAAGAAAACTACAGAACGTAAAGGAATTTTACGTGAAACATTCCCAGCAATTTTTGTAGTTGACTTAAACCAAGATGAGAATTCATTTGAACGTGTCTCATACAGTTATACTGATGTTTTAACAAAAAATATTGAAATTGATTTTGAAGATTAACATAAACGGTTAAGTTTTATAAAATCTATCATTAATGATAGATTTTTTTTTGCGAAAGGCTATCAGAGATCTGATAGTCAAAAAGATAATAAATTTAGATAAAGGGATTAGGGTAGATGAATAAAAATTTTGGGAAAATCATTGGAGTAGTTGTTCTTGTATTGGTATTAATTGGGGGTTCGACAGGACTCTATTTAAAAACAGAGGCTAACAAACACGAGAGTCAATTAGAGGCAAGCAAAGAAAGTATTTTAAATGCCGCCGCTAATCATACCAAGCCGTCCGAACAGAAGGTAAATGGAACTCTTGTGTACAACTATTTACCAAAGAACATTACGGTTCCACAGAATGCAGTAAAGATGGCCAAAAGTGAGAAGGCTAATTCATTTGTAGTCGTAACTGCTACGAAAAATTCACAGCATGGGGATGCCGTGAATTACAAAATAACAGCACAGTCTTATCAAAAAGATGATTATTCTTACAAAAAATCCGGCTCCGCAAAAATGGATAATCAGTTAGTGAACGCTAAAACAAATCAGCCTTTAGCACTTAGTGAGTTGCTTAATAAAAAAGGTAATTTATCTGATTTATCTTTGCAACTTCAAAATGAAATCTTAAAACAACATAAAAATTTGGATATTACTAAAGTATTACGATTAACTGAGGCAAAAAAATTAGCCAAAATTAAATTTAACTATTCAAACGACTCTTTACAAGTGACTTTCCCGGCTAATGAGTTAAATGTTTCAACTGTATCTCTGACTGGTAAAGAACTTATTCATGTAATAGATCCTGTATTTTACTCGGATAAACTTAAAGCTCAAGTTGTTCCTGAATCAAAAAACAAAAAACTCGTAGCGATTACTTTTGATGATGGGCCTGATCCCGCTAACACGCCTAAAATCTTAAAAACGTTGGCTAAAAATAAGGTAAATGCCACATTTTTCATGGTAGGTTATCGAGTAAAAGAAAATCCACAAATTGCGAAACAAGTTTTAGACGCTGGTAACGAAATTGGTAGTCATACGTATAATCATGCTGACTTGGTGACTTTAAAAGATGATAAAGTTCAAAGTGAAGTTGAAAGTACATCTGCTGAAATTTACAAAGCAACTGGTATGTTGCCACAAATAGTCCGTCCACCGTACGGAGCTGTTAACAAGGCTGTTGCTGCTAAAATGAATATGCCTGTTATTCAATGGGCTATTGATTCAAGAGATTGGGAAACAAAAAATAGTGCTAGAACCGTCTCAACTATTACCCAATCGACCTATCCAGGAACAATTATACTGACGCATGATAGTCAACCAACGACCGTCGTTGCGCTTGATTCAATTATCAAAAATTTAAAAGCCAAAGGGTACGTATTTACAACGATTAGCAAAATGTTTGGTGATAGCTTACACGCAAATTATCAATATTTTGGTGAAGATGACGAACGTATTATTAAATAAAACGGTGTAGCAGTTTGATGTATTAGGTAAGATAACGCTGCTTAAATTAATAGAATATGAGTAGGTTCCTTGTCATTTTTTTTTGATGAAGAACCTATTTTTTTATAATAGATGAACTGGGACTTTTATTTTTAGAAATTATTAGTATAATTAGAGGTAATTAAGGCATACTGGGATTAGGTGAAAATATGGAGATTCGTGAAAAAGCCCCAGCCAAAATCAACTTAAGTTTAGACACGCCGTTCCATCATCAAGATGGTGAACAGGAGTGGCGGATGGTCATGACATCAGTTGATTTGGCAGACTACTTACATATCAAATCGCTAGAAGATCGAACGGACATTACAGTGGAAACTGATAGTGGCTTTTTACCGTGCGATCACCGAAACTTGGCCTACCAAGCGGCAAAAATATTACAAGATAAGTTTCATATCAACAAAGGGGCTCAAATACATATTAAAAAACAGATACCGGTGGCGGCTGGATTAGGCGGTGGATCATCAGATGCGGCCGCGGTTCTACGTGCGCTAAATAAATTATGGGAACTTAAGTTATCGCTAGCTGAACTAGCTAAAATTGGGTTGAAAATTGATTCTGACGTTCCCTATTGTGTTTACAGTAGAACAGCTCATGTAACCGGACGTGGTGAAAAAATCGCCGTTTTAAAAGAATTACCGCCTGTTTGGTTAGTAGTTGCGAAACCGAAAATTAGTGTCTCAACGCCAACAATTATTAGACAAATCGATTACACACATTTGGTCCACCCAAATGTGAATGCCATCGTGAACGCTATTGAGGATGACGATGTGGATGCGTTAATTGATAATTTAGGGAATGCGCTCGAACCAATTACGGCTGAACGTTATCCCGAAATTACGCGATTAAAAAAGAAAATGATAAAATTTGGTGCAGATGCCGCAGAAATGAGTGGATCTGGTCCAACTGTCTTCGCAATTTGTCGGAAAAAAAGCCGGGCGCAACATGTTTATAATAGTTTGAAAGGTTTTTGTGAAGAGGTTTATCTGGTGAGGCCCTTAAGCTGATTTAATTGCGATAGTTGGCTGATTTTGGTATGTTGTAGGCATTAAATATGACTGAAATGAGGGACGACGATGGAAGCCTTAATTGAGATTGATTACACGAATGATTTTGTGGCAACGGCTGGCGCATTAACGGCCGGGGAACCTGCACAAGCTATCGAACCGCGGCTCATGGAATTAATGACTGAGTTTGAGCAAAAAGGGGATTACATTGTGTTAGCCACGGATATACACGATGAAAATGACCCTTTTCATCCGGAAACAAAATTGTTTCCACCGCATAATATTGCTGGTACAAAGGGTCGAGAATTCTATGGACAATTAGCCCCTTGGTATCAGGCTCACAAAAATGAGTCAACTGTCTACATGATGGATAAAACAAGATACAGTGCTTTTGCGGGTACTGATTTGGATTTGAAATTGCGTGCGCGTTCAATTGATACGGTGCATTTAATGGGTGTCTGCACAGATATTTGTGTACTGCACACGGCAGTTGATGCCTATAACTTGGGCTATAAGATTGTGATTCACGAAAAAGCGATGGCAAGTTTTAATCAAGTTGGACATGAGTGGGCACTGACGCATTTTAAAGACTCATTAGGCGCAGATATTCAAGATTAAGATAAATAAAAGGCGACTGGATACTTATTCGGTTGCCTTTTTAGGTAATAAAAGTACATAAAAATGGGTTAGTCAAAGGGGAATAAAGAATGAAATTCGATTCAATGTTTATTTTTATGAGTAGTTTATTAGGTATTTTTGTTGGGATGGTGGCATCATTATTTTTAGTTATTCTAAATATGTTTATCCATTTTATCTGGGTAACTGTTCCGGGTAATTTAGAATGGTCTTATTATCCATTAATTGTAGGTTTAATAGGTGGTTTGTTGGTGGGACTGTTCCAAAAATATCTTGGTGATTATCCAAAAACGATGCACCAGACCTTACAAGAATTTAAAGAAACAGGTTCAGTACGATATAAAAAAAGAGTTGGAAAAAATATCTTAGCTGCGTGGATTGTCTTAGCGTTTGGGGCTAGTCTTGGGCCAGAAGCCGCACTTTCAAGTATTCTGGGCGGCTTAATTAGTTGGGTTGGTGACAAGATGAAGTTGACCCTTAAAAGAAGAGAAGAATTTTTGAATTTGGGAATTGGCACAATGATGGCGACCATTTTTCATGCCCCTTTACTTGGTATGGGTGAGGCACTGGAGAAAGATACCGTAACTAAACAATCGGCTAAGAAAAATTGGCCTAAAATTCTTTTATATGGTTGGACTACCTTGCTTGGGATACTAGGATTTACCAGTATTAATCGACTATTTCCAAAAGAAGCGTTATTTGGATTACGTTTTGCTAAAGTGAATTGGCAACCGGAAGTATTATGGCTGATTGTACCAGCACTGATTATAGGTGTCATTTTTGGCATTTTATTTTTAAAATTAGAAGAAATAAGCGAGAAAATTGCTAAAAAAATAACGAATAAACTATTAGCGGCCGTTTTAGCAGGGGCTCTGATTGGGGTGGCGGGAATAATCTCACCTTATTTACTTTTTTCGGGAGAACATCAATTACTGAGTTTTTCAGGCAGCGCCGCTAAAGAGTCTGTTTTATTTTTAGTCCTTTTGGCATTAGGTAAATCGCTATTAACAAATATTTGTTTTGCTTTCGGATGGCGAGGTGGGAAGATATTCCCGGCTATCTTCGCAAGCGTTGCAATTGGATTTGCAATTATTACTATCTTTAACTATACGCCGGGATTAGTTATCGGAATCGTCGTCGCTGCAAGTGTGACAATCATCTTGAACCAACCGATTGTCACGGGTGCACTTTTATTATTCCTTTTTCCATTACAGTTTTTCCCAGCAATCGTAGTAGCTTGTTATCTTTCTGGAAAAATTAGAGAGAAGTTAGCCGAAAGAAAAATAATCGGTTAAAGTAAACATATGGGGTGGAAATTATCAATAAAAGCAGATTAGAAGCATTTAGCGATGGGGTTATCGCAATAATAATAACTATTATGGTTTTACAAATAAATGTACCTACGCGGGGTAGCTGGAGTGCTATACTGGCGCCTAATTTTTTAATCACATTTGGATCTTATATTCTTAGTTTTATGTTTGTGGCAAGCTTTTGGGTGAGTCACCATATGATTCTGGCACCGGTAAAGACGGTTAGTAAGAAATTATTATGGGTTAATTTACTTTTATTATTACCAATGAGCGTACTGCCAACCGTTACGACATGGCACAATGATTTTGTGAATTCCGTGGCGCCAAGTGTTTGTTACATTGCGATATATACATTTTGTGTATTAGGGTTATTTGTTTTATCGAAAGGCGCAATGAAACATGTAGGTGAAAGTCATATTAAGATGATGGAAAGCGTCGCAAAAATAAGATTTTGGATGGTTATGTTTGGTCTTGTTTCGACAATCGGAACATTTTTCATCCCTCAAATAGCATCTATTTCGGTAATGTTAATTTTAGTGGGGTACCATACGTCTGTGTTCATTTTAAATAAGAAAAAATGGCATGGATTAATATTGTAAACGATTACTACGCCATTTTGACAGTATTCCTTCAAACGAATGCTGTCAAATACACCTATTAAACCTTGATTAAACAGCGATTAAGCCGGATTAAAAGTTGACGTGGCCTCGTTTAAAATGATATTCTAGTAATTGTCGGTAATGGTATTGATTACTATTTAGATTACGATTTGAAAAATGAGGGAGAAATCATGCATAAAAAATCGGTTTTAGTTGGCTTATTGCTGACGATATTCGTTGTTGTATTGGCCGGGTGTGGGCAAACGACAGCCAATAAAGGATCTAATAAGTTACAGGTTGTCACGACATTTTACCCAATTTATGAATTTACCAAAGCAGTTGCTGGTTCTGATGCAGACGTAACAATGTTGATGCCTGCTGGTACAGAACCTCATGATTATGAACCTAGTGCTAAGGATATTGGTAAAATTTCACAAGCAAATGTCTTTATCTATAGTAGTAATAATATGGAAACGTGGGTCGGGAGTTTGAAATCAAGTATTGATGAAGGACAGACCAAAATTTTAAATGCCAGTCATTCAATTAAGATGATTGACGAGAATGACGAATTGAAAAGTGAAGAGGCCGAATTGGCCGATAAAGAAGAAACAACTTCTTTTGAATCAACTGATAATTATGATCCACATATCTGGTTAGATCCTGAAAACGCAAAAGAAATGGTTACAAATATTTCCAAAGAACTTATTCAACAAGATCCTAAGCATAAGCAGGATTACGTTAAACGCACGAACGCTTATTTGAAAAAATTAACGACGTTAAATACTGAGTATGAAACGACATTAAAAAATGCTAAAAATAAAACGTTTGTGACGCAACATGCAGCATTTGCTTATCTAGCAAAACAATACGGATTGACGCAGGTCGCAATTGCGGGGATTTCTTCTGATGGGGAACCTAGTCCAAATCGCTTGGCAGAATTACAAACCTATATTAAGAAGTATCATGTTGATACTATTTTTACGGAAGCGAATGATTCAAGTAAAATTGCGAACATGTTAGCGAAAGAAACCAATATTAAAGTTAAAGGGTTAAACCCAATTGAGGGCTTGTCAAAAGCTCAAATTGAAAGTGGCGAAACATACCTTTCAGTGATGCAAGATAATTTGAAATCGTTAAAAACGGTTGTTAAATAAGGAGAATAGATGAAATATATTGAAGTTAAAGATCTCACTTTTTATTATGATGAAGAACCCGTTTTACAAGATATTAATTTTCACATTGATTCAGGCGAATTTGTTATTTTAACTGGTGAAAATGGCGCCGCTAAATCAACCTTAATCAGAAACGTTCTGGGATTATTGCATCCTGCTAAAGGGACCGCTGAAATTTCTAAAATTAATTTAGAGGATAAAAAATTACGTGTGGGTTACATTCCACAGGAAATTTCATCATTTAATGCGGGTTTCCCATCAACGGTCTATGAACTGGTAGCATCAGGTCGTTATCAACAAAATCGTTGGTTGAGAAGATTAAATAAAAAAGATCATGATCATATTAAAAAGGCACTTGAAACAGTGAATATGTGGAGTTTTAGAAATCATAAAATTGGTGAGTTATCTGGTGGGCAAAAACAACGCGTGTGTTTAGCACGGATTTTTGCGGCAGACCCTGATTTATTCATTTTAGATGAACCCACAACAGGGATGGATGAAAAATCTCGTCATGATTTTTATGAATTATTACAACACGAAGCACATACGCACCATAAAGGTATTTTGATGATTACTCATGATCATGAAGATGTTTCTGAGTACATTGATCGCCATATTAAATTAGTTAGAAAGGAGGACTCACAATGGAGATGTTTCTCTATGGATTCATGCAACGAGCTTTAATTGCCTCACTCTTAATGGCTGTTATTACCCCACTATTAGGCTTATTCTTAGTTTTAAGAAGACAATCGCTGTTAGCCGATACATTGTCGCATGTTTCATTAGCTGGGGTTGCATTGGGCTTATTCGTCAATATTAACCCAACCATTACCACGTTAATTGTTGTTTTGATTGCGTCAGTCTTAATCGAATTCTTGAGTAACTTGTATCGGACCTATTCAGAAGTTTCAATCGCCATTATGATGTCCGCCGGTCTATCGATTGCTTTGGTATTAATGAGTTTAAATCAGGGCGCAAGCTCGATGAGTGTTCAACAATACCTGTTTGGATCAATCGTGACAATTAGTACAGCCCAAGTGATTATCCTAGCGATTTTGACAGTCTTAATTGTCGTTCTTTTCTTATTATTCAAAAAACCAATGTATGTATTAACTTTTGATGAAGAAACGGCTTTTGCCGAGGGGTTGCCGGTTAGATGGATGTCAATTGTTTTTAATGCGGTAACTGGTGTGACAATCGCTATTATGATGCCAATTGCGGGTGCTTTGCTCGTGTCGGCTATTATGATTTTACCGGCTGCCATCGCCATGCGCTTAGGTCGCAGTTTTAATATGGTCATTTTAGTTGGTGTGGTTGTTGGTGTCATCGGGATGGTTGGTGGCTTAATGTCGTCATACCAATTCAATACGCCACCCGGCGCAACGATTACATTATTGTTTATTGCCATTTTTATTATCTGCAGCTTGATTAAAGTCGTCTCAGTTAGACGCCAAGTGAACAAACAGAAGTAAAACCGAATATTAACAATCAACAAGCTATTTTTTAAAATAGCTTGTTTTTTCATTAAAAAATTATTAAAAAGCGAACGTTAATAAAATTAATTTGGGTTTTAACTGTTAATCTTCGGTAAAACGGGTTATAATAAAAAACGCGCTCGAATACTAGAGATTTTTGAAAAGGAAAGGCCTGATATAAATGAAGACAAGAAGAAGTGACCGATTAATTGATATGACCCGTTACCTGTTAGAAAGACCACACACGTTAGTTTCTTTAACTTATTTCTCAAAACGTTATGAATCAGCTAAATCATCAATTAGCGAGGATTTAGCAATTGTGAAACGAACAGTTAGAGAGCGCGGAACAGGAACGTTGGAAACAATTCCTGGTGCTGCTGGTGGTGCACGTTTTATCCCTTCAATTGATGAAGCGGAAGCCCGTGAATTTATTGAAACAATGACTGAAGAATTATCAGAAAAAGATCGCTTATTACCAGGTGGTTATGTATACCTATCTGATTTACTTGGTCGTCCTGATGTTTTACGCCAAGTTGGCCGTCTGATCGCAACAGAATACTTAGATCAAAAAATTGATGCCGTTATGACTGTTGCAACTAAAGGGGTACCAATTGCACAAAGTGTTTCAACATTTTTAAATGTCCCATTTGTGATTGTTCGTCGTGATTCAAAAATTACTGAAGGCTCAACAGTTAGCGTTAACTATGTATCGGGCTCAAGTGAACGCATCGAAAAAATGGAATTATCAAAACGTAGTTTAAAACGTGGCGCTAATGTGTTAATCGTTGATGATTTCATGAAGGGGGGCGGTACGGTTAACGGAATGAAGAGCTTAATCGAAGAATTCGAAGCTAACTTAGTTGGTATTTCTGTTTTCGCCGAAGGGGCCTTCAGCGGTGACCGGATTGTTGATGACTACAGTTCGTTATTAAAAGTTGATGAAATTAATCATACGGATAAAACGATTCATGTAAGTGAAGGTAATTACTTATCAAAAACGTTTAAGAAATAAATTTATAATAGATCTTAACGATGACATTGGAGTCAGTCTGTTAAGGTCTTTTTTTGTGTTGAAAGACGGGATTAATAGCCACTTTTAATGCCGAACATTCTTGAACAAATCTTGCAACACATGCGTGACTAAGCTATTATAAAAGAAGAATATTAATTTGGAGGGGACTATCTAATGACAGTTGCTAAGTATGCGATTATCCTTGCTGCCGGCAAGGGTACGAGAATGAAATCGAAGCTATATAAAGTGTTGCATCCGATTGCTGGCCGCCCAATGGTCGACCATGTTTTAACAGAAATTGAAGCAAATAATATGGATGAAGTTGTAACAATTGTGGGGCATGGTGCCGAAAAAGTTGAAGAAACTCTAGGAGACCGTTCAGAATATGCTCTTCAAGCAGAACAATTAGGAACGGGTCATGCTGTCCTTCAAGCAGAAAAAATCTTAAAAGACAAAGAAGGTATGACCATTATTGCTAATGGTGATACACCACTTTTAACGGCTAAGACATTCGGTGAATTGTTCGAATATCATAAAGAAAAAGGTGCTGCAGCAACAGTTTTAACAGCACAAGCTGAAGATCCAACTGGTTACGGTCGTATTATTCGTAACGAAATTGGCATTGTTGAAAAGATTGTTGAACAAAAAGATGCCACAATCCAAGAAGCTAATGTTCAGGAAATTAATACAGGCGTTTATTGTTTTGATAATAAAACGTTATTTGCCGCTTTACATGAAGTGACAAACGATAATGCTCAAGGCGAATATTACCTAACTGACGTTATGGAGATCCTTAAAAAACAAGGTAAGATTGTCGCAGCTTACCGCATGAAGGATTTCTCAGAATCAATGGGTGTTAATGATCGTGTTGCATTATCTGCTGCAACTAAAGTTATGCAACGTCGTATTAATGAAATGCATATGCGCAATGGTGTGACATTAGTTGATCCTGATAACACGTATATTGAATGTGATGTCAAAATTGGATCAGATACAGTTATTGAACCTGGTGTTTACTTAAAAGGTAAAACCGTGATTGGTGAAGATTGTTATATCGGTGCACATTCAGAAATTATTGATAGTATCGTTCATGATAATGTAACGGTTACGGCATCATACCTTGAAGATTCTGTCATGGAAACACAAAGTAACATTGGTCCATACAGTCATTTACGTCCTCAAGCACATATTGGCGAAGCCGCACATATTGGTAACTTTGTGGAAATTAAAAATGCTTCGATTGGTAAGAGTACAAAAGTAGGGCACTTAACTTATGTTGGGGATGCAACTTTAGGTAAAGATATTAATGTTGGATGTGGCGTTGTTTTTGTTAATTATGATGGGGTTAATAAACATCATACAAATGTTGGCGACCATTCATTCATCGGGAGTGGTTCTAACTTAGTTGCCCCACTCGAAGTTGGTGATCACGCATTTATCGCTGCCGGATCAACAATTACGGATAATGTTGATTCACACGACTTGGGTATTGCCCGTGGACGTCAAGTGAATAAAAAAGGTTATTTTGATAAATTACCTGTTGCGGATGCACCAGAAATTAATTAGTAAGCGAATTCTTATCGGATTTTAACTTGCAATTTACTTGATTACTATTTAAAATTTTAAGTAGGGAAAATTAAATAAATGGAGGCACATATGTCAGAACATTATTTTGATCCAAAGTTGAAAATTTTTGCTTTGAACTCGAATAAACCATTGGCTGAAAAAATTGCTGATGCGGTTGGTGTTAAATTAGGTAAAACCTCTGTCGATCGCTTTAGCGATGGCGAAATCAGAATTAATATTGAAGAAAGTATCCGTGGTGATCACGTATATATTGTTCAATCAACGTCTGATCCAGTTAATGATAATATTATGGAATTATTAATCATGATTGATGCTTTGCGTCGCGCAAGTGCTAAATCAATTAATGTCGTTATTCCTTATTATGGTTACGCTCGCCAAGATCGTAAAGCACGTTCACGTGAACCAATTACAGCAAAATTAGTTGCTGACATGTTAGAAAAAGCTGGTGCAACAAGAATTTTAGCGCTCGATTTACATGCTGCTCAAATTCAAGGATTCTTTGATATTCCAGTTGACCATTTAATGGGTGCACCCTTACTCGCTGATTACTTCTTAACTGAAGGATTAGACAAAGATTCTGTTGTTGTTTCGCCTGATCATGGTGGTGTAACGCGTGCCCGTAAATTGGCAGAATTTTTGAAGGCACCAATTGCAATTATCGATAAACGTCGCCCTAAAGCCAATGTTGCTGAAGTTATGAACATCATTGGAACTGTTGAAGGCAAACGTTGTATTTTAATCGATGATATGGTTGATACGGCAGGTACAATTACACTTGCTGCTCAAGCTTTGATGGACGCAGGTGCAACTGAAGTGTACGCAAGCGCAACTCATCCTGTTCTATCAGGCCCAGCTGTTGAAAGAATTGCAAAATCACCAATTAAGCAATTCATTGTAACAGATTCAATTCAGTTACCTGAAGATAAAAAGATTGATAAATTAGTTCAAATTTCAGTGGGTCAATTAATTGGGGATGCAATCACGAGAATTCATGAAAACAAACCAGTTAGTCCATTATTTAAAAACCGTTTCCACAACGAAAAATAGATTTTAGTAAGTTAGATGACGTCAGTTGTCTAACTTTTTTTGTATCTAAATTGAATGGACGCAAAAAAACACTTTTAACTAATGAGTTAAAAAGTGTTTAATAAAATTATTTCTCCCATCCAGTGATGGTTACTTTTCCAATCATCCGACCAGATTCAACATCTTTATGAGCTTTTTGAAGAGTTTCAGAATTGATTGGAGAATATGATTTTGTAGTAATTGATTTTAATTGATTGGTCTCAAATAATTGTGACAGACGATCCAAAATATGTTTTTGTGTAATCATGCTTGTAGTTTGATAGTAAGACTTGCTGTATACCCATTCCCAACTGAAGGTTGCTCTCTTTTTTGTTAATTTTTGTAAATCAATTAATTTTTTATTTTCGGTTGTAGCTGTAATTTTACCATCAGGCTTTATTATTTCAGCAATTTCATTCCAATGAGCATCTAGGTTATTTAGATTTATAATGTAGTCAACATATTTATAGCCTAAAGAATGGATTTGAGAGACAATATCTTGATGGTGATCAATGATATAATCGGGGTTAAACCGGTTAACCCAGGTTACTGATGTCGGTTTTGATGCCGTTGCAATTACGTTTAAACCAACTAATTTGGCTAATTGTACGGCCATTGATCCAACACCACCAGCACCATTAATGATTAAAATTGTTTCATTCTTATTATTATCGCTGTTCAGACTTACCTCTAGTTTTTCGAATAAGGATTCGTATGAGGTTAAACCAACTAATGGAATAGCCGCGCATTCTTCATCGGTTAGATTATGTGGCGCATGACCAACAATTCTTTCATCAACTGCTTGAAATTGAGCGTTACTACCACTTCTTTTAAAGTCTCCCGCATACCATACTCGTTCCCCCAATTTAAACAAGGAACATTTAGTCTCAACTTTGACTACGGTCCCGACGCTATCCCAACCAATAATTTTTGGATGGACCAATTGTGTAGAACGGCCGCTACGTCTAACAAATGTATCAACAGGATTGACTGACACGCCAGTCACTTTAACCAATAAATCGTGGCTTCTGATTGTTGGAATGTCTATCGTTAAGTTCTCAAAACTTTGTATATTTGTAATTGGTAAATGTTGATAAAAACCAACGGCTTTCATTTTTTTTGACATTTTAATTCCCCCTGTGATAACTATATTAGACTCATTATTTATTTTGTTAAGACGTGAATTTAAGTTCACTTGGTGATATTTAATACACCTATTTATAAAAAATGAAAGTGATACAATAACAGTACGACGCTAAAAAGAATTACTTTTATGGAGGGGTATTATGATTAAGGTATACGATTGCGATGTGGGATGTCCCGTGCAAAATACGCTACAGTTTATTTCAGGTAAATGGAAAACCGTTATTCTATATCATATATTTGAAAATGAAGTACTTAGGTTTTCTGAACTCCAGACTAAGTTACCTTATGTATCTAAACGCATGCTTGCAAGGCAGTTAGCCGAGCTAGAAAATGATGGCATTATTGATAAACATATTTATCCGGTTATCCCAGTTAAAACGGAGTATAGAATGACCATATTTGGGAAAACGTTTTTACCCGTTGTAAGGGCAATGGAACAATGGGGTAATGATTATATAAGTGATAAAGATAGATTGTCAGAGTGATTTGTCTTTACGTCTAGTTGAACGGACACAAAAAAACCGTCAGTCTGGGAGGACTGACGGAAAAAGGAGTAGGGATAATTAATTTCGGGGGAGAAATTAGCTATTCATTAACTTAATTCATTCGGGGAAATGAATTAAGAGTTAAAAGTTATTAATTAAGGTATGAATTTATAATAACAATGAGTTGTGAAGAAATTATGACGTAAAAAAGAAAAAACAAAAGCAATATAAAAGGAAAATAGAATGAGTAGGTTATTTGTTATTAGCTGTTCAATACTTATTATTGTTTAAAGTATATTTTCCACAAAAAAACCGTCAGCCTGGGAGGACTGACGGAAAAAGGAGTAGGGATAATTAATTTCGGGGGAGAAATTAGTTATTCATTAACTTAATTCATTCGGGGAAATGAATTAAGAATTAAAAGTTATTAATTAAGGTATGAATTTATAATAACAATGAGTTGTGAAGAAATTATGATGTAAAAAAGAAAAAATATAAAAAGTATTCCTAGAGAATAAAGAGCCTACTCTGATTGAAATATCGGAGTAGGCTCTTGGTAATTATTAGGTTAGTCTTCTTTTGCAATTTTTTCTTCGATTTTCTTGGAAGCTTCTCGAGGTAAGTCGCTGTCTCTTTCAGCTAATAAGTTACGAATATCTTTTAGATACTCTTCTGTCGGTGTTAATGCGACATCTAAGCTTTCTTCTTCATCTTTTTCACTAGACTTGCTTGTT
The DNA here is from genome assembly GCF_026948345.1 of Dellaglioa carnosa. Lineage (NCBI taxonomy): Bacteria > Bacillati > Bacillota > Bacilli > Lactobacillales > Lactobacillaceae > Dellaglioa > Dellaglioa carnosa. Next base: position 90,527 of record NZ_JANXLI010000004.1, on the reverse strand, counting down.
GCATTTCTGAGTGATGTTATCCCTTTTAGTAACATGAAGATAACGAAGGCGATGATTATAAAGTTGATGATATCATCTAAGAATTGTCCGATTTTAAAAGTTGTATCGCCAATTGTGAGCACAATCCCTGACAAATCAACCTTACCGACGACAAGCGCAATGATAGGGCCAATGATGTTAGTTGTGAAAGATTTAACGATTGTTGTAAATGCGCCACCAATAATAACAGCGACAGCTAAATCCATCACGTTCCCACGAGTGATAAAATCTCTAAATTCTTTTAACATAGTTAATAAGTCTCCTTTAGTTTGGTTAACTGTATCTTAAAGTATAACGGATTCAATGGCATAAGTGAAATGGAAATTGTGAGTTAACAGGGATAAATGCTATAATTAGGGCACAAATTAAAAGTAAGCGAGGAACAAACCGTTATGAAACAGGTTAAAAAAAATAGTACGTTTTTATTGAGTATCCTTGTTATGATTATTGCGATCGTTTGGATTCGTGTTGGCGGAGATAACCTTTCTTTATCAAACGCTTATTTTTATATCGGAATCTGTTTGATTTTATTGGGTATCTGTTTCATATTGGGACAGGCGCAACTATTTGCCGGCTGGTTTAAACGTCGAGACAAAGGTGAATCTAAAGAAGATTATGCTGAACGGAAAATAGATGTTCAAAGTGTGGGTAGCAAAAAGAATCGGCCACTTAAAATTTCACCGTTTATGTGGGGATGTTTTATTATTGGGATAGTAATGATTATTATTGCGGTAGTCGTAACGCTTTAAGGGAATTAGAAGTACATAAATGAGAATTATGTGATCTATTAAAAGCTTATCGCTTGTTGGAACATTCTTAACAGGTATGTGGCTATTGGAACTTATATTAGGACGTTGGCCTTCTTTCGACAAGATTCTTGGCGCTAGGTACTAGGAATACTGCTAATAGGGTTGGTAGCAATCATATCTGCAATCTACACCATAAAAATAGTGATGTTTTTTCAACTTTAAATAATTAGCTTTTGATTGTTATATTCGATATTGGGTGAACCAATATTTAATGAATAGGGGTTATTTCAGCAACAGCATTAGGCTCATTCATCATTAAAAAAGTTTCAAAACAAAAATAATCATCTAAAACTAAAATAAATAACAAAGGGAGCCCTCATTAATTGAGAGCTCCCTTTTAAGTTTGATTTTAATTGTTGGTTCTAGTTATTTAACGCATATTTCTGAATGGCTTTAGCGACACCTAATTCAACATTAGTAGCCGTTACAGCTTTGGCACTATCTTTCACTTCTTGGATAGCGTTGCCCATGGCAACACCGAAACCAACAGCTTGCATCATGGATAAATCATTACCTTGATCACCAAGTGCCATAACTTCTTCTTTTTTGATGCCTAATTTTTCGGCTAAGCCCATAACGGCGTTACCTTTGCTGGCATTTTTATTTAGAAGCTCTAAGAAAAAGGGTTCACTTTGAACATAATAGTAGTTATCTGCTATTTTTGCGGGCAAGGCGTTAACAACTCGTGTGATAACTTCAGGATAATCAATATACATTATTTTAGAAATGACAATATCTTTAGGCATTTCTTCTGGTTTACGGAAACGAAGTGGCATTTGAACCAAGAAAGATTCAGCAACCGTGTATTCACTGATATCAGCATTGGCTGTGTACATCAATTTTTGATCTTCGGCGTGCATATGCACGTTCAATTCACGACTAGCTTCTTCAAGTAAGTGGTAATCGTTAATATCTAACGTGTGGTGAATTAAACTTTCGCCGGTACCAGAAACTTGGACCAAAGCGCCGTTAAATGTAATAACGAAATCGTCATCTGTTGTTAAATCTAATTTTTCTAAGTATTTTGTGACACCAGTTAATGGACGGCCGGTACAAAGAACGACCCGAATACCTGCAGCCTTAGCAGCTTTGATAGTAGCGATTGTTTCTGGCGCAATTTCTTTTTGATCATCAACGAGTGTGCCATCGATATCAATTGCGATTAATTTAATTGTCATGTTGTGTAATCTCCTTTGGGTGAATTAAGTTATCGTTGTTAATATAAGTTCTGAACTGGTTATAAATATCTACGAATAAATCATCTTCTGATTTCAACAATTCTCTTGGAAAGAAGAAACGCCTGTCACCTGAAACTTTACCGGTAATTGAGGCAACTAAGTCACTAACGCTGGAAAGCTCAACGAGTGAGCCGTCTTCTTGAGCCAATTCGATTTGGGTACGTGGTTTATCCTTAGTTGGATCATAGGCATCGTAAGGTAAATCGTAACTATCGTTTTCAGCCGTATAATATTCAGGGTTGAACCCGGCTGATTCGATTAAACGTTCTAAGTCAGGAAGTAGGTCGGCTGTATCCGCATCAAATTTAATTGATTTGAAAGGTTTACGATCTAAAAAGCGAACGGCTAAATCACTTAAAATGGTATCCGTATTTTGACGCCATTCTGTGAAATAAGTCGTTAAAACACCATCATCTAACTGTAAGTAATCGTCAAGTGAGAAATCATTCTCAAAAAGTGGAATCAATAACTTTGGAGAATCTTCAATCCCTAATCGATTATTTTCGTATAGATACTTAGCACGATGTAAGAGGTGACTTAGAATAACTTCCATTGATCTAGAAATTGGATGGAAATAAACTTGGACGTACATTTGAAAACGACTAACGATATAATCTTCGACTGCATGCATCCCGTTAATATCGAATGCAATGCCGCCTTTATAGGGGGGCATCACGCGCAAAATCCGTGTTAAATCAAATGTTCCATAATTTGTACCCGTATAGTAAGAATCGCGTAGCAGATAATCCATACGATCCGCATCAATCTGACTGGAAATTAATTGAACAACCTGCGGGTTCGGATAAGTTTTCTGAATGACACTTGCGACCTTTGCCGGGAAATCAGCTGAAACACCGGCTAAAACTTGATTGATTTCGGTTGAAGGATCAGTCAAAATTTGTGCGGTAATAGCTTCATGGTCTGTTTTGAAGATATGCTCAAAAGTATGCGAGTAAGGGCCGTGACCAATATCATGCAAGAGTGCAGCACATAACGCAACTAATTTTTCGGAATCATCCCATAAACCGTCACCGGCTTCTTTAGTTGGGTAATTCCGTTGAAAGTTATCGCAAATGCGACGCGTAATCTCATAAACACCAACAGAGTGAGTGAAACGAGAATGTTCAGCACCATGGAACGTTAGTGATGTTGTACCCAGTTGTTTAATTCGGCGTAAACGCTGAAATTCTTTTGTATTAATTAAGTCTAAAATGACTTGATGTTGCACATAAATGTAATCGTGAATTGGATCACGTAATACTTTTTCTCTAGTGAGTAACGGTGATTGTTCGAGCAATAGAAATCCCTCCTCGAAAATTTAACGACAAATTGAGTCCATGTAATGACGCAATACTTTCATTATAACGAACATTCGTAATTTAGTCATGATATAATCCTGATTTTAAGTAACGACATTTATGAAAATCTAAGTTATAATACAATGAAACAATAAGGTGAACGGAGGACTCAGTCACGTGGCAATCACATTGGATAAACAAATTGCAATTCATTTAGAAACGGTTAAAACGCAAGAAGGCGAAGTTGAACGCTACGTCATCGAAACGACAGGTCAACTTGTTCGTTTGGGCGACGGGATGTACATCAGATATAAAGAAGAAGATGAAGAGACTGGTCAAACAATTCCAGTCACATTTAAATTACAAGATGATGGCGAAATTCAATTAACACGAGAAACAGATGCCATCCGAACAAAATTAATCTTTTTGGCGCAAAAAAAGATTAGCGGAACTTACAAAACGGCGTATGGCCGGATTCCAATTGAAATTGAAACGAAACGGCTAAAAAGCCAATTAAAAAATCAACCTATTTCGGGTTCAGTTGAGATTGATTACCGATTGACAACTAATGGTGAATTATTAGGAGACTACAATATCCGATTGCAATTTACCGCATAAAAATGTATGATTAAGAGTAGACTTTTGGAAAGGACGTGTGCTAGTTGGAGCTTAAACAATTCGATGGCCAAAACAAAGACGAGTTATCAATGATTGAGGTTGCTCACGCAATCTTATCGCAACATGGTGACGTCATGGGTTTTGCTGACTTAACTAATGAAATCCAAACATATCTTGGTAAAAATGATTTAGAAGTGAGAGATCGCTTATCACAATTTTACACAGATTTGAACGCAGATGGTAGTTTCATTTCGCTTGGAGAGAACTTATGGGGATTACGTTCATGGTATCCCTTCGATTCAATCGATGAAGCTGTTGCTCATGTGGAAGATGAAGATGACGAAGATCGTCCTAAACGTAAAAAACGTAAGAAAGTTAATGCTTTCTTAGCAGATGTCGCTGATGATGATGACGTTATCGATTACAATGATGACGATCCTGAGGACGATGATTTAGATGCAACTTATGAAGATGACGACGATGATGACGATGAAGATGCAGAAATCAAAGGCTATGATAAAGATCTTGATGAAATAGCTGATGATGATTCTGATGATGAAGAAGAATTACCAGAAGGTATTGAAGATCAATTATCTGAGATAGCTGATGATGATACAGATGATGACGAGGAAAATAGTTAAAAGGACTTGACGATTTCGTCAAAACCCTGTAATATATTTTTTGGGCACCTCGCAGGTATTTCTTGCGAGGGCAAACGCACGGTTGATACAAGCTCCCTACCCTGATTAGAGTAATCTAGTTAGCTTAGGGAGCTTGTTGTTTTTATATTTATAATGAACAAGTATCAGGCCATAAACATACAATCCCCAAAAAAACTAACCCAAAGGAGATTCATAATGACCAAATATATTTTTGTTACAGGTGGCGTTGTTTCGTCAATTGGTAAAGGGATCGTTGCAGCATCTCTTGGCCGTTTATTAAAGAACAGAGGCTTAAAGGTCACAATTCAAAAGTTTGATCCCTACATTAATGTGGATCCAGGAACGATGAGCCCATATCAACATGGGGAAGTCTTCGTAACTGATGATGGTACGGAAACTGATTTAGATCTTGGTCATTATGAACGTTTTATTGATATCAACTTAAATCAATATTCGAATGTGACAACTGGTAAAATTTATTCAGAAGTTTTACAAAAAGAACGTCGTGGTGATTATTTGGGTGCCACAGTTCAAGTTATTCCACATATCACAAACACAATTAAAGAAAAAATCATGCGCGCTGGAACAACAACAGATTCAGACGTTGTAATTACTGAAATTGGTGGAACTGTCGGCGATATTGAATCATTACCTTTCCTTGAAGCATTGCGTCAAATGAAAGCTGATGTTGGTTCTGAAAACGTGATTTATATCCATACAACTTTAATTCCATACCTAAAAGCTGCTGGTGAAATGAAAACAAAACCAACACAACATAGTGTTAAAGAATTACGTGGTTTGGGTATCCAACCAGATATGTTAGTTGTTCGTACAGAAGAACATATTTCACAAGATATGCGTAATAAATTAGCTAATTTCTGTGATGTTGAACCAGAAGCGGTTATCGAATCAATGGATGTTGATACGTTATACACGATTCCTTTAGCATTACAAAAACAAAGAATGGACCAAATTGTTGTTGATCACTTGAAATTAACAACACCAGAAGCTGATATGACTGAATGGCAAGAACTTGAAACGAAAGTTTTAAACTTGAAGAAAACAATCAATATTGCGCTTGTTGGTAAATATGTTAAATTACCAGATGCTTACATCTCTGTTGCTGAAGCATTGAAACATGCTGGGTACACGGTTGATGCTGACGTTAAGATTACGATGGTTGATTCTGAAAAGTTAGATGAAAGCAACGTTGTCGAAGCACTACAAGCTGCTGATGGTATTATCGTACCTGGTGGATTCGGTAACCGTGGACTTGAAGGAATGATTCTTTCAATTCAATATGCGCGTGAAAACAACGTGCCATTCTTAGGCGTTTGTCTTGGTATGCAAATGGCATGTATCGAATTTGCTCGTAACGTGGTGGGTCTTCAAGGCGCACATTCAACAGAAGCCGTTCCAGAAACACCATATAACATCATCGACTTGATGACAGATCAAGAAGAAGTTGAAGATATGGGTGGCACACAACGTCTTGGTTTATACCCATGTAAATTAAAACCAGGAACAGTAGCAGCCGCAGCTTACAACAATCAAGATGTCATTCAAGAACGTCACCGTCATCGTTATGAATTTAACAATGAATACCGTGAACAACTTGCTGGCGAAGGTTTGGTCTTCTCTGGAACATCTCCAGATAACCGTTTAGTTGAAGTTGTTGAAATTCCTGAAAACAAATTCTTCGTGGCAGCTCAATACCATCCAGAATTTTTATCAAGACCACAACGTCCCGAAGGTTTATTCCAAGCTTTCGTGAACGCAACAGTTTAATAAATAATGAACGAAGAGAGGTTAACATTCCGTTAACCTCTCTTTTTTTGTGCATAGGGGTTGTATTAATTCGTGTACTATGTATAATAGTACACATGGTGGAGGTGAGATAAGTGCAAATTAATAAGACAAGTAGCAAACCGTTTTATGAACAATTAATATCAGGTATTAAAGAAGATATCTTTAAAGGTATTTTACAAACAGATGATAAAGTCCCATCGGTCAGAGAAATGGCTAAAATTCATGAGATGAATCCGAATACGGTTAGTAAAGCCTATAAGGTGCTCGAGTCGCAAGATGTACTTGTCACCGTTAAAGGCCGTGGCACGTATGTTAAAGCAATAAATGAGAGTGATCGTGATGAACGTCAGATTCAAAAAGTTCGTACGATGTTATTAGACACAATTAAAGAGGTAACTTATCTAGGTGTACAAGAAAATGAAATACACGATTGGATTAAACAATATTTTGAAAAGGGGGAGAGCTAAACATGGGATTTGAAATTAAAGGACTATCAGAAAAAATCGGAGACAAAGACATATTAAAAGATATTAATATTAGCTTGGTCCCCGGAGAAATTGTAGGCTTAATTGGCCGTAATGGTGTCGGTAAAACGACGTTATTTAGGTCAATCGCAGGCCAATACATACCAGATACTGGCGATATTTTGATTGATGACCAATGGATTGAAGAAGATTTAACGTTAAAGGAAAAGCTCTTCTACTTGGATACTCAAAATAACTTTTTTGATAGTTATACCATTGATAAAATTGCCGACTTTTATGAGTTAGCCTATCAAACGTTCGATCGTGAGAAATATAACAATTGGGTCATCGAATATGATTTACCACGTCAAACGAAATACCGTCAGTTTTCTAAGGGGATGCAAGGGTTATTTAACATTGTTTTAGCTTTTTCAACCGGAGCACCATACGTGATTTTAGATGAACCGTTGGACGGTTTGGATGTTATCGTTCGTAAACAGGTCTTTCAAATTATTATCGATGCCGTTTCTGAAGATCAGCGAGGTGTTTTGATTTCGTCGCATAATCTGGAAGAGTTAGATCGACTTATTGATCGTGCGATTGTGTTGAAGGGTAGTCATATTGTGAGCGATTATCGCTTAGAAGATACGCGTTCAGAAGCTCGAAAAGTACAATTGGTGTTTAAATCAAAAGAAATTCCAACTTTTGTTAAAGAAAATAGTCGCGCCATTAGTATTCAAGGACGCGTAGTCGTTGTTTTATTTGAACATTATTCGGCAGAACTTGAAGCACAAATTCAAGCTGAAGATCCAGCGTTATTTGAAGAATTGCCGTTAACTCTGGAAGACTTATTCCGAGCAAGCATTTCAGCTAAAGAAAGTACTGAAGGTGAAAAATAATGACAGTAAATAAGAGATTGAATCAAATTGTTTGGCAAAGATACAAGTGGTTTATCGCGTTATTTGTTGCTTTAATTGTCGGGGTATCGATGGTAAACACGATAAACACCGTAAATGGCGTAAAAGAGGCGGAAAAAACGACTACTTATCAACAGTTCGTCATGGATACAAAAAACGATGCCAAGGAGCAGAAGGTTAAGGCTAATTTAAGCCAAACGGAGTATAAAAAATATCAAGCAGGAATGGGGTATCAGGATTCGTATTCTATGATTGATAACAGTTGGTCGGGAATATTAGTGATTTTCATGATTGGTATGGGTCTGTTTACGAGTTTATATGATTTAAAAACAAAGTTTAATGAGTTCATCTTTTCAAGTGGTTTTTCAAGGCGACATTACTTTTGGAAAAGAGCTAGTTTAATACTTTGGACAACACTTATTACGATTTTAATTAGCATGGTAGCGGATGTCGTCATTGCTAAATTACTTATTTCAAGCAATTATTTTCACATTTCAGAGTCATTCTTAGCATGGAGATTAGCATATTGTCTAGCCGGATACATTAGTGTATATGCGGTTGGCACAATTGTGGGTATCCTAGTGAATGGCGTTTTGGCCGCAACAATAACAGCAATTGGTTTTTTTGGGACTTATATGTTAGTTATAACGAATTTTGTTAATAATGGATTAACTGATCCGTTTGTCTATTCAGTTCAAGCCGATACAAATGGGATAGAATTTGGAGTTCAAACTCAGATAGCGACATTCTTGATTTTAGCTGCGTTAATGATGTGGGCAGCTTCTTATTTCTTTAATAATCTGTCATTAGAACAAGACGGTCCTTACTTACAATTTAACTATCTAAAAAAACCGTTACTGATTTTTGTAACCCTTTATATTGGATTCATTATTGGTGGGCAAGGTCGCGGTTATACAAAGCTAAGTGAAATGATAAAAGTGGGCGTCATTACCGGGATTATCACGTTTATCGTTGCCTATATCGTTATCTATCGGCCACAAAATGTTTGGCAAAAGATACAAAATAAATTTTCAAAAAATAAATCTTAAAAAATAATAGCCCTCTATTCATAACGAATAGGGGGCTATTTCGACCTTACAAACTTGTTAGTATGTATAATAAGTGGATTATGATAAACTACAATTTATACACATAAAAGCGATATTATTGGGAGGGATTCAGTTTGAAAGAAATGTTAACGATAAATAATTTAACAAAGAGTTTCGGCAAAAAGACAGTGCTTAAAGGGATCGACTTCAAGATTTCGGAAGGTGAAATTGTTGGACTTGTTGGTGCTAATGGTGCCGGTAAAACAACCATCATGAAATCCATTCTTGGATTAGCTAGTTACCAAGCAGGGGAAATAACGATTGATGGGAAGATGGTTTCAACAACGAGTCATCAGGCATTGGAAGAAGTCGGCGCGTTAATTGAATACCCCGGTATCTATCCATTTTTAAGTGGCTATGATCATTTAAAATTATTCTCTGAAAATAATACTAAAGAAGAATTAGATGAAATTGTGGCTGACCTACATATGACAGATTATATTAACCGTAAGGCTAAGTCATACTCATTAGGGATGAAACAAAAGTTAGGAATTGCCTTGGCATTATTGAATCGACCAAGATTAATTATTTTGGATGAACCAATGAATGGACTTGATCCTCAAGCAACACGTGACGTCCGTGAACTTGTATTGAAATTATCAAAAAAAGGAACATCGTTCTTAATTTCAAGTCATATTTTAGGCGAATTAGAAAAGATTGTTGATCATTTTATCATTTTAAACAAAGGTAAAATCATTCAAGCAATGTCTGTTGAGGAATTAAATGCGGGACATAGTCATTACGTTATGTTAACGACAACTGATAATGAAAAAGCTAAGGAAGTTTTAACGGCGGCCAAGTATGAGCTACAAGTTGACCGATCAGTTAAAATTAAAATGAGTGAAAATGCTGATTTGGCAAATATTATTCAAGTTCTTTATGATAATAAAATTCAAATTAATGATGTTAGACATCAAGAAAACGATATGGAAGAATCATTGCTTAATTTATTAGATCAAAAAGATGGGGGTAAAGCCTGATGTTAACATTGGTTAAACAAGAAACATTCAAATTATTGAAAAAGAAATCAACACCAATTATTTCGATTTTACTTACCATTTTTATTTTTGGCATTGCAATCATCTCAAAAATGAATCCTAAAATATTTGGAGCTAAAGACCTATTTGTTGGTGGTTTTGGCGCAACATTCTTTATCGTGATGATAATGGTTGCGAGTGCAAGTACGATTGTTGCTATGGAATCACAATTTGGAACAATTAAAGATTTGTTATATCGTAAATATTCACGGGGGGCCGTTTTATCAAGTAAATGGTTGACCGTGTTCATCTACTCAATCTATTTAAACGTATTAGTGATTGTTGCTTCAATTGTTGCTAAATTAATCTTCTTACCTGATCTATCATTTGCAGAAAAAGTAGGAGATCAAATGATTATCGGTGCATTAACAACAGGCCTCGCTGGTAACTTTGTGAATTTATGGTTAATTATCAGTTTGGTCTTGTTATTAGCTAGTGCCTTTAATAGTTCTGGTGCTTCAATTGCTGCCGGAATTGGGTTCTACTTCTTAACAAGTATCCTTTCGGGTATCCAAATCTTAGTTATTACTAAATGGGACTGGGTTAAATGGAATCCACTTAACATGATGAACTTGAGTAATCAGTTATCAGCCGGAAAACCATTTGAGGCTTTAACGCATTTGACGACAAACCAATTAATTTGGGGTAACCTTGGTTACACAGCAGTATTCTTATTCTTGGGATACCTCGTATTCAAACGTAAAAATGTTTAACTAACTGGTTGAAATTAAAATGGATAACGTAGAATTTTCTACGTTATCCATTTTTTATTTGATTATTAAGAAATATAATCATCTAGATACATTTTTATTTTATCAAAGTCCTTTTCTATAAATAAACGTGCTGGTACCTCAATTATTGGTAAATTATTTTCATTATCAAAAGGCATGAAAGGTTCAGGGACCACCAAATAATCAACGCTATCTTTATCTTTAAGATAGTTAACTGAAACATCATAATACTTAGAAAAATAGTCTTTTAGGTCATCATGATTTTTAATAAATGGGATAACATCTATTGAACCAAAGTTTATACCGGAACTAACGGTTAATACAAAACATATTTTCTTCATGAAATCCCTCCTTTCTGTTTAATGTTACGATAAATAGTTATTTTTGTAAAACGCTTTCTTTGAACATATATGTACAACTCTGACCGTTAATATTTATCTTATTTTAATAGAATAGAGACCCACGCGTTAACGTTGTTTAGAGTTGTATACTTCGTTATACTGAGAAGAAGTAATTAATCAAAAATTTAAATAAAATATGAACAACATAGAAAGGACATTTAAGATGTTAATATTTAATAGAAAAAAAAGAGTTATATTTTTAATTTGTTCATATTTATATGTGGTAATAGCAACGATTTTATACGCAAAAAATGAGTATATCAGTTTAGCAAGTATTCCAAAAGAAGCTTCAGGATTAAATTTCTTTTATAGTACACAGGGGAGCTTTTCATCAGCACTTTTATTCTTTTTCTATATCTCAGTGATGCCATTTCTTTATTCTCATAATATTATCAGCGCTAAAAATAACCATTTTGATAACCTTATGATCACACGACTGGGTTCACAAAAACGCTATCGATTAAAAGCAATCGTAATGAATATCGTCTATTCAGGAGGTATCTTTTTAAGTTATCGAATTTTAGAATTAGTTGTTTCCGTTATGATAATTAATCCAATTAATTTTACGAAAGAGACGCGGAGTCTGTTCGATCAATTACCTTACGTCTTTTCAACGAACGCTATTCTAAACTTAGTCTTTTATCTTATCCTATCAACAGTTGGCGCTATGGTATTTGCTAGCTTCATTTTAAGTATCGGTTTATTTTTGAAAAATTCGGTTCTTTATTACGCCGTAGGACTGATTGTAAGTTTATTTTTTTCGTTAGTACCGGCTCTATTAATGGGGTTATTAAATATTAGAAGTTTTATTGGCTCTCTCTTTATGAATTCGGTGTCTTTTGACACCTTATTCACACCTGGAATAAGGACGATTGGCTCCTATGCGCCTAAATTTAATGCGTGGGTTCCCTTCGCCGGATCAGTTCTCTTTTTTGGGTTAGTTACTTTTATATTATACAAGGTATGGGATCAATACTATGATGAGTAGGAATGAGGAGGTAGCAGGATGATTGGAATTTTAAATCGTAAGAAGAATGTCTTACTACTTATGGCAGTGTTAGTTTGTGGCGGTGGGAATCTATTAATGTTAGGCGGGTTAAATAAAGATGTTTATTCTACTTTAGCTCAGACTAATTTTATAACGACTGTACCTAACGTAATTGTACTTGTGTTAATCTTTAGCCAGTTAGTGAGCTATAACCGAATCAGTAACTTACTCATTACAAGAGTAAAATTGACAAAATATTTAACAAGTCAGTTAATGTTGTCTATGAGTCTTGGACTCGTTTATTTAGGATTTCAATACGCTTTAAATTTATGGTTGTTGCCCGTTGAACATCCGGCTAGAGTTGGCGTCATTTATCTCTATTTATTGATTAATATGGTCTTATTTTTATTTGAAATTATGGTTATGAACTTAATTAATTTTGGAATGAATCCTGTGTTCGTGTTCGCAGTTGCACTGGGAATGAATTTCATCTGGCATTACGCATTTGTGATGAATATTATTTCTAAATGGTATGTGGAGGGAATTATATAATGGAAACTAAAAAAATGTTAAAAATAGAAGCATTATCAAAGAAAATTAAACAACATGAGATTATTAACGACTTAAATTTAATCGTTGATTCGGGTGAATTAATCCATATCATGGGAATTAATGGATCCGGAAAATCAACTCTTTTTAAAATCATCGCTAATATTATGGAACCAAGTAGTGGAACTGTTACACTTTTTGAAAACGTAGAAATTGGGGCATTAATTGAGAACCCGAGCTTTATGGAAACTAGTACAGCTAAAGAAAATATGAAGTTCTTATCTCAAATTAATCATCATTACAATGAGAAAAGAATCAGTGACTTATTTAGCAAGCTTGATTTAGATTATAATAGTCGTGAAAAAATTAATAAGTACTCACTAGGTATGCGTCAAAAAGTGGGCATTATACAAGCCATTATGGAGAATCAAAACTTAATTTTGTTGGATGAACCTACACGAGGTCTTGATAAAAAGGCATTGGAAACGTTTGGCCAAATGGTTATGGATCTCATTAGTGAAGGGAAATCTATTATTATTGCGTCACATGAAAACCTATCAGAATTGGAATTTACAACGCGTTATGAACTAGTCGAAGGTGACTTACAAAAGTTATGAGAAAGAATCAAGTAATCCTTTATTTGGTACTATTAGAACTGTGTATTTTTGGTCTCTATTATCAAGATCCAAAAATCATGAATGCTATTCAATATAATTTTGCATGGAATGGGACGCTAATGAGTCAATTGACGATTATTTTCTTGAGTTGTCTCGAGGTATTAATTATTTTAATTCCCATTAATGATATCTGGCAATTGGAGAATATGATTCGTCCTCGAGTTAACAACGTGAAATATTATTGGTTGGCCTTTAAGCGAATTGCGCCAAATTTTATTATACTTGTTGTTATAAATTTGGTGATGAGTCTGGCAATCAAACAAAATTTTGTTATAGGTGATTTACGAATTTTAGTGACAACCTTGATGAGTCTCATGATAACGTTGAATTTTAGAACGCATAAATATATTTTTTTTGAGATGTTGTGCATGACTATGGTAGTTAGAATTGGATTTAGTCTGTTAAATTAAATAAAAACGCATCATTTAAGATAAATTATCATCTTAAATGGTGCGTTTTTATGTTTATGAAATCATTGATGTAATAGCCGACCAGATAGAACTGAAGAATGAGACGATTGCATCCCATATTTTTTGTAAGAAGTTACGATTTTCAGATGTGTTTAATTTGCTGAAAATATCTTTCGCACCATCTTGAATGTTTGTTGCGACTTTGTTAGCTTGTGACTTGAAATCAGATGAATCTAAAGCACCCGAGTCACGAATCTTAATTAAAACGGCAACAATTTGTTGCTTTTGATTGTCAGTAATGATGTTAGTTAAGTTATTATTTGTAATCTGGTTATTCACGATATTTGTAATCTGATTGTTCGTAACGTTACTACCTTCTTTAGCCATATCTTTCTTGGCACCGGCTACCGCATTATTTAATTGTGAATCTGTGTAACCATCTTTACTCTTATTAGCTTGCGTAATGTCACTTAACGTCGACATTTCATTTTGAGCGGCAGTCACTTGTTTTGTATTCAAAGTTTCACCGTTTTGAGCAAAAGCTGCATAGACACCGGCAAGAGCGCCAGAACCATCAATTCTTGTTGCGGAAGTCACATAGATGTTAGCGTCGGTTACCCCAGCCGTTAAGGCCGCATTCTTATATTGGTTTTCCGTAATTGTCGTAATATTATTTGTGCCATTGTAGTCTAAAATTTTAACGTTAATCCCAGAACCACTGCTGGTTTTTTGAACCATCGATGATGACCAAACGCCTGAATCTGAATTGAAGGTACTACCAGAACTATTAAGATATTTAACCAACGTTGATCCATTAACTGGTAAGGTCGAGTAAGTAGAATTACTGTCTAAACTCGCTGTTAATGTCGAAATTGTACCCGATTTCTGTGAATCCGTTAAACTTGAACCTAATGTGACAACGGGATTCGACCAATCGGTTGTCTTTTCTGTTGTTGATGAAGCCGAACTAGATGTGTCAGTTGCAGCGTGAGCAACTGATCCTAAACTAAGGACAGCTAATGTAGTGACTGCCGCCGTATAAATTATATTTTTGAATTTCATAATGTGACCCTCTCAATTATCATATATTTTAACTTAATTATACCTATCTGGAGAGAAAAGCATAATAAATGGATTTAAATAATAGAAAAAATTAAGGATTATCAATATTGCGTTCATTCGTATAAAATACATTCAAAACCCTTTTATATAGGGAAATGCAAATTTGATTTGCGGCATGCTATTTTTGGTTGCGGGATATTGCCCCATTCGTTGCTTGTTGAACATTTTACCGGATGATAATATTAAGGTGTTAATTAAAGGAAAGTAGGACATCGGGATGAAAATTATTTTTGCAGAACAATTGGTTAAATGTCGTAAGGAAAAACAGTTGTCACAAGAGGAATTGGCGAACCAATTATTTATCTCAAGACAAGCTATCTCAAAATGGGAGACGGGAGAAGCTGAACCGGATTTAGGTAAAATCGAAGCAGCTGCGAAAGTGTTGGACGTTCCTGTAGAAGTTTTACTATTTGGCGGGGAGGCCAGTCAACCTGAATCAGGGTTTAAAAAGAAAATTAAAGGCCTACTTGAAGAAGATGAGGCGGATAAAGATTGGCATGAAAATCATCGATGGCGAGAATGGCAATACAAACCTATTAATAATGGATGGGAATTTTTGGCACGCTACTATTGGGTTATCTTTGGATTCATCGGAATGTTAGTTTGGGCCCTTGCTCGGACATAATAAGCGCTAAAAAAAACAAAAAAATGCTCAACACCCACGAAAAATTCGGAGTGTTGAGCGTTTTTTATTTTACCGGAACAACTTTTATTTCAGTTGAATCGTCATGAATGACAACATATAACGTCTGAGTTTCCTCTTTATCGAAGAATCCGAGATTGATGCATGGTAAACCATCGATTTCTTCAACGCCTACGAAACGATCCGTAAAGATTTGACGTAGCATTTTACCCATTTTTTTATGCGCATTGGCTTTTTCTGCCGCAGCTTTGAGGGTGAACCCAGAATCTAGGTAAGATTTGATTAAACGAATAATCGATAATGTATGGTAGGAATATTTTCTATTTTGATTTTTATTTGTCTTAATCGATTTAATGAAGCCTTTTTGTTCCCAATAGCGAATTTGGCTCTGTGTAAGACCAGTTGTTTCAGCAATTTCACCGATACCAATCGAGAATGTATCGTTTTTCATAATATCGGCCATTCTTTTCGCATAATCTTGAATATTTGCGATGTCGTTTATATCAGCCATATAAATTTACCTCCAAATTAAAAAATTTATTAATGATAACGGGCTTAGTCTTGTTATATTTACTCTATTGATTATATATTTTTTAAAACATATGTCAAGTAGGTTGACATGAGTTGCAAATAGTCTTATATTAATAGTCGAAGTTATTTTAAGAGGAAAAGAAGGTCAGCAAAATGAATTTAGATGCAAAAGGAAGACCATATAACCGTAATCTATTGATTGCAACATTGTTAATAGGAACGTTCTGTACGGTTTTGAATCAAACAATTTTAGCAACAGCATATCCAACGTTAATGAAGGACTTTAACGTGACAACGTCAACAGTTCAATGGTTAACAACTGGATTTATGTTGGTTAATGGGATCCTTATTC
The DNA here is from genome assembly GCF_026948345.1 of Dellaglioa carnosa. Classification (NCBI taxonomy): domain Bacteria; kingdom Bacillati; phylum Bacillota; class Bacilli; order Lactobacillales; family Lactobacillaceae; genus Dellaglioa; species Dellaglioa carnosa. Next base: position 74,123 of record NZ_JANXLI010000004.1, on the reverse strand, counting down.
CTGTTAGTGCGTGGTTAAGTAGTCGCGTGAACACAAAATGGCTCTATATTGGGGCAATGATGATTTTTGAACTTGGAACGGTGATGTCATATACAGCACCTAACTTTGGTTTCTTACTTGCCGGTCGTTTAGTTCAAGCTGTCGGTGTTGGTGTAACGATGCCATTACTCCAAACGATTATGTTATCAATTTTCCCACCAGAAAAACGTGGGGCATCAATGGGACTTGCCGGAATGGTTATTGGGTTAGCGCCCGCTATTGGGCCCACGCTGTCAGGTTGGGTCGTAGATAATGCAACATGGCGTGATCTTTTCGGAATGATTGTACCAATCGTAGCCGTTGTTATCGTAGCTTCTTTCTGGTTTATGAAACCTGTTATCGAAACGCATAAATCAAAAATTGATATTCTATCATTAATTGTATCAACAATTGGTTTTGGTAGTTTACTTTATGGCTTCTCAACCGTTGGTGATAATGGCTGGGGTAGTGTATCAGTACTTAGTTTCTTAGCAATTGGGGTTATCTTTATTGGTCTTTTCGTATGGCGTCAACTAACAATGGAAACACCATTCTTAGAATTACACGTCTTTGCGTCTAAAGAATATACAATTGCTGCGCTCTTAAGTTCTATCGTTAATATGGCTATGATCGGTGTCGAAATGATCTTGCCAATGTACCTACAAACTGTGCGTGGTGATAGTGCTTTCCAATCAGGGTTAACATTATTAGCCGGAGCATTAATGATGGGGATTATGAGTCCATTCACGGGTCGTTTGTTTGATTTATTTGGGGCTAAGAAGTTAGCAACTGGTGGGATGTTCCTATTAACGTTAGGAACAATTCCTTTCGTGTTCTTAACGAAAGATACGCCAACGTTATACATCGTGGTCATGTACGCTATCCGGATGTTCGGGATTTCAATGGTTATGATGCCAACAACAACGTCTGGAATGAACGCTTTACCAGCTAGATTGATGGGTCACGGAACGGCAGTTAATAATACAGCGCGTCAAATTGCCAGTTCAATCGTGACAGCTGTCATGGTTTCTGTTTTAACAAACGTAACAGTAGATGCATTGCCTGGTAAATCATTGCTTAAATCAGCGCCTTTAGAGTATAAGAACCAAGCGATTAATGCGACGTTGAGTGGGTATAAAGCAGCCTTTGCCATTGCGATTATTTTCTGTGTCATTGGTCTTGGGCTCTCATTCTTCTTAAAATCAAAACAACAAGTGGAAAATAACGGGGGTGCAAAATAATGATTATTATTTTATTGGTTATTGCCGTTGTTTTATTCTTCCTAACATGGAATTTAATTAGGAATAATGCAGTAAGTTATACGCTCGGTGGTATTTTTGCACTTTGTATTATCGTTCTCGGTGGGATGATTGTTGCTAATTACAGTACTCATTACGGGATGGAAAAAGTAACAACAACTAAAACAGAATCTTTAGCTTCAATGTCTAAGGATACGAACCTATTGGTCTACCAACCAATTGGAACGGATGGTTCTGAAAAAGTAGTCGTCTATAAAAATACGGCATCACAAACAAAAACAAAACATACGCAAACAGATGATACAACTAGCAAAATCGTTGAAAATGCGAAGAGCAATAAGTTGGTAGTCAAAGAAACACGTTGGGTATATAAAAATAATACCTACAAATTGATGTTTGGAATCGCTGATAATAATCATGTCTTAATTAAACGAACGAATACGTTCTACGTTAAGAAAGATATGCTAGTTTTAACGGCTAACCAAGCTAAGGCAATGCCTAAAATAGTTAAAGCTGAACAAGCTCAGGTAAATTCTAAGGCTGGTAAAGAAGAACTTGCTAAAGAGGGAGCTGCCTTTGCTAAGGAAGCAGTCGCAAATGCGATGATGAAAAATGATAAAATTTCATCCGCAGATAAAGCTGAAATAGTTAAACAAGCAACTGACGCATTTAAGGTACAAGAAAAGGCAAAAGTTATGCAAGCCATTTTAAAAGAAGTTAAAGAAGTTAAATAAACAGTCTATAACGTTATAACCACGCTAGTTAGCAAACTAGTGTGGTTATTTTTTTTAATTAAAATATGAATTATAAAATGAATAATGATATAATACGTTAATGGCATATACAATAAAAGGGGATTTTTAAATGAAGAAGAAAATAATCATTTGGATCGTAAGTATTTTGGTCTTATTTGCGGTCGCGATTGCAGGTGGAAGTTTCTACCTCTATCACTACGCTATCCAAAATACCGAAAAAACGTTAACTGGAGCGTCAAAGAAAACACCAGAGAGAACTATTAAAGATAAAAAATGGTTGGCTGGCGTAAAAAAAGAGAACTGGACACAACAATCAGCTGGTGAAAATTTAAAATTAGTTGCTGATTATGTGCCTGCGGAGAAACCATCAACTAAAACAGTTGTGGTCGCTCATGGCTATATGGAAAATAAAGAAAATATGGCGTCATATATCCGATTGTTTCATGATGCTGGCTACAATGTGTTAGCGCCAGATGATCGCGGACAAGGTAAGAGTGAAGGCGATTATATTGGTTTTGGTTGGAAAGACCGTCTAGATTATATTAAATGGACGAAAAAATTAATTGCTGAAAAAGGGCAAGATCAGAGAATTGGTCTATTTGGTCTAAGCATGGGTGCCGCAACAGTCATGATGATGAGTGGCGAGAAATTACCTACTCAAGTTAAGGCGATTGTTGAAGATTGTGGGTACACGAATGTTGAGGACCTATTAGCTTATCAATTAAAATTACAATTTAATCTGCCTAAGCAACCGCTAATCACGACATCTAGTTGGGTGACACAGTTGCGCGCGGGATATTCTTTTGCTGAAGCAGATTCTGTTAAGCAATTGAAGAAAAATAAATTACCAACGTTATTTATTCATGGGGATAAAGATGATTTTGTACCAAGTTCAATGGTTTACGACAACTATAAAGCATCTGCAGGTAAGAAAGAATTGTGGATTATCAAGGGCGCAGGACATGCAAAAGCCTTTGGTACTAATCCTGCCTTATATAGTAAAAAAGTCGTTAAATTCATGAATGATAATTTAGGTTCATAATTGGTAAAAATCAAGTATTAGTGGAGGTGTGAAAGTATCAAAAAATGCGTGTAGCCCCCCTTTTTTTGACGTTTTTAAAAGATATAACATGGTATTATATAGGTATGTTATATTTCGATAAAATGGGTGGGGGACTATTACAATGATGATAAATAATAAATTAAAAATAACAATGTTGGCTTTTGGGATGTTCTTTTTGGCTGGGGTTTCGAGCGTTAAAGCGGATGATGATTATGAGAATGCGCTTAAAAGTGCGCCTAGGGCAATAACGATGGATAATCTATTTCAAAGGGGCACGGGGGCAGGTGTTACTACAAGTAGTGGTACGGTTAATTTAAATACGATTAATAAGCCTACTAATACGTCTAGTGAAATAGTCAAAACGCTCGTTAGAGTGACTAATGATAAAAATCAAAAGGCGGCTGTTTGGTCGACGTATACTAGTCCGAAGGATAATAATTCGTTTGATATTAATAAAAACGGACAAGCGTCAATGTGGATTTATTTAGGGAGCAAAGGGGCAGAAGCGGGGGATGGTATGGCACTTGTTTTCCAAAACGATGCCAAAGGCAACGCCGCTATCTCCAGCGCCGGTGGTGAAACCCTGGGTGTTTGGGCGAACGATTTAGATAGTGATGTGCTTGGTGGAGCTATTCAAAATAGTTGGGCATTAGAATTTGATACCTATATGAATAGAAGTTCGTTTACTAAGGGCGGTTCTTTTGATTCTGCCGCCGCTGCTTCTACGACGATTAAAAGTCATATCGCCAGTGGTTATCCAGCTGATGTTGATAATTATTCGAAACATGTCAATGCCTTTTGGCAAAATCATGTAGGTTTAATTAGTTATAACAGTTCATTATCAAATGGTTACTGGCATCATTTGACAATTGACTACACGTCAAAAGATTCTAAGAATGGCTTGATGACGTATACTATGGATGATAAGGATGCGGTAACTGAACATGTACAACCCGGGGAAGACCCTCCCAAGCTCCCTGCGCGTGACGTACGAACTGAAAGCGTCCAAATTGATAAATCAAAATTCAAGTCAACTGACGGTAAAATCCGTTGGGGATTTACCGGATCGACCGGTGTTAATTACGAAAATAATTTAATTATGTTTGAACAAGTTCCAGGTCTTGTAGATGCAAAAGCAACGCAGACTGTGACTAATCTTACGCAAGGGAAGGATCTACCTAGCGATGGGACTGGCGTGGTTAACGCGGGAGATAAGTTGAAATTTACAACCAAGGCAACATACTTGGGTGGAAAACAACATTGGAAGGCGCCGGTTGTTTATGCAAAATATCCTGACAAGAATGTAGATTGGACGGGTGTTCTGTTAAACGGTGCAAATATGGACGGTTATACGCCTGACATGACGATTGATGGTGCCCCACTAGTGGCTGATGTCGGGGATATGGTCACTGACAATACCAGCGGGGAGATAACATTTCTTGGTACAGTGAAGTCCATACCTGAAGATAGCAAAGATACTAGTCCCGCTGGACAAATTATCGGGAGTAATACAATTGCTAATACGAGCGCTGTTAGCTATACCGTTAAAGGGCAACCTAAAATCCTATTAACAATCGATAATCTCAAAGATATTGATGTTAACTATGGTTCAGACGCAACTGTCAGTGGAACAGTAAAATCTAGTTTGGGTGGGCTACTTGCTAAAGGTGCCAAGGTTGACGTAACCGTCAACAATGAAACAACACCGATTAAAGCGGACGTTGGGACAGATGGTAAATTCAGCGTAACGGTACCAAAAGATAAATATAAAGCTGGCGAAAATACAGTTACTGTTCAAGCAACAGATGCTGCTGGTATTCAAACAGTGAAGTATACGAATAAAATTAATATTCATCCTGTATTAACATTGAATGACAACAACGGAACGGTCATTGCACCATATACGTTTAATTTCCAAGTTGTTGATAACAGTGCAGATATTACAACGTACTATAAAGAAGGCGCGTCTGGCACGCCGGTTCAATTGGAAAAATATGTCAATACTAAACCAGGTTCAACACAAGATCATAAAGTTGACCTAGATACAAGCAAGCTTTCAATTGGGACACATGTCTTAACGGTTTACTCAGTCGATGCAGAGGGAAATACATCTAATAATCAAACGATTACGGTTATTGTGGGATTGTTGAGCATTTCATCTGACGATTCGATTAACTTTAAGAATCAAATTCCAGCTAAAACAAGTGTATTAAGCCGTACTGCGGATTATACACTTAAGTTAGAAACCTCAGCGGCAAAGAATTGGACATTATCTGTCACTGCGGGTGCTTTAACTGCTAAGAGTGATAACAGTACTTTGCAACATTCAACAGTTGGGTTCCGTGATACCAAAGATAAAAGTTTCACTCCACTAAGTCCAACAATTGGGACAACAATTGATAGTGGCACGGGACAAGCAGCAACAATTACAAAAAAATGGGCTACGGATGCAGGAATTGTGTTGAACGTAGTACCAAGTGAGATTAAAGCTGACGAAGTTTATACCTCACAGGTTAAGTGGACATTAACAAATACACCAGTTAACTAATAAAAATAAATGCTGCAACCAATGAGTTGAATTGTCGGATTTTAAGCTACTGATCAAAATGCAAGACATTTTGGGAGGAGGAACTGAATGATGAAAATATTGATTGTAACAAGTATTATGATTGCACTAACCTTGGGGGTTGGTAGTCGCACAGTCAGTGCTGACGCTGACTACGATACTGCTTTAAAATCATCACCTGAAGCCTTGACTCTGACTGGAATTTTTCAGACAGGGACAGGAACTGTTTCAGGGGCGTCTAACGTTGCAACTGTTGTGACACTGGATGCTAAAGGAAATGTGGTGCCAGAAGGATCAACAACCGCGGATAAATCATTGGTTAAAATTACGGATGCACAAAAACAAGTGGGTTCAGAATGGTCAACCCCAAATAATAAATTTGATATTAATAAAGATAATTTAACAACGATGTGGATGTATTTCGGTAATGCAGGTGGTAATTCTGGTGACGGAATGGCATTTGTTTTACAAAATGATGCGCGGGGGACGGCTGCTATTTCTGGAGCAGGTCAAGCATTAGGCGTTTGGGGCGTGGATAACGGCGGATGGGAGAGCACTGTCGCCAATTCCGCTATTAAAAATTCATGGGCACTAGAGTTTGATACGCATCGAAACGGTGATAGCGGTGCTGGTAGTGGATTTGATGATTTGGATTCAATCAAGGATAATCATCTCGCCAGCACGTACCCCGGCACGGCCGACTCGTATCAAAGAAATGGAATCATAAATAAGTACAATAAGTTAGGTCACAAGAATATCATCAATACCGCGAAATTATCTAACGGTAAGTGGTGGCATGTAACGTTAGACTACAAATCAAGTGGGTTGATGACTTATACTATTGGTGATAAAGATCCAAGTACCGGTGCGGCATTGGCCGGACAAACGAATTCATTTAACATCGATAAAAGTAAATTTGATAGCGCAAGTGGTCAGTTAACCTGGGGATTTACAGGGGCTACCGGAAGTAACTATGAAAATAACTTAGTCATGTTTGAAAAAATTTCAAGTTTAGTTTCTGCTGACGCCGTCCAAAAAGTTACTGATGTAACGCAAAACAATGCGGATGTGACTAACAGCGGAACGGTTGTTAGTGGCGACGAGGTTAATTTCCAGTCAACGTTAACCTATAAAGATGGTAAACAAGATTGGCAAAAAATTGAAGCCTTATTGCAAGTGCCGAATGACGTGACCTTAGATAAAGAAGCAACGATTAAATATGCGGATGGAACAATACAAAAGTTCGATACGACTAAAGTGACGAACAAAGCTATTTCAGCAGTTTTATCGAAAAGTTTGTCTAAAACTAATAATACTGCAACAATTAGTATGAACGGGACTGCCAATACAGTTACATCAGATACAAAAGTGGCTAGTCCTGCAAGTGCGTTTAACGGTAAAAATGCGATGATAACATCGAATGCGGCAGCATTTACGATTAAGGCATCACAACAAAGATTTACAATTACCGGGTTAGTTAACCAAACCATTAATGTTGGTCAAGCTGCCAAAGTTGCTGCAAGCATTAAAACAGATACTATCTTGGAAGATAATGTTCTTATAGTCACGACTAAACTTAATGGTGCGCAGTTAAGTGATGATTATATTGAGTTGAATAAGTTAGATCCATATCCATATTCTGAAACAATCCCAGCGAACAAATTAAAGTTGGGTGATAATACCTACACGATTAGGGTTGATGATGGTTATGGTGATTCTAAAACAGTTCAATCAACGATTACGGTCAAAGATTTAGGTAAGATTGATTTAACGACAGTTAATGACTTGAATTTTGGAACGATTCCAATTCCTCAATCAACGACAACTTATAATCCTGTTTCGGCGATGAATGTTGAGCTTGAAGCATCACTCCCAGGTTCATGGAACTTAGGAGTTGAAGGTAGCGATGTTGTTGGGACTGATGGATCCATTTTAAAGGGTGCTTTAATTTACAAGGATTCAGTAAATGCCGCAGAAACAGTTGTTAATAGTAATAGTTTAACAATCCTCAACGGTCAGTCATCGCCATCTAAGGTTACAAAGACATGGGCTAAAGATACGGGGATTCTGTTAAAAGTTAAACCGAGTGAAGTTAAAACACAAAGTTATAAAGCGACTATCAATTGGACGCTAAGTCACACACCAACTGAATAGATATAGGGGAAGAAGCATAATTAATTATGCTTCTTTTTTTTATTTAAATTTTAAATTGAATATATAATTTGGTCATAAGTAATAAATGATATGAACGTCTTGATTTAATGGTTAAAAATAATTGGTATGGCTGATTTATATTGTAATTATTAATCTATTTTGCACGATTAAGTGTTATGATAATATATAAGAGTTACCGAATGGGAGGGCTTTTATAATGAAGCTAAAATTGGGGAAAATACTTTTAATGAGTCTATCATTGGGAGTGATAGGAATTGGTGGTTCTGTTAGTGCGAATGCCGCAACAGACGCAGCGGCAGACTACGCTAAAGCTATTTCAGTGGCACCAGATGCGCTAACGTTGGATCATATTTTCCAAACAGGGACGGGTGGCGGATCAGCCAACCATTCAAGTGTCATCTCGCTTGATAAGGATAACAAGGTCGTGGATGAAAGTTCTAGTGCGGCAACGAAGGCAATTGTGAAGTTAACGGATTCCAGCGATCAGCTGGGTTCAGAATGGTCTATGCCTGCGAACACGTTTAATATAAATAAAGATAGTAAAACGAACATGTGGATGTACTTTGGTAACCAATTCGATTCCGGCGATGGGATGGCTTTTGTGCTTCAAAATGACAGCCGTGGAACGGGTGCCATATCAGGGGTTGGTCAATCATTGGGCGTTTGGGGAATTGATAATGGTGGTACTAGAGCAGACATTGCTAAGACTGCAATAAATAATGCTTGGGCACTTGAATTTGATACGTATGATAACAACGATACGGGGAAAGGGACGTCATATGATAATACGCCTGATGTCAAAGGGACTAATCATATTGCCTATGGGTACCCCAGCTCACCTGAAACGTACGGATTAAAATTTGGGTTTGGTTTCTTGAAGTTTTATGCTGTAATGAATCACCAGGGTGTTATTAAAACAAGACATCTATCTAACGGATCATGGCATCACGTAACGTTAGATTATAAAACATTATCGGCAACACAAGGTTCGATGACTTATACAATAGATGATAAGGATCCCACAACAGGTGCGGCATTAACAGGTCAAAGTCAAACCGCCCAAATTGATAAAAGTAGATTTACCGCGGATGGGAAAAATGGTAATGGAACTGATATTATGTGGGGATTCACGGGTTCAACTGGTAGTAAATACGAAAATAATTTAATTATGTTTGAACAAATTTCAAATTTAGTTTCGGCGGCCGGTGTTCAAAAGGTCACAGATAGCACGAATAATAATCAAGACGTAACGAATAACGGCAACGTGATGAGTGGCGATCAACTTAATTTTCAAACGACCTTAACCTATAAAGAAGGTAAACAGGACTGGAAAAAAATCAAAGCAGTACTGAATGTACCAACTAATGTGACATTGAACCCAGCTGCTACAATCAAGTATACAGACGGAACAGTTGATAATTTTGATACAAGAACGGCTAAAAATGGCGTTATCACTAAGGAACTGTCTAAAGACTTATCAACCGCCAATAATACGGCAACAATCAGTATGACGGGTACAGCTAATACTGTAACTGCGGATACTAAGGCAACGAGCCCGATTAGTCACTTCAATGGAAATAACGCGATTGTAGAATCAAATGCGGCTAATTTTACGATTTCGGTGCCTAACCAAACATTGAGCGTTACAGGTCTTGCCGACCAAAATATTAATCTTGGTGATTCGGCTAGTTTTGATGCGCTTGTCAAATCTGATAGAGATATCAAGCCACAAAATATTGGCGAAGTAACCAGTGTTGTTGATAATACCACTAAAGGCAAGCCAGAATACATTGAGTTAAGTAAAACTGGTTCCCATCATAAAGAAACGATTCCAGCGAGTCAGTTAACAGTCGGTAAACACACGTATACCGTAAGTGTTGTGGACAGCTATCAACATACCGCGACAAAAACGGTTACGATTACCGTCGCTGATCCAGGTAAACTAAGCTTAACAGTTATTAATGCCTTGAATTTCGGGACGGGAGAAAAGCCATTACCAATTCCGAATGTATTAACGGACTTCAACCCTAACGAGAAGTTAAATGTACAATTGGAGGCGTCATTGCCAGGAACATGGAACTTAGCCATTACGGCGAGTGAACTGGTAGGCGCGGATCAATCAATTTTGAAAGATGCATTAATCTATAAGGCTTCTGCAACGGATGCGGGGACACCGTTAAACAATAGTAGTCTTTCAATTCTAAGTGGGTCATCATCGCGTGACAAAATAAATAAGGTATGGGATAAAGATACGGGGATTTTATTACACATTAAACCTAGCACGGTTAAAGTGCAGACTTACCATGCCACAATAAAATGGACATTAAGCAATGTCCCAATAAAATAAGGGTTCACGGAGGTGCATAAGTACATTTATGCGCCTTTTTTGTATTTTAATTTTGCAATTCTTGTTATCTAGGATATGATAGTTTATGGAATGAGAGAAAAGACGGAGGACACCTAATGAAAATGACGGTTGAACAGTTCATGTCGGCAATTGAAGAAGAGACGTATACGAAGATTTTTTATGCGGCGACACCAGAAGATGTACAAAATGTCGGTATTCCCGATTTATTTGCTAAAGGGTACGCAACTTTGGCTGAGAGTTTGAAAAATAACCAACTTGCTGAAATCCAATTAATGATTGAATATCCTGAAGGAACAGCCATTTTTACGCTTGAGACTAATATTATTAATCTACCTTATAAATATTACAAAAAATTACCAGGATTCTTTAATGAAGTAACAGATGAAGCAGAGATTAATGTGTACTTAATTGTTGAATCGCCAGTGATTAACGTTTCGAAATTACGCATTGATAAGGTAACATCTGGAGTTGAGTACTTAGAACATCAAGCTGATTTCAACGTGACCATGACAACTATGATTGCCGAGAAGGTAGCCTTCTTGGAGAATCCACCTGAAATTATTGAAAAAGAAAAAGTTGAACCCGTTAAAAAGGCAGCCGCAACTAAGAAAAAAGTAGTTAAAAAGAAAAAGGCGCCGGCTAAGAAGAAACCCGCTAAGAAAACAACAGCGGCAGCCAAAAAACCGGCCGCAAAGAAACCGACAGTCAAAAAGGCAGCGACTAAAAAAGTGACAAAGAAAAAAGTCGCGACGAAGAAACCGGCGACTAAAAAAACAACAACTAAGAAAAAAGAAGATAAATAAAAACCACCAATTTAAAATTGGTGGTTTTTTTGTCTGTTTATTTAATGAAGAAGTAGTAGATAAGGAGTAGCGAACCTAAAACGATTCGGTACCAACCAAAAGGTTTGAAATCTTTTGATTTTATGTAACCCATTAAGAATTTAATCGCAACGATTGAAACGAAGAAGGCAACGGCACAGCCAAGTAATAAGACGGCTGATTGATCACCAGTAAATGAATTTCCGTTATGGAAGTATTTAAATAATTTCAATAAACTTGCGCCGAACATAACTGGAATCGATAAGAAAAATGAAAATTCAGCAGCAATGAAACGAGATGTACCAAGTAAGATACCGCCTAGAATTGTGGCACCAGAACGTGATGTTCCGGGAATTAAAGCAAGGACTTGGAAGACACCGATTAAAATAGCTGTTTTATAACTAACTTGTGTAAATGATGTGATAGCAGGTGTCGTATTGGCTTTCTTATTTTCAATAATAATGAATAGAACACCGTAAATAATTAACATTAGAGCAACAACTGGGAAATTGTACAATTTAGCGTTCAACCAGTCATCAGCTACCAGACCAATGACAGCGGCCGGTAGGACAGCGACGATAACTTTACTCCAGAGTGACCAAGTATCTCTTTTCTCTAATTGTGATTTCTTTGGAGAAAATGGATTTAACTTATGGAAATAAAGCACGCAGACGGCAAGAATAGCACCTAGTTGAATAACAACAAAGAACATTTCCATAAAGGCAGGACTTTCTTTGAGTTGTAGGAACTCGTCGACTAAAATCATGTGTCCAGTGGAACTAATTGGTAACCATTCTGTGATACCCTCAACAACACCCAGAACGATAACCTTAAACATTTCAATAATACTCATCATAATGACAGGTTCCTTCCAAAATTTTTATTTAACTGTTTTAGTATACCCAATCCGTAAGTCAAAAACCATAAATTTCAGTAGAGTTATCTTCTTCTTAACATAATACAAAAAGGCACCTACCAAATTAAATTGATAGGTGCCTGACAGCATGAGTGCTATGCAGCGTCTTTTTTATTGCGACGTGCGATTGCTGGTAAGATTAGTCCAAGTGCTACTAATACGATTGGCGTGATAATGTTAAGTGCTAATTGGAACATGTAGTTAGAAGGGCTATCTGAATAGTTAAGTTTAGGCACAACCCCTAAGATACATGCGAAGGCTGTGAATAAAAGACACCAAGCGCCAATAATGTAACCGACAACTGGGTTCTTAACGAATTTATAACCTGATTTGAATTTCTTGTATTGTTTGTTTAATAACATGTAAGCAAAGAATACCCAGAGGTAACGCATTGGCATAACAACCGCGTTTAAATTCAATAACCATTTGTATAATTCGTTCATGTTACCAATCCCGATAGCAGGGATGATGATTAGAACACTAACCAAGATACCTGTCATGGCATAACCATTAACTGGTGTGCCTTTTTTGTTAAGTTTTGATAATTTTTTAGGGATGAAGTTATCGTCCGCATCACCTAGAAGAATTTTTAGTGGGGCATCAATCGAGAAGGCAAGGGCAGAAATTTGAGCCATTGCATTTGCGATTGCGTAAAGAATCATGAATAAGTTACCGACATGGTAGAAACTACCAAGACGTAAGAAACCTTCGTAAGGGCCATTTGTAATTAAATCAGAAGGAATATCTTTACCATTAAATAGGAATCCCATGGCAAATGATCCTAAGATGGCACAGATAGCAACCATGGCAGCTAAAGCTAACATACCTTTAGGGAATTCTTTAGCAGAATTCTTTGTTTTATTAACGTAAGGTGAAATTTTTTCAGCACCACCAACAGCGAAGACTAACATTGAAATCGTTGTGAAGTAAGCGAAGTTAAAGTTAGGTAAGTATGATTTAATGGCACCCATGTCAGGTGTTTGGATTTTAGCATGTGTCATAAAGGGAGCTGACACGGCTAATAAAATGAAGAGTAATGACATGACGAACATTGCTGTTCCGGCAATGCTACCAATACGACTTAAAGTTGCGATCCCTTTTGAGGCGATCCATAAGAAAAAGACGAAGATAACTAAGCCCATGATTGAAACGGTCATGGCTGATGTTTCATTAACGAAATTACCATTTCCTTTAAATAACCAACTGAAGGCAATTAAGATACCTTGGGGTTTTTGTGCTAAGTAAGGAATATGTACAACCCAGTAAGTCCAAGCCGCGTAGTAGGCAAGTCTTTTTGTTGACGTTTCCTTCACCCAAGAAGAAACACCACCACTGGCATCTTTAAATGTTGAGCCTAATTGGCCAACAATTAAACTATAAGGCACAAAGTAGAAAATCATGATTAGAATCCAAGATGTAATAACCGTAAGACCTTGGTTCGCAAAGTTATTAAAGACATTTGCAAGTCCCCAAACGGAAACGAATGCAATTAAAGCAACGTTATACCAGCGTAACGTTTTTTCTGATTCAAGCAAAATAATAGCCTCCATAGAATAAAAAATATTTTTTAATGAGATTTTGGAACAATTGTTAAGCTTAAGTATAAAGAAAAATGAAATCAAAGTACAACTAAATTTTGTGTCCGAATAAAAGACATTAATATAGAAGGAAAGCCATCAAAAAATAAATTAAATAATTATGAAACTTGATATAACCGCGTTATCTTTGGGCATAATAATATGATTCGCACAAAAAAGGAAATAGTCATTAGAAATTGACCGTTTTTAATCTATATAACTGGTATATTTAGTTAATGAGGTTTACGATAAAACGAAAAGGAGGGCGACATGGTCATAATGAAACAGAAAAGTAAAATTTTTTTGGTAATCTCTCTGGTGTGGGTACTGACATCAGGGTTAGACATTTCAGCAAATGAACATCAGCAAATTGGTTCTGAATTAGGACTTAATCGACTGTTAGGGGCTACAACGGTACCAAGCGAATTTAAGTCGGATGATAGTAGTTCTGAGCAAATTAATGAAAAGAATGATGGAAAATCAGAAGAAATAACTTCTGATTCATCGAATACGTCGCCCGAAAAAGATACAAGCCAAAAAGAAGGTAGTGTAAAAGAAACGGTGTCAGAAGAAAATAAATCAGTTATAAAATCATCGGATACAATTAAATCAAATTTAATGATTCTATTTTATGGAACCGCTAATTCTATTCTTAATCCGACATTAAAGGATGATAGTTTCTTTTCTAAAACGTCTCGAATTGAAGGATTTATAACTGATGATCTCTATCCAAATGAGGGTAGCATTGGTGGTTCTGGAACGCCTGGATCGGGCGATTATATCCCGCCATTAAATACGGCAGATTATTTCATTAAAGTGGATATGGTAAATGAATCAGATTCCACGAAAACCGTTAAAGCTAAATCAACGGTGCACGAGTATCCGGAATTTCACCCGGAACCGTATGATCCAGAATCGACATTTATGCCATATCACATTGATATCAAGAACTCTGACTTGGCTGTGGGTGTAAATACACTGCACGCGACCGTATACAAGAAAAACGGCAGTATTAGTGATGAGGCTGTGGAAGTAATTAAAGTTAAGATTGAGATACCCACTTTGAACCTTCCTGATATTCCTTACACAGAAACAAATGATAATCCAACGATTGATGTTGCATCAAGTAACTTTAAGGTCAATTATGGCGTGAGTAGCAAGTATGCTAAAAATTTAAAAACAACTTATGTAGATACACACAATGGCAAAGTAGATTCCGGAGATGTTGGGGATTTTGATAATAGCACGACTCCGGGTAGCGAGCACACAGATAACTTCACGTTGACAGGGTTGAGTGATGGGAAACATCAGGTGGATATAACGACTACAGATGACCAGTTAAATAAAGTTACAAAAAAATTTACGCTACAAGTAAAAAAACCAACTAATTCATTTAATATTGTCGATATTAGCGATTTGAATTATGGGGATGCCATTAAGATTCCGGCTAAGACAACCTTGTTTAATCCTGTTAATAAATTAAATATCCAACTTTCCGCCGTAAATGTTGGTCACTGGCAATTAAATGTTAAATCGACAGGGTTCACGGATGATCCGAATGCTTTCGTCTTTAAAAGTCAGGCAGACGGCGTAGAGCAACCGATTGATAATATAAATGGAATCACTGTTTTATCGGGTGATGGGGTTGACGATGATAAGAATCAAACCTTTGATGCAGAGGGGACGGGAGTACTGCTGAAGGCAAGACCATCCAAGATAAGGGCGCAAGCGTACAGTGCTAAATTAGAGTGGACACTGTCAACAGTCCCAGTGAAATAGTGTCAAAAACTTACACTCAACGCGCAAATGTTGGTCGTTTTAAATGATAAAAATTTGATATTATAGTAATTGTTATAAGAGATGAACAAAGAAGATCACTATATATGAATATTATCAAAAATATACGTTCAACCGTAAAATATTGACCGTTTTTAGATTATATATTTACTATAATAGGCGTATACAAAAAAACTTGGGGGTAACAATTATGAAAAAGACATTATTAACAACAGCATTAATCAGTGGAGCGGTTTTAGGTCTTGGGGCAATGAACAGCGTGTCAGCTGCTGATACAAATACATCAAAAGATACAACTGCTTCAGCAACATTTACAGCCGGTGAAGATCCAACAAATCCTGGTTCTGGTCCTTTGTCACTTAAGAGTGCTACAGGTGCAATTGATTTTGGTTCAAAACCAATTTCTGCAAAGGCAGATACGCTTAACTCAAATACAGACGTTGATGTAACTGTTAATGATCTTCGTGGAACATTCGTTGGTTGGAAAGTTAACGTTAGTGGAACAAAATTAATGAGTGATGAAAAAGAACCTACAGAATTAAAGGGTGCTACAATTTCACTTCCTGCCGGTACAGCTTCATCAGTTGACGGTAGTTCAGATGCAGTTGCGGGCATAACAGCTACAGCTACGGCTAATGTTTTAGACGGTGGTGCAGAAATTATGGCACCAGCCAAGAGTGGTACTGGTGAAATCAAAACTAATTATGCACAAGCTGGCATTAATTTAGGCGTTATTGGTGGTTCGGCACATGCTGCTAAATACTCAACAACACTTAACTGGACGTTAACAGATAGCCCAGTAGCTTAATCATATAAAATTAATAAACAAACATTCGGGGGAATAGCAACTATGAAAAAAATTCTAACAAGTACATTATTAGCAGCAACAGTTTTGGGGGCAGGCTTAGCAGTTTCAGGTAGCGCAAGTGCTGCTGGAACAGAAACAAGTAAAGCATCAACTAACGGTTCAGTAACGTTTGTACCCGGTGAAGGTACAGATCCCGTTGATCCAACGAACCCCGTTGATCCAACAGATCCTGGTGATGGTGGCGGTGGTGAAACAGGAGACAAAGGTCCATTGGCAATTGTTTACGCTACAAAAGCAGTTAACTTTGGTTTAGATGAAACTAAAGATGGCAATTATGCTGTTAGCCAAACGGTTCCCGTTTCTGCAAAGTCTCAAGACCTTAAAGGTAGTAACTTCATCTCACTTCAAGTTGGGGATGTTCGTGGAACATCAGCCGGTTGGACACTTTCTGTTAGCTCAAACCAATTCACGAGTGCAAAATCTGGTGATTTAGCAGGTGCAACTTTAACTTTAGGTAAAGGTGATAACGTGTTGGCTGGTGGCGCAACAGGTACAGCAGCAGTTGCCGCTGAAGTTAAGAATGCAATTGGTGCCGGTGGTACCGTATTGTCTGCCGCACCTACTACTGGTGCTGGTTTAAATGCTGATAAGATTCGTGCTGATAAGATGACTTTAACAATCCCAGCCGGATCAGCTCAAGCTGATACTTACACAACAACGTTAAACTGGAGTCTTTCAGACACGCCAGGCGCTTAATTTTAATAGATAAAAAATCGGGGGAATTTAATTATGAAAAAAATATTAACAAGTGCATTACTTTCAGCAACAATTTTAGGAGCAGGTTTGGTAGTTTCATCTAACGTGAAGGCTGCCGATAAAACGCCTGATCCAGCATCAACTACAACTGGTGTACAGTTTAAAGCCGGGGATGAAGGCCAGATTGTTCCACCGGTTGACCCAACAGACCCAACAAAACCGGTTGATCCAATTGATCCGACGGATCCTGATTACCCAGGTACTGGTAATACTGGTAATCTTTCTATCATCCTTGCTACAAAAGCTATAAGCTTCGGTAACGATAACGTTATTACGGCAGGTACGGTTAATTTAAAAGCTGATAAAGATGTTGTCGTCGAAGTTGCGGATGTTCGTGGAACAAATGCCGGATGGGATTTATCAGTTAAATCTGATCAATTAACAGATGGTAAAACGAACACTCTTACTGGCGCACAAATTGGATTGGCGGCTGGTAAAAACGTTGTTGCTAATGGTGGTACTTCTGTTGCAGCAACGACTGCAGCACTTGCTGATACAACAACTGGTGCGGTAGTTCTTAAAGCCGTAAAAGACACTGGTTCTGGTATTAACGTTAATACAATCGCTAAAGATGGTGTAACGTTAACAATCCCTGCTGGTATTGCTAAGGCTGACGTTGCTTATGCTTCAACATTAACTTGGAGTCTTGCGACTGCACCAATAGCATAATAATAATTAGGTTACACGGTATTAACTATTAATTGGGGGAATTAAATTATGAAAAAAATATTAACAAGTACTCTATTAGCAGCAACAGTTTTAGGAGCAGGTTTAGCGGTTTCAAGTAACGCAAATGCTGCAACTTTAGAAAAAGGCGCTAGCACGAATGCTGCCGTTTCATTTAAAGCCGGCGACGAAGGACAAGTTATTCCTCCCGTTGATCCAACAGATCCAACAAAACCAACAGATCCTGGTGATAACGGTAATACTGGTAATAACGGTAATTTGGCAATTGTTTACGCTACAAAAGATGTAAACTTTGGTTCAAATCTTGCAATTCCTACGAAAACATTAACTGTTAAGTCTTCTGACAAAGTTAGTCTTGAAGTTGGGGATGTTCGTGGAACTGATGCTGGATGGGCACTTTCAATCCAAGCTGATCAATTCAAGAGTGGTTCAGACGTTCTTACCGGTGCGGTACTTTCAATCGATAAATCAGATGATGTGAAAGTTGCCGAAGCTAATCCATCAACAGTAACGGCTGTTTCAAATGCTGTTACTGATGCAACAACCGCGTCAGTTGCGCTTAATGCTGTTAAAGGTACAGGTAGTGGTGTAACGGTTGATAATCTTGCTGCTGGCAAGATTAAATTAGTTGTTCCTGCTGGTGTTGCTAAAGCGAAAGCTTACTCAACAACAATGAACTGGACACTTTCAGACGTACCTGCTTAATAATTAAACTAAAAAACATTATATAGTGTTAATCACTGTGTAATGTTTTTTTATAAGAAGCGATGCTGTATTGGGGAGGTCAATTTTATGAAAAAAAGGGTATTACTTATTGTTATCTTGTTTTTAGGATTTATTACGTTAAATATTAGCCGACCAGTTAATGCAACAGTAACTGAGGCTGGTTCCACGAATATAACAATTGGATTTAAAGAGAATAAATCGGTCGAAAAGCCAACCAATGTGCCTGACCGAAAACATAATGATAATACACCTAATAAAGGCGTCGGCACTTCAGTTGTGGGCGGTATCTTACCACAAACAAATGAAGAAAAGTCGATTACCGCATTTTTAGTGGGACTTATCATTCTGTTAGGAACGTTATTATTGTTCTACATTCGCAGGGATAAAAAAGAAGAAAATAATAATTAAATTAAAAATAAACCAGAATATTCTGGTTTATTTTTTTGTTTAATTATAGATATGGTAAACTAGTTGAATGAAATAAATAGGAGTTGATTGCGTTTGGATAATCAGGTAATAGAAGGACAAACCATCTCATTCGATACAATTACATATGGATCGACTTATCGTAACTGTACGATTGAGACTTCGTTTGAACCGGTAAAAGTGGACTCGGTTACTTTTGATCATTGTGTATTTATGCAGACTGATTTCGTGCGCAGTGAATGGTTGGATACCGTTATTGATCATTGTGAATTTTTAAATGCCGCATTTAATGAAAGTTATTTTTTTAGAAGTGAGATTAAAAGCTGTCGAATGATGGGTTGTGATTTTTCAAATCGAACAGTTTTTAAAGAAATGACGATTAGGGATTGTCAGTTGAGTTACTCAAACTTTAGCGTGACCCATTTTCAAGACGTTGAATTCATACGCTGTGATCTAAAGGAAGCCAGTTTTCAGGCCGTAGAAATTAAGAAAAAACTAACGTTTCCTGAAA
This sequence comes from Dellaglioa carnosa, assembly GCF_026948345.1. Taxonomy (NCBI): domain Bacteria; kingdom Bacillati; phylum Bacillota; class Bacilli; order Lactobacillales; family Lactobacillaceae; genus Dellaglioa; species Dellaglioa carnosa. Next base: position 54,834 of record NZ_JANXLI010000004.1, on the reverse strand, counting down.
GTAACCTTGAGGGTTGTGATTTTATAGAAACGAATATGAAGTTCGTTGATTTCTCACAGAGTGAGTTTGAGACAGTTATTTTAGATCCTAGATTAGTTCGTGGATTATCAATTAATGCTTACCAAGCAACCATTTTGGTCACTTTATTAGGAATTAAATTAAAATAAACTTACTAAATAAAAGCGAACTTACAATATTGTAAGTTCGCTTTTATTTTTATCGGGACGGAAAAGGCCGTATATGGACATTTAAAGGAGATTATAAAGTCAGCCCTTTTGCATATCCACAATTCAGTCAATTTATGAGGGTAGACGGTAAAATACTGACGTTTTTTAATTATATTTGAGCGTATACTATATTTATCGATTAGGTAGAATGGGGTGTGAAGTATGGGGATTAAACAGGGAAAATTAAAGGTAGTTATGTTTACTTTGGTTGTTACTTTTTTTGCTAGTATTTCGGGTGTTTCCGCTGTAACGGATTACCCTAATGCAATTAAGGCAGCACCACATGGTATTACTTTGAATGGAATTTTTCAAACGGGTACCGGGACGGGTGTTTCTTCGGCAAGTAAAACAGTTAATTTAACGCCAAATAATGTTATCACAACAGATCCGAATGCGGCTACGAAATCGGTTGTAACAATCACGGATGATAAAAATCAAAAGGCAGCTGTCTGGTCAACGGATGGTAACACATTTGATATTAATAAAAACGAGACAGCTTCAATGTGGGTATATCTCGGAAATGGGTATGCCGCCGCCGGAGATGGTATGGCCTTGGTTTTACAGAATGATCCTAAAGGGAATGCTGCAATTTCAACAGGGAGCGGTGAAACACTCGGTGTTTGGGCTAATGATGAGACACTAACTACTGGAAATATTCTTATTGGGAAAACCTCAGGATATAATAAAGCTGAAGATTTAGTTAAGACGAGCGTTCAAAATAGTTGGGCGCTTGAGTTTGATACTCATACCAATGATGGTCGGAATGCTAATAATAATTTTGATACAGATTTAGATGGAAATAACCATTTGGCTAGTGGTTACCCTGCTGACACCGGAACTTATGTACGAAATGTAGGGGGTTCATTAATACCGCTGGTAACTAATTATTTTTATTCTCAAAAACATTCTGGATTTATTGATTACGGGAAAGGCGTACCGTTATCTAATGGTCAATGGCACCATGTAACGTTAAAGTATGTGTCGAAATCAAGTGTTGAGGGATTAATGACGTATACGATTGATGATAAAAATCCACAAAATAATGTGATGTTACCTGGTAAAACTGCAACTGTTTCAATTGATAAATCTAAATTCAATTCAAATGGTTCAATTCGTTGGGGTTTTACGGGGTCAACTGGTGGCAGCTACGAAACTAACTTGGTTATGTTTGAACAAGTACCAGGGTTAGTTAATGCGAGTGCTACTCAAAAAGTAATAGATATTACTCAAAAAAATAAAGATGTCACTAATAAGGGGTTAGTTCAATCTGATGATTCATTAAGCTTTGTAACTGATTTAAATTATTCAGATGGTAAACAAGAATGGAAGAATATTAATGCTAGTTTAAAAATACCAAATGATGTGACTTTGAAGTCGGGAACAATCACTTATTCGGGTACTGGCACTGATTCAGAAACAATTAATTTAATGAATACCTCTAATGGTGAAATTACCAAGTTACTTAAGAATAACTTGTCATCAGGCAAATATTCAAACGCTAAAATCACGTTGATGGGAACTGCTAATAAAGAGACAAAAGATACAAATGTAAACAGTGGTGAAAGTGAATTCACTGGTTCAAATGCCGTTGTTCAATCAAATGCGGCAAGTTTCACAATTGGTGGGATACGGACATTAACTTTAACGGGTATTAATGACATTACCGTTAAGGCAGGCAGCGGAGCAACTATTGCTGGGACAGTCGTATCAAGTCTTGGTGGTATTTTCCCAGCGGGGACAACAACTGCAGCAATTAAAGTTAATGATAACTATTCAGTACAAGCTAATGTTGGAACTGACGGAAAATTCAGTGTTAATGTACCAAGTGACCAATTAAAACTTGGTAAAAATCCTTATACGGTGATGGCAACTGATCAATTTGGCAATCAAACTAAATCATACGCGGCCAACATTATCGTGGGTGCTAATAAACCAACTTTAACTTTGGATGATAGTGGTAAAACAGTTAACGCGCCATATTCTTTAAGTTATCATGTGACTGACGATAGTGCGAAAATTAAAATGTACTATCAAGATGGATCGGGGACACCAGTCCTGATGGACACATTTGATAATCCTAAAGCTAATGAATTACATTCTGGTGCTTACAAATTACCGGATGATTTATCAGTGGGCAAACATGTCATAACTGTTTATGCGGTGGATTCAGATGATAATAAGTCTGATACACAAACAATCACGGTCATGGTTCCAGGCAAGTTAGGTCTTACGACTGCCGGTAGTTTAGATTTTGGATCGACTAATATCCCTGATAAGGCAACGATTTTATCGCGGAAAACTGATTTTTCTGTTGATTTAGAAACTTCATTACCGGGTACTTGGGATTTATCAGTTTCGGCAACTGATTTAACTTCAGGAAGTAACACTATTAAAGGTGCCGTTATTTATCGCGCAACGGCTGGCGATAACGCACAAGTACTAAATCAAACTAGTCTTAAAATTTTATCGGGATCATCTAAGTTGACGCCGACAAAAGTACCATGGGATAAAGATGCGGGAGTTTTAATTAAAGCTGACCCAAGTCAAATCCATAAAGACTCATACACGGCTACAGTGAGCTGGATATTAACTAATACACCAAGTAAGTAAAAATAAATAGACCACTAAACGTTTTCGGTTTAGTGGTCTATTTATTTGGTTAATTATACTTATTGATCATTTTAGTTAGATTTCTAACGTAACTCTCTGCTGTGCTTAACTTATTACTAATATAAAATCGTATACAGTAGTGGTATTTGTGGCTTAAATCGTTTGACTTAAGGCAATTATTTTATTAACCGTTTTGTCTAAGAACTGAATGGTTTGATTCAATGGTTCATCGGTTGTGATATCAACACCGGCAACTTTGGCAGCTTCAATTGGAGGTAATTCACCACCAAGTTTCAAGAAAGCCAGCCAAGATTCGGTTGCGACTTCTGGATCTTTCAGTAGATTTAAATGCGCTTGTGTTGAAATAGCGAGTCCAGCTGAATACGTGTAAGAGTAAAGTCCCATGTAGTAATGAGATTGGCGCATCCAAGTTAATTCGGCGCCGTCGTTAATTTCAACGTCAGGGCCCCAGAAACGTTCGAGTACGTTACGTTTGATTTCACTTAATTGATCGCCATCAAAACCTTGTCCGGCATCAATCAACTGGTAAACCTCACGTTGGTAAGCTGCTTCAAGTAAATGCGTGACGAAGTTATGGAAATAAGTATTCGTTAACATTTTTGAATAAGCGAAACGTTGTAAACGTGGTTCTGTTGATTGGTTCTCGATTGAAGTGGTTAGTAATAATTCATTAAAAGTAGAAGGTGCCTCAACCAAGTAAGTAGAAGGCTCGCTCCCGAGAATAGATTGGTTATCTTGCGTCAAAATAGCTTGTCCTGCATGGCCAAGTTCATGAATTAAAGTATAAACGTCGGCTAACTCGTCTGTCCAAGACATCAGAATGTAGGGATGTTTGCCGTAAGGGGTTGTTTCAAAACCACCCGTTTCTTTACCAATATTCTGTGGGAAATCAATCCAACGTTCTGGGAATGAACGGGCAACCATTGCTTGATAGTCAGAACCAAGTGGGGCTACGGCGTCATTAACATATTTTTTGGCGTCTTCGATTGAGACTTTAGGCGCGAATTCAGGATCTAAATCAATTTGTAAATCGGCAAATGTCATTTTATCTAAGCCACGAACTTCCTTAATATGTGCGGCATATTTTTGCATAACGGGTGCTAATTTAGTCATGATGGTATCGATTTGACGGTTGAATAGGGTACGGTCAACTTCTTGTTCCGCTAATAAATAATCAAATACGGAATCATAACCGCGTAATGTGGCAATCCGTTTCTCCATTGAGACCTGATTGTAGTAGTTCGCGGCAATCGTATGTTTATAATGTGCCAACGTTGTAGAAAAACTTTTAAATGCGGCATGACGAACGGCCGGATCTGAATTATATTGGTAAGTATTTTCGTACAAAACAAAGGACATGGGATAAGTGACCCCATTAACTTCAAAATCGTCAAAGTCCATATCAGCCGCACGCGTTTGCCCGTAAACAGATTCTGGTGCCGAAAAATTGGGCTGGAAAGTTGCTAGGACTTGCTCAACTTCGGGACTTAATTGGTATTCTTGTTGTTTTTTTAATTGGCGAATATAAGCTTTTAATTTTGGATTAGCGACTACGACTTCGTCTAAACGCTCAACTGGTAATGCCAGCAATTCAATATCGAAGAAAACCAATTTTGTGGAAATTTCAGCAGATAATGCTTCAAATTCGCGCATTAATTGGTTGGCTGTTGCGTCAGTAATATCAACGGCTTGTTGCAAGAATGCATAATGTTCAATATGAGAGAGACGCATGTATATGTCCTCTAGCGCACTGAATGCATCATGAATTGAGACTAATTTATCTAAATGGCCGTGATAAGCAGTATCAAATGCCTGAACCAAATCGCGAACTAAATCGATATCCGTTTGGAATGCGATATCATTTGGATAAATGGCAGTTAAATCCCAAGTTAATGCTTCGGGAACATCTTTACGGTTAACTAGTTGGTGTGTATTTGTCATAATCGTAACCTCCTAAGGGTTTGTATGCCTAGTATTGTATCATTATCTGGAGATCAATGGACAAAAAAAGAACTTATCTAAACAGATAAGTTCTTAATCATTCGTGAGGGCGTTATTTTGAGTATTTCTCAATTAAATCGTCTAAGACAAGTAAGTCTTCCGCTTCGTAGCGTTTACGGAAAGCAGCGATTTCTTCAGCTGAGAAACGTTTTGGATCTACGGCTAAATCTTCAACAGGGATGGCACGTTCGTCAGTGATTTTAACATCAATAACAACAGGACCTTCTATAGATTCAGCTTTTTCAAATGCGGCAACCAATTCATCATGAGTAGAAACTGGAATACCAACGGCACCCATTGCGTTTCCGACTTGAGCCCAATCAGCATCGTTGAAATCGATACCGTAGAATGGTTGACCTTCATCTTCTTGTTCATCTTGAATGAAACCAAAATGTTGGTTAGAGAAAACAACGTTGATAACATGTTGTTTGTATTTAACTTGTGTTAATAAGTCTTGAACAACCATAGCAAAGGCGCCATCACCAACAAGGTTAAAGACTTGACGGTCTGGGAATGCTGATTTAGCAGCAATTGCTGCACCCATACCATAGCCCATTGTAGCGAATAGAGCAGATGTTGTGAATTTTTGTTTAGGATTCATATCCAAGTAACGCAAGCTATTCATTGTAACATTACCAACATCGATTGCGAAAATATCATCGCCAGTTGCATGTTTGTTAATTTCTTTAAAGACAGCAGCTGGTTGAAGAGGTGTTGTCGTTTTGTCCTCAAATTTCTTGAGGTATTCACGCCAGTTAGCCATATCTTCAATTGTTGCGTCGAAGAATGGACGACTTTCAACTGGAGCACCATCTAATTCAACAAAACGAGCTAATGTTTTTTTAGCATCACTGAGCAAGGCCACATCAACTGCATGACGTTTACCAATTTTTGATGCGTCGATATCAATTTGAATGAATTTCATATTTGGTTTCAAGATTTTTTTAGTTTGTGCGAAAGGTAAATCAGCACCTGCGAAAACAACAAGATCAGCAGCTTCAATTGCTTCATCAGCTGGTTTTGTTGCAACACGGTATGTTGAACCTAAGTTTGCACGGTAACTATCAGGAACTGTGCCCTTATTGATAGCTGTGATGATAACTGGCATTTTAAAATGTTCAGAAAAAGCGATAACTTCATCAGTAGCGCCTTTTGTACCAATACCGGCAAATAAAACAGGGCGTTTTGCTTCTTTAATAAGTGCTAAAGCGTCTTTAATTTTTGAATCGTCTGGTTCCGGAAGAATTGGACTTGAGTAGTTGTGACCTGATGCGTAATAACTATCCATGTCGATATCCATCCAACCGTAGTCATTTGGAATTGTTACAACGGCAACACCTTTGTATTGATATGCCGTTCTAATTGCTTGGTCGATAACACGAGGTAAACTTTCAGGTGTCATAACCGTTCTGTTATAAACAGAAACGTCAGCAAACATTGGGTTTTCATTCATTTCTTGGAATGAATCCATGTTCATTGCGCTTGAAGCAACTTGGCCAATTAAAGCAAGAACGGGGACGTGATCTTGTTGTGCATCGTATAAACCGTTAAATAAATGCGTTGCACCAGGACCAGCTGAACCGAAAACAACCCCAACTTTACCTGTTAATTTTGCTTCTGCAGCAGCGGCCAATGCGCCAACTTCTTCGTGGCGAACTTGGATATAATTGATATTTTCTTTTTCTGATTCGAGAGCTCGCATTGTTGTATTGAATGACCCACCGGGTAACCCATAAACATTTTCAACTTTCCAATCTTGTAATACTTTTAACATAGCAATAGATGCTTTGATTTTTTCTGACATAATTTAAATCCCCGCTTTCAATTAGATAGTAACATATCTTACACAACACATTATTGCATTATATGACACCGTTTACAAATAAAACGTTTTGAAGATGCGAATTATTTTAATAATGACTTGATGGCCATAATTTGATAGTAAAATACTGTCAAAAAAAAGACTAAACATTAAAAAATTGATTATATTTAAAGTAAGCGTTAACGGCGCGTAAATATGAATATTCAAGAGAAATAATAGGTAAAATATTATTTTTAAAAATGATTGCCATTATGAATAACTAGTGTAAAATATAAACGTGGATGACACTTGTACATAATGTACATTGAAACGGGTTAATGGCATTTAAAGGATGCCCGATAAATTAATTTTAAGTAATATCTAATGATTGATAATAAATTAATGAATAGTTATATTAGGTTTCAGTTTTTTTACATAATAACAATCAAACTCAGGGGGGAATGATTAACATGAATCAAATTTTTAAGAAAACGGGTCTATTTTTGACGGCTTTTGTAGGTGTATTATTGTCGTCTAAGGCCATTCGAGCGGCTGTACTTACAGAACCGACGAACGCAATGCAAGATATAACGAATACTTTTACAAGTGCACCTAGATTAGCAGAAGGACCAGCCGGTGCGAAGCCTTTTTCATGGGGAACAACAAAAATTCAGGCTAACTTTGTGCGTGATGGTCATTTGACGGGGAGAACAGATAAGCTAATTGTAACTTCAAACGGTACAATCAAAATGCAGGAACTAGCATCGGCAGGGTATGCATTTTCAAATATGTGGAATACGCTCACGGATGATTCAAATTCTGAATTAGGGTCCGGAGGTAAGTCAGGTACAATTCAAGCCGGGTCTAAAGGTACGGTGATGAACATATCGGGTGATACAACTGCCGTGGTCGATGGTAAACATACGGTCGCTATGGCTAATAACGCAGGGAAAAAGGCTTGGATTGGAAATAAAGTGCAGACCTATCATGCTAAATCAAAAAAGAGTAATTATTATTTAACGCAGGAAGCGTATACGGATATGGACCAAATAACTCTGAAACCAACTATTTCAGGGAATCCAACGGCTACAAATCCAATTATTTCTGGTACCGGTACACAAACCGGTGATAAAATTAGTGTTTTTGTTGACGGGACTACCAAGGAAGCGACCGTTAAAGCTGATGGAACGTGGAGTCTGAACTGGGGCGGTAAACTTCCGGTGCATGTCAAAATGACGGCAACAGAAACAAATGCCTATGGTGACAAACCGGGAACGGTGGAAGCAACTATTTCGGGTGCTGACTTAGCCATTACGGCAAAGGAAACGGCAATTAATTTAACGCCATCTGATATCGAAGGGTACCAAAGTATGCCAGATAATCAAGTAATGGCTGATTTAATTAAACGATTTGGTATTACTGCGATAGATAAAGCCGATAATAATAGTAGTACGGGAATTGTTATCGGAGCTAGCGATAGTCAATTTTTGAAGAACCTACGTCAGGCAAGTGGCGGTGCTTCAGTTAGCACACCTTTTACAGCTACTAAGGCGGGTGAAACGGTGACAACTGACAAACCCTTAACCGTTTCCGTTGGTAATGGAACATTGTCGTTTAGCACAATGCCAACACGGAGTGACTTTGCTAAAACGATGATCAATGGACAAGGACAAATAGTTCAGAGAACTGGTGATTGGAATGTTGGGGTCACAGATACACGTAAATCTGGGAGTCCTTGGTATTTGAGTGTTTCAGAATCGCCATTAACGAACAGCGAGACGGGGAAAGAATTATCTGGATACGTTTATTACACAGTGGATGGACAGAATGAAACTAAGATTGGTACCGGCAGTACCTTTATTGCTTCGGGTCAAAAGGCAACAGGTGTTGGTGATACGTACAAATTAAATGACGGTTGGACTGATAACAAAGGTATTTTATTGCACGCAAATTCAGATGTTGCGATTGGTAGTTACAATGGGACGATGGATTGGTCTTTAAGTGACGCACCAACCAAATAAATTTAAATTTTTATAACGGTCTCTAAAAGTCTAACTTTTGGAGGCCGTTTTTTGGTAAACTGAGGGTGTTAAAATTAGATGTATAACCAAATAACAGAGTCAAGAATTTGGAGGCGTTCATGTGGGAAGAAAAGGCTGGATTATATTACTGACGTTTATAACAGTTTCTGTTATCGGTGGTAACTTGTATAAGGTTCACGAAAAAAAGGTAGAAGAAAAAAATAGAATTGCTCAAATTAAAGCGGAATATAATTCCGTAGTGGAATTGAAGAAAACATTTACTGGTATTAAGTCGATAAAATTTAATGAGGCAAGTCCTAATTGGATGATAGAGGGAAATAATATGACAGTTACGCTAACTTATGAGATACCCCCAGACTCTCCTCCAGATGCATTACCGGATAGTAATACATTTTCATTTCAATATATCACAAAAAATAAGGTTATAGGAAGACTTCACACTAATTTTTACCTGCAGGAAACTGAGGGAGTAACAAAAGGAAAGGTTGAAGTCACTTATACTAACGGGGAAAAGACTAGTATATAGTTAAATAAAAATAACGTTATTATTTGTGATAATTTAGATAAATATTGTAATTTAAGTGTACATGAAAAATTATTATTAGCTCAATTACGATAGTCATTTAATTGAGTGCGACGGTAGTAGAGGTTGGAGTAAGCGGAATTACTATTTTCATCTATTTAAAAAGCATTATAAGTATGGAAATTTTGAAGTGTAACAAAAAAGTTAGACGTTTAATATTAATTAAGCAATTAAGGCGTGATTTCGATATTCTACTGGAGTAATGTCTTTTAATTTACAAGGGATCCGGTCATTATTAAACCATTAGACGTATTTGCTTGCTTCTTGAATGAACTCTTCAATATCATGAATAACCTGATATTTTAGACATTCTTGTTTCATCAAGCTAAAGAAACTTTCGATTGGTGCATTGAAGATAATAAAATTAGTTTTAATATTTATACTTTTAATGTACGGGGTAATGTGAAAATTAACTGTATGACTGGAACTAGTAAGAGGTATTAATAATTAGAGACTAAATACTTTTAAATTCTAAAAAAGATGGTAATGTTATGTTGTTATTGAAAACGTTATGTTAATAGGAGTTGGAGCAAATTCAATTTCGTTTCTTTGAAACTATACTGGAGTAGAAACAAAGGCTAGTGATGTAAGATCAGTCTTAGAGATAGGGTTCTCTATTGGTGGAGGTTATGCAGCTTATAAAATGGTATTTGGTTTAACTACAATTACTTTTAGCCTACATTTATAGGTCGTGCAGGTATACAATAAAAAGTTAAGGGGAACATGAAAATGAAAAATTTCAAAAAAAGTATGGACGAATCGCTTTCCGTTATGGGAATAATCTTTTTAGGTTTAATAATTCTATCTTTTTTTATTAAGGATAGTTCTTATTTTTATAATAGTAGGATTTATTTAATAATGATTTTTTTAGGTAGTACCATCGTTGGCTTTTTTCGCTTACAAAAAAAGTAAAATCCAAGAGTAAATGAGAGCAAAACTAACTATCCAAAAAATTTTAAAAAATAAATAAAATGAGTATCTATTATTTGAAAAATATAAAAAATCCGTCGAGAGCAACTTCTCTACGGATTTTTTTGTTTTAGAGTCAATGAATTTAGCAGTTTTGTGTCTAAGGGTTGGATATAGTATTGTCTGGGTCTTCAAACTTAGATAAACCAGTTGGTTGTGCTTAATATATATTCAGATAAATTTACGGGTAAAACGACAAATCGCCCTGCATTGAATAAACTCTTGAATCAGTTGCGTAATGGAGATGAACTTGTTGTTGTGAAACTGGATCGATTAGCCCGAAATGCAAAAGAAGGCCTTGAATTGATTGATGAACTAAATAATAGAGGTATCACAGTTAGTATTAAGAATATGGTTTTTTTACCGCGGTTGACACGGCAGTCACTAAAACGATGTTTCTGGCATTTGTAGAATTTGAACGTGCCTAAATTGTTGAACGGATGCAGAGTAGAAAAGATTATGCTAAGTTGAACAATCCTGATTTTAAAGAAGGTAGACCAAAAAAAATTTGGGGGCAACGTGAGTTAAATGTATTAGCGTTTAGGAAAACACATTCAATTAAAGAAACTGCTGATCAATACCAGGTATCTACTGGATCTGTAAAAAAATGGCAGCGTATCGAACGTGGTTTAGAGTAGTTTTTTTTATGGCATACTGAACAAATAGAAAAGCGAAAAGACGGTGGCTATTCTGGAAGAGGGGTGGTGCTTATGCAAATAAGTACTATATCTAATGAAGGAAAATGCTTGATTTGTCCGCATATGAAACGATTCAGACAATTATTGGTTTTGGTACATTTACCATTACTTTAGTTGGTCTAATTGTAGAACTGCTAAAAAATGACAAAAAAATAACCGTCTAATTATCTTTGACCAGATAACGGTTATTTTTTAACTAATTAGAATGGTCACCGTCTTTAACGGTTCTATGTGAGAAGTCCTGTTAGCGCAGGGCTTCTTTTTCATGCAGACAGTATATCATAAATAAGATATTTGTGGTAATAAATCAGGTGATAAAAATATGATATACTAATTTAGTAGAAAAGTGAAAAGATGGTGGCTATTCTTAAAAGAGGTGATGCTTATGAAAATAAGTGGTCAATCTAGGAAAGAAAATGCCTTTTGTCGTCATTGTAAATTAGGACAAAAAATAACCATGGTCGACCAAGCCAAGAATGGACGAAGAGTCTATTCTTGAAGTTTGTTTAAAAAAATTGTCTCTGAATTCCGAAATAAATAAGCCCGGTCAGCGAAAATAACCTTTATTATAATTGATGCACAAGGTATCAAGAATACCGATACGGCAGAATATAAGGGTTATGAAGTAGAAAAGAAAATTTCGGGAATCAAGCGTCACCTAACTGTAGATAGTAATGGACTACCGCGGACAATCCATATAACAACTGCCAATGTTTCGGATTGTGCCGGTGCTAGTGCTATGTTGGCAATTAATAGTGACCATCTAGATCAAGTAACATACGTATTAGTTGATGGTGGTTACATAGAATGTAATTTTGAATCTGATGTTAAAATTAATATAAAAGCCACCGTACAGGTGGCTAAGCGCAATGAATTGCATAAGTTTGAAGTCTTGCCACAACGTTGGATTATAGAGCAATCATTTAGCTGTCTGGATAAATGTTGACGACTATGGAGAAATTGTGAACGACAACTTAATGTCAGTCTACAGATGATTGTATTAGCGTTTCTTACTTTATTGATCCAAAGATAATAGATAGCTATAACAAGACCGTGTTTTACTACAAGGGACTTCCACAGATTGACAACAAGTGGTCTATTTTTTATTGTGGTCAATCTAGGAATTTAAATAGACAGAATGCTAAATCTGGTATGAGCATTTAGTCGATTATATGAAAATCAAGAGGAGTTTTTAATTATGACTAGTCAAAAGAAATGTATAGTAGACGATCAAATTTTTTCACCCGAAGATGGTATGGAGATTTGCGAACTGAATCCTATTATCCAAAATTTAATTCTAAAAGATTATCCCAAATTAAGTGAACACGACCTTATCTGTAGCGTGCATCTAGTCGATTATCGGCTAAAATATGCAAATGCCATCATTTCTAAGGGGGTTAAGCGAAATCGAAAATCTAATGAACGACTAACAGAAATAATGAAATCCGATGCTTACAAGGTAATCGATATTAGCCAGAAGTTAGAATCAAAACAAACTTTTGGCCAAAAACTTGCCGATAATGTAGCCAAATTTGGGGGCAGTTGGCCATTTATTATTATTTTTGTCTTCTTTATGATTTTTTGGATAATTATCAATACTACTCAGTTATTTGGTAAAGGTTTTGATCCCTATCCGTTTATTCTACTTAACTTATTTTTAAGTATGCTGGCAGCTATGCAAGCCCCTTTAATTATGATGAGCCAGAATCGGTCCGCTGAATATGATCGTTTACAGGCCAATAACGATTATCATATTAATCAGAAATCAGAAAATGAAATTCGAGAAGTTCATTCAAAACTCGATCATCTCCTTCAAGAAGACAATACCAGCTTTCTGGAGATTCAAAAAATGCAGTTAGAAATGCTAGGAGATATTCAGAAACACATTACCGAACAATCAAAAATAATTACTGAGCTCAGTCAAGAAAGTCATAAAGTATAAATTAAATGGCAAGTCATGGGCTCCTATGTCAAGAATGATAAAAAAACCGAAGATGAAGTGAAACCCCCAGTATTGGATTTTGATCCAATACTGGGGGTTTCATTATAATAAGCCATTTTTTCTGACTTGGATCGTTTTTGTATACAATAATGATGAACATTTTATGCTTTTTCGGTATCTAAAAAAATGATTTTAGCGACCTCAAATAACAATTATTAATGTAGTTATACTTGTTAAGTAAGTGGTTAAAGATTGTGTCTATTACTTATTAGAACGGGGACGTCTTCCTGAGTAGTAAAATCAATAATTTATCCTGTTCAAGAAGAATTATTACCTGGTTCAGGAAGGGTTCGCACACAATTAAATTAGTTCTGTTATGATTCATTTGTATAAAAATAACAACAAAGGATAGTTTAAATTGAAAGCAGATTATAAAAAAATAAATTCAATACTAACTTACACATCTATTGCTTTAAAAAACCCTGAAATTATAAAAGATAAAGATTTAGTAGTCTTCCTAACTATTATTCAAGAAGAAGCTAAACAAAATAGAATCTTTTATGATTATAAAAGAAAATTTCGTCCAACGGTTACTTGCTTTACAATTGATAATAATTTTGAGATTCCTGATTGTTTGGTTAAACTACTGTCAGTTGTTGAAACACCTAAGGCATGGTCTGGATTTAGTTAGAATGATTTTTACATAGTGACATGGGAAGCCAGTTGTTCGAATCTTGTCTGGATATTTGACTTGTTGGAACGCTAGTTTTATACGAATTATGGTGTCTTTTTTATTTTAAATAGTTTAATGAGTTCAAAAAATATATCTAAAGGACAGTAACTTAGATGGTAGTGAAATTGTACTTGTACTTGTGATTTTAACTAAATCCGGCTACTGTCTTAAACGGATTCCTGTTGTCTCAGGGCTTCTTCTTTATATGTCTGATACAAGTTTAGCGGAGGAATAGTAGGGCATACTATTAATGGAAAATATATTAGTAATTGAGTGATGAATCTAGAAAATAAAATATTTTTATCGTACTTAATCTTAAATTCGAATATGTAAAATACCCGTTGTTAACCATAAAAATAACCCCTAGTATTGAATTTTGGTCCAATACTGGGGGTTCACTACAATGATGAAAATCTAATTACTGGGATATAAAATAATAGATTATAATGTTAAAAGTTCCTCAATAATGATTTCATGGGTGTACTTTAATTTTTATTCCTGGAAGTGGATTTTTTTGCTATATATGGTAATCCTATGCACGCTATTATTGTATTAATAGCCATATCTAATGTTGGATAGCGCGGTTAGTTGCTTTAACTTTTTTGATTGTTCCGTGTTTAACAATAGTTTATCTTGTTTCAATGCGTTTGAAATATCTATATTCATTCTACTTAAAATAAATGGCACAGAGGTTCTTTTTTCAGTTAATTCTTTTTTATAATTAGATAATACAAGTGACAGCGAATTAGACCTGTCGTCTAACTCACTTACCAGGGATGAAATGATTTTTATTGCTTCCTCTGATCGGTCGTTACCTCCTGAAAACCACTTTATAAATTTCATGTATATTCTCCTAACTTTATTTGCTAAATAAAAATACGATACAATGTTAATTTACATATTGTAGCGTATCTGAAATTAAAGCAAGAATTTATTTATTCCAGCAGTAACTTCTTGTAATTCTGTCATGATTAATTCTTTACCATTACTCATAGTTAAAACGCCCCTTTGTTATTATTATTTTGTACAAATGAATCATAACAGAACTAATTTAATTGTATGCGAGCCCTTCCTGAACCAGGTAATAATTCTTCTTGAACAGGGTAAATTATTGATTTCACCATTCAGGAAGGTGCCCTTTGTACAAGTGAAAAATATGGTATATTAATTTTATTAAAAAGGAGAGAAATCTATAATGAAATTTAACAATATTAAAAACAATCAATTACAATTAATTGTAGGTGGATATAACAAAACAAAGTATGGTAAACCAATCAAAAATGTAGCACAATGTTTTGGTCTGGGTTTAAACATTACTAGAGTTTAATTATAACAGCTCCTTAATTTGATATACTGTATTAACGAGGGAGAGATGTTATTGCTAATCGATACAAAGGCGTATATTTTAAGATCTTTATTAGATGACTTATTGTTTTATGTACTATTTTTTTCAATTAATAGGCAAGGTACAGTAAGAAAACGAGTAATATTTATACTGGTTTTTTTACCTATTACTTTTTTGGTAGAGTTATATAGTGATATTTCAGATGTTATTCCAATTTTGTCAGGATATTATATTTTAAAAGTAAAAAAAGAAAAAGATTATTTACTATTCAATGACTTGCTATTTTGTACGTTTATCATATTTTGTGTTACTACTTTGAGTTCAACTATAATGGTGCAAATACTCCCGCATAATCGAATAGTTGGACTCACTGGTATTTTTATACAACTATTTGTAGAAATTATAGTTATTAGCGTTATTATTTTTTTCTATAAAAAAAATAAATTCCATACTGTAGCTGAAAAATATGGGTCTGCAACGATAGCATGCCTACTTATCTATTTATTGCTTGTGATTTCATTAATATCATATGCCGCTCATTATTATAATGCTTATGATCACTTTGTTTTTGGGATTATGATTTTTTTAATTATTCAAACAGTATTTGTTATTTTTCTATTTTTAAAAATTCTGACTAGGCAAAAGGCAAAATATAAAGCGCAAATAGAAAAACAAGAATTAGAAAATCTAAAAAAATATACCGAATCATTAGAAAAACAGCAACAACAGCTTTCTAAGTTTAGACACGATTATAAGAATTTATTACTTAGCTTTAAAGAAATTGCAAAATCCGATTATAGTGTTGTGCTGACTGAACAAATTGGAATGCTTGAAAGCTACTCAGATAAGTATCTTGATAAGGGTGAGTTTGATTATAAAGCGCTTTATAATATTCATAATGATTTTATAAAAAGTCTCTTAATTGCAAAACTCCATCAAGCAAAAAAACTAGATATAAATTGCCACTTCGAATGTCAAAAACCGCTTTATAATGTGCTTATCCCAATATTTGATTGTGTGCGTATCTTAGGTATTTTACTTGATAATGCTATCGAAGCAGCTAGTGAGTGTGATAATAGATCACTGAATCTAATGGTTTACCAAGATGATTCTCAAATTGAATTTATTATAAAAAATACTTATAAAAAACTAAATATTTCAATTGAAAAGTTACAAAAAAGAGGGATATCAACGAAAAAGAATCATTCAGGGCTTGGACTAGATACAATTCAAGAATTTAATCAAAAGTATCCTAATATATTTATACAATATCAACAAGAAGATGGCTTCTTTTCAGCGCAATTAATTTTATTAAAATAGTGGAGGTATCACATTGGCCTATCCAATTATTCTTTGTGAAGATCAAATTATTCAACTGAATCAACTAGAAGCAATCGTTCAAACATATATTCTTTTTCATACTGATTTATTTAAAGTAGAAATAAAAACTCAGAGCCCAATAGAAGTCATTGACTATTTAGAAAAATGTAATCCAAAACAAGGGACTTATTTTTTAGATATTGATTTGGCAAGTTCAATTGATGGGATTGATTTAGCTGAACAGATTCGAGCGACTGATGTCCAAGCTAAAATTATTTTTGTCACAACTCATGATGAGATGATGCCATTGACGCTACGACGGCGGGTTGAGGCACTTGGATTTGTGACAAAAGATCAACCTTTAGATGATTATCGTACCGAAATAGTTGAATTACTAACATTAGCGCAACAAAGAATTGATGCGACCAGAGAGTGTCAAGAATGTGATTTTAAGTTTTCAATTGGTTCCCAAATGTTTTCAATTGATAAACAAGATATCTATTTAATTGAACCTTCAAGTCTACCCCATCGGGTCCTTTTGAACACTAAAAATGGGCGCTACGAATTTTATGGAAACTTAAGAGATCTAGAGGAAAAGTATCCATACTTATTTAGGATCAATCGAAATTGTCTAGTGAATCTTAAAAATATGACTGAAATTAATTTTAAGTCTCGTGAAATCAAATTTGATTCTGAATTATCAAGGCAATTTGCTAGGGGAAAGTCCAATAAAATTAAGAACTTGTTAAAACAATAGAATGCTGATAATGGGATGAAAAAGCACTCTGAATATACTTAATTTTTAACTAAAGAAAAATTTAAAGAGAAGATTAATGCTATCATATAAAAGTAACTATGTTGCACAAGTTGATAAAATGGACTGTGGTGTCGCAACAATATAGGTTGAGGAATCGGAGATAGTTGCTGCTTTGGTTGAATTTTTTGAATGTTTAGTATTGGCATTAGCACTTTAGGAGGAACTTATGGAAATTATGAAATGGGGACTATTTGTATTTAGTCTTACAATTGTATTTACACTTTTAGGAATACGAAGAGATAGAAAAAAATCGATTATCTTACTAAATTAGAAGAAAAGCAACAAGACCAAATAAGAAAGTTAATAGGAGAAATAGATGAATGATCATATCATTGTTATTATTGATTTAGTATTAATATGTATTTGGACTGTTTGTTCGATATATTCAGGAATATACCGGAATAAGTTGAATAAAATCACAAAAAAAGTGATGATTAGTACAGAAAAAATTAAAGAATTAACTACCCAAAAAATTTTGAATTTAGAAAAAGATTTAAAAAATAAATAAAATGAATATCTATTATTTGAAAACATACAAAAATCCGTCGAGAGTAACTTCTCTACGGATTTTTTTGCAGTCAATAAACTTAATAGTTTTGTGTCCAAGGTTTGGATGTAGTATTATCTGGGTTTTCAAACTTAGATATGAAATTGAGTAAAGGACAAGAAATTTGAATATACCCGAGTATCTACTTTAGCGCGGTCTTTAGATAACCAGATAATTTATCATATTTCTTATTTACTCCCTAAATACATAACTATTTTGGATACGATATACACAAGAAGAGCAGTTACAAGAGCCGACATAATTAAATTTAAGTTTAAACTACGTGTCAATAAAATTGATAAACCTGCCGTGATTCCAACAAAAATTCCTTGTATATTTCTATTTTTAAACATGATATATCACTCCTTAATTGTATCTTTTTAAAACGTATTTATCATATTTCTTTCAAAATATTTATTTCAGATGTTATCACATATGCTTAAATAAAAAGATTCTTTGAGCATGGCAAACGTATCTAATAGAAAATATAGTGGTTATTCTTAAGAAGGTAATACTTATGAAAATGAGTGGTCATTATAACATTAGGACAAAAAACCCCATTAACATTTAGCTACCGTCTTTAACAGTCCTGGCCTGTTGACGCAGGGCTTCTTTTTTATGGGTTCATTATATCATGAATAAGAAACGTTATGAATTGTAGCAATTGATAACGGGTGTTATCCTAATGTTGGGTTTAAAATATTAGGGGGAGTTTTATCAATAAAAAAATATTTAAGCCTGATAATAATCAGGCGAGATGGCTGGGGATAATTGGTATCGTATTATGCATAATTGGACCGTGGTTAGCGGGTATACAAGGAGCTATCGGTTCAGAGGCAATACTTTCAGGGATATTAATGGGCATTATTGTTATTATTTATACATTCACAATAGCGGCAATTTTAAAAATCTAAATAAAAAATGAGTGAGTATTTTTTAGAAGGTACTTACTCAGATTCTTACTTGAGTAAATGTTAGAAAGTGGTACTTTATTGACTGTAATTATATTTTAGGCGGGTGTAAAATATGGAAAAATTAAAAAAAAGCGTAGATGAGTCTCTTTCTCTTATAGGGACGATGTTTTTAATGATAATAATTTTATCGTTCTTCATTCGAGATAGTTCTCTCTTTTATGATTGTAGAATTTTTATTATAGCGATATTTTTAGGCAGAACTATGGTTAATTTATATCGTGCACGGAAAAAGTAACTGAAGTAGGGTGGCAGTTCTGGATGAATTGATTCTTACCGTAAAGAATAAAGAAAAGAAGGAAACCAATATACGCAGATAACCTCTGCGTATATCGGTTTCCTTCTTTTAATAACTAGAGAAATAAATCGCATATATATCTGCAATATTTACTTTTGCGTCGTTAATAATTAAGTTATCTTCATACCACCCATCAATTAAACCCGTAACTGGTTCTAGAAGAGTGCCATCAATATTTTTGGTAGACAAATCAATAGAGACGGGAGTAGATTTCATAATCGCTGAATTAATTACTTCTGTAATTTCATGACTAGTCATCTTAATAGCGTGGGTTAATGCCTGTTTGGATTCTTCTTCGTTCGATTTCTTTGTCCTAGCCGAGGTATGGTCGCTTAAATAGAAGCCCTGCCATTTCATCATGCCACGATCATGATAATCATATTTAAGGAATTGATTTATGAGATTTGAATCGCTAGTTTCCTTAGTCATATGCATTTCCGCCAGCATGGCCACCAACGAGACCGGCACGACCAATCGCGGTGGCGCCTTTTGACTTACTAGATAATTTTACAAGTGAGTTGAAGCCGTACTTCTTTCGAATATCATCAATTGTATGATCTAAAATATGATTTTTAAGTTCGTCGTCTTTAGTATCAAAGATATCTAGTTGCTGTGTATTATCATCAATTAAGTTGCCGCAAGAAATGCTAATGTGTCTTAATGATTCGTGATGCCACTTTTTCCGAAATAACCTTAGGACGTGATTTGTTAGCTCCACGTTTGAATTGGTGGGATCAATCTTCATTGATATTCCAAAACCTGGTCGGCTGCGTGCAGAGTCTGTGGTTTCTGCCAGAGAGAAACCAATACCCAAATTAATAACCGTTGCAGATTTATGATGGGCTCTTAAACGCGCAGCAACCTGTTCAGCTATCTCACGGATAACAACTTCAATTTCGGATTGAATAACATAATCTTTAGGTAATACCTGACTATTACCGTATGACTTTTCTTTTGGCGTGTATTTTTCATGAATGATTGCACGATCAATGCCCCAGCTGAGCGCGAATAATTGACTACCAACAATACCTAACCTAGTTTTAAGTTCATACGGATTAGAATGTGCCAGATCATACATTGAATTGAACTTCCAAGACTTTAATTTTTTAGCAGTTTGCTGCCCGATTGACCAAATGTTTTCAAATTCAGTAATGGGCCATAGTTTATCTGGTACATCTTCATAGTGCCACTCAGCAATTAAGCTATGATTACGTTTTGCTTCGATGTCTAAGGCAAACTTAGCAAGTACTGGATTATCACCAATGCCAACGGTTGTATAAATACCGGTTTCCTTTTTTACGGCGAGTTGAATTTTTCGAGCAACTTCGTACGGAGAATTTCCAAAAAGCTTCCAACTAGTCGTCATATCAATAATTGATTCATCAATAGAGTAGGGATGGATGTCATCATCTGACGCAAACTGTTGAAAAACTTTATTAATTTTTATGTTTTCTTCTATATATAAATTCATTCTTGGTGGAGCAATTACTAAACGTTCATCGTGGATTGGAACGCTTTTAGCACGGGTCACATTACTAATGCC
The DNA here is from genome assembly GCF_026948345.1 of Dellaglioa carnosa. Lineage (NCBI taxonomy): Bacteria > Bacillati > Bacillota > Bacilli > Lactobacillales > Lactobacillaceae > Dellaglioa > Dellaglioa carnosa. The sequence continues at coordinate 34,366 of NZ_JANXLI010000004.1, read as the reverse complement.
AAATAGTTTCTTGGCCATTGGACTAGCCGCCAAAACTAAGCCGCTACCAGTATTTTCAGCAGTAGACATCACGACAAGAATAGAACGTAGCGGATTGAGCCCGCGTGCAACTGATTCAACCGAGGCATAGAAGGATTTAGAATCAATCATAAAGATGACCCTTCTAGGTTCATTGCTATAATTGTACATTCTAAAAAACCTCCTTCAATATAATACCTAATTATACGAACATACGTTCCTTTAGTCAATGATACTTGTAATAAAATTGTCATTAGTGAATGACTATAATGGGTTTTTAATGATGTCAGTAAGAAATTACTGACATTATTTTTTAAAAAAAGAGAAATCCTTCATAGAAATATTGTGTACCAATTGGTATAGTTAGTATGCTAACTAAAATATGAGGAGTGATGGATATGGATTTAGGTTATTTACTCATGTCGGTTTCTAAAAAAGTGAAATATCAAGTTAATAAAGAATTAATAAAAGAAGGCGTAACGGTTCAACAATGGGCTGTTATTAAAAATATAGGCTTAATGTCTAAGGCGCAATTAGTAACTTCTGCGGATTTAGCAAAACAAATAGATATCGATAAAGCAACGATTTCTGGTATTTTGAGACGTTTAATTGACAAAAATATCGTCGATAAAAAAGTGAACCCTTTAGACAAGCGAGCTTCCCGATTAAAGCTGACAGAAAGTGGGAAAGAAACTTACAATCGTTACAGCGTTATCGCTGATAAGGCATTAGCCGAATCAATAAAAGTTCTTTCAAATGATGAAAAGGAACTTATGGGACAAATTTTAACGAAATTAAACGATCAAACGTCTCAATAAATGAACTAGACCAATGATGAATCTTAGTGGAGGATTAGATGAATAAAAAAATAAGGACATATCTCATATTATTAGGATTATTAACTTCTTTTTGCATTACGCCAGCAACGGCTTATGCCGAAGCAACCCGTGGGAATGCAGTAACGCAACAAGAAAAGGTAAATAATGATGTGAGTCATATGGTGACAGATCTTAAACTATCAACAAATAAAATGGTTGATGGAGGGAAGGCAACGGTTAGGTTAGAATTTAATGCTCAAGGGAGAAAGATAAAAGCGGGAGACACTATTGCCGTCAATTGGCCACATTCCGGTAATGTGTTTGGGACGGGATATTCTAAAACCTATAAATTTAAAATACATAATGTCGACGTGGGAACCTTAACGGTAACCAAAGAAAAAGCAGTCATTTTATTTGATCATAATATTGAAGATATGTCAGATGTTAAGGGATGGACTGAGTTTGATTTAGAGGGTCGCAATATGACTGAAACGGATGATAAAAATATTGGGAATTTAATCATCACAAGTGGGAATCAGTCTGCGAAAATAAGTATCGAAAAGCCAGCAACGAGGCCAACTACAAATTCGTTTTATTATAAGTCGGGTGATATGCAACCTGAGGATACAAGTCATGTACGGTGGTTTTTAAATATTAATAATAATAAAAATTTTGCGACGGATGGCGTCGATATTGATGACAAAATACAACCCGGACAGAAACTAGATTTAGATAATTTTGAAATTTCTGTAAGTGGTTATAATCATAGTTGTTTTCTGGGCAAAGGAGCCGTAGAAAAATTCACAAAAGTATTTCAGGGTAGCTCTATTTCTGCTGATCCAGAGACTGGACAAATTAAGGTTTTTATCCCGGAAAGATGGGTGTCAAAGAATACTTTTAGAATTAAATATTTAACAAAAATTCAAGATTACAATCAAAAGTCTTTTGAAAATAAAAGTAAAATATGGTATCGAGAATTCAATCAACCAGCGGTAAGCGGTAAAGAATCAAATGCGACGGTTAAAAATGTCAACGTGGATGGCAAGATTGATGGAGAAAATAAAACAATTGCTTCAGTAACTAAAAAATGGGACGACCACGATAATCAAGATGGTTTACGTCCTGAGAAAGTAACTGCGCAACTGTATGCAAATGGAAATAAAACGGGCGACCCGGTTACTTTGGAAGCCGCTAATCAATGGCATTATTCGTGGAAAGGGCTAGTGAAGAGCGTTAATGGTTCTGAAATTATCTATACTGTTGAAGAAACGAGTCAAACAGATGGGTACGTTCCAGAGGTAACGACTCAAGATGCGAGTGAGAATGAGTTCGTGATTACGAATCAGCATGAATCTGAGACGACAGATGTTAGTGGTGAAAAAACGTGGGTAGATAATGAAGACAAAGACGGCCAGAGACCTGAGTCGATTAAAATTCATTTATTAGCGAATGGCAAGCAAGAGGGACCTGAAAAAACGGTAAAAGCCAGTGAAAACTGGCAATACAAGTTTAAAAATGTACCAAAATATGCTAACGGAAAATTAATTCAATATACAGTATCTGAAAATGCTGTCGAAGACTATGCAGGTAAAGTAGACGGCATGAATATTGAAAATACCTATACGCCAACGAAAACGAGCGTAACGGTAATTAAAAAATGGGTTGATCACAATAATCAAGATGGTATACGTTCGGACGATGTAAAAGTGCAACTATATGCGGACGGAAAAGAAAAAGGAAATCCGGTCGAATTAAATGAGGACAATCATTGGACCGGGCACTGGTTGAATCTGAATAAAAACGAAAATGGTACGAAAATTAAGTATAGTGTAAAGGAATTAAATGTTTCAAACCAGTATCAAGCTGATATTTCAAACACGGATGCGATGGAGAACGAGTTTTTAATCACCAATACACATAAACCCGAATTGAGCGCTATTTCTGGTACGAAAACATGGGTCGATAATGACGATCAAGATGGTAAACGGCCAAGTACTATTCAAGTTCATTTATTAGCGAACGATCAACGTGTTGGGGTTGCGAAAAAAGTGACGGCCGCTGAAAATTGGCAATATACATTTAACGACATGCCAAAATACGAAAACGGCCAATTAATTCATTACAGCGTAGTTGAAGATAATGTGGTTGGTTATACGCCCGAAGTATCAGGATTTAATTTAATTAATCGATATACGCCTGAGAAAACGGCCGTTCAAGTTACCAAAAAATGGGCGGACCACAATAATCAGGATGGTCTGCGCCCTGATAAAGTCCAGATTCAACTGTACGCTGATGATAAGGCACAAGGTGATATTGTGGAATTGAATGAAGCAAATCATTGGTTATATCAGTGGACAGGATTGGATAAAAAATTAAAAGGGTCTAAGGTGAACTACAGCGTAAAGGAAGTCGCCGTCTCTAAACAATATAAATCGGCTGTATACGTAGTTAATGAAGAAAAAAATGAGTTTACGATTACTAATAGTCATAAAACTGAATTAACGAGTGTTTCAGGAAAGAAAACCTGGTTGGATAATGATAATCAAGATGGTAAACGGCCAGAAACGATTATAGTCCATTTATTAGCGAACGGTAAACAAGTTGGGGATGTGAAGTCAGTATCCGCAAAAGATGATTGGAAATATTCATTTAAAGATGTACCAAAATATGAAAATGGTAAAACAATTGAATATGCCATTTCAGAAGATTCGGTGTCAGGTTATACGTCAAAAGTAGATGGAAATGATCTGATTAATAAGCATGAGTCTGAGTTGACGAGTGTTTCAGGAACGAAAACCTGGTTGGATAATAATAATCAAGACGGAAAAAGACCGGAAATGATTAAAGTTCATTTATTAGCAAACGGCAAACAAGTTGGGGATGCGAAGTCAGTATCCGCAAAAGACGACTGGAAATATTCATTTAAAGATATGCCAAAATACGAAAACGGTAAAGTAATTGAATATGCCATTTCAGAAGATTCGGTGTCAGGTTATACGTCAAAAGTAGATGGGAATGACCTGATTAACAAACACGAGTCTGAGTTGACGAGTGTTTCAGGAACGAAAACCTGGTTGGATAATGATAATCAAGATGGAAAAAGACCGGAAATGATTAAAGTTCATTTATTAGCAAACGGCAAACAAGTTGGGGATGCGAAGTCAGTATCCGCAAAAGACGACTGGAAATATTCATTTAAAGATATGCCAAAATACGAAAACGGTAAAGTAATTGAATATGCCATTTCAGAAGATTCGGTGTCAGGTTATACGTCAAAAGTAGATGGGAATGACCTGATTAACAGCTATACACCTGGTAAAGTAGCCGTTCAAGTTACGAAAAAATGGGAAGATCAGAATAATCAAGATGGTGTGCGTCCTGATAAAGTTCGGGTTCAACTGTATGCGGATGGTAAACCACGGGGTAATGATGTGGAACTGAATGAATCAAATCATTGGATTCATCACTGGACGGATTTAAACGAAAAAGTAAAAGGCACGAAAGTTACGTACGATGTAAAGGAATTAAATGTTTCCAAGTTATATCAATCAGCCGTATCTGTTGTTAACAAAGAAAAAAATGAGTTTCTAATTACCAATAGCCATAAGGTTGAATTGACGAGTGTTTCAGGTCGTAAAACGTGGTTAGATGACAATAATCAAGATGGCAAAAGACCCGAAACGATTAATATTCATTTATTAGCAAATGGTAAACAAGTTGGAGATGCGAAGTCAGTATCTGCAAAAGAAGACTGGAAGTATTCATTTAAAGATATGCCGAAATATGAAAATGGTAAAGTAATCGAATATACCATTTCAGAAGATTCGGTGTCAGGTTATACATCAAAAGTGGATGGAGATAATCTGATTAATGAACATGAACCTGAATTAACGAGTGTTTCAGGTCATAAAACGTGGTTAGATGACAATAACCAAGACGGAAAAAGACCCGAAACGATTAAAGTTCATTTACTAGTGAATGGCAAACAGGTTGGGGATGCGAAGTTAGTATCTGCAAAAGATGACTGGAAATACTCGTTTAAAGACATGCCGAAATATGAAAATGGAAAAGCAATCGACTATACGATTTTGGAAGATTCGGTAGTGGGATACACGTCAAAAGTGGATGGAAATAATCTGATTAACAAGTATGAGTCTGAATTAACAACAATTTCAGGTCATAAAACGTGGTTAGATAATGATAACCAAGACGGGAAAAGGCCCGAAACGATTATGATTCGTTTATTAGCGAATGGTAAACAAGTTGGAGATGCGAAGTCAGTATCTGCAAAAGACGACTGGAAATACTCGTTTAAAGATATGCCGAAATATGAAAATGGAAAAGCAATCGAATATACCATTTCGGAAGATTCGGTAGTGGGCTACACATTAAAAGTTGATGGCACAAATCTTATCAATCAACACAAATCTGAATTGATGAGTGTTTCAGGTCATAAAACCTGGTTGGATAATGATAATCAAGATAGTAAAAGGCCAGAAACGATTAAGATTCATTTGTTAGCGAATGGTAAACAAGTTGGAGATGCGAAGTCAGTATCTGCAAAAGATGACTGGAAATATTCGTTTAAAGATATGCCGAAATATGAAAACGGAAAAGTAATTGAATATACGATTTCAGAAGATTCGGTGTCAGGTTATACATCAAAAGTGGATGGAACTAATCTGATTAACAAACACGAGTCTGAATTGACGAGTGTTTCGGGTCATAAAACGTGGTTAGACGACAATAATCGAGATGGTAAAAGACCCGAAACGATTAAAGTTCATTTATTAGCGAATGGTAAACAAGTCGGAGATGTAAAAATAGTATCCGCAAAAGACGACTGGAAATATTTATTTAAAGATATGCCGAAATATGAAAATGGAAAAGTAATCGAATATACGATTTCAGAAGATTCGGTGTCAGGTTATACGTCTAAGGTAGATGGAAATAACCTGATTAATGACCATGAACCTGATAAAACAACTATTCATGTTATAAAGAAATGGGACGATCATGATAATCAAGGTGGGTTACGACCTGGACAAGTGAAAGTTCAATTATATGCGGATGACAAAGCTTATGGTGAGGTTGTGGAATTAAATGCAAACAATCAATGGGCATATTCTTGGCAAGAATTATATCTTAGAAATGATGGTAAAAAGGTGACGTATACCGTCAGAGAAGTTGAGACAGATAAGGCTTATTCGGCAGATGTGAAAGAAATGGCACCAGACCATTTTGAAATTACAAATACGCTTATTAGAAGCTTAACGCCAGATAAACCTGAAAAGAAACCAACTAAGAGAGATTCCGTAAAAAAAGAACCGGTGAAGAAAGTTACTGCTAAGAAGGAATCGAAACAAATAGAAGTTGTCAAAAAAGAAATTACTAAAAAGGAAGTTATGAAACCAAAAGCAACAAAAGTGAACTCAGTTCCTAAGAAACCGACTCAAAAACAATTACCTAAAACCGGAGAAGAAGAGAATAACTGGGTAACTATTTTTGGAATATTAGTCGTATTATTATCTGGGGGATGCTACTTTTATGGAAATCGAAAAAGGAAAGTTACTAAATAACGTAAAGTAGCTTGAATTGATTTATTTATCAGCATTACTTTCGATTAATGATTGAATTTGAGCCAAAAAAATAACCTTTAGTATTGGATTTTAGTCTGATACTAAGGGTTATTTTTTGTTTTTTTAACCAAATAATGGCTTTATTCAGATATTTTTTCTTCTTCAGTTGCTTCTGGTTGTTTTGATGAGTAACTTACTTGGAACCAATCAATATAGTTACGTTTGAATTCAATGATTTTAAAATCAAAGGCATCGAAGCGAATAACTTCATTTAATCGAACTTTATGATTTTCAAGAATGAAACCGGCTAAGGTAACACTCTCTGAATCGTTCATTTCTTTATTTTTAATTTTAAAGAAACGTTCAAAATCATATAAAGTCGTTTTACCACTGACATTGTAGGTGCCATCATCATTTTTGACGATGTATTCACTTGAAACGTCATCAATTTCATCTTTAACTGTTCCAAATAATTCTTCGTAAATATCTTTATCAGTTACAATCCCACTTGTACCACCATATTCATCCGAAACCACTACGATTGGTGTTTGTTTACTAATCATTTGGCTTAACAGCGTTCTAATTGGTGTTGTTTCTGGGACGGTAATGATTGATCTGAGCATTTTACTAATTAAAATGGTATCGTCGATTTCAGCTTGTCTGACTAAATCATAGATATAAACATAGCCGAGAATTTTATCTTTATCATTGTTAGCCACGACTGGAAAACGGCTATACCCTTGATGTAAGTAATCTTTAATGACGTCATGAATGGTATCTGTAATATCAACTACGTAAAGACTTGTTCGATCAACCATAATATCTTTGGCAATCTTATCATTCAAATCAAATGCGCGTTGCATGTAGACATAATCGTCACGATCAAGTTCGCCACCTGAAACGGCATTTTGTGATAAGGCTAGAATTTCTTTTTGGGTGAAAATTTCACTATTTTCATCAGTTGGTGTGATACCAAGCATTCTGGCTACGCGTGTTGCCGAGTTGTTCAGTAACCAAACCAATGGATAGAATGCAAGATGGAAGTAACGTAATGGCGTTAAGACAACCATTAGAACTTGGACGGGCATATCGATACTTAAGTTTTTAGGCACGATTTCCGTATAAACCACTTCAACGTAGGTCAAGATTAACACACCGATAATTGCACCGATGATGTTTAATCCTGATTCAGACGCAAAATGGAACCATTTAAGGACATCCACTAACAAGAACTCAATGGTTTTTTCACCGACCCAACCAAGAATAATCCCGGCAACACTGACCCCAACTTGGGTTGTTGATAGGTATTCATTCAGATGAGCCAGCATTTTTAATGCTCTTTCTTGTTTCTTACGATTACCGATACCCGCTTCCATATCGGCCTCGATGGCACTAGGACGTGCTTGAACGAGTGCAAATTCTGCGGCAACGAAGAATGCTGCGGCAAATAATGTCACCAAGATGACAATCAAATTGACGATAACTGTACTACTAGACAATTTTTGTGTCCCCCATAATTAATTCATATTTTAAATTCGTACCCCTCTATTTTACCATTAAATACGCTTAATGTCGTTTACTCCAAGGGAACTATTCAGATAATCGCAAACTTTTTACGCAGAGGATAGTAATTTACACATAAATTCATTATAATAGAAGGATAGAGAAAAAATATAGAAGAATAACGGAGGCTATCATGTCGGGTCAATACGCAAAAGGTCAATTAAAATTATTTGCACTTAATTCTAACGTTGAGTTAGCAGAGAAGGTTGCTAACGTTTTAAATACAACCCTTTCTACAGCATCCGTGAAACACTTTAGTGATGGCGAGATTCAAATTAATATCGATGAAAGTATTCGTGGCGCAGATATTTATATTATTCAATCAATTTCAAATCCAGTAAATGAAAATTTAATGGAACTTTTAATTATGGTTGATGCATTGCGTCGTGCAAGTGCTGGTACTATTAACGTTGTAATGCCTTATTATGGGTACGCACGTTCAGATCGCAAGGCACGTTCACGTGAACCAATTACAGCCAAACTTGTTGCAAACTTTATTCAATTAGCCGGCGTATCTCGCGTGATTACGTTGGATCTGCATGCGGCGCAATTGCAAGGTTTCTTCAACATTCCAGTGGACCATTTAGTGTCATTAGAAATCCAAGCTAAATACTTCATTGAAAATGGGATTACAGATGATGTTGTGGTCGTTTCACCTGACCATAACAGCGTTAAAGGTGCCCGTAACATGGCTGAAAAGCTCAAAGCTCAGATTGCTATCGTTGATAAACGTGGCTCTGATTTTGCTGATAATAGTGCAGAAACGTCAATTATTGGTGATGTTAAAGGCCGTCGTTGTATCGTCATTGATGATATGATTGATACGGGAACGATGATGACTGATGCAGCACGCGCACTCAAAGCTGCTGGTGCAACAGATATTTATGCTTGTGCAACACATGCTGTTATGTCGGAAGGCGCAATTGAAGCCTTATCTGATGACAACATTAAACAAGTTATCGTAACCGATAGTATTGTCGTGCCAGAAGCTGATAAATTAGACAAATTAGTTCGTTTATCAGTTGCAGATCTCTTTGGCCAAGCCATTGATTTGATTCATAAAAACCGTTCAGTTGATAAATTATTCACAGAAAAAAATTAAATTAAAAGAGGCCGTTGGTAAATCACTTTTTGTGAGTTTACTGGCGGCTTTTTATTTTGGGTTTTGCTAATGGTTATTAGCTGAAATGATAAGTCCTATCCAAACAAATTTTAAAAATTTTTAATGGTATACTTGTTTTGCATAATAACTACTGGAGGTTCTTTTATGTCTAAAAAATTGCAATCAATTGTTCCTATTTTTTTGTTAGTTATTAATACTTTGTTGTTTCTCTTTTTAATGCTTCAATTATTTCCGTATCATTTAGGCATAATTGGTCTGTTTTCTATACAAGTTTTTTTATTAATTGATTTTTTAGTTTGTTTAAAATTACAATTTCAGGCACAAGTAGAGGGAAACACTAAATTTTATGTATTTTTAATTTCTTTAATTGAATTATCTTTAATCTCTGTAGACTCATATCGTGATACTTTAAATGATTACAATTTCATCTATTTTCTCATTATAATTTGCATATTTGTTTTATTTTACCTGTCATTTAAACAGATGAAAACACGTCGGTTACCTTATGATCTACTAATGATATTCGTTTTTCTCCCAATGTTATTTAAGATCATATTAGTTCTATTTTATATATATATTGGGCATATATTAGTTAGGCAGTGAGGATGATATAAGGGAGACAAAATGAGAAATAGTAATATGATATATTAATAGATAATAAGAATGATTCAGTAGCATGAAAAGGGGCGGTAAAATTGAGTTTGAAATTTGTGTTAGGAAAAGCAAGTACAGACCATCAAGCAAGCCTTGTTGGACAATTAAAAGAGTCACAAATAACGGATCCAGCGGGTCAGTTTTTTTATCTGGTTCCAAATCATATTAAATTTGAAGCGGAAGTTAGTATTCTTGAAGCATTAGGCCAAGAAAAACTGACTGAACAGAATCTTTTTGCGCAATCAAATGTCCAAGTATTGTCGTTCACGCGATTAGCTTGGTTCTTTTTGAAAAATACACCATATTACCAGATTCCACGTTTATCTCAATCTGGATTGAACATGTTGGTTTATCAATTGATTTCTGAACACGAAGATGACTTAACGATTTTCAGAGGCGAAAAAACGCAAACAGGATTTATTTCACAACTAGTTAGCCAGTTAAAAGAACTTAAAGTCGGTTGCGTTACGGTTGATGATTTGACTAGAATTGCTGGGACTTTTCCAACGACTGGTGATTTAGGTGCTAAATTGCATGATTTACAAATTATTTATCGCGCTTTTGATGCCGCAATGACTGATCGTTATATTGAAAATAATGATTTATTAGCGGAATTAAGTCGTTATTTCACAGAAGATGGTTTGCGAACAAGTTATTTTTACATTGACCATTTTTCACAATTTACGGCGCAAGAACAAGAACTTGTGATGGCTCTAATCAAGGGGGCCAAGCAAGTCACAATAGGGTTAGTCTTAGACCAAGGTAACGCAAATAAAGTTGCTGAAGAAACGGATTTATTTTATAAATCAAGTCGCTTATATGCTGATTTAGTTGGAAAAGCGCATCAAGTTCAGATTCCGGTCTTGACCGATAGCTATGCTCAACCAAAGGAAAATCAAAATCCTGATTTATCACTTTTAGAAGATTTTTGGATCTCCTCAAGACGATTAGTTAGAACGCAATCAGAATCATTGGTTCATTCGGATTCTATTCAAGTATTTGAAGCAGATAGTCGATATATCGAAATCCGACAAGTAGCCACAAAAATTAGGCAGCTAGTGGCAACTAAAGGCTACCGTTACCGAGACTTTATGATTTTAACTCGTCATTTAGACAGCTATGAGACGGTAATTCCACCTGTTTTTAACGAATTCCAAATTCCTTATTTTAATGACTTACAGCATGCGATGGCTGACCATCCGTTAGTTGAGTTACTAGCAGCCCTATTTGAAGTAAAAGCGAAACATTACCAATACGGTGCAATGATGCGCTTATTAAAAACGGAGTTGTTGATTCCACAAGTTGATGCGGTTGAAATGCCAATTGAACGCTATCGAAGTGCCGTTGATTTAACGGAAAATATGGTTTTGAAGTACGGTTTTTCTGGTTCTCAATGGCTACGCAAAGATGACTGGACTTTCTACCGCTTCGATTTTACGGATGCCAATGAGCAACAGACGGATAAAGACCAAGCAATTACAACTCAAATTAATCAGATTAGACATTTTGTTCAAGTAATTTTGCCACCTTTCTTTGAACAACTAGATCAAGCAACGACCGGTGAAGCAGGCGCAAAGCTTGTTTACCAATTCCTAGTTGAAAACGGAGTAACGAAACGCCTGTTAAGTTGGCGTGATCGTTATTTGGCCGCCGGCAATATTGCTCGATCAGAAGAACCCGAACAAACATGGCAAACGTTTGTCGGTATGTTAGATGAATACGTTGAAACATTAGGAAATCAGACATTTAATGCGGATGATTTTATGGCATTAATTCAGGCTGGATTTGAAGGCGCAAGTTACTCACAAGTGCCTTCGACTTTGGATCAAGTGGTCATTTCTGAATCGGGGATGGTTCAAATGAATAACCGCAAGATTACGTTTATGATTGGTTCAACAGATATGGTGATGCCAGAACAAGTTAGTCAGACACAATTATTAACGGATGATGATCGAGCACAAATGGCCGGAGAACTAACCGCTGAACAATATTTATCAGACTCGGCAATTAGCCAAATGGCGGCTGAACCCTTCTTAAACTACCTCGCTTTTCTAGGACCACGTGAACAACTTATTTTTTCATATCCTAGTGGAAACGACGGCGAAAAAAATTTAAATCCGTCGCCTTATTTAATGATGATTAAAGAACATTTTAATTTATCGACACAACAGTTAGCTGCTAATCCGGAACTGACGGAACAATCGGCGTTAGATTTTGTGGGAACAAAGCGGAGCACGTTATCATCATTAGTCGTTGCTAGTCGATTGGCGAAAACAAGGTTATCACCCATGCCAGACTCTTGGTTGTATCTTTTACGTCAATTAATGGCCGATTCTGAAATCGGTCCGTTAACGAAACAACTGTTGGGCAGTTTAGACTATAAAAATGTCCCAGTTAAGTTAACGCAAGAGATTATAACCGACTTATATGGCAAGCGATTAGACACCTCGATTTCAAAATTGGAAACCTTCTACCGCAATCCATTTGAGTACTTTTTACAGTATGGATTAAAATTGAAGGAACGTGACGTCTTTGAATTATCACCAGCAAGTACAGGAGAGTTTTTCCATATGGGCTTGGATGAGTTGATGAAGGCAGTTGCTGATAATAATCAAGTTTATGCCAACGTTACCAAAGAACAATTAGATGATTATTTAAATGCCATTTTAAAAGACATGCGCGACCTACCACAATTTCAAATTCTGGGGAGTTCCAGTCGAATGGGCTACATTGCCAAGCAACTTAGTCTACTATTGAAACAAGTAACGCACGCTATGTGGCAACAAGGTCAACAAACAAAAATGAAATCGCTGAAAACAGAAGTCTTGTTTGGACATGTTGGTGCTGAGTCCGGATTGAAGGCTTTAACTTACGCTTTGCCCAAAGGTCGTTCAGTAAATGTCCGCGGTAAAATTGACCGGATTGATTATATGAAGGGCGAGTCAAAACAGTATCTTGGGATTGTCGATTATAAATCGGGAATTCGAAAATTTGATTTTAGTGACGCTTATTATGGGTTATCGATGCAGATGTTAACCTACCTACAAGCTCTAATTGAAAATGCGGATGCTATTGCGCCGGACACGGGATTGGAAACAGCCGCCGCTGGTGCCGTTTATATGCATTTACAAAATCCTAAGTTGAAGATGGCAGATGTTCAGACAAAAGGGTTTGAGGAAACGTTATTGAAAGCTAATCAAATGGACGGTTTATTACTTGAAGATAATCAATTATTGAGTAATTTAGATACTGATTTTGAAGACGAATCGCTAGGATACTCATTAATCTATCCGTTTAGAAAAACGAAAAAGGGCTTCACGTCGCCGTCTTCATTATCAAAAAAATTAATCACACAAACTGATTTGAATTTATTGTTGGGACATAATAAACAATTAATAACGGATGCGGCAACCGATATTTTTTCAGGGTCGACGAACCTAAGTCCTGCACGTTGGAACGCCAAAAAAACAGCATTACAATATTCACCATATAAATCTATCTTTCAATTTGATGCGATGTTACCTGAAAATAATTACCATGAAATTAGTAAATTGAGTTGGGAAGAAATAGAACGACGCCTGACGGACGGGGAGGACGATGAATAATGAGTAAGTTTACATTTACGCCAAGTCAACAACGTGCCATCGACGAGAGTGGTACCGATATTCTGGTATCGGCCTCTGCCGGTTCGGGTAAGACGCGTGTTTTAGTCGAGCGCGTCATTAAAAAAATCTTGGCAAAAACGAATATTGATGATTTATTAGTTGTGACTTTTACGGAAGCCGCTGCTAAAGAAATGCGTCAACGAATTCAAGTTGCGCTACAAAAAGCAATCAATGAAACAGATAATCGTGTAGATAAACAACATTTAGTTGATCAATTAATGCGGCTACCAGTCGCTAATATCAGTACTTTTGATGCATTTTGTCTGCAATTAATTAAACGTTATTATTACGTGATTGATTTGGATCCCGTCTTCAGGATGTTAACGGATGTAACTGAAGCAGCTTTGTTGCGGGAAAGTGTCTGGGAGGATTTACGTGAATCACTGTATGCTACGGATGACGCAGTATTTGAACGACTAACACAAAATTTTTCAAACGATCGTAATGATGATGGGTTATCAGAACTTGTTTTCAGTTTGTTTACATTTGCGAGTTCAAAACCAAACCCCGCAGAATGGTTGGCTAGTTTAGCGGCAACTTATGATGTGGGAGATGACCTAGTTGGTAGCTCATACTACCAAACGACAATTAAACCATTAATTCAAGCTGATTTAACCCAAATTCAGGCTGACTTGAAAACGACGTTAGACTTATCCGTTCACTTTAGTTTAACTAAACATCAGGTAGTCACCGAGGAGGAAAGCAAGCTCCTAGTGGCTATTGTTCAATCAGTTGACGATGATGCGGCTTGGAATCAAATTCACGATAATATTCGTGGTTATAAGTTGAAACGTGCCCCAAGCGTGCCGGCGAAGAACTTGGAAGCAGACCAAGCTGCAGCTAAGGATCAAATTAAAGACTTAAAAGACGGTATTAAAAAACGATTAACTAATCTAACTGAGCGCTTCTTTAATTTAAATGAAACAGAAACTTTAGAAATTATGGCGGAGTCTAAAAAGCTGATTGAAAAATTAGTTGACGTAATCGGCTTGTTTAGTGATGCATTTACTAAGGAGAAACGTCAACGACATATGCTTGATTTTAATGATTTAGAACATCTAGCATTGGATATTTTGACGCGAGATTCTGAAACGTCTGTTCAGACGCGAACGGCACTTCAAGCAAAATATAACGAAGTTTTGGTTGATGAATATCAGGATACAAATCAACTTCAGGAAGCCATTTTAACGCGAATTACTACGAAAAACCCTGGTAATATGTTCATGGTGGGGGATGTGAAACAGTCGATTTACGGTTTCAGACTAGCAGATCCTGGTCTGTTTTTAAGTAAAGATAAAGCTTATAAGGAAAATGACAGTCAGGGTAACCGAATTATCTTAGCTGAAAATTTCCGTTCCGTGGAGAATGTAACAGCTTTTACTAACTTAATTTTTACTCAGATTATGGATAATAGAGTCGGGCAAATGGCTTACGATACTGATGCCAAACTCGTATTTGGGGCAACGTATTACCCTGATGTTGAGCAAAATGCTGAGGTGTTAATTTATGAATCAGATGAACCCGAAACTTTTGAAAATCCGGATGAACCGATGGAAGCAACGAATGAACAATTTGAAATTGATGGGAAGTCAGAAGGTCAAGTTGCCTTGATAGGACAACGTATTCAGGAATTGATTGCGACTAAAACGGAGATTTTTGACCGTGAGGCGTCAGAAAAACGACCAGTGGCGTACCGTGATATTGCGTTATTGGTACCAACGCGTAAGAATAATTTAGTGATTATTGATATGTTTAAAAAAATGGGGATTCCAGTTGTTGTTAACGATGCGGAAAGTTATTTTCAAACGACTGAAATTCGCATTATGATGTCGTTATTGCGGATTATTGATAATCCGTACCAAGACATTCCGTTAGTTAGTGTATTACGCTCACCTATCGTAGGGCTGGATGAAAATGAGCTGGCCTATTTACGAATTGGTAATCGGACGGATGATTATTATCAGGCAGTGCTAACTTTCTATCAAAATTTTGATACCTTTAAAGAAAGTGGATTTGCCAAAAATCTCTATCAAAAAATTGATCGATTCCTGACGCAACTTTCAGGATTTCGTGAGATTGCGCATGAAAATCAGATAGCGACACTAATTTGGCAGATATACCAAGAAACGGGTTTTCTTGATTACGTTGGTGGGATGCCCGCGGGAAGTCAAAGACAAGCCAATCTACATGCCTTATATAATCGCGCACATGCCTATGAGAATAGTAGTTTTAAGGGGCTATTCCAATTTGTTCGGTTTATTGAAAAAATGCAAGAACGGGATAAAGATTTAGCAGAAGCACCTGTTCAAAATGTAGAAAATGCGGTGTCAGTAATGACCATTCATGGGAGTAAGGGACTTGAATTTCCGATGGTCTTCCTTGTTGATGCGACACATCAATTCAATCAAATGGGGATGCGGATGCCTTATTTAATCGATGATAAAGCCGGAATTGGTATTACTTATTTGAACCCTGAAAATCGGACAGCAGTGGATGCGTTGCAAAAATCAATTGTAAAATCAGCCGTTATCGAGAAATCTGAGGCGGAAGAAATGCGCTTGTTGTATGTTGCTTTAACACGTGCTGAACAACGGTTATTTATTGTTGGTGCTTACGCAAATCGAGAAACGGCAATTAAACGTTGGCAAAAAGCGTTCCAGAGTCAACAACTTGTTTTAAACGCACCAGCTCGAAGTGGCATTAAAAATTTCATGGACTGGATTGGTATGGCGTTAGTTCGTCATCCGCAGTTTGATAAATCACTGTTGTTAGATCCACCAGTGGTACCACAACTATTTGATGAAAAAGCTATAAAAACGCAATTTAGTGTCAGCTTCTATCAAAAAAAGGATTTACAACAATTAAGTGTTGCCGAAGAAGAAGTCACGCAAATGGATTGGTTAGAGGCAACGACCGATGGCATGCCGGAAACTTTTGGTACCATTGATGTTGACCAAATTGATAAAGTGTTAAATTTCCAATATCCATTTGATAATTTGACAAAAACAACAGCCTATCAGGCAGTATCAGAAGTAAAACGATTATTCGATGATCCAACTAATCGTGAAATGAATCAATTGAGTATAGCGGGCCAAGGCAATCGCTATGTGACAAGTGAACTCGCCGTGCCGAAATTTATGCAGGGCGTGACCGCACCAACCGGAATCGATATTGGTAGTGCAACACATTTGGTTCTACAAGAACTAGATTTAACCACTGAGGTTACCTTAGTAGGAATTCAAACTGAAATTAAACGCTTAGTCTCAGCCAAGGTTTTAACTCAAGAGGTCGCGGTATTAATTAACGAGCAACATATCTCTAATTTCTTTCAGTCTGATCTAGGGAAGGAAGTTGTATTGGCTGGGAACACCGTACAGCGTGAAGCACCTTTCTCAATGTTATTACCGGCCAGCGAACTCTTCCAAAATGTGGAGTCTCCCGATGAAAAAGTTCTCATCCATGGGATTATTGATGGGTACTTCATTAAGGATAATGAATTGATTTTATTTGATTACAAGACGGATAAAGTTTCTAAAGACAATACTATAGAAGAGATTGAAAAATTAACGACCCGTTATCGAGGTCAATTGAATCTTTATGGTGAAGCACTAGCGAATATGACGGGATTAAAAGTCGCACATAAATATCTATATCTGTTGGCTGCTAATCGAGTAGTTGAGGTTTAGGGATACAGAGGTATACAGCAAGAAAACAGTGGTTGAACAAATTACACTTATTTGATAGTTAACCATAATAAAATAATAGGAACCGTCCACTTTTTTTATTGGTGGGCGGTTCTTTATTGATTTCATTTTTTTGAGAGAAGAGTTAACGAGAATTGGTGACGCAATTTCGGTGCCATTTTATGGAAAAACGAAGAATTAATATGATTTTAAAAAACTTTTTTCGAAATTGGTATAGATAGGTTTTTTTTGAATGAAACAAGTCATGTAAACGTTAAAAAACCCATTATGCGGGTGGATAACTAATATCCATGCGTTTAAATGGTATGATTGTAACCGCATACAATTGCGTTTTTTTAATAGTAATTCGTAATCGTTGTGCTATACTAAACAACATAGACGTTATGGAAACGATATTATTTTTAAGGTTTTTATAACATTTTAAAATTAAATTAGATTGCTTAGGAACAAAGGCGGATGCTTGAATTGCTTTTGAAATAAATTTGTGCGTACTTTTATATTATAAATGTAAGCGTTTTTCTAGGTTCTTACAGTAATCTAATAAACATTTAGGAGGTTTTAAAATGGTTGGAATTGTAATTGCAAGTCACGGTAAATTTTCCGAAGGCATTATGCAATCCGGTTCAATGATTTTTGGTGAACAAGAAAAAGTTCAAGCTGTAACTTTCATGCCAAATGAAGGCCCTGACGATTTGAAAGCTCATCTTGAAGCAGCAATTGCTACTTTTGATGACGACGATGAAGTCTTGTTCTTAGTTGATTTATGGGGTGGATCACCATTTAATCAAGCAAACGGTTTGTTTGAAGCTCACAAAGACAAATGGGCAATCGTTACAGGTTTAAACTTGCCAATGTTAATTGAAGCTTACGCAGCACGCTTATCAATGGATTCTGCACAAGAAATTGCTGCAAGTATCTTAGGTGAAGCAAAAGGCGGCGTTAAGATCAAACCAGAAGATTTGGCACCAAAAGAAGCAGCTGTTGTTGCAACAAACAAACCTACTGGTTCAATTCCTGAAGGAACTGTTATCGGTGATGGTAAAATTGATTACGTTTTAACACGTATCGATTCTCGTTTATTGCATGGACAAGTTGCTACAGCTTGGTCTAAATCAGTTAAACCTGATCGTATCATTGTTGTTTCTGATAATGTTGCCAAAGATGCGCTTCGTAAAAACCTAATCGAGCAAGCTTCACCACCTGGTATTGTTGCACATGTTGTGCCAATTGCTAAGATGATTGAAGTCTCAAAAGACCCTCGTTTTGGTGGAATGAAAGCATTATTACTCTTTGAAAGCCCAGAAGATGTTTTAACAGCAATGAATGGCGGTATGAACTTTAGTGAAATTAATCTTGGTTCAATGGCTCATTCAGTTGGTAAAGTCGTTGTTAACAACGTATTATCAATGGGACAAGAAGATGTTGATACTTTTGAAAAATTAGAAGACAAGGGCGTTACATTTGATGTCCGTAAAGTACCTAATGATTCAAAAGATAACATGGCTAACATTCTCAAAAAAGCTAAAGCAGAATTAGCTAAGGCTTAAACAACAAATAAAAGGAAATTAATTTAGGAGGCTTATTATGTCAGCTATATCAATGATTTTAGTAGTATTAGTTGCCTTTCTAGCTGGTATTGAAGGAATTTTGGATGAATTCGAATTCCATCAACCACTAGTGGCATGTACCTTAATCGGTTTAGTAACTGGTAATTTCACCGCCGGAATCGTTCTTGGTGGTACATTACAAATGATCGCACTTGGTTGGGCAAATATCGGGGCTGCTGTTTCTCCCGATGCTGCACTTGCTTCAGTTGCATCAGCAATTATTTTAGTATTAGGTGGACAAGGTGTTAAAGGTGTTCCTGCAGCTATCGCTGTTGCCGTTCCCCTTGCCGTTGCCGGATTATTCTTAACAATGGTTGTTCGTACTCTTGCTGTTCCTATTGTTCATGCAATGGATGCCGCAGCAGAACAAGGTAACATTCGTAAATTAGAAGTATGGCATATTCTTGCTATCTGTATGCAAGGTATCCGTATTGCTATCCCTGCAGCAGCACTTCTCTTCATTCCAGCAAAAACAGTTGCCGGATTCTTGAACTCAATGCCTGCTTGGTTAACAGATGGTATGGCTATTGGTGGTGGATTAGTGGTTGCCGTTGGTTATGCACTTGTTATTAACATGATGGCTACAAAAGAAGTATGGCCATTCTTCGTTCTTGGTTTCGTAGTCGCAGCTATTACGCAATTAACATTGATCGCTATTGGTGCTATCGGTGTTGCCCTTGCTCTTATTTACTTGAACCTCGAAAAAATGGGTGGTTCATCAAATGGTGGCGGTGGCAATAATACCGGTGATCCACTTGGCGAAATTCTGAACGACTATTAGACTGGAAGAGGGAGGAAAAATATTATGGCAGATAAAATTGAATTAACTAAAAAAGATCGATTAGCCGTAGCATGGCGTTCAACGTTCATTCAAGGTTCATGGAACTACGAACGTATGCAAAATGGTGGTTGGACATTCTCAATGATTCCAGCAATTAAAAAATTATACAAAACTAAAGAAGACCGTGCGGCAGCAATGAAACGACACATGGAATTCTTCAATACTCATCCTTATCTTGCATCACCAATCCTTGGTGTTACATTAGCACTTGAAGAAGAACGTGCTAATGGTGCTGATATCGACGATGTTGCAATTCAAGGTGTTAAAGTTGGTATGATGGGTCCTTTAGCCGGTGTCGGTGATCCCGTCTTCTGGTTTACTGTCCGTCCTATGTTGGGTGCTTTAGGTGCCTCATTGGCTATCGGTGGTAATATTCTCGGACCAATCATCTTCTTCGTTGCTTGGAATATCATCCGTATGGGATTCATGTGGTATACACAAGAATTTGGTTACAAAGCCGGTTCTAAAATCACAGAAGATCTTTCAGGTGGTTTATTAAAAGATATTACTAAAGGTGCTTCGATTCTAGGTATGTTCGTACTTGCGGCCTTGGTTGAACGTTGGGTTTCAATTAAATTTACGCCGGTTGTTTCAACGGTTAAATTAGCTAAAGGTGCTTTCATTGACTGGACTAATATGCCTAAAGGTTCTGCGGGGGTTCAACAAGCCTTGCAAGACCAAGCATCAGGTTTATCACTAACACCAGATAAAGTAACAACATTACAACAAAACTTGGATCAATTAATTCCAGGTTTGGCTGGGTTATTACTTACATTCTTATGTATGTGGTTATTGAAGAAGAAAGTTTCACCAATTGTTATCATTCTAGGTTTATTCGTAGTTGGTATCGGTGCTCACGTTCTTCACATCCTATAAAATTAAAATTGAACTCGGGGAAATATCCCGAGTTTTTTTTATAGTTTATTAGGGTAAATAACGGTATAATTAAGCTACGTCAAAACAGAAAATGGAGTCCAAACAGCATGGTTCAATCAATGAATACGAAAATAGATTTAACAATAGATGCAACCGCCTTTACGGGATTAGCAGACTACGGGACGATAATGATTGGTGATAAAGGGTTTGAATTTTATAATCAATCTGACGCTCGTAAGTTTATCCAAATTCCATGGGATGAAGTTCAACAAGTAGTTGCATCGGTGATGTTTAAAGGCCATTGGATTCCGCGTTATGCAATTAAAACGAAAAAAAATGGGACATTCACATTCGCTTCTAAAAAGCCAAAGCTAGTGTTACGTACTATTCGGAACTATATTGATCCAGCAAATATGGTTCAGGCGCTTGGCATGGGTGATGTATTAAAACGTTCGGCCAAGTCAATTATCGGAAAAATAAGTAAAAATAAATAACAAAAAAAGCATTCTCATCGAGAATGCTTTTTTTAGTAGATTAAAATATTTAACCGGAATTCTTCAAAACCATTATCTATTTCAAGCTCATTATCTTCAAATGTGAGCTTCTTATAAGGACCACCCGTTAAATAGGTGGCAATTTTATAGTTAGGTAATTCAGCCATAATATTGTGTGCCTGAAGTGTATCTTCTTTTGGTAGGTACCCTAATTTACGCATAACTGCTTGATCGTCTTCAAAGTAAAGCGCAATCCGACTATTTTCATTGAATGAAATGACATCTTCTTTTAAAGACAGCTTACCAAATGACAAATCAACAGGGTATTTCCAAACTTCAAGTTCTTCGTAGTCAATCAGGAGTAGTAATTGGACGTTGGTTTCTAAATCTTCATCGCGCCAGCCTTTATTAATATTTTCATTTTTGGTGATTGACTGTAAGACGGTTTTGAGATTTTGACTATAATGCATTAATTCTTCAATTTCTGCGTCAATATACCAAGGATGATTACTTTTAATTTCAAAATAAGGACTAATTGGATATTTTTTTGAGTCAGACATTTGATTCACCTCTTTCGAACAACTGCTTTAATTATATCCTATAATGGGTTGAAATGCAGTTTCTTTCAACTTCTCAGACGTCCACCGGGAATTAAGAAAAGGTCGCACCCTATTTAAGATAAGGCAATCATGTTCTTTCTTGGAATTACCAAAGCTAACTGATAATTGTTCTCAATTAGCTTATACTTAAGTAATTGGAAATGGAGTGAGACGCTTGATGGATAGTCGTGTAGTTAAGGTTGGTATGACGTTATCAACTAAGTTAAATATTTTAAGGGCCGGAGTGTTAGGTGCTAATGATGGAATTATTTCAGTCGCCGGTGTCATTTTAGGAATGGCGGGTGCCAGTCAAGATAAATACTATCTCGTATTAGCTGGCCTTGCGGGGATGTTTGCTGGTGCCTTTTCCATGGCAGGTGGCGAATATGTGTCCGTTTCTGCACAAAGAGAGACACAAAAGTCAGTTATTCAACTGGCAGCAACACGATTACAAGAAAACCATGAATTTGAGATTGAACGCTTAATTGGTATTTATCAGGGTAAGGGACTATCACGAACGGTTGCAGCGGATGTCGTTTCTGAATTAATGAGTCAAAATGAGTTAGAAAATTACTGCAAAGAAGTTAATAATATTGATGTTGGCGAATACCTAAATCCTTGGCATGCCGCGGTTTCATCAGTGATTTCATTTGTGGTTGGATCACTGGTTCCCTTGTTATTGATAACGATATTGCCAGCGGGAATGATGATCCCGATGACTGTTATCGGCGTCGCCTTAGCTTTACTTCTAACCGGGGCGATAAGTGGCATATTAGGGCACAACAATGTTAAGTACGCGATGGCTAGAAATGTTGTGGTTGGATTAGTTACCATGATTGTGACTTATTATATTGGCGGGTTATTCGGTTAAAAAGCGACACTTTTTTTGAAAAAGAGGTATGCTTAACTAAAAGGAGTGTTGTTTATGTTTCCGGAAAGACTAAAAGCATTGCGCAGAGGTAGTGGGTTAACATTAACGCAATTAGCCGTCGGGTTGAATCAATCGCAAGAATCCACGCATAATTTAAATTCTGGCCCTCAAATTGGTAGTTGGGAACGTGGTATTAATACGCCTTCGTATCTAGAGGTTAGAAAATTATCTGAATTCTTCCATGTCTCAATCGATTTTTTAGTTGGACAAACAAATGATGAGGTCGTCGATCTTGAAGATTTATTTGCGCGGACGGCAACGCTCTCTTACCGAAATAAAAACTTGTCGGGTAATGATCGGTATGAAGTTATCCAGATGATACAGGGCTATTTAATGGGTAAATACCAACCACGGAGTCTTGAAGAAAATGATGATTTAGCGTTACCTCTTGAAGATGAAAATAACTAAATAAAAGCGCTACTTTAGAATTTATTTTTACGATTAGACGTGATATAATTTAGGTGACTTTTCGAACCAAATGAAGTTGATGAGTGTTTTCGGAGACGATACCAACTGGGACGATTCGAGGGTCATAAATAAAACGTGTCACTAGACACAAGGAGGATTTTATTCATGGAACAAGGTACAGTAAAATGGTTTAACGCAGATAAAGGTTTTGGTTTCATTACTCGCGAAGATGGTAGCGATGTATTCGTACATTTCTCAGCTATCCAAGGCGACGGTTTTAAAACATTAGATGAAGGTCAAAAAGTAACTTTTGACGTTGAAGATAGTGACCGTGGACCTCAAGCAGTTAACGTAAACAAAGACTAATTTAAAACTTGAACAACTTACTGTTATAGTGAGTTGTTTTTTTGTACAAAAAAAGACCGTTAATCCATGACTAACGGTCTTTTAAGGTTTATTTACGTGTAGTATTAATTTTAGTGTCTGGTGTTAAAGTATTACCAGTTTCAGCATGAACGAGATCGAGCGCATCTCGCAACTTGTCAGTGATGCGTTGTTTTTCAGCTTCGTCAGCAACTTCAAAGGCTTCGCCATTAATCATTGTTCCCGTACCTTGTAAATGATCTGATTTAGAATGATGAGTTGATTTACGATAATTTGTCCCTAGAACAGTCAAATCATCGAATGTTAAATCGGTTTTTAGTTGAGATGACATCGTATTTAAAAATTTCTGATTCAATAGATTTTGAAGATTAGTACTCTTCAAGGCAACCGCCATGATAATTTGACGTTGACGGGTTTGACGACCGTAATCACCGAGCGGATCGTCATAGCGCATACGAGCATATGATAATGCTTGTTTACCGTTTACGTGACTCTTAACATCCTTTTTAAAGCTCGCACCACCATATGAGAAGGTTAATGGTGATTTGACGTCAACGCCACCAACGGCATCAACCAATGATTCTAAGCCCCCCATGTTAATTGTCGCGTAGAAATCAATTGGCACATTTAAGTATTTTTCAACCGTTTTGACGGCTGTTGCGGCGCCACCGTACGCATAAGCAGAGTTGATTTTACTTGGAAAGTCAGATTCATGGTCCGAAATGGCAACTTCGGCATCACGAGGTAGACTAACTAAAGTCATCGAACTTGTTTTCGGATTAAGTGTGGCAACAATCAAAGTATCCGTACGACCACCCGTTTTAGCGCGTCCTAGAGCACCGTCATCGGAACCTAAAAGTAAAATAGAAATAGGATTGCCATCATTCAAGACGGATGAAACGTTACGAGACTTAGCAATTTTAGTCGATGTATAAATTTTATCAGCCGCATTTTTTGCATTCGAATACTTTTGATAGGCGTAGATGCCACCGCCAATGGCGAGGATTAAAACAACTAATGCAATTAAACGACGGCGTCTCTTATTTTTTTTCTTTTTATGTCCTTTTTTTTCGCGTTTTGGTAATGGCGTTGAACCGTTTAATTGTAGATATGCCTGTTCGGCTTGTTCCCTTTGATATTCTTCTCGACGACTTGACATGAAAACGTTCCCCTTTAATTAATTAGTGTCCACCAATGAAAAAGCCAGCAATTAAAATGACTAAAACAATGACGGTAATCTTAACGTATAAGTAATCTTTTTCTTTGTAGAAGGCGTAGATTGAAACAACGACTCGAAGAATTGGTGTTAATATGAGAAAAAATAAACCGAGCATCATAATTGCGTATGGTTTTAAAGCACCAATTCCTGAAATAATAGCGGTAAACGAAGTTGGAAATGTGTTCCCTGGATAGCCCGTCGAACCGGTAACTAACGATAGGACAAGGCCAATAATCATAATGGTTGCAGAAATAAAAACCCCGGCTCTTAAAATCTTGCCAATCATTAATTCAATTTTAGCCATTTCGGCTGATGTTTTATTATTTTCATTCATACTAGATAGACACCCCAAATCCTTTTAGAATCATCTGAGTACTGACATAGAGTAGGACCGGTACAAAAACTAGACGAATGATTTTTGCGGGTAAATATTGCATCACGCGTGAACCAATTGACGACCCAACTAAAATGCCTAGTGCTAGTGGGACCGCAATATCAGGTCTAATTGAACCATTAAAAAAGTAAACGGTGGCACTTGCAGCGGCAGTCACACCCATCATCAAGTTACTTGTTGAACTTGATGGTTTTAGTGGCATCTTCATAGCAGTATCCATGGCCATAACTTTAAAAATACCTGAGCCAATACCTAGGAGACCACTAGCGACTCCTGCGCCTAGCATAATAGCCATACCGCCCGGAACGTTTTCAACTTGATAATCAATTTGTTTCTTCAATTGTTTATCATAATAAGAGCTGTTTAATTTGAATTTAGTTGATAAGTAGTCCGGGTTGGCTGATTTGAGTACTTCCTCGCCAACAAAAATTTTTTTAAGCATGTTGTAAACGGAGAGGAGTAAGAAGGCACCAAATAAAATAAAAAGAAATGATGTATTGAAAATACCTGTTAGAAGGGCGCCACCAATGGCACCGATTGTTGTCGCAATTTCTAAAAACATGGCAACTCTTAAATTTAAGACGTCATCTTTTAAAAATGCGATTGTAGCGCCAGAACTTGTTGCAATAACAGCGATAATGCTGGCCCCGATGGCATATTTAATATCTAAACCCATCATTAGAGTCAGAACGGGAGTGACAATGATACCGCCACCTAACCCTAAGATTGATCCTAGTGCGCCTGCCACAATACCGGCGACAAGCATAAGTAGTAGCATATTCATTATTTATGTCCAATCCTTTTCTAAATTTATAAACATGGCTTATTTTACCATAAAACAAGCAAAAATTGAGCGTTCACCGAATTTCTGTATGAAATTTTAAGATTTACATTCTCTGACTTTAATTGAATTGAAAAATGTGATAAATTATGGGAAAGAAACAGACAGTGATTAGGGAGTTGGAGAGTGATGATAAAAAATAAGAAGTATCTTGTTTTTTTAGCGGTTATCTGTGGCGGATTATTCTTGAAGTTAACGTGGTTAGTCGTTATTAAAAATAAATTGATACTAGATATCGATGACCAGATAACAGCAATAATTAGAGCGCAACCATCGACACAATTGCATCAGGTTATGTGGATGATTAGTTGGTTAAGTAGTCCAATGATGATTTTTATTTATTCGGTTATTGTAATGGCTATTTTATATCAATTACGCGGTTTAATCCCCGTTGTGTGGGTCGGTGTCATCATGTTAAGTGGCGAATTTCTTGTTACACTTCTTAAAAATACCATTCAGAAACCTCGGCCAATTGGTCATGGCTCAATTGGTGGGTTTAGTTTCCCAAGTGTTCATACATTTGGTGTGGCATTGTTTGGCCTAGTCGTTATGGGTATTATGATGTTAGAATTTAAAAATAGTTGGCAAATCTTGATAAATAGTTTACTAGTTGTATGGATTATTTTAATCATGATTTCAAGAGTTTATTTGCGGGCTCATTTTCCAACGGATACGATTGGGTCTGTTTTACTAGCAGTGACCTGGACGTCAATCGGGTTAATGATATATCCAACTTTAAAATTAAAATGGTTAAAGAAATTTAATATCGAGGATTGAGAAAATGAATCAATATGAAACGAGCCGATTAATTGTGCGTCCATTACGGGCTTCAGATGTAACGGATATTTATGAATACGCTCAGTTAATGGATGTTGGGCAATCTGCGGGCTTTGTTCCCGTTAATTCACCCGTTGAAGCTAGTTTATTTATTGCAACGTTACAAAAACAAGGTATTTTTGCGATTGAGCTTAAGGCTACACGAAAAGTGGTTGGTAATATCGGATTATACGAAGTGGTTGACGAGAATCAAGAGTCTAGCTTAACAGTTAAGGAAATAGGGTATGCGTTAAATCCAGCTTTTCAAAATCAAGGAATCATGACAGAAGCAGTTCAGGGACTGTTGACTGCGGCTCGAGGTGGTTCTTTAAAACGAATAATGGGTGTAACAACACTTGAAAATGAAGCGTCAATTCAAGTATTAAAAAAATCAAATTTCCAATTTATTGATAAAAGAGAAGTCCCTTCAATTTTTAGTCCGGTAAAATTAATCGTTGAACTAGTGTACGCGATTGATTTAAACTAATAGGTACCAATTATTAACGACATATGGTATCCTTAATGCGATATGAAAAACGGTTTCAAAATTATTTGATTGGGGTGACTGATGATGCAATTAACAAAAGGATTTGAACAAGCAGCTTGTATTATTTCTTTATTGGCAACACAAAATAGAGGTGTACCAATATCATCGCAAGTGATTAACGCGCGTCTTGGAGGGTCACAAACTTATTTACGCAAAATTATGCGTAAATTAGTCGTCGCAGGTCTTGTGAAATCTATTTCTGGGAATAACGGTGGATTTACGTTGGCAAGGGATGCCAAGGACATTAATTTGTTAGAAATTGTAGAGGCCACTGAAGGCAAGATTGAAACCTACCCCAATTATGGCTTTTTTGATCGCGTATTCCGCGAATTTAAGCAAGATACGAAAAAAGCAACGGCGGTTATTAACAATGTATTTACTGAGGCAGATAAACGTTGGGCCGATTATTTAGAGTCTCAAACGGTTTATCAACTTATTTCGGCAACGTTTGGTGAATCTGAAATTCCTTTAATTAACTGGAATGAAGAGGATATTAGCGGTCAACATAAGTTAATTATTCAAAAAATTGTTGAAAATGTAACAGGAAATCATAAATAATAAATGAAAACATGATTAACCACAATTGGGTTAATCATGTTTTTTTGTGTAAAGCTTATATTTTGTAAGCAAAAACGATGGTTATTTATTTATGCAAATGCTATCATACGTAGTGTTAATAGAAATATGGAGGAATCATAATGTCAGATAATAAATATTACGGCGCAGATGCCATTGTCGATAGTTTAATAAACCATGATGTGAAATACGTATTTGGAATTCCGGGTGCGAAGATTGATCGCGTTTTTGAGAAATTAGAACATCCAACGAACCCTAAGTCACCAGAATTAATTATTACACGTCACGAACAAAACGCAGCATTTATGGCTGCTGGTGTTGGTCGTATCACTGGTAAACCGGGGGTTGTACTAACGACCTCTGGACCTGGTGCAAGTAATTTAGCGACTGGTGTTGTGACTGCGACAGCAGAAGGCGATCCTGTCTTAGCCATTTCTGGACAGGTTAAACGTTCAGATTTAACGCGTCTAACACATCAAAGTATGAATAATACGGCGTTATTTGAACCCATCACTAAATACAGTGCAGAAGTTCAAGAACCTGAGAATATTTCAGAAGTGATTGCAAATGCTTATCAAGAAGCTGAAGCCGCAAAACAAGGGGCAAGTTTTGTTAGTGTGCCGCAAG
This sequence comes from Dellaglioa carnosa, assembly GCF_026948345.1. Lineage (NCBI taxonomy): Bacteria > Bacillati > Bacillota > Bacilli > Lactobacillales > Lactobacillaceae > Dellaglioa > Dellaglioa carnosa. Next base: position 6,082 of record NZ_JANXLI010000004.1, on the reverse strand, counting down.
ATGTAACGGATTCAGAAGTGAAAACAAAGGTTATCCAACCATTGATGGCGCCTAAATTAGGGCCAGCTAGTCCGGTTGAAAGTACCCTTTTAGCACAAGAAATTAAATCAGCAAAATTACCTGTCCTACTTGTGGGGATGCGCGCGTCTTCACCTGAAGTTACGCAAGCTATTCGTAATCTGGTTGAAGCAACTAACTTACCCGTTGTTGAGACATTCCAGGCTGCTGGTGTGATTTCTCGTGAATTAGTTGGTGATTTCTTTGGCCGTGTCGGTTTATTTAGAAATCAACCAGGGGACCAATTACTTAAAAAGAGTGATTTAGTCATTACAATTGGCTACGATCCTATTGAGTACGAACCACGTAACTGGAATGCCGAAGGAACTGCAAATATTGTTGTTGTCGATGATATGCGTTCAGAAATCGATCATAATTTCCAACCTAAAAAAGAGTTGGTCGGCGATATTGCACAAACGCTTGAATTTTTATTGCCATACATGAAAGGGTACCAAATGGCCTCTGAGTCACGTGAGTACTTGGATGGACTACAAGAAAAATTACAAGCAAGAGATGAGGCACCAGTTGTGACTGATGAAACCTTGACTAGTCACCCACTGAGTATCATCCGTGAACTACAAAAACGCGTTTCAGATGAAATGACTGTGACCGTTGATGTTGGTAGTTTCTATATTTGGATTGCGCGTCATTTTAGAAGTTACGAACCTCGTCACTTGTTATTTAGTAATGGGATGCAAACATTAGGCGTTGCGTTACCTTGGGCTATCTCAGCGGCGTTGGTTCGACCAAATACGCAAATTGTGTCAGTTTCTGGGGATGGTGGCTTTTTATTTTCAGCACAAGACTTAGAAACAGCAGTTCGCTTGAATTTAAATATTGTTCATATTATTTGGAACGATGGTCATTATGACATGGTTAAATTCCAAGAAGAAATGAAATATGGTAAATCTGCTGGGGTTAACTTTGGCCCAGTTGATTTCGTAAAATATGCTGAAAGTTTTGGCGCAAAAGGTTTACGCGTTGAAAAAGCACAAGATTTAGCTAAAACATTAGATGAAGCATTTGCAACAAATGGTCCTGTAATTGTTGATGTCCCAGTTAACTACAAAGACAATCAAGAATTGGGTCAATCGATTTTAATGGATCAATTGTACTAAAAATAATGATGAAAAGGGGTTAATTCAATGCATGAGACAAATAAGATTTATCAGCATGGTACTTTGGCAACTTTAATTGAAGGATTATATGAAGGCACACTTTCCATTGGAGAACTATTAAAGCATGGTGATTATGGAATTGGAACTGTCGGTGATTTAGATGGTGAGATGATCACGATGGACGGAAAGGCATTCCAAATCACCTCAGAAGGTCAAGTTAATCAGCTTACCGATAATGTTCTTGTCCCATTTGCGACGGTTCATTTTCATCAGCCAGACGTCTCTATCCAATTTGAGAATGTGGCGGGTAGTATCTTAGAGGAACAATTGCTAGAATTATATCCTTATCAAAATTTATTTTTTGGAATTGTTATTAAAGGAACATTTAGTAAAATGAGCACACGTTCGGTTGCTAAACAAAGTAAACCTTACCCAACCTTAACTGCCGTGACCGCTGAGCAATCGGAATTTAGCGCGGAACATATTAATGGCACAATTGTTGGTTATTTTACGCCTAAGTTATTTCAAGGAATTGGTGCGGCCGGATTTCACCTACACTTTTTATCCGATAAAATGGATATGGGCGGTCATATTTTAGATTATCATTTGGAGAATGGAATGGTTAGTTTGCAGCCGTTTAGTTCGCTTGAACAACATTTTCCAATTGAAAACGATGCTTTTTTAAAGAGTAACGTTAATGTCGCAAAATTACACGATGAGATTAAATTAGCAGAAAACTAAGCTCCAGCTTGCAAAAATTTAGTGAATTGATTATAGTAAGGATTATCGAAAGAAGAGGATGCAGTTTTCATAAGTATGTTTAACGAGGCAATTAAGTGCTGAAGATCTTAAACAGAAAGGGTGAATTGCCGAAGTGGACGCTAACTTTAATTTAGTGGCTGCTGGGCTTTGGCTTAATAAGTCAGAGACTGTCGTGGTCAATAACGACCACGGGGCGCTTATAACGATTTGACTGAGTCTATTAATCTGAGTCTTTTTGTATAACGCATAATAGTGTTGTATAAGAAGGCTCTTTTCTTTTCTCAATTTTAAAAATCACGAGTGCTCCTCTATATATAGGGGGGATTTCAAATGGCAGAACAAGAAGGTATGCACCGAGAACTAAAAACAAGGCATTTATCTATGATTGCTTTGGGTGGTAGTATTGGAACAGGATTATTTGTAGCAAGTGGGTCGGCAATTTCCAAAGCAGGTCCGGGTGGCGCGTTACTGGCTTATGCCGGAATCGGTATTATGGTCTACTTCTTAATGACCAGTTTAGGTGAAATGGCAACCTATTTACCAGTTTCGGGTTCATTTGCAGTGTATTCAACGCGGTTTGTTGACCCTGCAATGGGTTTTGCAATGGGCTGGAACTACTGGTTTAACTGGGCAATCACGTTAGCCGTTGATATTAGTACTGCGGCACTGGTTATGCAATTTTGGTTGCCGGATGTGCCGGGCTGGATATTTAGTACGGTCTCGTTGGTCATTATTTTCGCAATTAATGCACTATCTGTTAAGTCATTTGGTGAAACTGAATATTGGTTGTCGATTATCAAAGTTGTAACAGTTATCGTTTTCTTAGTTGTTGGTGTCCTGACGATTTTTGGTATTCTTGGTGGACATGCCACGGGTCTTGAAAACTTTACGATGAAAAAAGCGCCATTCGTTGGTGGTGTTCCGATGATTTTAAGTGTTTTCGTTGTTGCCGGTTTTTCGTTCCAAGGAACTGAATTAATTGGTATTACGGCGGGTGAATCAGAAACGCCTGAGAAGAGTATTCCAAAGGCGATTAAACAAGTGTTTTGGCGAATTCTACTATTCTATATCTTTGCAATCTTTGTTATTGCGGCAATTATTCCATATACTAGCCCAGATTTACTTGGATCAAGCGCATCGGATATTTCAATTAGTCCGTTCACACTTGTCTTCCAAAGAGCTGGGTTAGCTTCAGCCGCAAGTATTATGAACGCCGTCATTTTAACATCGGTCCTTTCAGCGGCAAATTCAGGGATGTATGCGTCAACGCGGATGCTACATTCGCTTGCGGAGCAAGGTTATGCGCCTAAGAAGTTCAGAAAAACGAATAAACGTGGTATTCCAATGGCAGCCTTATGGGGAACGACATTTATCGGGTTACTAACATTTTTAGCAAGTGTCTTTGGATCAAGAGTTTATGTCTTCTTGCTTAGCGCGAGTGGCTTAACTGGGTTTATTGCCTGGTTAGGAATTGCAATTTCGCACTATAGATTTAGAAAAGCATTTGAAGCGCAAGGACACAAAGTATCAGAATTAAAATACTCGGCAAAATGGTTCCCAGTTGGTCCGATTTTGGCACTTATCCTTTGTATATTGGTTATTCTTGGACAAGATATCCAATCATTCCAACATTTTGATTGGGAAGCCATATCAGTTAGTTACATGAGCATTCCATTGTTCATTGTCCTGTACACGTACTATAAAATACGTTATAAAACAAAATTAATTCCATTGAAAGATGTTGATTTATCGAAGAAATGAGGCGCGTCTTGATTAGAAAAAAATGGGTGGTAGCGACACTGGTAATGTGTATCTTGCTTTTAGGTGCTTGCGGTAAAAAAGCGAACACGACAACAAGCCATCAAGAATCGAAAGTTGTTAAAAAAAGCGAACTACCTAAAAATGTAAAAAGTAGCGATTGGAATTTAGTGTTAGTTAATTCTGATCATAAATTAAAACAAGAATTGAATTTTAAACAAGTGACGGATGGTAGTATTGTTATAAATACTAAAATCGAAAGTGCTCTGAACGAATTTGTAGCAGCTGCAAGCAAAGCTGGATATAAAGCCTCGCTCGTATCGGGTTATCGATCAATCAGCTACCAAAAAGAAGTCTATGCGGATTCAATTCAGAGCTATGAAAATTCTGAAAAATCAGTTTCTGAGGCTGAAAAGCTGACTAAAGAATACGTGGCTGCACCGGGATCTAGTGAGCACCATACCGGACTGGCTGTCGATATTATGTCATCAAATTGGTACGCTCAGCATGGTGATTTAGACAACAGCAGTGAAAAAGATAAAGGCCAAAAGTGGTTGATGGATCACGCAGTGGATTATGGATTTATTTTAAGATTTCCAAAAAATAAAGAAAAATCAACGAAAATTGACTATGAAACGTGGCATTTTCGCTATGTTGGTAAAGACAACGCAAAATATATAGTTAAGCATAATTTGTCGTTGGAAGAATATATAACGTTACTCAACAAAGAAGACAAGAAATAAACTTGCAATTTGGCGGGTCAACGCTTATTATTAAAGTAATAAATAAACACGGAAAACGTTATAAGTAGGCATTTAAGAGACGTAATGGTGGTGGAAATTACGAAGCTGAAAATCCGGCGTGAATAAGTGGGTGGGTAATGCCACACGGGAGACCGTTATTAATTTGAGTGTGACAAATAGCTATTTGTCGAACTTGGGTGGTACCGCGAAAATAAGCCTTTCGTCCCAATTAGTGGATGAGTGGGCTTTTTTTATACAAAAAAAGGAGGAATAGAACATGTTAGATATCAAAATGATCCGACAAAATGTTGATGAAGTGAAGGAACAGTTGGGTAATCGAGGAGTTAAACCCGAGATTATTGACGAAATAGTTTCAAAAGATCGCAAACGTAGAGATATTATCGTTCAAACAGAAACATTAAAAAAGCAAAGAAATGACGTTTCGCAAGCCATTGCACAATTGAAACGTAATAAAGAAAATGCCGATACTCAAATTGAAGAAATGAAAAAAGTTGGGGATGCCATAAAGGCATTTGATGAAGAATTAAATGGTTTGGACGAAGAGGTGACTGATATGGCGTCACGCTTGCCAAATATGCCAAACAAAACGATACCAGTTGGGCCTGATGAAGATTCGAATGTTGAATTAAGAAAAGTTGGAACACCAAGAACATTTGATTTTGAGCCTAAAGCGCATTGGGAAATCGGAGAGAAATTAGATATTTTGGATTTTGAGCGTGGTGCCAAAGTGGCAGGTAGCCGTTTCTTGTACTATAAGGGCTGGGGCGCACGCCTAGAGCGCGCACTATATAATTTTATGCTTGATGAGCATGCGGCTGATGGATATACGGAAATTATTCCACCATACGTTGTTAATGATGAATCAATGTATGGAACGGGACAATTTCCTAAGTTTAAGGCGGATGTTTTCCAAATTGAAAATGAAGATTTAACATTAATTCCAACGGCGGAAGTCCCTCTAACTAACTACTATAGAGATGAAGTTATTCCGGAAGAAAAATTACCAGTTTACTTCACGGCCCTTTCACCTTCATTTAGATCCGAAGCAGGAAGTGCGGGTAGAGACACCCGTGGTTTAATCAGATTGCATCAGTTTAACAAGGTAGAAATGGTGAAATTTGCTAAACCAGAAGATTCATACGCAGAGTTAGAAAAAATGACGAACGATGCAGGAAGTATCATGGAAAAATTAGGATTGCCTTACCATGTCATCACGTTGTCAACTGGAGATATGGGATTCTCTGCAGCAATGACGCATGATTTGGAAGTTTGGTTACCAGCTCAAAATATGTATCGTGAAATTTCAAGTTGTTCTAATACTGAGACGTTCCAAGCACGTAGAGCACATATCCAGTATAGAGATGATGATGGAAAATTACAGTTCGTACACACGTTGAATGGTTCAGGGTTGGCCGTTGGCCGTACGTTGGCTGCAGTTCTTGAAAATTATCAAAATGAGGATGGATCGGTAACAGTTCCCGAGGTTCTTCGACCATATATGGGCGGATTAGATGTAATTAAGTAATTTTTCATAAAAACGACCTAGGCTCATTTATACGAGCCTAGGTCGTTTTTGTTGCAATAAAGACGGTTATTTTTAAATATTTAAATTTATCTGCAATG
>NZ_JANXLI010000003.1:0-166876 GCF_026948345.1 Dellaglioa carnosa | reverse complement strand
TTCCATTAAATGTCATTGTTGCATTTGCTGGTAGTGCAACGTAGTCAATTTTTCTGAGTTGTAACGCTCTTCCATCTACCCAATACTTCGTATTTGAACCGGCTACCCGAATTCGATACCAAGTTGATTGGTTATCTTTATTGGCCGTACAATCCATATATACTTCTTTTCCTGCCAATTGTGAAGCTGATCCTTTTGACGCGCTTCCCGCTGTATTTGAAACGTGGTTATATAGATTATAACCATTTCCTACAACCTTAGCCGTCTCTGATCCAGTTCCATCTCGGTATGATACTTTTGAATAACTAACATCCAATTTATCTAAATGATAAGTAGTAATCAGTTTGTTTAAATGCGTTGCATAGATACCATTTGTTGAATATTTAGCATTCAACGCTTTTGTAGCGGCTTGATAATTTTTTGCATTTTCACGCCAAACGCCTGAATAGTACTTATGATCCCACGTCACACCATTACGCATGTGATTTGCATAATCATCAATTGATGCCTGAACTGATGGATATTTTTTAAACTTTGAAACAGCATAATATGGTTTACCCTTACTATCATATTCTAATGATTTCTTTGAATAAGTTGCACCATAGTAACTTCCCTTAATCCCAAAATAATTATTTGCTTTTGTAGCTAACTCGCTCTTCCCATAACTACTTTCCAATATCATTTGTGCAAGTGTTACAGATGAATACAAATTATTTTTCCGAGCCGTATTTTGGACACTATCTGACATTTTATTAACAAAATCAGTTGATGCATTAGCTTCTACAACTGATGTCTTTTGGTTAATTGTTGGTATGCCCGCAAACCCCACGCCAATGCTAGCAGCAAACAGAGCCACCGAAACTTTTATCATTTTTTTGTTTTTCAAAAATTACTCCCCCTTAATTAATTTAAAAACGCGTTATCCTAAATTATAGCAAACAATAGCTCTTATTTATATGGAATTTAATTAATTTCTAATTATTGGCATCGTATTTTTACTTTTGAATATTTTTTATTTGTTGTTAAAAATAAGGAGAATAATTCCATATAAATACAGAATCATTCTCCTTACTTCTTATTCTCACGTTCCGCTAGTTCGAGGTAACGATTGTACCAAATATCTATATATTCTTTAGAAAATGGCCCTTTCCCGTTATCTATCCAGTCCACAAGTGTTCGGACATTATGCTTCAATATCTTATCGACATTGTCAGAATATTCCCACTTCTTCCCGTGTTCTGCATATTCATCTACATCCAATAACCGTTTCTCACCATCTGGAAAAACTTTGACATCTAAATCATAATCTATATATTTCAAAGCTTCCTTATCCAATGTGGCCGGTGAAGCCAAATTACAATAATAAGAAACGCCGTTATCACGTATCATGGCTATAATATTAAACCAATAGTGTTTATGGAAAAAAATAATTGCGGGTTCTCTGGTCACCCATCGACGACCGTCTGCTTCGGTCACTAATGTGTGATCATTACACCCAATAATCATATTCTCACTGGTTTTCAACACCATTGTATCACGCCATGTTCGATGCAAACTACCGTCGTGTTTATAACTCTTTATGGTAATGAAGTCGCCTTCTTTAGGCTCCTTTGACTGATTACTCATCTCTACCAAAACCTACTTTCTAAACACGTAGTGCACTTTACATCGATTGCAAGAATAATTATACCAAAAAGTAAGCCGTTTTACTAAAATTTATTTGAAGAAAGACTTAAATATCTATCCCAAATTTTCTGTTGTACTTTAGGAACCGCAATTTGATCAAAATCCTTCTCCAGAATGAATTCTCCTGGGAAATAACTTAAATCAAATGCCTCAGTTTTCACAACAAATAGATCAATTAGCCATTTTTGATGTGTAAAGGTATGCTTAACCATTTGCCCTTCTAATGGCGAAAAGACGAGTAGTTGATTCAAGTTTTCCTGACTCCATTGATTTAATTTTACGACCAGTTCATCCGTTAATAATTCATCATTCGGATTTTCTTTCAAATCATCAACTTTAAGTAACGGAAAAGCCAATAAATTTGCGAGCATCCCTTTACTAGATCGTTTCTCGAATAAAAAACCTTTGTCAGTTTCAATCACCAAAGCAACATAAGCCATTTCAATAGGACGGGGCTTCTTAGATTTTACGGGGAATTCAAGTTCTTTCCCATCCAAATAAGCTTGGTTGAAACGCTTAACCGGTGAATGCTCCGGATCAGGATTTTTAGCGGTCATGTAACTCGATCCCAAATCCATGATTGCTTGGTTAAAATCACCAGGCCGTTCATTAGAAATCACTTGTTGGATCACTCGTTCAAAAATAACTCGAGTTTGCGGTTTCGCAATATCGTCTTCAATTTCAAACAAGCGTGAAAATACGCGAAAAGCATTCCCGTCAACCGCAGGAACTGACTCATTAAAAGCAATACTGGCAATAGCGCCAGCCGTGTATGGACCAATACCAACTAAATTTTGTAATTCATTGGCTGTTTGCGGCCATTTACCGGCGTAATCTTGAACAACCTGTTTAGCTGCCTTTTGCATGTTTCGAACTCTCGAGTAATAACCAAGCCCTTCCCATGCCTTCAAGATTCGCTCTTCTGGTGCACTTGCAAAACTCTCAACGGTTGGAAACCAGTCCATAAACCGTTCATAGTAGGGAATAACTGTGTTCACTTGCGTTTGTTGTAACATGATTTCTGAGACCCAAATATGGTAAGGCTCATGATCCCGGCGCCAAGGTAAATCGCGCTTTTCTCTGTCATACCAAGTTAATAAGGTTTCTTGAAAATCTTTAATTTTTGCGTCATCCCACATTATCATTCAAGTGCCTCATCTTGTTCTTTCAATTCAATATATTCATTAATATCATCAAACTGGAACCCCTTTTGGAATAATCCCTGTTTAACTTTCATAGCACGTTGACTACCTTCTAACCCTCGTTGTCGTTTCCAAACTTTATCCCCTTGTTTAACGAGCGCATCCCACTCTACCTCAGTATCCATCTCAAGTTCCAAGTTATCCATAATTTGTGAGACTTCATCAGATTTAAATCCTTTTGTCATTAATGCCTGGCGAACTTTATTAATTAAATTTCTAAATGATTGATCATGGTAATGTTTAACTAATTTCTCAGCTACTTTGATGCCATTTTCCAATTGTTCATCTATTGGAAATTCTTCTAATGCTTCATCGATACTTTCAACCGCAACACCCTTTAACCGTAATTTCTGGCGAATAACCGTTGGCCCTTTATCAGACGTATGCATCATTGTCCGGACATAACTCTTGGCATATTCAAGATCATTGACTAATCTGAATTCATATAACTTCTCAATCGTCTCTTCAATTGAGTCTTCTGTAATTTCATGTTTCTTCAAGTAATCTTTTATTTCTTTAACCGTTCGCATTTGCGTTGATAAATAATTCAACGCTTTGGAATACGCTTTCGAACGATCATCTGCATCAGCGATTTGTTTAATTAATGCATCGTCCAGTTCCATTCCCTTTGCGAGATGAAACGAAATCAATACTTCTTCACCAATAGGGAAGGCATACTTCTCATCAATAAAGACGTTGTAGCGACCAACACGTTTCTGCGTAGTTATTTTTGTAATTTTTTTTGTCATGTGGACTCCTTTAAATGCTTATCTTGTTATTATATCTTTGAACAGCCAAAATGCCAATATTCCTGTGTTATAATAAGAAAAAAGCAATAAGGAGTTTATAAAAACTATGGCAGACAATCAAGAATTTGGAACAGAAATCGAAGCCGGTTCACGCTTCCCTCTAACTATTAAACGCTTAGGCATTAATGGTGAAGGAATCGGCTACTATAAACGTAAGATTACCTTCGTCCCCGGTGCGCTTCCAGACGAAGTTGTTGTGGCAGAAGTCACTAGTGTATCACCAACTTACATTAACGCTAAAATCCACAAAATCCGTAAACAAAGCCCCGTTCGTGTAGAACCAAAAGATTCAACTTATGGCGAAGTCGGTGGTATCGAATTAGAACATTTAAATTATCAAGGTCAGTTAGATTTCAAAAAAGATGTTATTGTTCAATCCTTAGAAAGATACAAACCACGCGGTTATGAACATTACGATTTAAAACCAACTATTGGTATGCAAACACCTTACGAATACCGTAATAAAGCACAATTCCAAGTTCGCGAACAAGACGGACATGTGATTGCCGGACTCTATAAACCAAAGAGTCATGATTTAGTAGATTTAAAAGAGTTTAGCACACAACGTCCAACAACAATGCTTGTTATTCGTCATGTTGTTGCACTACTGGAAGAACTTGAAATTCCTATCTACAATGAAGAAGCCAAATCAGGAATTATCAAAACACTTGCCGTTCGTGAATCATTTGACACGGGTGAAGTTCAATTAACATTCATTACGAATTCATCAAAATTACCTAAGAAACGCGAACTAATCATGCATATTCTGGAAGAATTACCTATGGTAACCTCAGTCATGCAAAATATCAACAAAGGTGAGACATCTCTTGTTTGGGGCGACGAAACAATTAATATCGCCGGCCAAGATTTCATTATGGAACGCCTTGGTAAAATGAAATTCAAATTATCAGCACGTGCTTTCTTCCAATTAAACCCAGTTCAAACTGGCGTTTTATACGACGAAATCAATAAAGCTCTTAACTTGGATAAAAATGAATCCTTAGTCGATGCCTACTGTGGTGTTGGTACCGTTGGACTTTATGTTGCCCATGGCGCTAAAGAAGTTCGTGGTATGGATACAACACCTGAAGCAATCGAAGATGCCAGAGAGAATGCAATTCTTTCGCATCAAGAAAATACCACTTATGAAGTCGGCAAGGCAGAAGACATCTTGCCTAAATGGTTAGAAGAAGGTTTCGTACCAGATGCCTTAGTTGTTGATCCCCCACGTACTGGGTTAGATGATCAATTAATTGAAGCCATCAATAAGAGTCGTCCTAAAAAATTCGTCTATGTTTCATGTAATCCCTCAACGCTCGCAAAAGATTTAGAATTATTAACAAAATCATATCGCGTTGATTACATTCAATCGGTCGATATGTTCCCACAAACATCAAAAGTTGAAGCCGTCGTTAAATTATCACGCCGTTCTTCAGTCATTAGATAAACCAAAAACTGCATTATCATGGCTGTTAAAGAGAACTAACTCAAGTATTTTACTCTCCGAAAATTGCCGTCGGTAAAGAATTTTTATTAAAGTGTTGTCACTTCGTGACAACACTTTTTTTCTATTCATTTCTCAGATAAACGGATAATTTAATTTGTCCGAAATCATTAAATCCACCATAAAAAATCAAAAAAATTTTAAAAATGACGTGTACGTTTAAAATTATGTTTATAGGCAATTTTCGTATTTGAGTAACTAGAAACGGTAATTGTAAATAACTAATATTTTCATCATCTCAATAACGAAGAATTCCTCTATTCATATGTGTCCAACTACATGTTTGTCTAATAAGTGAATCATCAGGTGATTCGTCGGCATACCCTTTTAACGTATACGCAGCCAGTAAGTGTTTAACTTCCTTGATAAAATCAATCTTATCCACATAAATCTCACGTCTATTCTGGACTAAAGACAAAATAGCATCATGGTACCTGAATAGAGGGATAGGATTTTCGTACCCCATTTCAGCCGCTACCTTACCGGCTAAGGAAACTTGAATATCCGTAAAGAGATGGGCCAAATTCAATTGTTTAAGAAACTGTGAATAACTACTCTGAACCCGAATTCTTAATCCGTTATTAAAAAATAAATCTGTCCCCGTCTTTACATCGGAAATATTAGCAAGATGGTGCCCTGCCGTCCATGATGCATCCCGTTTTGACGGTCCACAATCTGGGAACAATTGATAAAGACCACACGAATAAGGTAACGCCTGCTTCTTATTAACTAACGATCCAATCGCACGCATCGCCACATAAGTCAGAATCTTTTCATTAATTAAACGATTCACAAAATTCGTGGTCGTGTACTTACATAGTAAAATCCCCTTGTGCTTATCAAAAATAATTGATCGCAGCTCATCGCGTTTATCTCTAATATGATGAATATACAGCGTTGTTTCCATATTGACTTGATAATTGTCTGTCACAATCCCATGTTCCGTGAAAAAATCATAATCTGTAACATCAATAATCGGATGATTCTCCAACAATGTCCGCCAATATTGCGCACCAACCGATAATAACCGTGTTTCCGGATAATCAATAATCTCCTCAAAATCCTGTTTTGCCTCTTCTTCCCAACTCAATAGCCCTTACTCCCTTTCTTACTTCCAATACCATTCAACAACTTAATTAATGTTACAGATTTAATCGCCCACAATCTTGTGTGAACTTAAGTGTAATTATTAAGTTTATCTTAAGAAAATAATAAGTCTAGACTTTACCGGTAAAACCTCATCAAAAACCCATAAATAACGTGATTACGTCGGGTATTTTCTGTCTTACCATCTTCGTATGCTAATTAAGAACCTTGGCCAAGGGATCCTAATTAATGAAGCGGAGTTAAAACCACATGACAAATCAGACCAATGAAGGCTTAACCTTTTTACTACAAAATAACCGAGAGAAACTAATCTTCGGTGTCTTGAAAAAAATGACCCTCAATCAATCACATCCCTTATATGATGATTTCGTACAAGAAGCACGGTTAGCATTCAGTGCCGCCTACGATCATTATCCTAAAAGTATTGAAACAAATGAACAATCTTTTATGGTTTACGCGTATCAACGGGTTTACTGGCGACTACTAGATTTAATTAACCGTCAATCGAATCAACAGGCCCATTTAGAACCAACTGGTGACGATTCTGTTGATATAACGGATTCCATCATTGACCTCACACTACAGACTCAAGATACGATTGCTGAAAAACTATTCACTGAGCAACTTTTTAAGACCTTGTACGATTTATGTTCTAACGTTGAACAACATTATTTGATAGATTGTTACATTAGACATAGGTCAGTCACCAAAATTGCTGCAAGTCACCATGTCAGTCGACAAACCGCCTATAACTGGCGTAATAACGTTGGTAAAAAAGCCTTACTAGTCATCGCCCAAATGAATCAAGAATAAATTTGTCGATTTACTTTACAAACTACCTACTTGATTCTTTATTATCTATGTAAGGCGTCGCGGCACTTATCAAATATAGCAACATGGAGGAGAACATAAATGAGTAAAACTTGGGTAAAAACAAACGTTATCGTTGAGGGATTAAGTACTGACGGGGTTGAACGTAAACGTTCATTCGCTAATATTACTGAGAACGCCTCTAACGAAGCAATTGCACAACTTGGCGCAACCGTTGCTTCATTAACAGGCGACAATACCGTTAAGATGACTATCCGCACGGAATCAAGTATTTTAGCTTAATTAAAACTAAGGGGGAACTAATATGAAACAATTAGATTTAGCATTTAAAAATGAAGCAGGTAAGACACGTCACATGAAACTCCGTTACGTCAATACGGATTTAGATCCAGCTACAGTTAAGAAAGCCATGGAAGAAATCACGGGTTCAGATTTATTCCATCGCGATAACGAAAAAATGTTTGTGACACCACTTTCAGCACAGTTTGTTGAAACAATTGAAACACCAATCTACAAGAACGACCTAGTCTAACATTGGAGGCCAACTTAATTGTTGGCTTTTTTTGTACGCTCATAATGGCTATCCATTGCGTTTTCATATGATATTCGCTATGCTGAAATTAATCAGTTATTGGATAGGAGCAATACATATGAATAAAACAGCTAACAAAAAGATGACCTTTTTTACCGTTTTTCTACTAGGTATTAATGGCATCATTGGATCAGGAATATTCTTACTGTCCGGTCAAATATATAACGATATTGGTGCTTTCAGCATTTTCACGATCATTCTTGCAGCGTTGGCTGTCACAATGATTGTACTCTGCTATGCCACATTAGCCAGCAAATTTTCAGAAGACGGTGCCGCTTGGCTATACGCTTATAATGCGTTCGGTAAATTCACCGGTTTCCAAGTCGGTATTTTCACTTGGGTCTTAGGTGTCGTCACATTATCTGCTGAAATTGCCGCCTTGTTGACCGTGCTTAAAATGCTCTTTCCGGCGCTTCAACAGGCACCTATTTATAATCTAACAGCTATTACCCTAGTCACCATTTTAGGCGTCATTAATTATTTTGGAACAGCAATTCTCGATTTCGCGGATAACTTGTCTTCTGCGGCAAAGGTCTTCATTATGCTACTCTTTATCGTTGCTGGCGCTTTATTTGTTAAAAGTGGGCATTTTACGCCAATGATACCAGCTGATATTCAAGGTGGCACTCAACTCTTTACGAGATTCAATGCCGCATTTGGCGTGATTTTTTATATGTACACTGGTTTTTCATTCCTACCAATTGCTGCAGCCAAGATGGATAACCCTGAAAAGAATATTCCAAAGGCATTATTAAGCGTGATTGCAACGGTGACGTTGCTCTACGTGTTACTTCAAACAGTTGCCGTTGGTATCCTTGGGCCAAAACTTGGTGCATCTTCACTACCAATTGCTGAAGCATTCAGAAGTATTTTTGGTGAATGGGGCTACACGGTCATTATTGTAGGGATGATTATTTCAATTCTTGGTGTCGCAATTTCGGTCTCTTTTAATACACCAATCGTTGCCGCTTCTCTAGCCAATGAACACCAATTATTACCAAAAATTATTGGTAAACTAAGCAAACACAATACGCCATTTGTGGCAATCATTGCCACCTCCGTTACAAGTATCTTGTTGCTACTCAGTGGCAGTTACTTATTCTTAATTTCATGTATTGTCTTCGCATCATTTGTTCAATATGTACCGACTATCTTGGCCACATTTAAATTTAATAATGATCCAAAGTTACCAAAAGGCTTTAAACTTCCTGGTGGTCCGATTATCCCAAGTATAGCGTTGATTGTATCGCTTTACTTACTACTTAGTTTCACTTGGAAAATTATTTTATTTGGGATTATTATTTTAGTCTTAGGTTCTTTATTATATTGGTTTGATAATCGAAAAAAATAGACCTTAGTTTTGAAAGTTATAGTTGTAGCACACTTTCAAAACTAGGTCTATTTTTCTATTAAATTTTGTAGATAATCGTGACTTTCAAGCATTTCACGACAATCATTCTGATCCACTAAATCAATCTCGTAAATTGAAGTCGCATCAGGATTCATTAAGGAATAAGCCCGTTCCCAGTCAATTTTACCTTTACCTAATGTCAAACTGTCATGAAATCCACCCATTGAATCGACCAAATGATAATGCACAATATTTGGCATTAATCGTTTTAGACTTGCCTGTAAATCAGCGTTACTTCCCGATTGTTTGATAAATGCATGAGATGTATCGAAAGCTAATCGATAACCTTTTTGAAGAATAAATCGGTCCATCTCTTCAGAACCAAAATAAAATAAATCTGAAATAGAATTCTCAAACATAACGTTATTTTGACCATATTTTTGGTAATAGTCCATCCGATTAAATAATGCTGATTGTGCTTCATCAAAATTAGCATACTCTGCAATAATTGTTGGTGTTTGCTGGTTATAAGAACCATGTATCAAAGCTTGAATTGATTTATCTTTCGCTAGCTGAATTAACGTCTCTGTGCTCTCTCTAACGAATCGATATAAGTTAGGATCAGCTACTTCAGAAACATCTAGCTCAACAGATTGATCCCCAACCTTCATTGGATGATGTAATACGATTTTCTTCGTTGTATCTTTCACTTCATCAATTTTATCCGATAAACGTTTTAAACCATCTCCAGAAACGTCGAACTCATTAAGATAAAATTCGAAAACATCTGGCTGATGTTGTAAACGATCATGAAGTTGAATCGGTTCCGTTCCTGCTTTTAACCCTAATGGAATTGTCATTCGATCATCTCCTTAGTGTTATGTTAGCACGAAAGATGAGATAAATAAAAAAGAACAACTTTTAATAATTCGATAAATCAAATCATTAAAAGTTGTCTCATATTATACTTCTATTTCAGCCATAAATTCATGAAGCGCATCTTGCCAGGTTGGAATTCTAAAACCAGTGGCCTTCACCTTATTTAAGTCCATAATCGAATGTCTAGGACGATATGCTTTCTGCGGATATTCCTCAGACGTTACCGGACTAATTTCAACTGGTTTATCTTTTAAAATCTCACTAGCAAACTCATACCACGTACAAGAACCATCATTTGATAGTTGATATAAGCCAAATGGTACATCCGTTTTAATGACGTATGTCATAAATTCAGCCAGCGTCCGAGTCCAAGTTGGACGTCCATATTGGTCGCTAACAACTGTTAAATGATCATGCGTCTTAGCTAGATTCAGCATTGTATAAACAAAGTTTTTACCATATTCGCCAAAAACCCATGAAGTCCGAATAATGTAATATTTACTCATTATTTTGGCAACAGCTTCTTCACCGGCTAATTTTGAGCGACCATATTCATTTTTTGGCGCGGTTGGTGTTTCTTCCGTGTACATTTGGTCATTTGTTCCGTCAAAAACGTAATCCGTACTAATATACACAAGCGTTGCTCCAACGGTTTCAGCGGCCTCAGCAACATTTTTAGTACCTAACACATTAACCCGCTCATTAGTTGATTTACCGGGTTCTTCTTCCGCAGCATCAACCGCCGTATATGCAGCACAATGGTACACTACTTCTGGACGATTCTCTAAGAAATAATCGCTAACCGCCTTTGTGTCGGTGATATCTAACTCCTTAGAGCCAGTGCCCGTATATTCAATTTGCTTGTCGTCCAGTAAATGACTTAATTCCGTTCCTAACTGTCCGTTTATGCCAGTAATCAATATTTTCATGACTAACCCCTTCAAAAAAAGAATGGACTAAAAGTCCATCCTTAGTTATTATTGTCCATTTTTAGCATAGTTAGCTTCGACTGCATCTTTCTCAGCTTTCCACCATGATTCATTATTTCTGTACCAGTCAATCGTATCTTGTAAACCAGATTTAAAATCAGTAAACTCTGGCTTCCAACCGAGTTCTTCACGTAATTTAGATGAGTCAATTGCATAACGTAAATCATGTCCAGGACGGTCTTTTACGACGTCATAAGCGTCTTTAGGCTGGCCCATTAAATCTAAAATCAATTCTAACACGGCTTTATTATCTTGTTCGCCATCCGCACCAATTAAGTAAGTATCACCGATTTGACCTTTAGTTAAAATTGCCCAAACGGCACTTGAGTGGTCGTTAGTATGAATCCAATCGCGGACATTTTTACCTGATCCATACAACTTAGGACGAATTCCACTTAAAACGTTCGTAATTTGTCGAGGAATAAATTTCTCAATATGTTGATAAGGACCATAGTTATTAGAACAATTAGAGATAGTAGCTTGTAAATTAAATGATCGTACCCATGCACGGACTAATAAATCAGAACCAGCCTTTGTTGATGAATAAGGACTACTTGGATTATAGCGCGTTTCAGGCGTGAATTTCTCGCCTTCGCCCTCTCCATGTCCGGGTAAATCCTCGCGTAACGGTAAATCACCGTACACTTCATCAGTTGACACGTGATGGTAACGGACATTGTATTTACGACAAGCTTCTAATAAAGTATATGTTCCAATAATATTCGTCTGTATAAATGGAGAGGGATCCTTTAAAGAATTGTCATTGTGGCTTTCTGCAGCGTAATGAACCACTGCATCAGTTTTACTGACAAGTTCATCGACGAGTTCAGCATCAGTGATATCACCGACTACTAGTTCAACACGGTCAGCAGGTAGCCCGGCTAAATTTTCTTTATTTCCAGCATAAGTCAATTTATCTAATACCGTAATATGAATATCCGGATGGTTGTTGACCACATAATGAACAAAGTTAGAACCAATAAATCCAGCTCCGCCCGTTACGATAATATTTTTCATTTAAACTACCTCTCCTATTTAGATTTCTCCGTATACGAACGGATTATCTTTTTCAAACTCCGTAAACGTTGGTTGTGCTGCATCTTTATCGGATGTAATTGCTTGATCAAAATCAATGGGCCAATCAATATTTAATTCTGGGCTTTTAAATGAGATCCCACCATCCGCGGCCGCATTATAATAGCCATCGCACTTATAAAGAAAATTAACATTGTCGGTTAACGTCACAAACCCATGCGCATAACCTTTCGGTACCAATAATTGACGGTGATTACTTGCGGAAAGAATGTATCCTTCCCACTGCTTATAAGTAGGTGAACCTTTACGGACATCTACAATAACGTCCAATACGGCGCCCGTTACAACGCGGATTAATTTCGTTTGTGCAGCTTCTCCACGTTGGAAATGTAACCCTCTTAAAACACCAGCTTGTGTTGATAATGAATGGTTATCTTGAACAAAATCAATATCAATCCCGGCATCTTTAAAATCTTTATCTGAATAGGATTCAGTAAAAAAACCACGATTATCACCGAATACTGCTGGTTCGATAATTTTAACATCTTGTAATTTTGTAGTAGTGACTTTTAATTTTTCCATTACTGTTCGCCCTCTTCTGCTATACGTAACAAATACTGACCATAATTATTTTTCTTCAATGGCTGCGCTTGTTCAATTAATTGTTCACGAGAAATATATCCCATTCGGTAAGCAATTTCTTCCAAGTTAGCCACCTGCATATTTTGCATTCGCTGCACTGTCTCTATGAATTGACCTGCTTCAAGTAACGATTCATGCGTTCCGGTATCTAGCCATGCGAACCCTTTCCCCATTACTTCGACATTTAGTTTCTTTTCACTTAAATATACTCTATTTATATCGGTAATTTCTAACTCTCCACGATCAGACGGTTTAATATTTTTAGCTATTTTTATAACATCGTTATCATAAAAATATAATCCTGTAACCGCATAGTTAGACTTAGGCTTTTGAGGTTTCTCTTCAATTGACACCGCCCGCATTCCAGCGTCAAACTCTACCACACCGAATCTTTCTGGATCCTTTACCGCGTATCCAAAAATCGTTGCACCATTCTCCCTGCTTGTCGCTCTTTGCAACATTTTAGAAAGTCCCGGTCCGTAATATATATTATCACCTAAAATAAGCGCTACGTTGTCATCACCAATAAAATCTTCACCAATAATAAACGCTTGAGCAAGACCGTCTGGATTCGGTTGCACTTCATAACTCAAATTAATTCCAAATTCATGCCCATTTCCAAAAAGATCTTCAAATCTACCAATATCATCTGGGGTTGAAATAATTAATATATCTTTTATTCCAGCCAACATTAACGTCGATAGAGGGTAATAAATCATCGGCTTATCATAAACTGCCATTAATTGTTTTGAAGATACTCTTGTCAGGGGATACAAACGTGTTCCTGCCCCTCCTGCTAAGATAATTCCCTTCATTTAGTTCCCTCCTAATAAAAATTTATAACTTTCGATTAAAAATTTACGATTAATAAAAATAACAAAAATAAACGGAATCATTAATAAAATAATTTTACTCGTTATAAACAATGATACTATTTGCACAATCAAAATCAGCGTAATACTTACAAAATACATCCAATCAATTTTTATTTTAACAAACGATTTTGTTTCTTTAATTCTAATAACCCATATAATAAAAAAACTTACGGCGGTGGATAATGCGGCTCCGTTAAGACCAATTAAGGGAATTAGAATAATATTTAATAATATATTTATGACCGCTCCTAAAATAGAAGTCCTAAATATACCCCATGTTTTCATTGAAGCCAAATATGACATTCCGATAAACATAGAGAAATTTGAAAATAAGAGAGCTACAAGTAATAGAGGAACAAATTTCCAAACGTCCTGATAAGCCGCTCCAAAAATAACTTTAGAAAAAGGACGAATAAATATTAAAATCCCTGAAACTCCAATGGTTAAAATCCTGTTCATATTATTAAAAATGGACGAAAAATACTTAGTCCTATCGGCACTATTATTTTCTTCTATGGCACTTATCTGCCATGATTGTAAAAAAACAGAAGATAATATATTCAATACCGCTGGTATTTTAGTGGCTACCGCATAAATTCCGTTCACACTATACCCTAGATAATATATTACAATGTATCTATCTGATACATTCATAACCCACCACATAAGTTGATTGGGTATTAGCGGTAAACTATATATGAGCATATCTGTCATCAATTTTTTATTGAATTTATTTAATTTATAATACTTATATAATTCACCAAAAATAAACATATATGCTATGCTAATTGAACTTGAACAAATTAACGACAGAAAAAAGGCATCAATATGATTCATATTTTGATTTAAAAATACTAAGGCAAAAATAATTGTACCTACTGATTGTATAATTCCATTTATAGCAAAAATTATATTTTTTTCTATTCCTTTTAAAAATTGAGAAAAAAAAGTATTAAATATTTGACATATAATTAAAGTACAAAGTAATATGATTTTAACATTAGGGTAAACGACATATGTTACAATCGAAATAATCATGCTAACCATTCCTGATATAATAACTATTGTTAAGCCAGTATTAAATATGTCCTCAATCGTTTCTTTTTTATCTAGAACCCACCTTAACACGGCATCATACACACTCAAAGACAAAAGAGGGGTTAACAACATCACTATTGTATTGAGTAAATCGGCACTTCCATATTCTGACGTACTCATATAGTATGTGTATATTGGAACAATCAAAAACATTATTACTTTTGAACCGATGTTTCCAATACCGAATACAATGGTATTAGAAATTAATTTTTTTTCCCTATTCATCCAATCTTACCGTTTCACTTAAAAAATTAATCTGGTTCAAACACGTTTTACAGGCTTCTTTAATTAAAATTACGTTTGCTTCTAACACGATTTTTATTTCATTTCTTTCATTCCATACCCTATTAAAATTAATTTCATTTAATAATTCGACATCTTTTAAATTAAAGTTTAGCTGTCCTACCCCCGAGTAGTTGCAAACTTCACTCATCTTGTTTTCATAAGCGATTGATATAAATGGAACTACATTTTTTACTGCCATGACGACTCCATGATAGCGCATAGATAAAACAAAATTTGCTTGAGCGATCACGTTATCATAATCTTCCGCGCAATTAATTATGGCTATCTTAGTATCCACCCCAGGAAAATCATTAGCTGCAATTTCCAAAAAAGATTCAAGTAATTTTTTTTCATATTTTTCTCCGTATAGATGCGGTAAAATTTTAACATTCATATTATTATTTTCTGAAAATGATAAAAATTTTCGAAATACGTTTTCAATATTCCGACTAGGATTATTATCTTTGAAATCAGGATGCCAATTGTTCACCTGAGTAGGAATAAATACATTATATTTTTCTTCTTTTAAATTTACCGGTTTTTTATTTTCAAATAAAAAACCAGTATCCACTGATCTAATTGAAAATATTTTTTTTGATTTTAAGTACTTCAAACTTGCCTCTTCTCTCACATAAATGTTTGAAGACTTTAAAACTTTATCCGCGTACCAATTAAATAAAATATTTTTACTTTTACCAATTGTATTATTGTGGAATATCGGTGTCCCATTGAAGGAGACTACTAGCCAGACTTTAATTAAGAATCTCCAGTCTGTATATATTCCAATATTCGCGCCTGAAGGTGAAACAAATACGTACTGACTATCTTGTATTAATTTTCGATATAGTTTCATCTGGCTTCCGAATGCTATATTTTTTTTAAACAATGATATGATCATAAAAAATAAAATATTCAATGCACCCATTTTTTTCAACGTAATTTCGGATCTATTCGATACCCTTTCATCGTTAAACTCTATCTCGCCGTGCGTATTGTATATAATATTTATTTTCAAGCTTTTCTCATTACTAAATTTTTTTAATAATTGCTGAACCAGTGCTTTCCCAGCAATATCATCTCCATAATTTAATGTATGTTGATTTACTATTAATATATTCATATTTTAAATGCACTCCTTATATATATCTGTGTAAATTTTAACTCTTTCTTTATTTTTTAGAATAGAAAAAATAATTATTTTAACTTTATACGAGAGTCGAAACGTTTTAATATTATTAGCAAGTTTATATTTTTTAGCAAAAACTTTTTTACTTTCAATCAATTTTATACTTTTTTTGGAACTATTTTTTTTCTCTGATTGTCCTCCAATATGAATCACAGAGTAACCAGGAATATATTCTGTCTTTTTACCAAATTGCCTCATTTTAAAACAAATATCCATGTCTTCAGAATATAAAAAATAATCTTCAGAAAAACCACCAATTTCAAGATAATTTTCTTTTCTTATACATATAAAAGCTCCAATAACCCAATCAGGATGCATAATTCTATCATGTTTTGATAGATATGGCGCTATTTTCCTTTTTAGTATTTCTGGTAAAATCTTTCCTAACATGAATTGTTCAATGATGATATTATGAATATTATCGAAATTATAACATGACGGTTGCAAGCTTAGATCGTTATTTAACAATCTACCTGATACTATCCCTACCTCGTTATTTAAATGATCAAATAAGTTGCCCAAATTCTCTTCAATTAGTATAGTATCAGGGTTCAACAACAATATATTATCATTTTTAGCGTTCATAACGCCTAAATTATTTGCTTTTGCAAATCCTAAATTTGCGTTTGTCTTTATTAATTTAACGTTCAGGAATAATGTGCTAACTATCTCAATCGTCTTATCTGTTGATCCGTTATCTACAACAATGACTTCGGCGTGAGGTTCATACTCGCTAATTGACTTTAGACATTTTTTTATAACATCCTCATTATTCCAAGTAACAATAATTATACTAACCATGCAGTACCCTCCTCACATATCTTATAATAATAAAGTAATAATCTCTAAAAATGTAATAAATTAATTTTTTTAAAATTCTTTTTTTAGAATTTTCTTTTGTCCATGAGGCATCAAAAAAGTGTATAGCCCTGGTATTAACGGTCTTACTTTCTTTTCTAGAAATAAAATGTATGGGGGAAAAATAATCAATTGGATAAACGATTAAATTATTTTTTAGCTTCTGGCTCTTATTTTTATAAACCAAACCGTTATGTCTTCCAAGTTCCGTCATTCGGACGACGTTAGGTGTTTTATCAATTCTACCGTTAATAATAAATGAAGCATTATCATATTGATATAATGCTTCATTTATAAAAATGCTATCTACTTCCGAGCCTATTAGTGCAGTGGATAAAGTATACCTATTTTCGAAACCAATTATTGAAGCGGAATTTAGTAATTCATCTGGTTTTTTTACAAACAATACGTCAGTATCAATGTATATACCTCCATATTTTTTTAAAACCCATAACCTAACGTAATCTGATACAAATGCCCACTCTTTGTATTTTAATGCCTCAGACAGGTATCTATTTTTCATATTTCCAAAAGGTACATTTGTTTCGTTCCATTCATAGAATTCATAATCAAATAATAATTTTTTATTCATATCTATGAAATTTTTGACAGTTTCACTTTTTTCACCACCAAACCAACAATAATGAATTTTTTTAGGTATCATTTCTTACTCCTTTTGTTTTTGAATACATATCAATAATAAAGATAATTATTATATTCGGTACAATTTCTGTCTTAGAAAAATAGTTAGTAAAAAAACTAAGACATAAAAATACGAATAAATTAATATAAATAAATAATCGTGTCAGATTATTATTTTTAGCATCATTATTATTTTTTACTTCAGTATAATATACTGTTGATATAGACCCTAGTAGAAATGGTATAGCAAAAAGGCCTAATATTCCAAAATCTATATACGCGCTTTTCAAGTACGTACCCGTTGTGAGCCATGAATATTGCAAGTTCGCTTTCCAATATTGTTCGCCATTCATAACTGAGTCCAAAGATATTGAATCAATATGTAGCACCTTCATAATTCCCTCTAATCCGGAAAATCCCATGGTGTACTGGTGAAAACCACTTTGTAAAAATCTATTTAAATTATATATATTATTTGATAAATATAACAAAGGATCTAATAGTATATAACTACCCTTCTGAAACGTGAATCCTGTTATATTTGCTTTATACCCCATCAACTGACTATTAGCTCCATATAGTGATGAACTTAAATAAAAAACTAAAAGTACGCTTGTTACTCCTATTAATATATGTTTAACTTTTATTTTTTTATATATTTGTATAAAAAAAGCAACATATAATAAGAAAATTATTATTGGGAATTTATTTCCTTTTAAAATAACTATCATTAAACTGAAGAATACTAATATCATATTTTGTTTAACTTTAAACCCGTTTGAGATTTGAAACAAACACACATACCATAACGGAAAAATAAACAAAAAAAACATTTCTACGGCTCCAATATAATAATCCACACGATTTACATTTCCTCCCAACAAGGGGGGAGGACCAATAATGTACCATGTTATTATAAATGAAATCATTATTATGACAAAAAGGATTATTCCTGATAAATACATTTTATTAAAATTATATATATTTTTTTTTGGTTTCATTTTAATCTTTTTAAACATCATGCTACCAATTAAAAACATTAGATACGATATACCCATCATTATTATAAATTCATTATTTATTTTAGTGAATTTTGAAAAAACATGAAAGAAAACTGTTAATGCCATTACTCCCCAAATACTCGAATAAACAAATAGTGGATTAGCGATATTTATCTTGTTATTTCGTACGATTAGTAGACCGATAACTATCATACATATCAGTAAGTATTTCATATTTTTTTCCTTAATAATTTATTATATACCAGTTCTCGTAGTTGAGAAGGTACTATTGCAACCATTCCTTGTAGAATAATCGTGTACAAAAATTCAAAAAAATTTTGATATCCGATTTGGAGTGCTTTTCTTCTAAAGTTAAAAATATCTTTTACATAAGATAAACCACTTCTTCTTAAGTACAGTCCTTCATCCACTCTCATTGCAACGAGAGGCTCATTTATATTCATTCCGATACAACGATGCTTAAATAGTCGTATCCATAGATAATAATCTTCGAAATAATGACATTCCTCATAGTTACCAACTGATTTCACCATATCTCTTTTAAAAATGACGGTAGGGTGACAGAATGGATTTCTTAATTTTGAATATGCCAATATATCTCCATTTGAAGACGGCATAGTTTTATAGTTTATTTCCTTTTTTTTACCATTATCTGAAACAAATTCTGACACATCGCTACCAATAATATCTAATTCCTTATTTTCTAATAATTTCTCCATTTGTTTTTCAAATCTGCTCTTGTTGGATATATCATCAGAATCCATTCTCGCCACATATTTTGTTTTACACTCATTTAATCCTGCATTCAGCGCAATAGTGAGTCCTTGATTTTTTTTTAATCTGACTATCTTGAGAGATATATTTTTTTTTTCAAATTTTAAGTACTTATTTTGAATAACAATGTCCAACTCATCGCTTATATAGCCATCAATGACTAAAATAAAGTAAGACGGAAGCACAGTTTGTCTTAGTATACTTTCCATGGATTCGTCTAAGTTATCAGGTTTTTCACCATTATATACTGACATTAGAACTGATAGATCGTTTTCCATAATACTCCCCTCCTAATTATTTTATATTCATTTTCTCGGTGATATATATACTTTCAACTAAAGAACTTTTTTCATTTGAGTATTTAACATTATCAGAGATCGTTTTAGAATAATATAATGTTCCGAATGCCTTTGTTATCTTAACCCCAATGCTTCCAGGTATATTTTTAAACGATATCACTATACTACCTAGCAGCTTGGACTCAATTGTTTTTTTCCCGTGTGCTTTTCTGATTGTTGTCATCATTTTAGATGTGTTCGTATACTCGTCGTTTTGGGGGTATATGATGCCTCCAATTTTATTACTTAATATAGCCTCTAATATTGTCAATAAATTGTCTATAAATAACATAGACCGTCTGTTATTTATCTTAGGAAGCACCGGCGCTATTAATGCTATCTTCCTTAACATGGTATAGTTTCCCTTAGCTCCAGGTCCATAAATCATGGGCGGCCTCACGATACTTACAGTAAATTTTTTTGATTCCATATCTATCAACAAGTTTTCTGCCTCAAGCTTTGATTTACCATAGTCATTTTTAGGATGTGGAATTGTGTCCCCTTCTATAGCACCTTCGGCTAGACCATATACCGCCATACTACTTAAAAATAAAAATTGCTCTACGCCTTCATTTTTGGCTTTTTTAGCCACCTCACCAACTAAATCTCTATTAATTTCATAATACAAATTTGAAACTTGTTGTTTAGAGTGCACTATTGCCGCTACATGTACAATAGAATCATACTGTCCAAAATTATTCTCTCTCCAACTATCTCCTCTTACGCTAATTGTATCAATTTCATAATCGTCAGCTGAATGCTGTAATTTTTTTTTTAATAAGTTACCTATATAGCTATTTTCTCCCGTAATTAGTACTTTTTTACTCATCTGTTTTGCCTTCCTTTATGCCATCGCTCTTTAATACTGAAATAATCGTTTGAAAAAATATTTTAATATCTTCAGAAAAAGAAAGAAGTTTTACGTATTCTCCATCCAATTTTGCTTTTTCGGCCACAGTAAGCTTGTCACGTCCACTTACCTGAGAAAGTCCTGTAAGACCCGGATAAATAGTATTTACTCCATACCTATCACGT
Organism: Dellaglioa carnosa; assembly: GCF_026948345.1. Lineage (NCBI taxonomy): Bacteria > Bacillati > Bacillota > Bacilli > Lactobacillales > Lactobacillaceae > Dellaglioa > Dellaglioa carnosa. Next base: position 146,136 of record NZ_JANXLI010000003.1, on the reverse strand, counting down.
TCAAATATAAGGTCTTCTTGACTCCATAATGCCGGACGTGGACCAATAATACTCATATCTCCCTTAATAATGTTCAATAATTGAGGTAACTCATCTAATGATGATTTACGCAAAATTTTACCTACGGAAGTAATCCATTGATTCGGATTATCTAACAAGTGAGTAGGTACATCTGGTGTATCTATGCGCATTGATCGAAATTTATATATCATAAATAGTTTGCGATTCTTACCAATTCTTTGTTGTTTAAAAAATACAGGTCCCGGAGAAGTTAACTTAACGGCAATAATTAATATCAAAAATAACCATGATAACAAAACAAGTCCCAGACATGAAAGAACAATATCAATTGTACGCTTAAAATATTTGCGGTACATACTTATCCCTCCTTTATTTTCAGGTACCTGATCAGTCATCATGAAAGTTCTGATTTTTTGTTATTTATTGAACCATTATGTTTGTTAGCATATGTGATAAGCTTAACCTCAACCTCATCATCTGGTAACATCAATAGCTCATCTGCAAATTGTTTAATATCTTCCGGATTTATTTTAGAAACAATTCCTAAGTATATTTTATCAAATACTTTTTCACCACTGGACTCCCCGTCTGAAATCAACTCTTCGTATAACTTTTCGCCAGGTCGCATCCCAATTTCTTTAATCTCTATTTCAGATTCTGAAAGCCCGGAGAGTCTAATCATATTCTTAGCCAAATCAAAAATTTTCACTGGTTTCCCCATATCAAGAACAAATAATTGCCCACCTTCTGCAATCGCGCCCGACTGAATGACTAAACGTGATGCTTCAGGAATAGTCATAAAAAAACGAGTCATTTTAAAATCGGTAATTGTTATCGGTCCTCCTGACGCGATTTGTCGTTTAAATAGTGGGACTACAGATCCACGAGATCCTAAAACGTTTCCAAATCGAGTAACCGTAAACTTAGTATGGCCTTCTTCGTTCAAGTTTGTCACAATCAATTCGGCCATCCGCTTCGTTGAACCCATTACATTAGTTGGATTAACGGCCTTATCCGTAGAAATCATAACAAATCGATCAACATTGTTTTCCTTAGCCGCTTCTGCAACATTTGTCGTCCCGAATACATTATTTTTTATTGCTTCTTTAGGGTTATACTCCATTAACGGCACATGCTTATGCGCCGCCGCATGATAAACGACATCAACGCTTAATTGTTTCATTAAACTAAAAATCAATTCTCGATCTCGAATATCCGCAATTGTTGGTCGAAAATCAATTTCCCCATTGCGATACTTTCCTTGCATTTCTTTAGTAATCAGATAAATTGAATTTTCGCCGTGACCTAAGAGAATCACTTGCTTTGGTTTAAAACGGGACACCTGACGAACAATTTCAGACCCAATTGATCCTCCAGCGCCGGTGATCATGATAACTTTTCCGGTTATTGTATCAGCAATTTTATTCATATCCAGCTTTACTTCATCACGGTTTAGCAAATCTTCAATGTTAATTTCCTCAAGTTTTGCGTTACTACCTTCAGAAATAAGATCTTCAATATTAATCATACGATTAACTATGAGTTCTTTGTTCACCGCGTGTACCGTATCAACAATATAGCTATATGAGGAACCGTCTAATTCACTTATCGCCACTGTCACCTGGTCAATATCATATGCAATTAAAATGTTTTCTAAATCCTTGATTTTACCTAAAACTTTTTCGCCCTCCATGGACATTCCAAGTTTATTTGAATCATCATCTAAGAATCCCATCACTTTAAAAGCAGTTTCTTCTTTTTTTATTGTGGTTGCTAAAAAATCACCAGAACGACCTGCTCCAATTACTAAAACCATTTTAACGGGCTCATCATTTATATTATGATTGCTTATATCACTAATCACGCGCCAGATGTATCGCGATCCGGGTACAAATAACGCCGCAAACAAGAATGATAGAAATGAAAAGCGATATGATACTATTGCTCCATTTGTAACTAAAATAACTTCATTCATGCAGAACGCTACTAAAAGACTAACAGTAATTGCATTAACCGATTTCATCCCGGTAAATCGATTTATTTGACTAAATACTTTTAAAAAACTCGCCATTATTAGATAAATTATACTTTCAACAGTAAAAATTAATATTACATACTTTCCTCCGACTGAAATATAACTACCAATAAATAATAACGTTAAAATATTTGCGCAAATAATTGAACATACATCAACTACCATCAATACCACTTGTTTCATGTGTCTTGTTAATTTCATTTGATTTATCCCATCTATCAACTGTTCTTGATTAATTACGATATTTTACCTCAATATGTGGTAATCGTTATAAGAACCGATCTTTTTTTCTATTTATAATAACCGTAGTAACCACCGTAATAACCCGATTCATCGCTACCCTTAACATCATTCAAAATTGTACCAATTATTCTTGCGTGGACCGTATCCAATAATTCCTTAGCCTTCACAACCGCGCCCTTATTCGCTACACCTTCTCTAACAATTAAAATTGTGCCATCAACTTTAGTTGCCACAATTTGTGCGTCCGTTACGGAAATCAATGGTGGTGTATCAATAATTACCATGTCCATCTGCTCAGAAACGGCCGCTAAAATAACATCCATTCGTTTTGTGTTCAATAACTCCGAAGGATTGGGTGGCGTAGGGCCCGCGGGCATAACGTACAAATTTTCAATTGGCGTTTCTTCAACAGCTTTAGCAATATCAATATTTTTTTCTGTCAAACAATTTGTTAGCCCTATTTCATTACTTAACCCAAATGTTTGATGAGCCGTTGGACGTCGCATATCTGCATCAACTAATAATACCTTAAGTCCCTGATTAGCATATGTGACGGCTAAATTTGTGATAACTGTTGATTTCCCCTCAGAAGGTCCTGAAGAAGTAGCCATGATTACTTTCATCTCTTTATCAATACTTGAAAATTGAATATTTGTTCGAACAGTCCGAAATTGTTCAGCAATCGTCGATGTTGGTTGGGTAACCGTAATTAGCCCAACACCGTTATCGATGCTATCAGTCGATAACTTTTTCTCTTTTTTTAATAAACTCATTTTAATAACCCCTATCCACTTCACTTAATTTTTATGTTTTCGTACTCTCGGTGCTGATTGTCCAAACAACCCTTAGCTTTTTTTCGTTTCATCAATATGATTGATCATGCCTAAATTCGAGAGGCCAAGATCCGTTAAAAATTCAACGCCCTTTACAGTTTTATCAAAAACTTCTATTGTTATTGCTATTCCTATTCCTAAAATTGCTCCAAGCATTAAACCGATTATTACGTTCATCTTTTTGTTCGGTGACACAGCATTAGGTTTTGCAATCGCATCGGCTACTATTGTTACGTTGTTAACTTTCATCATTTTTTTAATCTTACTTTTAAAATTATCGGCAACCGAATTAGCGATATCTGCTGCGCGGTAAGCATTGGTATCTTTAACTGTTACACTGAAAACTTGTGAGTTTTCTTGATTTGATATACTTATTTGACTTTTTAAGTCATCACTCGTCCCAACAAAGTTATCTTTTTTGACGATTTCTTTTCTAACTGGATCTAACACAATTTTATTTTGAATAATATCTTTATATGTATTAATCATTTGAACATCTGCTTGCTGTGTGTTAAATGCGGCACCGGCATTACTAGCTGGTTCAGTTCTATTAACTAAAATTTGTACGGTTGCATCATATTTTGGAGTCACAAAAAATGTCGTTACAAGAAATGCGACCAGAGCCCCCATTATTACTAACCCACTAATTAATTTAAGGTGTTTTTTCAAAATATTAAAAATTTGTTCAATACTAATCGTTTCTTCCATGTGATATAAGTCTCCTAGTCTAATTCTAATTGTTTTCTAATCATTTGTGATACTTTCGTTACTTGCTCCGTTGGCACAACTTCATATGACACGCCATCAATCATCTGTGATTGACCTTGAAGTTGAATATCTTTAATTGTTCCAATGGCACTGCGGTACTTAGTTGCAATCGCCTTAATATCATCAAATTTTAAATCCGTCTTCATGTTACTCTCTAACGCACTCAAAATTGATTGATATTTTGTTACGCCATTAATTGAAGCAATATTCTTACCCAATGCAGTTACAACAGCACGTTGACGTTTCTGACGCCCATAATCGCCATTAGGATCATTATGACGCATTCTAGAAAACGCTAATACATTGCTTTCATTCAGTTCAATGTCACCTTTAGCGTAATCGTCGAATGCAAATGGATTATTAACTGTAATTGGACCAACTGCGCCCGTTATTTCTTCTAGCCCCTTCATATTCATCTCAACATAATAGTCAATCGGAATATTTAAATAGTTTTGAATGGTATCCATGGCCAGTGAGACATCCCCATACGCGTAAGCAGCATTTAACTTATTCTCTGTCCCGTGTCCGGTAATTGGTATCTTCGTATCACGAGGTAAACTCGTTAAAGTTGTCATGTTTGTCTTAGGGTTAATCGTTGCGACCATCATTGTATCTGATCGACCTTGATCTGTTCTACCATCCTCGCCCGTATCAACACCCAAAATTAGAACTGAGAAAGGTGCTTCTTTTTTAAGTGATACCGTACCCGTTGTTCGCTTGCTTTTAACATTTACTTTTTGATATGTATTATCTACCACGTCTTTTGCATCCAGATAGACCTTGGCCATCAAGCCCCCACCGATAACTAACAGTGTGGCAATAACAACTCCAACACCAATCCCCCATTTTTTTGGTGTACTCATTCTTTTCTTCTTATGATGACGATGTTTCTTGTGACTACCTTGTTGCTGACTTTTATCTTCGTCCATAATTAATTACCCCTAAATATTTTTTTAGATGTATACAATGACGCAATAATTCATTATACATGTTAGTATCCTTAAATGAAACTTAAAATGGATTGTCTAATCATTGTTTAATCTTGTTGTCAACCAATAACCTTTGATTTAACTTTTGTTTTCGTTTTCAAAGCTTGACCGGCCCACTTTTTTAATTATACGTTAGATTTAACTTCTTAATATTTCATTTTTAATACAAAAAAACGTAAATATTAGATTATACGTTTTTCAAAATTATCTTTTACCAAAATTCATGTTCATCTTTAACGCGCATTATTATTGATACATATAGAAGTCATATCAATCTAATTTATTTTTATCCCTCACTATCATTCTGAAGACGGCCCACAAACTACTAGCAACCCAAGTTAAAACAATAATCAACAATCTCAATTTAGTGACTATTTTTGATTGATACCCCACCGTTAAGGTATTTATACCTATGTTAGTAGATTCAACGGTCGGACTACCCATCGTTGATAACCTTATTTTCTTTGGATTAATCTTTTTTCCATTTAGTTTAAGCGTTGACCCATTGTAAATAACAACTGGCAGGGAGCTAGACTCTCCTTTTTTTATCGTATTCCAGTGAATGGTCAAATCGCCATGCTTATCTACCGTTTTATTGACTTTAGATTTATTAATAATCATATCTCTTTTATAGTCAATGTAAGGATCTTTGCTTGTCACACGATTGTCAGGCAAGTAGTCAGGTGTCGCTTTCGTGACAAGGTCCAATCCTGCTCCTAACTTAGGACTAGTAAAGGCATGCGTAATCTGCTTATTACTCATGCCATTTACAACGTTAACATTCTCAGCAGATGCCAGCGGCTGCTGATTATTCCAAATTTGATTACTTTTATTTATTTCTGAATAGGCTTGTACTCCGATAGAAAGACTACCAGCTAATAATAAAAATTCGCAATATTTCCTTGAATCCTTGAATGGTAAAGTTGATAAGGTTGCACCAAAACCGGCCAACAGTAACACCGAAGCAAATCCTTCAAATCGACGAGGAAATTGTAAAAAGCGTTGCAATTGCGGAACGGCAGTCGCTATTTCAGTCCACGGCATAACATTGGAAGCTAAAATTAAAAATAACAATCCAAGGATCGTTACGACTTTATTAGTTAAGGGCAATTGATCCCTTTTCATAAATACCCAAAGAATTTGTAAGACAAAGATAATGCTCATGACTAAGCCTATTTGAGTTAACGTTGGATCTCCCGTCGATAAATTCATGGTTGATTCTACCATGTCAGGATTGTCATATGGTGGATATAACTGGTTTTTCGTCATAACATCTAGCATGGCGCCCCAGACATTAAATGTCAGTACCAATGATAGTAAATTAGCCCAGATGCACTTTAGCACGAGTTGTCGTTTTTTACTCGTTCGTATAAAACCCACCATAAAAAATATTATTAAGACGCCAATTGACATTAAGGCACTTAACAAATGGACTTGGATCATCAATGAAACAACTAATGCTAGGGGGATAATTCGTAAATATTCGGCATTATTTTTTACCATCTTTAATCCCATTACAACGACTAACGGCATTAAAGCAATACCCCAAGCCATAAAGTTCTGTTCAGTTGACCAACGCGTAATCCATAAACTGGTCATGAAGAAAATAGCCATAAGTAGAGAAATTCGTTTAGTTGAAGTCATCTCTCTAGACAAGACATACATCGAATAACCACTGATAAAAAAAATTAAGAAATTAGAAATAATCTGAAATTTAATCCAACTATGTACAATTAACAACAACACGCCTAAAAGATAAGCGAAACCAGGTCCATATAAGGCATTTACAATACGTCCTCCTTGTTGAAAACCGTAATTAGTTTGAAAATAACTAAAATTACCCGTTTTAAATTGCATGTAGGTATCATAGACACGATTAAAATGGAACAGGGAATCAGATCCCAAAACTAAACTATGATTAAGGATTTGAGGTAGTACCAATAATAAACTAACGGTAAAAATAAAACTGAAGACTATTCCTTGATTTTTAAAATAGCTAAACTTATTTCCCAATAGATTAACTCCCAAAAATATTTATTTACTACTATAGAGGACGGCAGACCTATTATTTTTTATGATATTTATTTTTTTTCTTATTTTTTCGTTTTTTCTTAGTTGATCTACCAGTATATTGGTCAACTAAGATATTCAAACGACTTGACTGTTCTTCAACCTCTCCATGTCGCATAATAGCAATTGACGCATTAAGAACGGCACCTAGCATAATTATCCACGCGCCAAAATTTAACCAAAATAACATAATCATAACAGTCCCAATGGCCCCATAACTACTGAATGAACCCCCAAAGTATCGGACGTAGATTGAAAACACCTGAGTTAACATAATCCATCCAAGTGTTGTCAGAACTGTTCCCGGTATAACGGCCCTAAACCTCAGCTTAACGCTTGGTACAATTCGGTATAACAATAAAATAATAATAAAAATACCAATTAAGGCAACCGGCCACTTAACCGTTGTAATAACCGTTAAAATGGCTCCCGGAAGATGAAATATTGGCGTTAAAAATTCAACAACCATTTGACCAAATCCAAGGAATAAAATAATGGCACCCAAAGTAGCAACTAAAGCAATCGTCAATATTAAGGATGCGACTCGTCCAATAATAGCATTCTGTTTAGTTTCAACGCCGTAGGCTTGGTTAAACCCCTTCTTCAAGGCATTAATCCCTTTACTTGTCGTCCATAGCGTTACAACGGCCCCAATTGATAATAATCCACCATTTCCATTATTCAGAAAAGATTCAATTAATGGTGCCAATATTTTGTAGATTGCTGATGGCATGACAAGTTTTAAATATTCCAGAATGACAGTTACTCTTAAATGAAGCAATGGTAATAAATTTCCGATAAAAATAATGGCTGGAAAAATTGATAACAGCGTATAATACGCAATAATAACCGAGGAATTACTCACATCGGCATTAATGAATTGAGTTTGAAATGTTTTAATAAATTGTAAGCATCTATTCTTCATGTGATTCCTCCGAGATTTGTATCCATAGAATAAATTGTATCACATTTAGACAAAAAAATAGATTGGGTCATCGTTATCGGCCCAATCTTTTAATTTAATTATAATTTTTTAGTAAAGAGTAAAGTGTCTATTATTTTTTGTACAGAAGAACAAATGATTCATTACCGGCATCTTTTGCTGTTGCCTTCACCTGGTAATTATTTTCTAATGCCATACGTAGATGTGCATCAATTGACGCATCTATTTGTTTTTTCAACCCTACTTCATCGTTCAAAGGCTGTGTATTTAATTTAACAATTACAAAATCCACCTTTTTGGTATCCATATCATTAATGAATGATTCATACATAACCGGTAATTGTTCATAGGTCATATTTAATCGATGAAAAAATTTTGTCGTAGGTAACGTCTGTGTAGATAAATAAAAGCCCTGATCTAAAGAATTAATCATTAACAAGGTTGGCTTCTTATTTTTCTTGAGCATTATAGTTGTAAATCTGGCTTGAGCATCTAATGTTTTGTTAGCATATGATACCCGCTCGCCCCTAACAATCAGCTGACCTAAAGTTGTATTATTTATAAATGGAAGTATTACTAATGAAATTGAAAGCATCATGTAGATAGGCAGATACTTGCTTCTATGGGTATTAGTTTGATTAACATTTTCAATAGCAGCTGACGCTAATCGAATTAAAGCAACACCAAAGAACGGCATCCAAATTAAATTATAATATACGGCCTCTGTGTGTTGAAGTGCTACAAATAGCAATGAGAATAAAAATAGTATCACTTCTAAACTAACTTTTTTAGCCTGGAAAATCATTCTCACCCACCCAGAGAATATAATAAGGACAACAATGTAATGATTACTAATTTCCTTACCAATAATAAACAGTAAACTCCATACTTTCATAAGTATTGATTGATTCGTACTTCCGTACGACGTTAGATTTTGAACAAAATATATCTGAAATAAATCCCCTAAAGCACCTTTCCAAACAAACCAAATACTTATCAAAATAGATAACGTCAAAAAACCGGCAACGGATGCAAGAATAACCTTTACTAACGGGAAGAACTTTTTTTTATAAATAAATAGAATAAATGTCCAAATAAAGAAAGCAACAAATACACCTACCATGGAATATTTATTCCAAAAAATTAGACTTAAATTCAGTCCAAGTAAATAGAACACATATAACGGTACGTCAATGACGTCCTGTCGGTAATGGTTAACAACGAATAATAAATATAGAACAGACGTAAATGCAAATTCTTCTGGCGAACCGCTCAATTGAAAAGTACTGGTTGCAAGCAATGACAGTGGTCCGAGCAATGCAAGCCACTGTTCCTTTATTTTAGTTGTTTTCATATCTTTAACAATTTTAAAAGATACCCAATATACAATTAAAACATTTATTACCTGTAAGAGAAATACACCAAAGAAATTCGTTTCTTTTATAGCCGCACCCATACCAAATATTAAATACAGTAACGGTCCACGTTGATCCATTAAGTCTTTATAAGGGGTTAATCCATGTAGCACTCCTCGTCCCATTGTTAACATTGCATTACTATCTACCCAACTATTAGTTTGAAATAGTGGTGAAGACCCTATTACTAATAGACACGTGATTAAAAGTATTAATATTGGCAAAATAAAAGACAAATAAAAATTTTTATTCTTTTTCATCGATTTTTTTCTCCGTGCTCATTAAATTATCCTGAATAATAAATCTAGGGCGTTCTTTAGTTTCATTAAATACTTTCCCAACGTATTCGCCAATTACTGAGATACCAATTAATTGAACGCCACCAATAAACCAAATCGAGATCATTAACGATGACCAACCCGGAATAACTCTTCCTGAAAAATACTGCCAAACTGAATAAATAACCATAAAAAGTGAAACAAGTGTTGTTGTAATACCCATTCCTAAAACCAGATGCATTGGGGCCACAGAAAATGAAGTGATGCCATCCCACGCGAATGATAACATTTTACGTAGCGGATATTTTGATTCCCCCAATTCACGCTCTTTTCGCGCATAGTAAACAACGGTACTAGGATATCCAATTTTAGGGACAATCCCTCTTAGAAACAAATTGCGTTCTTTAAATTGTAATAGATGTTTAACAACACGGCGAGACGTAAGTCGATAATCCGCAGCATCTGGTACCATTTCAACGCCAATCTTTTTCATTAAGCTATAAAAAGTTTCAGCAGTCCATCGCTTAAACTTCGTATCGGTTTCACGTACATTTCTAGCACCATAAACGATATCATAACCTTCTAATCGAGCGTCTAACATTTTACCCATTGCTTCCACATCGTCTTGAAGATCGGCATCAATGGTGATAAAGATATCACCATAATCATATGCCGCCGTCAAACCACCAATAATAGCATTTTGATGACCAAAATTACGGCTAAAATTAATACCAGATACGTGCTCATTTTTTTTATCATATTCATTGATAATGGCCCATGTTTTATCTTTTGAACCATCATTAACGAAAAGAATTATACTTTCATTGGAAATCCTTTTTTGCTTGATAAAGCCTTGCATTAATTCACTTAATACATTAATTGTTTTAGGTAGTGATTCTTCTTCGTTGTATGCAGGTACTACAATAATTAATCGTTCCATTGTTTTATACAGCTCCGTTTATTTATTTAATTACCACTTAATATTGCTTAGTAATTATCAAGTTGTAACGCTAGTTTTTATAAATATCTTGCGTCAAATTATAAATCTTATGACGCTAATACGTTGGGACTATCAGATTTTTATGTAACAATTTTTATTACGTAACTTCCATTAATATATCAATTCCCGTTGTTACGTCACAATCAAGAATCACCCATCACGCTATATAAAACACTAATTCATGATCTCTCAGAATTAAACCCCACGTGGAAATAAATGACAAATTTTGTCATTTATTTCTGATGCAAGTTGCGCATTCACAGCCTTTAAGTCCAATTTATTCAGCTACTTACTAGATTTTTCAATATATCTACGTGAAAAATATAAGGTTTAATAATATCAATCAACCCCTCACGAATCCCACCGTAGCGACAACTGAGACACTCATTTTTCAATCTCACAACCTGATTTAAATGTAATGATTAATTAATTTATGCCTCCCATGTTAGATAATTATACGATTATCATTATACCGCAATTATTTATAATTTGTTATGAGATATATAAATGCGTTCACAATCATTTTTTAATCTGATATACTTTATAATACTATTCAAACAATGGAAGAAGGAATTTAATTTGGTTTCAGCTAAGGTTATTTTTAAAACAACTGCTGGTAGTCATGAAAACATTGCCGATGTCAGCGTAGAATCATTTGACAAAGCAGATGTTGGTGATAATTAATGGAAAAAATTAAAATATTATTTAGAACTTATTATTCATTAATTTCATATTTATTTTTCGGAGGCTTAACTACTTTAATTAATATTGTTACCTTTGTTATTTTTCAATCCTTTCTAGGAGTCAATTATCAATTTGCAAATGTGATTGCATGGTTTATTTCTGTTATTTTTGCATTTGTAACCAATAAACTCTGGGTTTTCGAGTCAAAAACGGCTGGATTTCCTGAGTTATTACGGGAAGTCTTCTCATTTTTTGGCTTTCGAATTTTATCACTTGTTATTGATCAATTAATCATGACTTTTGGTGTTTCTGTCTTACACATGGATGCAGCTTTTGTTAAATTAGTCGATCAAGTATTCATTGTATTAATTAATTATGTATTTAGTAAATTATTCATCTTCAAAAACTCATGATCAAGTCTGCCGGCGCTTACCCTACACAGATCTTGTCATGAGTTATTAAGACGAACCCGTCAATTGTGTTGTGCTACATACAGGCCTCAATTTTATGACTAGGGAACGTAAATAGCACTGTTGGGCAGTTACAGTATCGTTAACTTTATCTATTCAAAAATTCACACAAATTTTTTAAAGGGAGAATTTATGATTTCAAAATTATTAATGACAAAGCGTAGAAGATTAATGGCAACGATTATATTATTTGGGGCACTAACTATTATATTCATGCTGCCTTACATGCGAGGTAACTATGTCACAAGTTTCTATAATCAGAATACAACTTTTCACTTGAATCGAATTTCAGAGTTAGTAAATGCGCTGCAGCATGGAAAAATATTATCTTATGTAAATCTATCAACGTTTAAAAATGTCGGCGTTGCAACTAATCTATTTTATCCGTTCGTGTTTTTATATCCATTTGCAATATTTGATATTTTATTAAAAAATCCAATTAAAGGATACTTATTAGGGGTTGCCTTTTTTCAATTTATTTCCATGTTAATTGCTTATTTTTCTATGTATAAATTTTCAAAATCTGAAAAGCAGTCAATTTTATTTTCAATTATTTACTCATTTTCTTGTTATCGGGTCGTAGATTCTCTTTTTCGTGGAGCACTTGGTGAGTCTCTGACATTGATGATTTTACCAGTAGCCGTTTACGGTATCTATAGCTTATTTTTTGGAAATAAGAAGGATTGGTACTGGGCATCCATAGGTATTGCTCTATTATCGTATGCTCATATTCTTGGTATTCTCATGTTTTTAATTGTGGCTGTCTTGTTGTTTATCATTATGCTTTTAGTAAAAAATGAATTCACATTACGAATTAAGCAAATATTTTATGCTGCTGGCCTAACTCTTGTTTTATCAGCCGGTATTATTTTCCCAATGTTGGAATCATTCCTTAATGTAAAGATATTAGGTGCATACAAACCAATTTTATACGATACAGCATTAGATATGTCGACCCTTATAAATAGCAGCCTAAACAATCAAATGTTTGATAGTAAAAATGGTTTATTCGCTTACAACATTGGAATTATACTACTTATTTTACCAATTATTTTATTTTATTTTGTTTGTCATAAGAAAAAGATGTCTATCTACGGCCCTATTTTTGGTTTAGGCATTTTATTTTTTATTATGAGTACTAAATTGTTCCCATGGAATTTACTGCAAGAAACACCTTTTTCACTCATTCAGTTCCCATGGAGATGGCTTTCATTTTCTACCTTGTTCTTAGCTGTATTCTTAAGTTGGGAATTATGCCAACTTAAGTTTAAAAATGCTAAAATTTGGATTTTCTTACTACTCGTATTTATCATAGCTCTTCATGTTAGTGGTCTTCAAAATATGAAAACGGAAGAAGCGGATAGGTACGGCACCATTTCATTAAAAAATTATAACGAAGCCCTGAATTATAAAGGGACCGTTGATTATGCTGCCGTTCAAGCCGTCCCTGATGGGACTCATCTGGACTCAACAATTCTTGATCATAAAGTATTTATTGATTCTAAAATTCAGAAAAAAATATTCAAGATGACAAACTACGATGGAAAATTATCCGTTAATGGTGCAAAAACCATTGATTTACCTATTTTATATTACAAAGGCTACGTTGCGACAAATCAAAACGGAGATTCGTTACCAATTAAAATATCTTCTCGGGGTACATTAAAAATTTTATCAACTAAAAATACAAAAGAAATAAATATATCTTACAAAAATACCGTCATTCAAAAGTTAAGTTGGATCATATCTATACTTGGCTGGATTATTTTCATTTTAATGGCAATAATCCAATCTTATCATCGTCATCAAAATAAAGTTAATTAAAAAATAACCATCAATATTGGACGGAAATCCAATATTGATGGTTATTTTTTAATTAACTTTTCAGAAACTTTTAAAGTTCAAGTTTTTAGAAATCAGCTTCCACCGTTACTAGAATGAAGCTTAACCACTAGTAATTAATGCCTTGAAAATTCTTCATTATTAACTTTACGGGTTTCCAATCAAAGTATTTTATACACTTTCTTATTCATCCACCAATAATAGTTGATAAAACTTAAATTAGTAGATTGGGTCATCGATATCGACCAAATCTTTTAATTTAATTATAATTTTTTAGATAATTCTTTGATATATTCTCTCAATTCATCTTTAACTTCTGGATGTTTTAATCCGAAGTCGATACTTGTTTTTAAATAACCAAATTTATTACCGACATCATAACGATCGCCCTTAAATTCATGCGCAAAAACACGTTGAACTTTATTTAAGCGGTCAATTGCGTCAGTTAATTGAACTTCGTTACCTTCACCGGGTTTTTGTGTCTCCAACATACCAAATATTTCTGGTGTTAATAAGTAACGACCAATGATTGCTAAATCACTTGGTGCATCGTCAACTGCTGGTTTTTCAACAAATTTTTCAACATCGAATAATCCTTTTGACACTTCGCTTTTAGGTGCAATGACCCCATATTTTGAAACTTCTTTATGTGGGACTTCCATTACGGCAAGTGTTGAAGCGTGCGTTTCATCGTAACGATTCATTAATTGTTTTGTTAATGGCACTTTGTCTTGCATAATGTCATCACCCAACATGACAACGAATGGTTCATCACCAACAAAATCTTTAGCCATTAAAACAGCATCACCTAAACCTCTAGGATGTGATTGACGAATGAAAAATAAGTTAATGTCTGTTGTTTCTTCAACGATTTTTAATAACTCCGTTTTGCCTTTAGCCGCAAGGTTAGCTTCTAATTCAGGAACGGAATCAAAATGATCTTCGATTGGTCGTTTCCCTTTTCCGGTAACAATTAAAATATCTTCAATTCCGGCTGCTCTTGCTTCTTCAACAATGTATTGAATCGTTGGCTTATCAACGATTGGTAACATTTCCTTGGCCATTGCCTTTGTTGCCGGTAAGAATCTCGTTCCCAATCCCGCTGCAGGTATAATTGCTTTTCTAACTTTCATTATTTACTTCTCCTTTTATTTCGTTCTTTATGGCTTAATAAAGAATCTCATTATTTTAATAAACTTAACTTCGAGCGTCATTGTTAAATCAAATTTATTTTTTAAATATTATTTTAAGTTTATTAATAACACTATAATTTTACCATGAATTGCCTAAATTACCACAAAAAAAGGGAATCGCCTTAAATTAAGTAAGCGACTCCCATTTCCATTATTTTATAAATACTTCGCATCAAACTCTGGATCTTGAGATGTTAAAATTTTGGGACCATCTTTTGTGATGACAATAACATGTTCATATTGACATGAAAGACTACCGTCGGCTGTTCTTGCAGTCCAGCCATTAGGATCATCACTCTCTGATTCCCAGCCACCAACATTAATCATGGGTTCAATCGTAATTGTCATTCCTTCTTTAAGACGTAAGCCTTTACCAGCTTGACCGTAATGAGGAACCGAAGGACTTTCATGCATTGTTGGGCCGATGCCATGTCCAACAAATTCACGAACATCCCCATACCCCATTTGGTCTTCAGTATAGGTTTGAATAGCATTACCGATATCGCCAATACGGTTTCCAATAACAGCTTGATCAATACCTAGGTAGAGAGCCTTATGCGTCACTGCCATTAACTTATCAATCTCTGGTGTTGATTCACCAACGACATAACTCCAGCAAGAATCACTCATCGCACCATGCAAGCTAACAACAGTATCGACTTTAACTAAGTCGTTATCTTTTAAAATTAACCCTTTACGGGGGAAGGCATGACAGATTTCATCGTTGATGCTGACACAAGTTGCGTATTTGTAACCTTCAAACCCAATTTGTTCCGCAATACCGCCATGGCTTTCAATATATTTACGTGAGAAAGTTTCAATTTCCCAGCTTGAGATACCTGGTTTGATAATATCGCGTAAACCCTTGTGCATACCGGCAATAATAGCACCTGAAGCACGCATTTCTTCAATTTCGCGTTCTGATTTTAATGTAATCATTTAATTTGTTTCCTCCTATTTAAATAATTCTTCTAAACTATTATACCGCAATTGTTGAAAATTTGTTACGAGATGCTTAATTCCTTTCACAATCAATTTCTTATCTGATATACTTTGAATAATATTTAATTATGGAAGAAGGAATTTAGTTTGGTTTCAGCTAAAGTTATTTTTGCAACAATTACGGGTAATAATGAAGACGTTGCCGATATTATTACAGAAGCACTCGAAAATTTAGGCGCAACAGTTGAGATGGAAGAAATCTCACAATCAGATGCATCAGATTTAAATAACTTCGATATTGGTATCGTAGTTCCTTATACTTATGATGAAGGTTCTCTTCCTGATGAAGGCCTTGATTTCTATGAAGATTTACAAGAACTTGATTTAACTGGTAAATTATTCGGTGTTGCCGGATCTGGTGATACATTCTACGCAGAGTACTTCGCTACCGCCGTTGATGACTTTGGTACAGCTTTTGAAGAAGCTGGCGCAACTAAAGGATCAGCTAATCTAAAGATTAACCTGGAACCCGAAGAAGAAGACATCGCCAACCTAGAGATATTTGCAAAGGAATTATTCGATAAAGCGAATATTAGCGAGGATTAATAGATGAAAAAAATTAATGAGCTATTTCAAGCGCACTACGCATTAATTTCATATTTAATTTTTGGTGGGTTAACAACCTTAATTAATATCATTACTTTTGTTATTTTCCAATCATATCTTGGCGTGAATTATCAATTTGCGAACGTAATTGCTTGGTTTGTTTCCGTCGTTTTTGCATTTGTAACTAATAAGCTTTGGGTTTTCGGCTCCAAAAATGTTAACTTTTCAGGTTTCATGCGAGAAATTTTATCATTCTTTGGATTTAGAATTTTATCCTTAGTAATCGATCAATTAATTATGACAATTGGCGTCTCTGTCTTACACTTAGATGCAGCACTCGTTAAATTATTTGATCAGGTATTCATTGTTTTAATTAACTACGTTTTCAGCAAGTTATTCATCTTTAAAAAATCATAAAATAAACTTATTAAATTTACTAGGGGGCACCACTCATGACAAACAAAGTTCTTTCAATTGTCGTTCCATGTTACAACGAACAAGAATCTATCCCACTTTTTTTTGATGCGGTTGAAAAAGAATCCGTTAATTTACCAAACGTGGCATTAGAATACTGGTTTATTAACGATGGCTCATCTGATAATACACTTAAAGAAATGCGTAAACTACAAAAATCGCACCCAGAAACGGTTCATTATGCGTCATTTTCTCGTAACTTCGGTAAAGAGGCCGCTTTATATTGCGGTCTTCAAAAAGCAACCGGAGACTATGTCACAGTTATGGACGTTGATTTACAAGATCCAACCAGCTTCTTACCTAAAATGTTAGCTATTCTAGAAGATCCTGAAAATGATTACGATTGTGTGGGCACACGCCGAACAACTCGTGAAGGTGAACCCGTTATTCGTTCTGCTTTTGCCACTCTTTTCTACAAGTTAATTAACCGTATTTCAGATACTGAAATTGTTAATGGTGCCCGCGACTACCGCTTAATGACACGTCAAATGGTTGATGCTGTCTTATCAATGTCTGAATACAATCGTTTCTCAAAAGGTATTTTTAGTTGGGTTGGTTTTAACACAAAATACTTAGAATATACAAATCAAGAACGCGTTGCCGGTAAAACAAGTTGGAATTTCTGGGGATTATTCAAATACTCTTTAGACGGTATTATCGCTTTCTCAGAAGCACCTCTTTCAATTGCGACTTTCGTTGGATTCCTATCATTCATTGGCTCTCTTTTCGCTATTATCTTTATTATTATTAGAGCCTTGATTTACGGAGATCCAACGGCTGGCTGGCCATCAACTATCTCAATTGTCTTAATGATGGGTGGCATCCAACTTTTCTGTATCGGGATTCTTGGTAAATACTTAGGTAAAATTTTCTTAGAGGTTAAAAATCGTCCTATCTATATTGTAAAAGAATCAGATATATTTAGTTCAAAAAAGGATTAGTTACAGGAGGATTCTAGTTATGTATAAGTTTCACTTCGATCTTAAAAAATCAAAAATGATGTACCTTTATTATCTTATTATTTTTGCAATTTTAGCTGGTCTTATTTTTGGGACTTACAAAATATCCGGATATTCTTTAATTCAAAGTCATGATCCTGCAGAACAACATCTACCTATACTAGAAAATTATCGTCAGCTCCTTGGTAATTTCATTACCCACCCTTTTCAACCACTAAAAATGTGGTCTTGGAACTTAGGAATTGGGGCCGATCAATTTCAAACGTTCGCTTATTATGTTATTGGTGATGTTTTTGCTTATATTACATTATTATTTCCCTCAAGTGCCGTGGTAACTGTTTATCAGTTCACACTCGTCTTGAGGTTATTTTGTGTTGGTTTATCCTTTATTTTCTTTGCACGACATTTCAAACTAAGTACAAGTGCAATTTTAACGGGAACGTTCATTTACCAGTTTACGTCATTTTCACTTTACTCATCTGTCATGCAACCATTTTTTCTAACACCTTTTATTATTTTTCCGCTGTTAATTATTGGTATTGAGAAAATTTTACAAGGGGCTAGACCTCACTTCTTTATTCTCATCTTAACTTGGACGTTTATCAGTAACTTTTATTTTTCCGTTGTTTTAGGTATCGGTGCGCTGCTATATCTCATTTTGCGTTACGTTATTTACTACCGCAAACGTTTAATTTTTTTTAAAACGGCCGCTATTTTCTTATTTAGTGCCATAACTAGTCTATTAGTTTCATCAATTATGTTGTTACCCGCTATGATTTCCGTGTTAGATTCGACACGATCTGGTGGTTTATTCGCTAATGGATTAAAGGTCTTCCCTATTTATTACTATATTAATCTTCCCGCCCAACTAATTGCGAGTGGGCAGTCGACATTTTGGACCAAATTCGGATTTAGCAGTTTTGCCGTTTTAGCAATTATTCACATTATTTATCATCGTAAAAAATATCCATTATTAATAACAACTTTTATAATAGGGTTAATCATGCTTTTATTCCCATTATTTGGAGCCTTATTTAATGGTTTTCAAGCACCCTCCAACCGCTGGATTCTCTTACTATTTGTCCCAGTCGCATTAAGTAGTGCACTGTTCATTGATAGCCTTAAAAAAATGGACCTAGCGGAACTTAAATTTATGGGGAAATGTCTTGTTGGTTATTTAATATTAGTTACCGTTCCTTTTTATATTAACGGTGAGACAGAGATTTTTATCCCTATCATTTTTTTAATTTCTTTCTTTGCAATTATTTTATTATATCGTCAACGACGTTATTCCGGGCGGATCCTATTAAGTTTGGTTCTCTTAAACCTGGCTGCCACTGGAATTTCTTATGCTTCTCCATTCACGAATACATTCAGTCATACCTTAATGCCCAGTGATGGATATCAATCTTTATCAAAAAATATTTTTGCTGATTTAGACAAAGACATCCCTAAATCTAATGCATTTCGTGTTTCAACAATTAGTCGCAACTACAATTTTGGCGCTGATTTTATGTTACGCAATAATTTAAATCCTGATGTAAATCTCATTAATTCTTACTATTCCATCCAGAATGGTTCCTTGAGTACTTTTTCAAATAATCTCCAAAATTCGCAGTATAACAATAATGTTCCCCTTGAAAACTTCGATGATCGAACGATTGCGAATAACTTTTTAGGCGTAAAATATCTTTTCACAAAATCAGATGAATTAAATGACGCAAAAATTCCTTATGGTTATCACCTGAGTCACTCTAACCTTTCAAAAGATAAAACTGAACAAACAAATCTTTATGAGACGAAGAATAATTTTCCATTAATATATTGGCAACCTAATGTCATTTCAGATGCCCGTTATACTAAGTTATCAGCCTCAAATAAAGAACGCCAGTTATCAAAAGTGGTTAGTATTGCTGATACTTCTGATTTCAAACAAACTGAACCGGTATCTGATGTAAAAAACGTCTCCTTTACAGTTGAAAAGACGAAGAATACGGGTCAACTGAACGAGTCAACTATACCTGTCATTGGCAATGAATATCACAATAACCCTGTTTTGGATACTTACCACATAAAAATCAAAGATGCTAAAAAATATCAGAATTCTGAATTACATGTTTCTTTGACTAATATTAAACACGAGGCACTATCTGTTAAAGATCAAATGAACTTGGCCGTTCTAAATAACAAAATAGGTTCTGATAAACAGCTATTAGATACAAACGCATCATTGGCCTCACAAAAGTCACTCAGTAAACAATTAACAACGGGTTCTTCAGGCACCAGTTATTCCATCGGTCTCAAGTCCAAAAAAACAACAAATAAGATTAAACAATTAGGTGTTGATAATCTCTCTTTCTTCAAGATATTATCTGATACTACCTTGAATATGGGCTATCAAAAAAAGATGCCTGAAAGTTTAGAGTTACTTCTATCGAATTCAGGCACTTACTCATTCAAAATTAAAATTACCGCCGTACCGCTTGGTAAGACCTACACGAATGAAGTGAAAACCATTCAAAAAAATAGACTACATTCGTTAAAATTTTCAACAAATAAAGTTGCAGGTTCAATAACGACTGGGGAACCAGGTATCTTAACTTCATCCATCCCTTACTCTGAAGGTTGGACAGCAGCAGATAATGGTCATCCCGTTCCAGTCATTAAAACAAATGAAGCTTTTATTGGTCTAAAATTACAAAAAGGGACTCACCATATTGTTTACAGTTACAAAACACCTGGGTTGACCACTGGTGCTATACTCAGCGTCCTTGGGTTGCTCATTTGGTTTGTGTCAATCCTTGTACCCGTTGCTTGGGCCCGTTTTAAAAATTATTAGTCTTTATAGAAATTTTGGGGGATTTATATTTTGGTAAGTAAGTTTAGCTATCTAAAAAATCACGGACCCGTTCTCGGTGTGATTTCTGCAGTAAGTTTATTTTTAGTTTTACCTCAAATACTTAATCACAGCTTAATATTAGGTGGTGATTCTTTATTTCATTTCAATCGCATCTACGATATCTACATGCAATTTAAAACGGGGAATTTTAGTTATTTCCAGTCAAACTACGGATTTTTACAGAGCGGTCGTATCATTAATGCACTGTACGGACCGGGTTTTGCCTACCTCTTGGGTGCACTCTTAGTTCTTGTACACAACTGGATCAACTTTCAAATTATAACGTCATTTTTCGCTTTTTTCATTAGTGGTTATACTATGTTCTTTTTATCCAGAGAGATGGGATCAACAAGAAAAATATCTTTACTCACGGCTACCCTTTTTATGGGTAGCTTTTGGATTACCAGATGGTCAACAAATCAATCCTTCATGACCTGGGGCGTTATGCTCATGCCCTTGATTGTTCTAATTGGTATTAAAATGCTTAAAAATGATTCCGAGAGCTTACATGTTCTGCCCTTTGCATTAATCTTTTCACTGTTAATTCAGGTTCACGTATTAAGCACTTTAATGTCGATTATCGTTTTAGGTATCTTTTTTATATTTAGTATGATTAAAAACAAAAAAAGAAATGAACTTTTATTAAAATGTTTTTTTGCGGGAATGTTAACGTTACTTCTTACATTTAACGTTTGGGGGGCAATGTTAGACGTCTTTGGTTCTGAAAAGCTCTATTCTCCATTTTCAGAACTCAGTATGTCAAATTTTACAACCGATATCTCTGTATCAACTTACGATACCACGCATATAGGGTTCGTTTTAAGTCTTATTTTTCTTTTACAAATTGGTTTATATTTTTCAAAAAGTGTTAAATTTACAACGCCTAATAAATTAGTTACTATTCTCGGTACATTTTTTTTAATCTTATCATCAAATCTTATTCCATGGACTAAATTAAGTAATCTTATTCCCCAACTACAGATCTCTTTACAATTTCCATACCGTTTCATCGGGTTTGCCACGGTTTTATTATTAGCAGGGTTTGGAGCAACTATAACTTCACTACCATCCGTGCGACTAAAAAGATATTTTGAAATTTCCATGGCCATATTAAGTAGTTTTTTATTGTTCCAATCCTATATGGACTTACAAAATAAAAGCACATTATGGAACACAGATCGCCCTATTATTTCTAAATCACTTAATAATTTTAAGAGTGAGTATGGGAATGAACAAATTAAACATATTTTTGTTTCATCACACCTAGGAAAAGGCCTTCAAATAGTTACAAATGAATCATCGGACTACCTACCTAAATACTATTCTGCCGATGCCGCTTCATATAATCAGCGTGGTACAAATGGATACCGAAATAAGGGAGATTCCGAAGCCTACGCTGCTTATGGTAAATATATTAATCGAAATACATCAGCCATTACTAAACGGGTCGTAAACGATAAACTTATTATTTCTTGGAATGCTATAAAAAAAGCAGACAAAATACAGTTACCGATTATTATTTATGCAAATTCGTTAATAACTTTAAATAACCATCATTTAAATAAAGATAAAATGACATTATCAACAATTGGAACACCCACTATTACCTCACCAAAAGTAGGTAAGAATACATTAACTTTGTCATACCATTCAAATTTAATCACAACGAAAAGTATACTTATTATAATTTCTGCTTGGATAATCAGTGTTATAGCGCTCATCGTTCTCACCATAAAAAATGGCCAAAAGCGCCATTTTTAAACTATATTTTCTTAGAAAAAAATCTCATTTTAACTAAAATGAGATTTTTATTTTATCCGCCTCATTAACTTCTCCTAGATAGAAAAAGCACTCATAACCTAATATGAGTGCTTTTTCTTTCTAATCTTTTTGTAAAATATCGCGAACTTTAGTTGATAATAAATCAATCGCAACGGTATTTGCGCCACCTTCTGGCACAATGATATCTGCATAACGTTTAGTTGGTTCAATGAACTGGTTGTACATTGGTTTAACCGTCTTAACGTATTGATTAATAATTGATTGTAATGAACGATCGCGTTCTTTCATATCGCGGGTAATACGACGAATAATACGTAAATCATCATCTGTATCAACAAAGACTTTAATATCCATCAAGTTTCTAAGTCTTTCATCCCCGAGGATTAAAATTCCCTCAACGATAATCACATCTTGTGGTTCCGTTTTGATTGTTTCACTTGAACGCGTGAACTTTGTGTAATCGTAAACTGGCATATCAATTGCTTCATTATTTAGCAACTGTTCTAAATCACTAATCATACGATCATTATCAAAAGCAAGCGGATGATCGTAATTAACTGCCTTACGGTCGTCCATGCTCATATCAGCTTGATCATTGTAATACGTATCTTGCTGTAAAATCATGATTGATTCACCAGCTAATTGTGAATAAATGGCGTTACTAACTGTTGTTTTACCACTACCAGTACCACCGGTTACACCAATAATAATGGGACGTTTTGTTCGTTTACTCATGCTTTAGAAATCCTCCATTTATTCGAAACGTTCTGGTTCTTGCTGACTATCTCCAAGTTGGTAAGCAATCGCATCTAAAATTCGTTTAGCGGCTTGCCCATCCCCATAAGGATTTTTCGCATTTGCCATTCGTTCGTACTCTCTCTTATCAGTTATCAATGATATCATGGTTTCTTTAACTTTTACAGGGTCAGTTCCGACTAACTTCAAGGTACCTGCGTCGACACCTTCTGGACGTTCTGTATTATCACGCAAAACGAGCACTGGTTTGCCAAGCGATGGCGCCTCTTCTTGCACACCACCGGAATCTGTCATAATAAAATAACTTTTAGCCGCTATGTTATGGAAATCAACCACATCAAGTGGTTCAATCAAATGAATACGAGCTTCATTCCCCAAAATAGCATCAGCTAAATCTTTGACGACTGGATTTAAATGGACGGGATACACAACTTCAACGTCCGGTTGGTCATTCACAACTTCTTTGATGGCTTCGAAAACACGGCGCATGGGTTCACCTTGATTTTCACGGCGATGCATCGTTAACAAAATCATCTTATTTTCAGGATTAACTGATGTTAGAACATCGTGATTGTATTCTTTTTGAACGGTTTGTTTCAAGGCATCAATCGCCGTATTACCCGTCACAAAAATAACATTCTTTGCATGATTTTCTAATAATAGGTTTGCTTCACTTTGTGAGGTTGGTGCAAAGTACATATCCGCTAAAACGTCGGTCAATTGACGATTCATTTCTTCTGGAAATGGGGAGTATTTATCCCAAGTTCTGAGTCCCGCTTCAACGTGCCCAATCGCAACTTGGTTATAAAAGGCAGAAATACTTGCGGCAAAAGTCGTCGTTGTATCGCCATGGACTAGGATAATATCCGGTTGTTCCTTTTTAATAACGTCATCTAATTTCTGTAAAACATTGCGTGTCGTGTCGCTCAACGTTTGGTTAGCATGCATGACGTTCAAATCATAATCTGGTGTAATTTTAAATATTTCTAAAACTTGATCTAACATTTGACGATGTTGTGCAGTTACGACAGTCACCATGTCGAATTCTGTAGATCGTTCTTTTAACTCTAAGATAACTGGCGCCATTTTAATTGCTTCTGGACGTGTACCAAACACCGTCATCACTTTCACTTTTTTCATGATTGGCCTCCTCAATAATGATTCTATCTAACAGTATACCAAAGAAACGTTAAAATTCTGATTATGTTAACAAAAATTTAATTGCTAATCATTCATCATTTTCTCATTAATATGTTATCCTTACTTAATTAATAAATTTGGAGGTTTTAATATGTCAAAAATGAATTTTAAAGAACAACTTAAAAAGTATGCTGAATTAATCGTTAAGGTCGGTGTGAATGTGTCAAAAGGGCAAACCATTGTGCTACAAATTTCTGTTACACAACAGGAACTAGCGCATTTAATCGTGGACCAAGCGTATGCTGCCGGTGCCAGTGAAGTAATCGTCAAATGGGCAGATAGTCATGTTGCAAAATCATTCCTTGAATTTGCGCCACTTGATCGTTTAGTGGATGTTCCTGGTTACACAACTTCTGAAGTCGAAGATTGGGTGGCAAAAAAAGCATCACGTATTTCAGTAATGTCAGATGACCCCGACGCGTTTGCCGGTATTTCTGCTGAAAAGATTGCCTCACGCCAAAAAGCCATGGGCCAAGCTTTACGTCCTTTACGTAAAGCAACTCAAAACAATGACGTTAGTTGGACTGTGGTAGCTGCTGCTGATACGGCTTGGGCAGAACTTGTTTTCCCAGAATTAAAAGGTGACGCGGCCGTTTCACGTTTATGGGAAGAAATTTTCAAAACAACTCGAATTGATCAAGCTGATCCAATAAAAGCTTGGCACCAACATGATTTAAAATTACGGACAAAAGCAGAAGAGTTAAATCAAGAACAATTTTCTGCCTTACATTACGTTGCACCAGGAACTGACATCGTAATTGGCCTACCCAAGAACCATTTGTGGGAAGGTGCGGGTTCGTTTGATGCACAAGGGTTTGAATTTATGGCAAATATGCCAACTGAAGAAGTCTTCACTGCTCCTGATTCTAGACGAATTGATGGTTACATTTCTTCAACGAAACCCTTAAGTTACGCAGGAACAACTTTAAGTGGCATGAAATTCACTTTTGAAGCGGGTAAAGTCGTTGAAGCAACTGCCGAACAAGGCGAGGACGTTTTACAACACTTGCTTGCTACTGATGATGGTGCCAAATCATTGGGCGAAGTTGCTTTAGTTCCGGACCCTTCTCCAATTTCACAATCAGGAATAACATTCTACAACACATTGTTCGACGAAAATGCAAGTGATCATTTGGCACTTGGTTCTGCATACCCATTCTCAATCAAAAATGGCACAAAAATGAACGATAAAGAATTAGCGGATGCTGGTTTGAACTTAAGTCAAACGCACGTTGATTTCATGGTTGGCTCCGCTGACATGTCAATTGATGGTATTCGTGAGGACGGTAGTAAAGTTCCCGTTTTCCGTAATGGCGACTGGGCATAACTAGATAACGAAAAAAGAAACTAACAGATTTTGTTAGTTTCTTTTTTATTGATTGTTGCCCTAATTGGTTTAATTATAAATTTGCTTAAAAATAACCATCCTATTAACTTTTGACGAGATAACGGTTATTTTATAACATAAATCTAGTCACCATCTTTAACGGTTCTATAAAAGAAGTCCTGTTGACGCAGGGCTTCTTTTCTTTACGTCAGTATACCATTTAATTGTATGTTCTTTTATCCCAAATTATTTTTTAGACTGGACGTGTTTGTTGACTAATCTTGACTTTGTTTAATAAAACAGAACTTGTCACAACCGACAATGAGCTAAATGCCATAGCTAACCCTGCTAGTTCTGGGCTAAGAACTAATCCAATTCCGTAAAACAAGCCTGCGGCAACCGGGATTCCTAGCACATTATATACAAACGCCCAAAATAAGTTAAGTTTGATTCGATTCACTATTTTGTGACTCAAGATTAATGCACGATTAACATCACGAAGGTCATTTTTAACTAAAATGATTCCACCAGATTCAATTGCAATATCTGTACCAGAACCCATTGAAATACCAACATCAGCTGTCGTTAAAGCGGGGGCATCATTAATCCCGTCTCCTACAAAGGCAACTTTACTTGTCTTTTGTAATTCACGGATATGCGCAGCTTTATCTCCTGGAAGGACATCAGCCACTACTTCATCAATCCCAACCTGGTCGGCAATTGATCGTGCAACGCGTTCATTATCCCCGGTTAACATAACTGTTTTAAGGCCACGTTCTTTCAACGCACTAATAGCAGCCTTTGAAGTTGCCTTAGGTTCGTCTTGAATGGCCATTAATCCAACAACCTCATCCCCACGTCCAACAAACACAACTGTTTTAGCTTCATCTTGTAATTGTTGCACTTTAATAGCCATTTCAGCATCAATTTGATAGTCGCTTAATAACTTATCGTTACCAACAAATACCCGTTTCCCATCAAGCATTGCCTCAACGCCTTTACCTTCAATCGCTCGAAATTCAGTTACTTTAGGTGCTATAAGCTTATCTTCTGAAGCTTTATCCATAATGGCCGCTGCCAAATGGTATTCCGATGACTCTTCTAAACTAGCTGCCAGAGAAAGAACATCTTGTGGATCACCAATAATATCCGTAACAACTGGTTTACCAACCGTAATTGTCCCCGTTTTATCGAAAACGACCGTTTGTAAGTCGTTAGCCGCTTCAAGTACTTCCCCATTTTTAATTAAAATACCCATTTTTGCGCTTAATCCGGTCCCAACCATTAGAGCAGTCGGCGTTGCCAGTCCCAACGCACAGGGACATGCAATGACCAGAACGGAAACGGCGAAGATTAACGCGTTGGCAACTGTTGCACCGAGAACCACATACCAAAATAAGAAAGTCACAATCGAAACGATTAACACCACCGGAACAAAAATATCTGAAACTTTATCCGTTAATTTTTGGATGGGCGCATGGCTCGTTTGCGCTTTTTTAACTAATTCCACAATTTGCGCGAGTAAGGTATCATCACCAATTTTTTCAGCACGAAATGTAAACGCACCATTACTATTAATGGTTGAACCGATTACCTTATCACCAACTTTTTTCATCACAGGCATACTCTCTCCGGTAACCATTGATTCATCAATCGTTGACCCACCCTCAATAATGATACCGTCCACTGCCACTTTTTGACCCGGACGGACACTAATTACATCCCCAACAATAACTTCCGACAATGGAATCAATATTGTCACACCATTACGAATAACCTCTGCATCTTTTGCCTGTAGATCAACTAATTTTTCGACTGCATTTGATGCGCTACTTCGCATACGTTCTTCGAAAACTTGACCAAGTAAAACGAACGTTATCACCAAAGCCGCACTTTCAAACAAGACGGCTTCATGAATGATCATCGCATAAATGCTGTAGATATACGCCGTAATCGTTCCCATCGCAACCAGTGTGTCCATGTTTGCATGATGTTTTTTAAAAGAGGCCCAAGCACTTTGCAGAAAGGGCCCCGCCGCAACAACCATGATGATTGTCGTCAACCCGAATTGTGCCCATTCACCACCTGGCATCATAATTCCAAATGGCATCAAAATCATATTTGCTAACATTGGCATTGACAGGATCAATGCAATCCAGAACCGATTCATCACTGACATTATTTCACCACCACTTTCCCAAACACCATATCCATTCCACAACTAAACGCATATTCTCCGACCTTATCCGTTGAGATAGTTATCGTTTGTGGTTCATTCAAAGGTAAGTCCGTTTCAAAGTCCATTTCGCTGCTATGTATTGTCTCCAAACAGCCTTGCGTATTAATACGTGTCACTAGAATTTCGGCAGGAATTCCTTGTTTTAATTCTATGACGCTTGGACTGTAATTACCCGCCACTGTTACCTGAACCTGCTGTTTCATTTTGCTCATTATTAACCCTCCATAGATTTGTTATTTTTCAATAATGACGTTGCCTCGGAACATATCCATCCCGCACGCCCATTGAAATTTTCCAACTTGACTTGTATCAATTTCAATCGTTTCTACTTCACCTTTTGGTAATTCACGATTAATACCAAATTCCGGAAAAACGACATGGTCTAAACAACTTGATGAATCTAATCGTTTGAAATTAAGTACAGCTGGAATACCCTGCTTCAAGATAACCGTCTCAACCGAATAACCACCGTTGACCTCAATATCAACGCTTTGCGTGTCAGCCTTAACATCCGCAATCGCAGTTGACTGTTCATGCTTACCAAAAAACCACCAGATAATAAATCCGACCACCGTGATACCAATCATTGATACAATTAATTTTGACATTTTTATTTCCTCCCAGATTAACGTTTCAGTTAGTTTACAAATGTAAACAATAAATACATTGTAATTATATCGTTTACACTTGTCAACAAAAAAGAAGTTAACCCAGAAAATTTCTTTCCAAGTTAACTTCTTTTGAGTTTAATCTAATACTTTTCCTTTAGTCTCATCGCCTAAAAAGAAAACCGCCGTTACGCCGAGCATAATAGCGACACAGAAAATTGTAAAAATATGGCCGACAGTAATCTGATTACTAATCAGATACCCAACTAATGCTGGTCCAACAATCCCACCAATTCGACCGAACGAAGCCGCCATTCCTGTTCCTGTGCCTCGAATAATGGTTGGATATTGTTCAGGCGTATAGGCGTACATTACGCCCCACGCGCCGAGATTAAAAAATGAGAGTAGCGCGCCATATGTAACTAACGCCCCAACACTCACGGCATTCCCAAAGAGAAAAGCGAATACTGCCGTTCCCAATAAATAACTGATTAAAACTGGTTTTCGGCCTAATTTCTCAATTAACCATGCTGCACTAAAGTAACCCGGTAATTGTGCTAAGGTCATAATCATGACATAACTAAAACTATGCACAAGATCGAACCCTTTAATCACCATCACGCTGGGTAACCAAAGAAACATCCCATAGTAAGAAAAAACAACCGTGAACCATAGAATCCATAACATTAAAGTTTGACGACGGTATGCTTGAGACCAGACTTCTCGTATTGAGGTAAAAAATGACAGTCTCTGCGTTTTTTCGATAATTACGGGTTCTTTTACATCTCTCATCCCCAAACGCATGAAAATCGCATAAATTGCCGTTAGCGCAGTCCCAACTGCCGCTACACGCCAACCATATTTTGGAATGACAAATGTTGCTACAACGGCTGATACAATCCAACCACCAGCCCAAAAACTCTCTAACAAAACAACAATTCGACCGCGTCTCTCAGGTGCAACATTTTCAGAAACAAGTGTTGACGCAACTGGTAATTCGCCACCTAGTCCGGCGCCAATTAAGAAACGCATGATTAAGAAAAAAGATAACCCCGTTGCTAGTGCCGACAATCCACTACCGATGGAGAAGAATAATAGCGTGACAATTAAAATGATTTTACGTCCCATACGATCAGCTAACATCCCAAAAACCAAAGCACCAACCGCCATTCCAATTGAGCTGACACTACCGATCCAACCCATTTGAACTTCAGATAACTGCCATTCTTTTTGAAGTGCCGTAATGATGAATGATAATAACCCCACATCCATGGCGTCAAATAGCCATGCAAACCCAGCCACAGCCAGTAATTTGTGTTCCTTCTTTTTCTGAATATCCATCTACCAACATCTCTTCTCGTCTAATTTACGAGGGTGTCTTTACACCTTCTAAAGTAGAGTATGCCAAATATTAGGGTGTCTTGTCAACCTAATCTGTTTGATAACTAAGACCTGCATCAAATAATTCTTGTTGAATTTTAGCGTAGTTCTCTTCCGAAGCTACTTTAATGAGATGCGTATGAATTCCTGCCGTTAATTCTGACAGTAACCGACCTTTATGTCCATTAAGTTTTGTCATAAATTCATTAATATCATTTTCCGTTTTAATCAGTAACGTTCCCGATAATTCCCCATAGATTTCATGGTTAATGGTTACATTTTGGACCTCTGCGCCATTCCGAATTAAGAGCTCTAATTCTTCTTGTACACGGTCAACCCGATGTTTACAAACAATCATTTTAATGATTTTATTAGGTGCTTGATCGTAGGTATAGCCATTGAATGAGGCCAATATTTGCTCACCTTGTGCTCTTAACAAAGCAATATCACCCACAATTGTTTGTCGACTAACTTTGAATTGTTGCGCAAATTGATTCGCACTGATTGCGTTCG
This sequence comes from Dellaglioa carnosa, assembly GCF_026948345.1. NCBI lineage: Bacteria > Bacillati > Bacillota > Bacilli > Lactobacillales > Lactobacillaceae > Dellaglioa > Dellaglioa carnosa. The sequence continues at coordinate 115,667 of NZ_JANXLI010000003.1, read as the reverse complement.
CATTATTATATAGCTGTTCTTTGATATTTTCTTGTCTATCTTTTCCGTTCATGCCGCTCACATCCTCACTAATCATTAGTTGTATTCTACCATAATTTCGAGCGCTTCTATTAAAATCAAATTGACTTATTTATTGTCGCCATTTACAATGAAGTAGCTAGTCTTTTGTCTCTGTAGCTCAGCTGGATAGAGCAACCGCCTCCTAAGCGGTAGGTCATCAGTTCGACTCTGATCAGGGACATACCAAATAAGCCGCAACCATTTCAATTATGGTTGCGGCTTATTTATATTTAGTCGTTGATGCAGTAAGTGACGCCTGAATATTGGTAATCAATAGTTGGATATTAACGAGTGGTTCTTTCTTACCACTCAACAGCCATTCACGCCAAATACCATAGACGCCAGCTGCCATAAAGTTTGTATAATATTTTTGGTCGTCCGGCGCTAATCCCGACCATATATTTTGTTTCTGATACATCCGGATGATATTTTCATTAAATACTTGTTGAACAATGGTTTCAAATCCCTGCTTCATTGCTAAATCCAATGGATCCGACAGTTCATCAAATAGACGTGCCATGGCCTGCAGTTTATCATCTTGGGTTAACCCTTCACTCACATCGTCGAAACTCTCATTGAAAATAGGCGTTAAATAACGAATAAGAATATCATCAAGCGTTTTATAATTTCTATAAAATGCCATTCGACTGACACCTGCTCGCTTAACTACCTGAGTCACGCTTAAATCAGTTAGTTGATTCGTTTTTAGTAATTGCAACAATGCCGTAGTTAAGTAGTCTTCAGAATCTTTTTTTATTAGTTGTGCATGGTTGGTCGCTGACATAACACATTCTCCATTCTGTCACAGATGCTGACTCTTCACTTGAATTTCCCTGTCATTTAACTTAATATATCGTTATTGACGTTACAAGTGTAACGTAACTTAGGAGGTACTTCAAATGAAAAAATTAGTTTTGGTCACAGGTGGTAGCGGATTTATCGCTTCACATATTATTTTACAACTATTACAACAAGACTATGCCGTTAGAGCAACTGTCCGTTCAATGGCAAAAGCCGACTATATTAAAGAAATTATGCATAGCAGCGGTATTCAAAATAATCAAGATTTATCTTTTATTGAAACGAATTTAACCAGTGAAAAAAATTGGCCGGCAGCAATGGAAGGCGTCTCATACGTGATGCACGTTGCATCGCCCACGCCAAAACTAAACTTCAAACATGAAGAAGAAATGATTAATCCTGCTGTAAATGGCGTCCTCATGGTTTTACGGGCAGCACAAAATGCCAATGTTAAACGCGTTGTTCTAACATCAGCTTATGGTGCCATTTTCGCCGGTCATCATAACCGTCAAACGCCTTACACTGAAAAAGATTGGTCTAATTTAGAAGATAATCATATCCATCCTTACCAAAAATCAAAAACATTATCGGAAAAAGCCGCTTGGGATTTCATTCAGAATGAGGGTCACGGTTTAGAACTCTCTGTTGTAAATCCGGTTGCCGTTATGGGACCCGTCTTAGGATCCGTTTACTCACATTCAAATATTCAAATTCAACAAATGATGGATGGTGACATTAAAGCAGTCCCTAATGTTAACTCGGGTTACGTTGACGTCCGTGATGTTGCCAGCTTGCATATCCTCGCAATGACTTCAGAAAAAGCAAATGGTGAACGTTTCTTAGCAACGACTGGTGAAACACTTTCCATGCTAGATTTAGCTCATATTTTAAGAGATGCTTTTCCAAGTTATGCCAACAAATTACCTAAAAAAACAATTCCTAATGGCGTCGTTAAATTTGCGGCTATCTTCCGTCCAAATTTACGGATGGTTGCCTCTTTAGTTGGTAAATATGCCGCTACCAGCAACGAAAAATCAGTTAATTTATTAGGCTGGCACCCTCGTTCTGCTAAAGAATCCGTCATTACAACCGCACAATCCATGATTGATTTAGGTATTCTAAAAAAATAAAATTTACGCTCGTAGTTAATTTATAAACAAATAAAGGATTGAACACGATTTTTAATCGCATTCAGTCCTTTTATTTGTTTATAGTTCTACGCCATTTGTTTTAATGACGTCTTGGTACCAATAAAATGAATCTTTTCTTAGTCTATTCAATGTTCCATTTCCATCGTTATCTCGATCGACATAGATGTATCCGTAACGTTTTGCCATTTCTCCGGAACCAGCACTGATTAAATCAATACAGCCCCATGATGTATAGCCTAAACAAACGACCCCGTCCGCAATTGCTTCACCCATCGCCTGAATATTTTCACTAAGATAAGAAATCCGATACTCATCATGAATCTTATCGCCATCTTCCACAATATCTTTTGCACCCAATCCATTTTCAACTACAAATAAAGGTTTCTGATAACGGTCGTAGATTTGATTCATGGTTGTTCTTAATCCAAGGCCATCTGTTTGCCAACCCCATTCGCTCGTTTTCAAATAAGGATTTTTTAAACTTTCAAAGACGTTCGCTGCAGTTGTATCCGTCATTTCAGGATCAGCACTAGCTAAACGTGATGAATAGTAACTAAACGAAATAAAGTCAACCGTATTTCCAAGTAAGTCTGCCACATCAGTATCAGCCATTTCAATGGTTACACCCATATCTTTGAACAATCTTGCTGAGTAACTTGGGTAGTAGCCACGTGATTGAACGTCGATAAAGAAATAACCTTCTCGATCTTTAGTCATTGCTTCAAAGACGTCTTTTGGATTTGGCGTATTAGGATAAGTTACTCCGGCTGCCAACATACATCCAATTTGGAAATCAGGATTAATTTCATGCGCCATTTTAGTCGCTAATGCAGAGGCCACCAATTGATGATGCGCCGCCTGATATTTTACTTGTTCAGGATTATCGATACCTTCTAAATCTAGGCCGCCACCCAATAACGGAATGTGTAAAATCATATTTATTTCATTAAACGTCAACCAATATTTAACTTTATCTTTGTAACGCATGAATAATACGCGTGAAAAATTCAAATAATTATCTATCATCCGACGATCAGCCCAACCATTCATTTTCTTCAACATTCCTAATGGCGTGTCAAAATGGTTAATCGTCACAAGTGGTTCCATCCCTAATTCAATACATAGATCAATCACTCTGTCATAGAATTGTAGGCCTTTTTCATTTGGTTCTTTTTCATCACCCTGTGGAAAAATTCGTGGCCAACTAATTGACATCCGGAACGTTTTAAACCCCATTTCTGCCATTAATCGTAAATCTTCTTCGTAACGATGATAAAAATCAACTGACTCATGACTAGGATAAAAGTCTTCTTCCATTTTCATTGCTGCTTTTGCGTTAAATAAGTAATCCCAACGACCATGATGAGCATCCGGCAGGATATCTACCAATGATAATCCTTTACCATCAACATCATATGCCCCTTCAAATTGGTTAGCAGCCGTTGCGCCGCCCCATAAAAAATTATCTGGAAAATTTGATTTTGTCATTCTATTTACCCCCTAAGTTAGTTTCTAAATCCAGTAAATCATCGCCAACAATCACATTTGATTGTTCTTTAGCAATTGCGTTAACTTCTTTATATCTTGGTGTATTCGTTACAATAATCGGCGTAATAATTTCATATCCGGCCTTTTTAATTTCATCAATATCAAATTTAAGTAATAAATCGCCTTTTTTGACGACTTTATCCATTTCAGTTTGAATTTCAAAGAATTTACCGCCTAATTCAACTGTATCCATCCCAATATGCATCAAGATTTCAGCGCCACTATCCGTTTTCATACCAACCGCGTGGCCCGTTGGGAAAACGAGTGAGATGACACCATCGGCTGGTGCATATAGTTGACCTATCTCAGGTAAAATAGCAATTCCGTTACCCATTGCACCAGAGTTAAAGACCGGATCTTTCACGTCAGCTAAAGGTAATACTTGGCCTTTAAGTGGGCTAACAAGAACTTCTTCTTCAACTTGTTCTGATTTAACTGGAACTGATGCAGTTGTCGTTGCGTTCGTTGTTTCAACCACAACAGGGACTTCTTGATCCGCTTTTGTTAACCCGAACATCATCGTTAGGACATATGATAAAACGAATGAGACCACGATTGCGATTGGTACGGCGTAAAATGACATATCAATCCCTGTTTTAGGATTTAAGTAACTTGGAATTGAGAAAATTCCTAATCCACCAAGCAGGTAACCTTTTGTTCCAAATAACCCAAGAATCATTCCACCAATAGCGGCTGAAATACATGTAATAACGAATGGTTTTTTACGAGGTAAGGTAATCCCATAAATAGCGGGTTCCGTAACACCAAATATACCTGAAATAAATGAAGAATAGCCAAGTGCTTTTAATTTATTATTTTTAGTTTTAATTGTAATCGCTAAAACGGATCCAATTTGGGCAAATGTTGTCCCCAGCATCAAAGCTAAAATGGGATCTGACCCTTGTGTTGAAATATTGAGAAGTGCGAGCGGAATAAGTCCCCAATGTAACCCAAAAATAACAAGGACTTGCCATAAACCACCAAGCACTGCCCCAGCAGCAATTGGACTAAGTGAATAAACTGCTGAAAATCCGGTTGCGACGATATCGCTGGCCCAAGTTGTAAGGGGACCGATGAATATAAAGGTAATTGGAACAACTACAAGTGCCGTTAACATTGGTACCAAGAATGTTCGAACAACTTCTGGAATCCTTTTTTGGAAGAAGGGTTCAACTTTTGATGCAAACCAAATTGACACAATAATAGGTACAACTGACGATGCATAACTCATCATGATCACCGGAATCCCTAAGAATGTCATGTAAATAGGTGATTCAAAAATAGTTCCCGCGAATAAAGTATACAGCGCCTTACCACCCGTTGCGGCCAATGTTGCTGGTAATTGGGCCACAATTGTTGGATAGACTAGGGATGCCCCTATCACCATTGCCAACAATGGATTAACGTGGAATTTCTTACTTGCGCTGTAAGCCAAAATAATTGGGAAGAAGTAGAAGAAAGAATCTCCCAACGCATTTAAAATGATATAAGTTCCAGATGTTGCTGCCACCCAGTTAAATGCGACAAGCATGGCAACTAACCCTTTGATCATACCTGTTGCAGCCAAGACACCTAAAGTTGGTGCGAAAATACCTGAAATCATATCGATGAACGCATCAAGCGGTTTCATTTTTTCGCCGTCATCGTCCGGTACAATTCCGTCTCCGGCAAGTCCACTACCTTTGACCAATTCATCATAAACTTCTGGTACTTGGTTACCAACCACCACTTGGTATTGGCCACCACTTTTAACAACTGTAACAACGCCATCCATATCTTTTAAAATATCCGTGTTGGCTTTGTCTTCATCTTTTAATTTAAATCTTAATCGCGTTGTACAATGGACAACACTATTAACATTGGCTTCCCCACCCACGTTTTTCAGAATATCTTTAGCTAATTTATCGTAACTCATTATAATCACTCCTTTTATTTTTTTGTAAATGAAAACCCAGCTATTCATTCCGGCTCAAAAAAAGCTGAGTCTGAAATGAGTAACTGGGTTTATGCTTGCTTATAAATGGCAATAACACACCTAATTATCGATTTATTTAATTTTCTTCTTGCCTGTGGGTCACGCGCCAAATGTGTAGCACTAAGTAAACTTGCTCATCCGCTTGTAAATCCCAATTGGCACGTTCTCTAATATAATGCACAATCTTTTCCACAGTCTTATAAACTTGTGGGTAACGACTAATCATCATCGCGAGTAACTCGGGATCAAGCTCTGCACGGTCAATCTCGGTATTGTTAAAATGTCTAATGAATAAATAACGTAAATGTGACACAAATCGACTATAGTTAAAAGTTTTTTCGTCGAGAATAATACCGGTATCCAATTGAATAATATTAATAATTCCTGAAATAAGCTCTGACATTTTCATCGAATCTTGGACAGCATGTCCGCCTTCTTTAACGTTAATGAGATGGTATGTCAGTAAAATAAGTTCATTTTTTTGAACCGAAAGATTGAACTCCGACTCAATTTTTTGAATTCCGGCCTCTGCAGCATTAAATTCAACTGGAAATAATTTTTTGATTTCCCAGTGAACAGACTGGTCATTCAAAAACATTTCATCACTGTTCTTCTTGAGCGAGTATTGCAGATGATCAACCAAAACTAAGAATTGAACATCATCAAACTTAACGTTGATTAAAGGCTCAACCACATTAACAAGTGCTGAAGCAACCTCTAAAACCTGGGCATCAAATCCAGATACGAGTTTCATTGTATCTGAATCTTCCTCAGCCTTGAAACGGCGGTCGATTTTAGCATCATCAATCATATCTCCAACGTGATAGCCAAACCCAATCCCGTTACCGATAACAACCCACTCAACATTATCGGATGATTCAACTAAAGCCGCATTGTTATTAAAATTTTTAACAAACTTCACATTAAACCACCCCCTTTCCATAAAAAAAGACCCATAAATACAGACATTTACACATCTCCATCAATAGGTCATGCCTGATCGAATCAGTAACACTCATTTCATCTATTAGTGTACCACCATATGTAAGCGCAATCAACAATAGCTTTATTCTTTTATAAATAACGCCCGTTTTCCTGGATCACTTTTTGGTACCAGTAGAACGAGTCCTTCTTATAACGTTTTAATTCTTTCGCACTTTCCTCATCACGGTCAACATAAACAAAACCGTAACGTTTTTGGTACCCATTTGACCAACTTAATAAATCTGTAAAACTCCAAGTTGTATAGCCAATCACTTTAACACCATCAGATATGGCTTCTTTAATCGCCTTGATATGTTCATTAATAAAATAAATTCGATAGTCATCATGAATCTGATGGTCTTCTTCTAATTTATCGTAAGCGCCAAGTCCATTTTCAGTAATCAGGACGGGTAAGTCATAGCGACTGTCAATTCGTCTTAAAGCAATTCTTAGTCCCTCGGGATCAATATTCCAATCCCAATCGGTTTGTTTTAAGAATTCATTATTAGTTGTCTTGAACATCCCCGGAACGCCACTTTCAGAACTGGTTCCTTTTTTACCTGTGTTATTTTCTGCCGCAAGTCCAACACCACCAACTAACGGATTAGCCGCAATTGTCTGTGTCTGATAATAATTTAATCCCATAAAATCCGGTTTCCCAGCAATTAACAAGGCCTGGTCTGCTTCGGTAATTACGGGTGCCGTTCCACGCTCAGTTAACCATTTATAAATCATTTTTGGATAACGACCGTAAACATAGACATCCATCCAAAAATGGGCAGCATAATCCTCATAGTTAGTTGCTGCAACTTGATTTTTGGGATCGCCATTAACCGCATAACCCGGGCTATAAGCGAAACTAGGTCCGATTCCACCTTGATAATGACCATCATGGAATGTCTTAATCGCTGAGGCATTTGCCAAATTAGCAATATGATTTGCGGCGTACATCCGTTTTTCATCATTAACTGCTGGGGGATGACTCTCCATTTGGTAGCCATGTGAAATAAAAACATTTTGTTCATTCAATGATACCCAGTAATTAACACGATCACCAAACGCGTCAAAACATGTTTTGGCGTAGTTCGTAAAATCGGTCACAATTTCACGTGACTCCCAACCACCATACTCATCTTGCAAAGCCTGAGGTAAATCCCAATGATAGAGAGTCACAACGGGTTCAATCTGATTAGCAATCAGCTCATCAATTAAACGATTATAAAAATCAATTCCCTTTTGATTAACTTGTCCTTTTCCTTCAGGAAAAATTCGTGTCCAAGCAATTGAAAAACGATAAGCTTTTAATCCCTGTTCTTTCATTAAAGCAACGTCTTCTTCAAAGCGGTGATAATGATCAACGGCTACATCACCATTGGTTCCTTTAAAGGTTTTTCCGGGAATTCGAACGAACTTATCCCAAACTGATAAACCCTTCCCGTCTTCTCGGTAGGCACCTTCAATCTGGTAGGCCGCCGAAGAAGCACCCCATAAAAAATCCGTTGGAAAATGGCTCATTTTTTCATATTCCATTTGTTATCTCCTTAGAAGTAATCACTTAGTATCGGTTGATCTTTAATCAAAGCACGATCAAATGCAGTTACGTCACCCGATAAAAACCCATATTGTTTTAATTGTTTCATCGTTCGGTAACCCATCATACTACGTGTTAAGTTCTGAACATCAGTGAATAAAGTTGGCTCTTTATCCGTTACTTTGTCTACTGTAGTCTGCCCATTTACATGACTAACTTGCCATTGACCTTCATTGTCGGCAATATTGGCATCTTTAACTTGAATCACAATCGCATCAAAATCATGTTGGTAAGGATATCGCATCAAAAAATCAGCAACATTCACAATTCTTGCCATCATATATGGTTTTATTTTCACGTCAACCTGTGGATTAGCCAACAAATCTGGCAATGGTTGCCCAATTGGACTCTCGTAGCTAAACCATTCATATGCTGATTGATGTTTAATCACGAAGTTTTGTAATTGAAGCCAACTCTCACTTGTTTGATAAACCCATTCGACTATTTTAAATTCATTAGCTTCTCTTTGATATACGAGGTATCCTTCTAGTTCATTTGCCTCGTTATAATAAACGGCCGTTTCCCAATTAGGATGTTTCTCGGCAGAATACGTTAGCCACCATTCTGCCCGTTCAATTCCACCTTGTTGTGATAATTGATTCTTTTTGTATATTTCATTAAGGTCATTTTTAACTTCTGAATATGGGTGGCGTTCAACGTGGCCAATTGCCTTCACTTTCAATCGAGGCAAATCCTTCGCATTCATTCGGTAAACAGTTTGGTCAAACGTTGCTTCATACCCAAACTTACGATAGAACGGATATGAAAATGGTGCTAAATAAGATAGCGTTGTTCCATCTTGATACATTTCATCTAAGGCTAAATTCATTAATTGACCAATACTACCTTGCCCGGCAAATTCAGGATAACTTGCGACATAACCAATTCCACCCATTTTGAACGAAACACCATGAAAATTAGTCATAAACGGTGTATTAATCACCCCACTGACCACTTGACCCGACTCAACGGAACCCCAGTCAGATGAATGGTCATATAACTTTTTAAAAAAGCTTTTTCTTTCAGCTGAAACGGTTTTATTAAATGCATAAATTGATAAATCAAAGTATCCGTCAAAATGATTTTTATCTAACTTAATATTTGTCATGGCCATATGTAACTCCTTTTATGTCTAGATTAACTTCTTTAAATATAGCACGGTAACGCCACTCTTGCAATCGCTTACAGATGAGGGCAATAAAAAAATCACCCAAATAACTTTGGATGATTACTCTCATTAATCGAAATGTTCTGCTTTAGGTTTACGTCTTTTTCCTTTATTCTTTTGATTTCTCAAACGAATTTTACGATGCGGTTTCTTAACTGGTTCATCAGATTCTTTTTGGCCCACAGCAGTTTTAGCTTTTACTTCAACTGGTTTAGGCTTTTTAACTTTAGGTTCAACCGCACGTTCTGGACGTTTCGTGACAATAGCGCCCTCGTATAAGTAGCCTTTTTCAATTTCAAATGGCGTATTTTTTAAATCTTGTTTTAACGTTCGTAAATCATGTTCGTTTCCAAGATTAATAACCATTCCTTCGGCACCCATCCGTCCCGTTCGGCCGACACGGTGAATATACGACGTAATATCTTTTGGCATATCATAATTAACAACTGCTGGTAACATCGGGATATCTAGGCCTCGAGCAGCAACATCCGTTGTTAACAATAGCTTGATTTCATGTTTATGCAATTGCGATAAGGCATTTGCCCGGTTAACTTGGCGTTGTTCACTGTCTAAAACAGCAACCGGCACATGATCGTATTTTAATTTCTGAGCCATATCTTGTAGGGATGATAATTGGTTGAAGAAAACTAAGGCATAGAAATCCTCTACATTTGCCAGACGACGTAACGTTGACTGACGTTTACGAGTTGGTGTTTCAATGGCGTAATGGTGAACGATTCCCTGTGTTTGATCAACATCACGAACATCGTAAGTCGTCACATCTGCACCAAACCATTTCTTTAAATCATCTAAAATCGCTGTTTCAGTTGCGGAGAAGAAACTCAATTGAATACCCGCGGGAGCTTGGCTAATTAACTCACGACAAGTCGTTAATGTTTCGTCCGTTAATAAATCATCAGCTTCATCAATCACGACTGACATAACTTTGTGCAACTTAATTTTTTTATCTTCGGCTAAATTTAATAAACGACCTGGAGTTCCAACAATAATTTCAGGTTTTTTCTTTAAATTTTCAATTTGGCGTTTCATATTTGCGCCACCAATAATTGCTTGAACTTTTAAATCAAGTTCTTTAGCCCATGGACGGATTACACCTGCTAATTGCATAGCCAATTCTTGTGAAGGTGCGATAACAAGTAATTGGATGCCATCCTTTGGTGTTAATCTTTCAAGTAATGGCAAGCTAAATGCTAAGGTCTTACCTGATCCAGTTGGTGCTAAACCAAGGACATTTTCACCAGTTTTTAGGGGTTCATAAACGGCTTCTTGAATAGGTGACCGCGTTTCAAAACCTTGTTCTTTAAAATATGCATCAAATTTTGGATTCATTTTAGTCTCTTTCTTTTAACTTCTAGGATTAGTTTTAATAATTAAGTATAGCATATAAAAAATAAGCTTCCATTGATTCATGGAAACTTATCTCAGTAATTTCTATCTATGATCAGCTGGAAATTCAATTCCGGCACTTTGTCTTAAATCAAACAAGACTTGGTTAACCGTTATACTAAGTGCTTGCCACTTCTTGTAGTCCGCAATATTTGTAGCATCCTTAGGATTATTTATTACCCTAGCAAACGCATTTGCTTCAGCTAACATCGGATTTTTTGCTGGAAATTGGCTTAACATGTCTTCTTTATCAGAACCATCTCGATAAATAACCTCATTCAATTCAGCGGCATTATCCATCACAATAGTATCTTTCAAGCCATAAATTTCACTCGTTAAATATGAATTAGCTGTCTTACCAACATTCAATGTGACGTTGAAATCTTTGTAAGTTAGAATTGCGACACCTTTACCGTCAACGCCTGTTGGTAACATCGTTGGGTAATATTGCACTTTGAGTGGTGCACCAAACCAAGCAATGGCATCATAGACAACATAGACGCCAAGATCTTGTAAAGCACCACCGGAGAATTTTGGCGAGAAAATATTAGGTTCTTCACCGGCTAAAATGGCATCATAACGTGATGAATATTTCATATAAGTTAAGGTTGCGCCTTGAATTGTTTCTATCTCCGTTACTTTTTGTTCAATAATTTTGAAATTTTCCTGATGTATTTGACGCGCTGCTTCAAAAAGTTGGCTTTCAGGATGTTTTTTTAGAATCTCTTGAATTTCAGCCATTTCTGTTGGATTCGATACCATCGGCTTCTCAGCAATGACTTTTTTACCCGCTTCAATTGCTAACTTAATTTGTTCAAAATGTAAGCTGTTTGGGGATGCAATGTAGATGGCTTCAAATGAATCAGAAGCAAAAAAATCTGTCACATTATCATAGAAGTTTGTTGCTCCATATTGTTCACCAAAATCTTTAGCTTTTGCTTCAGATCTTGAATAAACACTCGTTAATTGGAATTCTTTTGATTCATGAGCTGCTTCAATAAATTGACCAGTAATCCAATTCGTACCAATAATACCTAACTTAATCATATTTGTTACCTCCATTTTATTATTGATTCCATTATAACAATAGTTAAATCGTTTTCATAATAATCTCTTTGTGTCAATTTTATGACGATAGATTACATTTAGATATATTTGAGACAATATATTCCGCTTGTTAGATAAAAGTGTTATATTTAAATAAAGCAGTTCTAATAGGAGGGGTAGGCGTGAAGAAGCGTAGTTTTGCACTATTGGGTGCATCATTTTTTATTGGATTAACGAAAGACATCAAATCAATAACCGCACCAAAAACTAAGGTTTCTTTACCTATTTTTTATGCCGGTCATTGGTTGTTTTACGATGAACTTAGCCACCGACACCATAATCTAGATATTTCATCAGACCTCACGATTCGAATTGACGAGCGCGCACTTAACGGTGAAGTTGAACGTTTAGATGAACGTGAACTTAGTTTCTTAGACGAGTATGGATTTCACCTAAGAATCGACGCGAATGATCAAGGTCCCATCAGTTTATTTGATGAAGCAGATAATCGCACCTATCCCATTAAGTTAGCTCCGATTAAAGAACCTTCGGAACCTAAAATTGAAGATGAAGATTAACAGAATTTTGTTGATTTTCACCTTCAATTTTTTTGTTTCATTACGCGATTAAATAGTCTAAAATAGTTAAATACGCATTCCAAATAGAAACGAGGATTTTTCACCATGAACAACGATCACTTAAAACGAGATATTGGTTTTTTTGCCGCGCTATCAACTGTCATGGGGACAGTAATTGGCGGAGGCGTCTTTTTCAAAGTCTCGAGTGTCACACAACAAACCCAATCCGCTAACCTAACCCTATTTGTTTGGTTACTTGGTGGCTTTTTAACCATTTGTGCCGGACTGACTGCCGCAGAACTTGCGGCCGCAATTCCAGAAACAGGTGGCGCAATTAAGTATATCGAATATACTTATGGCCGCTTTCCGGCCTTCCTACTCGGTTGGGCCCAAATCATTATCTACTACCCCGCAAATATTGCGGCACTTTCGATTATTTTCGGAACACAATTCATTAACCTATTTCACCTTAATGCTAATCTAACTATTCCAATTGCTTTAATTAGTGGCATCAGTATTACCTTAATTAATTTTTTAGGCGCAAAAGTTGGTGGCGCATTTCAGTCAATTTCATTAATTTTAAAATTATTACCTATTATCGTGATTGTCGTCTGGGGACTTTTTACGCCCGCGCATGTTTCATTTAGCTTAATTCCTTTAACATCTGGCGCACATAACTCCTTCTTCACCGCTTTGAGTGGCGGTTTACTTGCGACTATGTTCGCTTACGATGGTTGGATTGGGGTCGGAAATATTGCTGGCGAAATGCATCATCCTGAACGCGATTTACCAAAAGCTATCATTTTTGGCTTATTCTTAATTACGATTATCTATACGTTAATTAACTTTGTTTTTCTTAAAGCATTACCCATTTCGGAACTGGCCGGCAATTTAAATGCCGCTTCAGACGCTTCGCTGCAATTATTTGGCCGATTTGGTGGTAAATTTGTTACCATCGGTATTTTAATCTCAGTTTATGGCGCAATTAATGGCTATACTTTGACCGGCATGCGCGTTCCCTACGCGATGGCATTAGAAAACCAACTTCCCTTTAGTAACTGGTTAAAACGTCTCTCTCCTCACACAAAAGTTCCTTATATTGCTGGCTTCTTACAAATTGGTATTGCCATTATCATGATGTTTTTAGGTAGTTTTGATGTGTTAACGGATATGTTAATTTTTGTTATCTGGATTTTTAACGTGCTCGTTTTTATCGCCGTTTTCATTTTAAGAAAACGAGAACCCGCTCTAAAAAGACCTTATAAAGTGCCGTTGTACCCGGTAATCCCCATAATTGCGATTATTGGGGGCCTCTTCATTCTTACCGCAACTTTACTAACACAAACAGGCCTGGCTTTAATTGGTCTATTAATGACCGGGATTGGTATTCCTGTCTACTTTATCCATCGTAAAATACAATCATAATTAAAAAAGCATTCAACTTTTAACGCCCAAAATGGCCTTGAAAGTTGAATGCTTTTATTTTTATAAAACGTTTAAGTAATCTTTATAACCAGCTGCTGCCATTTCTTTTTCAGCAATGAATTTTAATGAAGCTGAATTGATACAATAACGTAATCCACCTTGATCTTGAGGTCCATCAGGGAAAACATGACCTAAATGCGAGTTGGCTTCGCCACTTCTCACTTCCACTCGTTGATGACCTGGAAGACTATTATCTGCTAATTCGGCAATCTTAGAACCCGGAATGGGCTTAGAAAATGATGGCCAGCCACACCCAGCATCATATTTTTCTGCTGAACTAAAGAGTGCTTCACCACTAACAATATCAACATAGATGCCTTTTTTGTAAAAGTCATCGTACTTACCTGTGAATGGCGCTTCTGTCGCAGCATGTTGCGTTACTTCAAATTCTTGTTTCGATAAGCGTTCGCGTAACTCTTTTTCAGTTTCTTTTGTCATGATGAACCCTCCTATTTGTTTTGAGATATCTCTAGAATACTCTTTTTTATGGCGAACACAATTTGTTTGTTTACAAAAAAAGAAAGCCAAAGGATTACTTTGACTTTCTCTAATTTCAAATAAAAGAATATTACAGATTTTCATAATTCCTAACTTAATATTGAAATACTATCATAAATTTAGATACGTTATGATAGATTTATAACTTTCTACCATTTGTTTTTATTACTTCTTTGTACCAACTAAATGATTTCTTTTTAAATCTATTAAGAGTTCCTTGACCCTCATCGTTCAAATCCACATAAATAAAGCCATAACGTTTGGACATTTGACCAGTAGACGCACTAACTAAATCAATGCATCCCCATGGCGTATAACCCATTAAATTCACGCCATCATTGATTGCATCAGCCATTGCTTCAATGTGCGAACGAAGGTAATCAATGCGATAATCATCATTAACAAACTTATCTTCGTCTGCTTCATCTTTTGCACCGAAACCATTTTCAACAATAAATAATGGCTTCTGGTAACGTTGATAAAGCTCATTTAACGCAATTCTTAAACCAGTAGGATCGATTTGCCAACCCCAATCACTGGCTTTCAAGTACGGATTCTTAACGCCACCAATGAGATTTCCTTGAGCACTGTCTTGGGCCACATGCGTTTCATCAACCGTTGCTGACATATAATAACTAAATCCAATATAATCAACAGGATTGGCTTTTAGTAACGCCAATTCCTCTGGCGTTGTCTCCAAATCACTAAACTTGAACCCATATTTTTGCATCAAACGATTTGTATATGTTGGATATTCGCCACGTACTTGAACATCACCACAAAAATGGTTAAATTCTTGATTTTGTTCAAGCGTTGCCATTTGATTAATAGGATCCGAATTATAACTATATGTGGTTGCATATAAAATCATACAGCCAATTTGTAAATCAGGATCTAATTCGTGTCCAATTTTGACGGCCATTGCCCCTGCTACAAACTGGTTATGCCATGCTTGGTAAACATTTTGCATGTCGTTTGCACCGTTACTTGCAACTAACCCTTGGCTCATCACTGGAAAATGTAAAGCACTATTAATTTCATTAAAAGTCATCCAATATTTAACTTTAGCGTGGTACCGATTTAAAACTGTTTCAGAAAATCTTGCATAAAATTCAATTAATTTTTTATTTTTCCAACCACCATAAGTCGTCACTAAGTTAAGTGGTAATTCATAATGCGAAATCGTAATAACAGGCTCGATATTATATTTTAAACATTCATCAATGACTTTATCGTAAAAGGCTAATCCTTCTTCATTTGGTGTTAATTCGTCACCTTGTGGAAAAATTCGTGACCATGCAATTGAAAAACGATACGCTTTAAATCCCATTTCAGCAAAAAGGGCAATATCTTCACGGAAGCGATGGTAATAATCAATGCCATCGTGATTGGGATAAGTATATTTTTTAGTATCAATTTCCCAATTAAAATCAGGCTGATTGGTAATATCAAATCTCTCTGTCCCACCTGGTAAGGCATCCGGAACTGATAGTCCTTTCCCACCTTCGTTGTAGGCCCCTTCAAGTTGATTAGCGGCTGTTGCGCCGCCCCATAAAAATCCTTTTGGAAATTTCGTCATTTGAATTCCTCCTCTTAGATTACATATAAAATAGTATCATCTTTTGCGACGACTACCTCTTCTGTTGGGACAATCTCAACAAATTCTGCCGTATTTGTCACCACGACTGGTGTTGTAATATCATAGCCCGCATCTTGAATTTGTTTAATATCAGCTTCCATGAGTAACTCGCCTTGCTTGACGTGTTGCCCTGCTTCAATATGTTGGGTAAATGGTTTGCCTTTCAAATTAACTGTATCCAAGCCAAAATGAATTAATAATTCAATTCCTGTATCACTTTTCAATCCAATAGCATGTTTAGTTGGAAAGACCGTTACAACTTCTCCAGAGAAAGGTGCAAAAATTTTACCATCGTTTGGAATAATTGCGACCCCGTCTCCTAACATTTTTTCAGCAAATGTTGGATCATTGACACTTTCTAAAGTGATTACTTCTCCAGCAACTGGACTGAATACTTTCTTTGTTCCCTTTGAACCAGAAATTAATGCATTAATTTCTTCCGTGTTAGCAGTCGAATTCGTCGTAACCGTTGCAACTTTAGCATCACCTTCATCAATTCCAAACAGGTATGTCAAAACGAAACTAATTATAAATGAAGCAACCAATACAATCACAGCTGTATAAATATTTTGACCATCTGTTTTACTCATAAATTGAGGCATTGAAATAATTGATGGAACGGCAAACGTAAATGATTTCAAGTGCATAATTCCTGTAAATAATCCTGTAATACCACCCGCAATCATCGATGCATATAAAGGTTTCTTATATTTAAGTGTAATCCCATACAAGGCAGGTTCAGTAACACCCGCTAATAAAGCCGAGATACTTGCGGCACTTGCGATTTGTTTTGTATTTTTATTTTTTGCTTTAATGGCAACGGCTAAACAAGCAGCTCCTTGAGCAATATTTGCAGCTAACATTGCAGGTAAAATAAGTGAATCCGGCGAAGCAACTGATGCATTAAGGAATAGTGGCGCAAAAGCCCAATGCATTCCTGTCATCACAATTAAAGGCATAAATGCTGACATGACAATCATCGCCAACCAGCCAGCTTTAGCTTGAATGAATAAAATAATATCTGATAAATATTGACCTGCATAAGTTCCGATAGGCCCAATAACAACAAGGGCCAAAGTTGCTGTGATAAATAAAACTAAAAGTGGTTTTAAAATGCTTTTCATTGAAGCGGGACAAATTTTATCTACACCCATTTCAATATACTTCATAGCCCAAACCACCATCAAAATTGGAATAACTGATGATGAATAAGTGGCCAATGTAACTGGTAATCCCATGAAGTGCACACCTTTACCAGCAGCGACCATCGCAACAAATGAGGGATGAATCATAACCCCGGCAATCGTGACGGCTAACATTGGTGTCACTTTGAAATATTTAGCTGCAGTAACGGCCAACATAATCGGTAAGAAGTAAAATGGTGCATCACCAAATGTTGTTAAAATTGCATACGATTGACTTTTTTCACTCATCCAACCGAGCAATGGCAATAAAATCAAAATGACTTTAACCATCCCACCACCAATTAATGCAGGAATTAACGGTGACATACAGGCTGAGATGAAGCTCGCAAAACGATTAAATAAATTTCTTTTCTCTTTCTTTGTTTCAGTTGATGATTCATCAGATGACTCTCCAACAATATCGCCCAACTTTGTAATTTCATCATAATAATCACCAACATCGTTTCCAATAATCACTTGATATTGACCACTTTGATGATTAACACCCATAACACCAGGTATTTCTTTAATTTTTTCATCGTCAACAATACTTCCATCTTTTAATTCGAAACGTAATCTTGTCATACAATGAATCAGTGAATGAATATTTTGTTCTTGTCCAACTTCATCATATATTTTTTTTGCTGAGTCTTTATTTTTCATTTTATGCTCTCCTTTGATATAAAAAAAGCATGACCTAAAAAGACACTATTACTTGTCTTTTAGGTCATGCTTAATTAAAATAACATCCCTATAAATTTTTTATTAATCTGTTAATATGAACCGTTAAATACAATAATTCTGTTCCACTTATTTCATACTGATAATGTTCACTCACAAAATTTTGAATTTTAAGTGCACAATCATAAGCTTTTTGATACCGTTTCTTTATTGTATCAAGTAGTATCTGATCTTCGTCATCGTCGTAATGCTTCCCTGCTAACAGTCTCTGCGCAAAGAATTTTAAGTGAGTAATAAACCGATAATAGTTTAATGATGATTCATCAAACTCCGTATGGAAATAGTCCTTCACAATATCTTCGATTTCTTTAACAATCTTGGTGACATTATAAGCCAAGTTATTACTAGTTTCGACACCATCTATCTCTGCATTCACAAAATGCAAAGCAATAAAAGCAGCTTCATCGTCTTCAAACTTAATATTCAACTCATCTGAAGCAACTTTAATTGCTTTTTGACCAACCTCATATTCATCCGGATAAAACCTTGCAATATCCCATTTTAAAGGGTTTTTCAAAACAATACCAGCTTTGTATTGTTTAATTGAATTATGCATATGATCGGTTAAATTAACGTAGATTATTTCATTAAACTTTTTACCCAATTTAATTTTAGCAAAATTAATGACTTTCTCCGCCATCATGACTTCTGGCAAAGAAACATCTATTACAAGATCTGTAAATTTATTAAGCGTGTCTTTATCTTTAATAATAAACGTTTTTTCAACTTTATCCATATCTACACTTTGACCTTGCTTTTTACCAAAAGCAATTCCAGCGCCCATCAATAATACATCTAGTCCGCTGTGATTGACGGATATCGCAGTATTATTATTTAAAACACGTTTAATCTTCATCGCTTTCACCTCAAAAAAATAGACTCATCTGTATTAGGTATAGTTTACCACCTACAAACAAGTCATGCTCAGAATTCTGATAACACCTTATTAAATCATTTATAATCATTTTAAGTCCACACATGCTTACTTCAAGAGTAATAACATTGTGAATAAACTCAGTATAGCGTTAAATGTATCCGCTGTCAATAGTGTGTCAGAAGGTACTTTGATTCGTTATTATTAATTCACTGAAAAAAGATAATCATTCTTCTTAACTTCTTTTTGAATAGTTTTGGCAAAGCAATCATGTTCTGCAGAATTAGTAACAATTACCGGCGTTATTAAATCGAATCCCTTTTCAGCTATCGCCTGCATATCAAACTCTATCAATACATCTCCTGCATAAACATATTGTTCCTCTTCAACTAATAAATTATAAAATTCTCCATTTAAATTAACAGTATCCATTCCAACATGTATCAAAATTTCTACATCATTATCTCCGCGTAATCCAATTGCATGTTTGGTTGGTGTGGTCATAATAACATAGCCATCAAATGGAGCCACAATTACTCCTTCGCTAGGAATAATTGCTAATCCATCACCCATCATTTTTTCTGAAAATAATGGATCGTTTACCTGTTCAATTGGTAAAACTGTACCTTGAACGGGACTTAATATTTTAAATGAAGCATCTGCTTTTTGAATTTTTAATTTGTTGCGTTTCCTCTTTTCAAGAACAATAGTCACAGTAAATGAAGCACACACGGAAACAACTAGAACAGCTATAGAAAACCAAAAATTACTATTTAATCCAGAACCATTTGTTGGTATATATGTTGGAATAGCAGCAATTCCTGGTGAAACTACAGCATATTGTTTCAATGAAACTAACCCAGCAAATATTCCACCAACAACCCCACCAGTAATGGCACCAATAAATGCACTACTGTAATTAATCATTACTCCAAAAACAGCTGGTTCTGTAATCCCCATCACTCCAGTAATACCTGCTGACAAGGCCAAGGACCGTTTTTCAACATTTTTTTCTTGTAACGAAATAGCTAGCGCAGCTGCACCTACAGCCACATTTGCTGCCAACATCGCAGGAAGTACAAACGGATCATAATTTGATTCAGCCATCATAGCAAATACAAGCGGAAACAGCGCTTGATTGGTGCCCGTCATAACCAATAGTGGTGTCAATCCACCTAATATTCCAACTGAAAGCCAGCCCATCTTATCAAACATAAATCCTAATAAACTTACTATATACCCACCAACAATATTTCCAAGTGGTCCTAACAAAATAAGTGTTATCGGCACTGTTATTAAAATCACAATTAACGGTTTTAAAAAGAATTTAATTGCATCGGGTATAACCTTATCAGCCCACTTATCAACTAAAGCCATGAATAAAACACCAAAAATAACAGGTATTGTTGTTGTATTATATGTCGTAATAGGAATTGATAGATCAAAGAAACTTAAGCCTTTTGCCCCATCAATAGCTGAATGGACTAATATAGCACCTAAAAACATCCCCATCATACCATTTATTCCAATTTTTTTCGCCGCACTATACCCTATATAAATTGGTAAAAAATAAAATCCTGCATTGTTCACTGTATTAAGGATTGTATAAGTTCCGCTCGTAGTTGAAACACCAAAGAATGTAACTAATATATTTAATACCGCTGATACTAGTCCAGCTGCAACTAAAATAGGTAATACCGGAACAAAAGTCCCACTAATGAAATCTACTATTAAAGTTCCATAACTTTTTAAATTTTTCTTAGGCCGTTTTTGTTGCCTAACTTGATTATCAAATTCAGATTTATTCCATTCTTTATTAAAAAGTGAATAGACTTTATCAACATCTGGCCCGATAATTAATTGAACCTCATTATCTCTTTTTACTGTTCCCATGATTAATGAATTATTTTTCAACTTATCTTCATTAAATTTTGATGCATCACCCAACTTTAATCGTAATCTAGTTGCACAATGATTTGAACTAATAATATTTTTTTCTCCCCCAATATTATCAAAGATAAAAGGAATTAAATCATCATATTTCCCCATAATACACCTCCCTATTTGTAATCGATTACATTTGAATTCTATTTTAAGAGCAAACTTTGAGAGCGTTTGCTCTTTTACTTTTACAAATTAATATTATCTTCACTAACTTTTGCACCATTAGAAGTAATTACTTCTTTATACCAATTAAATGAATCCTTTGGTATTCGTTTAAGATCCAGAACATTCTCGTCTGTTGTATTAATATAAACTAGCCCGTAACGCTTCGCCATACCATTACCTGTACTCAACAAATCAGTAAATGACCAAGGATTGTACCCAAACACTTTTGCACCATCTTCAATTGCAAGACCAATTTGATAAATATTTTCTTTAAGAAATTTAATTCGTTCGATGTCATGAACCTTTCCATCTTCATTTAATTTTTCATGAGCGCCGTATCCATTTTCTGTTATGACCATTGGGAGGTGGTAATGATCGTCCATATATCTGAGTAAGTATCGCATTGCAACAGGGTCAATCTCCCAATCCCAATCAGTGGTATCAACAAATGGATTTTCTGTTTGTTCAAAAATTCCTGGATAATTAGGATAAACAAAATTTCCTTTTTTACCAGATTTATTCAACCCAATTTCTTGAAATTTTGAATCAATCGATGATGCTTTGGCTACATTACTTCGATAACAGTTAATACCAAAGAAATCAATTTTTGCTTGTGAAACTAAGTCCATATCTCCAGGTCGGATATCTGGATCAATATTATGTTCCTTCCAATAACGTTTAATAAATCCATTGTACTCACGATTAGCATCAAAATCATTCCAAATTTTTTCAGTCAACTCTTCAGCATTCATTGTTGCAATTTGATCCTCTGGACTAGCAGACTCAGGATAAAAAGGTACCATTCCTGGAACAGGACCAATTTTTCCACCATCAACCAATTCATGACAGGCAATAACTGCTTTCGTATGGCAAAGATTCATAATATGATTTACTTTCCATTTATCTTCAAACCACGTTTCAGAATTTTTACATACACCTAACCAATTACCATAAACAATTTGCATATTTTGCTCATTAATTGCTAACCAGTACTTCACACGATCTCCAAATTCTTCAAAACATGTTCTAGCATATTTGTCAAAGGCATCAATGATTCCTCGACCATACCAACCATTAAATTCTTCGTCAACCCATACTGGCATATCGTAATGGTAAAGCGTAACAATTGGTGAAATCCCATTATTTACTAATTCATTAATTAAGTTATTGTAAAAATCAATTCCTAATTGATTAGGTACCCCAGAATTATCTGGATAAATTCTTGACCAAGCAATTGAAAATCTATACGAAGTAAATCCTGCTTCCTTCATTAACTTAACATCCTCTTTATAGAAATGATAATGATCTGCGGCAACCGAGTTATCGGCATACGGTTTTTTCTTTTTACTGTTTAAGTCAATAATTGCAGTTGAACGACCATCTTCTGCAACTGCTCCCTCTACTTGCCAAGCAGAACTTGAAGCTCCCCATAAAAAATCTTTTGGAAATGTTGGATTTTCTTTATAATACATAATTAAATTCCCCCTGTTTTATATTTCAATAAATATCCATTAAATAACAAATCTAAAACAAAATTAATACCGTACGTATAATACAGCACATCATTCATATCTCCTTCATAATGCTGCGAACTCAAATGATACAATTTATCAAAATCTTGATTGTAAACTGGATTACGATTATTCGTAAATAATACTTTCGTTGCATCAATTTGTCTTAGTTCTAACAAAATAGTTGAAAGTAGCAACCCCGAAATAGAAAAAACAATAATTAACGGAGGATTCTTTACATTTTTAAATTTTTTTAAACTTTCTAATTCAGTCAGTAACGTAACTTTTTTTCCAAAAATAATCATTCTTTGTTGGAATGTTTTAACTAATCCAGCTATATTACTAGAAGTGAAAATAATTACTTCGTCATGTTCATTAATCATTTTATTTAAACAGTCAACTTCTTGAGTATTTAATCGAACACTTAATTCTTTCATCATTACTTCAATGTTTGTGACAAGTTTATCTAAAAAATTTTCAACACCATAAAACTTTTGAAATTCTTCAATTCCATCATCAAACTCTTGTACATATTTTTTCATCTCTAAAAAATTTTTATACCCTAATTGTTTAGCAAATCTTCTAACTGAGGCTCTTGATACATTGTTTTCTTCTGCTATATCATAAATATTCCATTTGTTAGCGCTTTTAAAGTTTCCTAAGAAAAATTTTGCTAGTTCATACTCCACTGTTCCTATCTCTAATTCATTGACAATATGGTTTAACTTATAAATTAAATTTAAACGTTTATTTTCCATTTTTAAATCTCCCTTGGCCAGGTTTGATTGTAACTATAGTATATTACCTGATTAATTTTGATGGGGTACAAAACTTGCACCCTATTCGTAATAACACAATTCATTAAAAATATCATTTATCATTTACCAAAAAAAGACAACTCAAAGTAATTATCATTGGATCTACAATATTTGTTATTGAGTGATAAAATTAAAGCTATTATTGACACAAAAATACAAAAAAGGTTCTATACTTTTGAGAGTTGATGAGAAATCATCAGCACTATTTTTTCGCAAAAAAAGAACATAAAGTTCTCACATGATAAAATTAAAAGCGACTAAACTACAATTTTAGGAGTGTGAACTTCATGTCCATTAATAATGGTATACGAGATTTACTTGATATCCAAGACAAAAATATTTTATTTTGTAAGAATGCCGTCACGACAGTGACTTACCATCAAAGAAAAATCAAAAAAGTTGATGCCGTTCTCACATATATACCGATCTTAACTTAAAGAAACAACGTTTCTTTTGTAAAGTATGTCAGGAAACCTGGTTGTCATCTTTCTATCGCCATTAAGCGCTTCTTTACTTATCGGATATTTCATCCATAAAAACTATTTCAACCCGGATTGGTATTTCGATTTCAACAACACTTCGTGTTTTAAATGCCCTTGAAAATCAACATCAGACAGATTGGATGCATTTACCTGAAGCACTCTGCTTTGATGAAGTCCGTCTCACTAGTAACGTTTTAGGTGGTTTAAGTTTCATATATTCAGATGAAACAAGTGGGAAAATTCTCGATATCTTACCAGATTGTAGACAAACAACTTTAAAATCGCATTTTCTCCACTATCCTAAAGAAGTTAGGAATAAAGTATATTGTAATTGATATGAACGCCTCTTACGAGACCGTTATTAAAACCGTCTATCCAAATACCGCCATCATTTTAGATTGATTTCATATTGTCCAAATCTTTCAAAGATCCTTATCTAGTACACGCGTGAACGTCTCTAAACAGTTATCTCGTAAAAAAGATACGCTAGTATTAAAGCGTTATTGGAAAAAATTTAACAAGTATTCCGATAAAGTCGATTATAAGAATTACCAACATTTTTCTTTATTTAAAGGTCTTTTTACTGAACAAGACTTAATGGACCGATTGTTAGCCTATTCACCTGAACTTTCTGATGCTTATCATATTTATCAAGCTATTATTCATATCATTAAATACAAAAAGACAGAATAATTTCTTCAATTTATTAAAGGACCAGAAGAAAAAGGAACACCGAATGAACTCTTTAAAACATCAGTTCAATCAAACATAAAGAACATATAATAAATGTAATCTCTCAGCCATATTCTAATGCGACACTAAAAGGCATAAATAATAAAATCAAGGTTATTAAGCGTGTATCCTTCGGTTACAGAACTTTCAATTCATTCAGAAATAGAATCTTTATAACGGCATAAAAAAACCAAAGAATCGTAAGATTCTTCAGCTTTAGCTTTATCATTTTTTTGCTCCATCAACACTATTTGACATAGGACCTATTTTTGCAGCTTTTATGATAGTAATTGCTTTAACATTGTACTTTAGATCAGGAATTTTCACATCAAAAAAATTTGAATAATTATAACATTTACTCAATTAATTATTGTTGAGCATGTATAAAAGAAGACACCCCAAGGGCAATAGCCTTTGGGGTGTCTTCTTTTTGTTTATTTTTCTAGAATTGTAACTGTTTCAATATGCGTCGTTTGTGGGAATTGATCAACTGGTAAGATTGGTTTTGTTACTTTATAACCATCTGCCATAAATCCTTCAATATCACGAACTAACGTTGATGGGTTACAACTAATGTAGACAACCTTCTTGGGTTGCATTTTAAGTGTGCTTTCGATAAATGCTGGTTCTAATCCCTTACGAGGAGGATCGACAACTAAGACGTCGGGTCTTAAGTTAGCATGACTCCAGTTTTCCATCCAGTTTTCTGCCATCCCTGTTTCGAAACGAACATTATCAATGTCATTAATTTTAGCATTTTCTTTTGCATCTTTAACGGCTTCTGAAACCAATTCTACACCGTAAATTTGACGTGCATGTTTTGCCATTGATAATGAAATTGTACCGATACCACTATAAGCATCAATTACTGTTTCGTTACCTGTTAAACCGGCACGTTCAAAGGCTGCAGCATATAATTTTTCCGTTTGAACGGGATTAATTTGGTAGAAAGAATGTGGAGAAATTCTAAATGTTAAACCGTTCAATTGATCTTCAATGTAACCGGGGCCAAAGAGAACTTTGTTTTCGCGACCTAAGATTACATTTGTTTTTTCAGAGTTTGTATTTTGAACAATTGTCGTAACGTCTGGCAATGCTTCACGAATTGCAGCCGTAATTTCTGTAAACATTGGTAATTTCTTAGAACGTGTCACCAAAACAACCATCATTTGTTTTGAGTAATGGCCACGACGAACCATAATATGACGGATAATCCCCTTATGTGCACGTTCATCATAAGCTTCCACATGGAAACGTTGCAAGACATCACGTACGGCAACAATGGCTTTATCGATTTCTTCATCTTGAATTAAGAAATCTTCAATTGCGATAAAATCATGACTATTTTTCTTAAAGAATCCAGTCTTTAATTCACCAGCAATTTCGCGTACAGGTACTTGGGCTTTATTACGGTAGTGGAAAGGATCTTCCATACCAATAGCGTCAGATACTTCAATATCCAAATGCGCCTTTTTTAATAATTCTTGTACTTGTGCTTGTTTGAATTTCAATTGTGCTGGGTAGGCCAAATGTTGTAATGGCGCAATCCCAGTTTGTGTGTATGCTGAGCCCTTTGTTTCAACACGATCTGGACTTTCATTACGGAAAGCTAATACTTTGGCGAAACCAAAGTTCTTGCTGACTTTCATAACACGAATACTAACTTTTTCGCCTGGTAACGCATTTTCAATAAACAATGGGTAGCCGTCTACTTTGGCAACACCCATGCCTTGATAAGTTAAATCGATAATTTCTGTGTCAAATTCTTGGTTCTTTATTACTGGAGGTAGTTTTTTCATTGTTGTCCTTTCGATGTTCCTGCGTATTTACTTTATTCAACCATGTTTAACCCCTAAAAGTCAATAGGTACCAACTCTAGGAATAAAACAGGATTGAGGCCTTTACCGAGCGCCCCAATCCTACTTGATTTCCTATTTATCTCTTACTTACCGATTATACCATTGCCGTCAATATCTTCACCATTCATTTTTTCAACGCCTTTTACGAATTGTTCTTCAGCAGCAATTTCAGCAGCTGTGCGTCCTGATGTAATTGACGTTTCAGGTAATGCATCCGTGTTCGCAAAAATCTCAATATGTTGCTTCAAATTTTTGAACGTCATTGGTGCATCCCCGCCGTACTCACCGTCAATGTTAATCATCATTTTATTGTTATTAACTGGCTTAGCAACTAATTTAGACGTTTTAATGTAGATTACACGTTTATCATTAATATGCTTACCACCATTTAATACAAGTGCCATCAAATGCAACATTTCGGCGATGTTACTTGCTTTAACGACAAGCAAGGTAAACTTACCGTCATCAAGCGAAGCGTCTGGTACGATTTGTTCGAAGCCACCTACGGAGTTCGTTAATGCTAATAAAAACATTGACGCTTTTCCTTTAAACGATCCCCCATCATATTCAAGGTTCATTTCAATTGGCTTCATTCTTGGCAACATTTCAGCACCCTTGGCCAAGTAGGCAAGGTAACCAAAAAGCGATTTAAACTGTGAAGGAACATCATAAGTTAATTCCGTTAAGAGTCCACCACCGGCAATATTAATAAAATATTTTTCCCCGGCTTGTCCAACATCCATTTTAACCGTGTTTCCTTTAGCAATAACTTTTGCTGCAGCAACTGGATCATCCCTAGGTATTTTTAAGGCCCTAGCATAATCATTAGTTGTTCCGGCAGGTATAACACCTAGTTTTGGTCGGTGTTTAAGCCCCGCAATTCCATTAGCAACTTCGTTAATGGTTCCATCACCACCGGCAGCGATGACTAAATCAAACCCTAATTGGGCAGCTCGTGTTGCTTCATCACGTGCTGAATGTTTTTTAGCCGTTGTGGCATAAGCACTCGTTTCGTATCCCGCATTTTCAATAATATCTAGAATACTCACAAGATCACTTTTTAATGCCTCGCGACCAGATGTTGGATTATAAATAATTCTGGCTCTTTTTCTCATTCCGTTCCTCCACATGAATCTTATTTTAATAAGATTATCTTAGCTTCAACGAGGCCATCAATAATTGATTAACCACATTAGGATTTGCTTGTCCTTGTGTTTGTTTCATGATTTGTCCAATTAAGAATCCAACAGCGCGATCTTTACCGTTTTTGAAATCTTCGATTGATTGTTCATTATTATCCAAAATACCATCGATAATAGGTTGTAACTTAGCAGGATCAGAAAGTTGAACAAGACCCTTAGACTCAACCCACGCTTTAGGTTCGCTCCCATTTTTAATAATTTCTTGGAAAACTTTTTTAGCAATCTTACTTGATATTGTTTCATCAGTAATTAAATTAATCATGCCGGCAAGATTTGCTGGTGTTAATTTAGTATCTTGTAAGTTTAATTTATTCGTATTCATAAAGGCATTTACTTCGCCCATTAACCAGTTAGCGGCTAACTTAGGATCTGCCTTTAATTGAATTGTCTCTTCAAAAAAATCTGACATTTCTTTTGTTTGCGTTAGGACTTCAGCATCATATTCAGGTAACCCTAATTCACTTGCATAACGCGCACGACGTTTGTCAGGCATTTCCGGAATTGAGTCTTTAACTTCTTGAATCCAGTCATCACTAATATGAATTGGTGGAATATCTGGTTCTGGGAAGTAACGATAATCGCTAGCTCCTTCTTTAACACGCATTAAAATAGTTGTGCCAGTTGGTGCATCAAAGCGGCGTGTTTCTTGTTGTACAATACCACCAGACATTAAAACATTCATTTGACGTTTTTCTTCAAATTCAAGTCCTTTACGGACATTTTCAAATGAGTTTAAATTCTTCATTTCAATTTTTGTACCATAACCTGGTTGTCCAATTGGATTGATTGAGATATTAACATCAATTCGCATTGACCCTTCTTCCATCTTCACATCTGAAACACCAGTAAATTGAATAACTTGGCGTAACTTTTCAAGATACGTGTAAGCTTCTTCAGGTGTTTTAATATCAGGACGCGACACAATTTCAATTAAAGGTGTCCCTTGACGGTTTAAATCGACATAAGAATAGCCGTTAGGATTATGCGTATTTTTACCCGCATCTTCTTCAACATGCATTTCTTCAATCCCAATTTTTTTCGTTTTGCCGTCAACTTCGATTTCTAAGAAACCATTACGACCGATTGGTTCTTCAGATTGTGTAATTTGGTAAGCTTTTGGATTATCAGGGTAAAAATAATTCTTACGATCAAAATGATTATCTTTTGTGATTTCACAATTTAACGCTAAAGCGGCACGCATGCCATATTCAATCGCGCCTTTATTTGCTGTTGGCAAAACACCGGGATAACCCCAGTCAATAACATTTGTATTCGTATTAGGTTCTGCCCCAAAATCAACCTTTGAAGGCGAGAACGCTTTGGATTTAGTTTTCATTTCAATATGAACTTCAAGTCCAATTGTTGTTTCAAAATTCATTAGTTTTGGCCTCCTAACGTAGGAACTTCTTTGTGGAAATCAGTTGCTTGTTCAAACGCATATCCGGCACGATACATTGTTGCTTCATCGAATGATTTCGCAATTAATTGTAACCCAACTGGAAGCCCTTTTGAGAATCCAGCAGGAACTGACATACCTGGTAACCCAGCTAAGTTAACCGGGATTGTTAAGATATCATTCATGTACATCGTAATAGGGTCTTCAATTTTGTCACCAATATTAAAGGCCGTATTTGGCGCTGTTGGGCCGATAATTAAATCATAATCGTTGAATACATTACGGAAATCATTACAGATTAATGTTCGAACTTGGGCTGCTTTCTTAAAGAATGCATCATAAGTTCCAGCAGATAATGAGAACGTTCCTAACATAATTCGACGCTTAACTTCATCACCAAATCCTTCAGAGCGAGAACGAACGTAAACATCTTCCAAACTCTTAACATCTTGTGCACGGAAACCATAACGAATTCCATCAAAACGTTGTAAGTTAGATGATGCTTCAGAAGAAGCTAAAATATAGTAAACGGGTACACCATATTTACTATTTGGTAAGCTCACTTCATCAACTGTTGCTCCGAGTTCTTCAAACGTCTTAACGGCTTTTTGAATCGCTTCTTTAACGTCTGCATCAACACCTTCACCCAGATATTCTTTAGGTAAAGCAATCTTCATCCCTTTAATATCACCAGTCAAACCGGCAGTAAAATCAGGAACGGCTTGTGCTGAACTAGTTGAGTCATGACTGTCGTTACCACTAATTGCATTTAAAACGGCAGCATTATCTTTAACACCACGTGTGAATGGGCCAATTTGGTCTAAGCTTGAAGCAAATGCGATTAACCCATAACGAGATACACGACCGTAAGTTGGTTTTGTACCGACAACGCCGTTAAATGAAGCGGGTTGACGAATTGAACCACCAGTGTCTGAACCTAATGCGGCAACAACTTCTCCTGCGGCAACGGCGGCAGCGGAGCCACCTGATGAGCCGCCGGGAACTTTAGTTGTATTCCAAGGATTTTTTGTTGTCTTGAAAGCTGATGTTTCAGTAGAACCACCCATGGCAAATTCGTCCATGTTCGTTTTACCAATCGTAACCATTTGAGCTTGACGCATTTTTTCAATAACAGTTGCATCATAAATTGGGTTGAAATTTTCCAACATTTTACTTGCAGCAGTTGTTGTTAAATCTTTAGTCACAATATTATCTTTAACAGCAATGGGAATTCCGGCTAAAACGTTATTTGCATCGATACCAGCGGCATCAACTGCTTTAGCTTGATTAATTGCCATTTCTTTATTCATTGCAAGGAAAGCAGAAATTTTTGAATCGCGTGCTTTAATTTCGGCAAAGGTCGCCTTTGTCAGCTCTTCAGAACTCATTTCTTTATTTACTAATGAGTCATGTAAACTCGATAAGTCTTGTTTGAAATAATCCATGTTTAAGCTTCCTCACTTTCATCAATAATAGCGGGCACTTTAATCAACCCATTTTCACTGTCTGGCGCATTTTTAAAGAGTAGATCACGATCTGTTCCTTTTTCTGCAACATCTTCACGCATGACATTCATAACATCCGTAATATGCGTTGTAACAGGAACATCTGTTGTGTCCACTTCCGAAAGTTGTTCAGCCATTCCAATAATATCATCTAATTGACTAGTAAATACGTCTAATTCTGTGTCGCTGAGTTCTAATTTAGCTAACTCTGAGACATGCTTTACTTCTTCTTTGCTAATTGACATTCAAAGCCATCCCTTCAAAATTCAAATTGGTTTTATTTTTAATAACTGGTAAATACATGCGTATAGTATGAACTATCCTTAGCCGATTTGGCAAGGAAACTTTGGATTGTTCCATCACTACCCTTAACGGTAATGTCAATTGGAATCCCAGAAGCTAGATATTTTGCAGCGGTTGTTGCTAAGTACTGCGTAAAACTAACAATCTCAGTTTCACTGTAAAATTGCGAGGTAATATTAATGTGCATCCCCGTGATTGCTTTATTTTTGTATTGAACTTGTGCCGTCACACCCGCTAAATTGGGAAAGAAACTCTGAACTTCTGTCTTGAAATTCGTAAATGTCGTTTCATCATTTGTGTTGGGTGTTGTTGCCGATGACGTTGTTGGGAATGTGTAACTTGTGATTGAAACGTCTTTCCAACTATCTATGGTTGTTTTACCATTTTTATTCACGGCGTACGCGTAGAAACTACCACCAACTAAACTATCATTTGAAGCTTGCTTATACATTGCAACCATGATGGGAATGTTATCGCTAATTCCTTTTGTCTTACGAAGACGAGCAACTACTTTGTTTGCCGCCTCCTTACCTTTTTCTTTCATTGTGGCATCAGATATTTCAGTCTTGTATTGCGCACCATATTCTTCTTTTTGGTAATAATCGACCGAATTCATCCCAATACCTAAAGATATACCTGCAAGAGTCATTTTGTTATCTTTTTTTGTCATAAAGTCTTGTTCTTCAAGTTGTTGAACGTACATTGGATTACGTTCTGTTTCACCCGTTTTGCCATTATCTTTAGGATTTAACCCCTCACTATTTGAACCAGATTCGCGTGATAGCCAGCTTTGAACGGTTGCTTTTGATAGGTATTGACCTTCTTGAAATATATAATCGTTAGTTGCAAATTGACCTTTTGATAAATCTAATAAACCAGATTCAAAACTTTTCAAATTCAAAACATTCTCATTTTGTGTTAATGCCACGCCTCTTGACTTACTCGTCAAGTATTTACCGCTTTTAATAACACCTTCATAATTACTATCACTTGTTTGTCCAGTTGTCTGGTACCCTGAACTCGAGTTATTTTTAGAAATACCTGATGCACCTGATGATGATGCAACGTTGCCACACGCTGCTAAAATGATCAGTGAGAAACTCAGCATAAGTCCAAGTTTAATTTTTTTCATGTTATGCTCCTTCCATAATCGAAATGAACTTTTGTTCATCCCAGATTTCAATCTCTAGTTGCTCGGCCTTCGTTAATTTACTTCCGGCATCATGTCCGGCAACTAATAAATCCGTATTTTTTGAAACACTACCTACGACGGAAGCGCCGTGTGCTTCAAGCCATTTCTTAGCATCATTGCGTTTCAATTGGTCAAGGGTTCCCGTTAGGACAACTTTTTTACCCATCACAGGGCTTCCCTCAGCCACTTCTGCAATTTCTTCAGCTGTTCGGCCTAAAAAGGTTAAATTAACTTGCGCACTATCTAATTCGGCTATCAATTCATGAACCTGTTCATTTGCAAAATACGTCACAAGGCTGTCAGCAATGACTTGTCCAATCGAATCAATTGTTAAAATTTCTTCAGCTGTCACGGTCATTAACTGATGAACTGTTTTAAATTCGGCTGAAACTAAACGTGCCGCCTTAGCACCAACATGTCGGATACCCAGTCCAAACAACAAACGTTCCATGGAATTTTGTCGACTGTTATCTATGGCCTGCAATAATTTATTAACAGATTTTTCTTTAAAATTATCTAATGTTAATAACTGATCCGCAGTTAGTTGGTACAAACCCGCAACATCCGTAATTAACTTAGCTTCAAATAATTGTTCAACAATCTTAGGTCCGAGTCCATCAATGTTCATTGCATTTCGAGAAGCAAAATGAGCTAAACTTTCTTTGATTAAGGCAGGACACTTTGGATTAATACAGCGCAATGCAACTTCTTCATCCAAATGAACTAATAATGCATCACAAACGGGACAATGTGTTGGTAATTCGTAATCAACGCTATCGGCTGGACGTTCGCTCAAAACAACTTCAGATATTTCTGGAATGATATCTCCGGCCTTGTGTAACATGACAGTATCGTTAATCCGAATATCTTTTTGTTTAAGTAAATCACCATTATGCAGAGATGCCCTAGAAACCGTTGTTCCAGCCAATTTTACTGGATTCATAATTGCCGTTGGCGTCACAACACCCGTTCGACCAACCGTCCATTCAATGTCTAAAACAATTGTTTCCTGCTCATCGGGAGGAAATTTGTAAGCAATTGCCCACTTTGGTACTTTAACCGTATTCCCAACTTCATCATGAATCGCAAACAAGTTAGCCTTCAGTACAATACCATCAATATCGTAAGATAAATCATGGCGTTTCGCTTGGTATTCAGCAATATATGCCGATATCTCCGTCATATTGTTAGTCACGCGCGACTCGTTATTTGTTCTAAAACCAAGTTTGGTTAACCGTTCTAAAGCTTCACTTTGCGTTTTTACGTTTAATTGTTCTGGATTAACCAAATAATAAATAAAAGTACTTAATTGGCGTTGTGCTGTTTCGGACGTATTTAATTGACGCAAGCTGCCTGCCGCTGCATTCCGTGGATTAGCAAAGGTTGCTTCCCCAGCTTCTTCACGTCGTTTATTTAATGCAATAAATGCTTTTGTTGGCATATAACACTCACCACGAACCTCAAGTGAAATAGGTTCTGTCAATGTTAACGGAATAGATTTAACTGTTTTAAGATTCTCAGTTATATCTTCTCCAATTGTCCCATCCCCACGAGTTGATCCTTTAATAAATACACCATTTTCATACGTTAATGAAATTGCTAATCCATCGATTTTAAGTTCAGCGTTATAGCTAACTTCAGACTCAACCGATTTTTGTAATCGTTGGTCAAATTCAGAAAGCTCTTCAATGGAAAAAACGTCCCCCAATGACAGCATCGGAATCTCATGTGTTACTTTTTCAAATCCAGGAAGTACTTGTCCACCAACTCGTTGCGTCGGTGAGTCGGGTGTCACTAAACTCGGAAAGGCTTGCTCAAGTTCCGTTAGCTGCCGGTAACTTTCATCATAGACATGATCTTCAACCGTTGGCTGATCAAGGACATAATATTGACGCGTCCATTCGATTAAATCAGTTCTCAATTGATTAATTCTATGAGTTGCTTCTTCTAATGTTGTCTCTTGATTTGACAAACTTGAACCCTCCCTTATTTAGTCAACTTTTTTTGTAATGGGCGCAAATGCTGTTAATAAGCGTTTAATCCCCTGTTCTTTGAATGCGATATCTAATTCAGCATCGGATCCAGAACCCGAAACTTTGACGATTGTCCCAGTTCCCCAAGCCTTATGCTCAACTTTTTCACCAATTCGCCAAACAACTGAATCTGCCCCTGTTCCATTATCACGTTCAATCGTTTTAGCAGGACGACGATAGGTCGTGGCCGTTGCACGTTGATTTGAAAATGACGAGCGACCACTTGATGGTGCCGCCATTTGATTGTCTAATTCAAGCAATGAATCATCGATTTCACCAATAAAACGTGATGCCTGATTACTTTGACGACGACCATATAACATTCTTGAATAAGCATTAGTTAAGTATAATTTACGTTCTGCACGTGTGATACCTACATAGGCCAAACGACGTTCTTCCTCAAGTTCATCATCTTCTAACATGGCACGAGAAAGTGGGAAAATCCCCTCTTCCAATCCCATTAAAAAGACAACTGGAAATTCAAGTCCTTTTGCAGCATGTAAGGTCATTAACGTCACTTCTTCAGGCTCTTCCGCAATGTCATCTTGTGCGGAAACCAAAGCCAAGTCGGCTAAGAAATCAACATACCGGTCACTGTCATCTTCTTCAGCTTCCCAGCGGTCATCAAATTGTTGCGTCACAGATAAGAATTCCTCGACGTTTTCAAGTCGTGTTTCGTTCTCAATTGTTTTTGTTTTTTTCAAACTAGCTTCGTAGCCAGATTGTTTTAAAATTTCTTTGGTTAATTCAGTTACGTTTAAGAACTCACGCATTTTTTGCAGTCCACGGATCATGACGGCAAACTCTTGAAGCGATTTCCCAGCTTTACCAGAGATATTAGCAAGTGCTGAATTTTCAGCACCTTCAAGCATTGTCCAATTATTCATCTCTGAAAATTCACGTAATTTATCAACACTACTTGCACCAATTCCACGTTTTGGCACGTTCACAACACGATCAAAACTCATCGAATCCTGATCGTTAGCAATTAACCGAATATAACCTAAGATATCTCGGATTTCTAGACGTTCATAGAACTTATGTCCACCAACCATTTTGTAGGGAACATTAGATTTTAGGAACGTTTCTTCGATTACACGTGACTGCGCATTCGTTCGATATAAAATGGCAAAATCGCCATAGTTTAAATGGTTTTCTTTAATTTGTTCTTGGATTTTTTCAACCACATAATGTGATTCATCGTTTTCACTTTGACCACGGTAATAAGAAATTTTCTCACCGGCTTTATTGTCGGTCCAAAGGCTCTTATCACTCCGGTTTGTATTGTTTCCGATTACTGAGTTAGCTGCGTCTAAAATTGTTTTTGTTGAACGATAATTTTGTTCCAATTTAACGACAGCGGCATTCGGATAATCTTTTTCAAAGTTCATGATGTTATCCATGTTCGCACCACGCCACCCGTAAATACTTTGGTCCGCATCCCCGACAACACAGAGATTTTTGAAACGTTCAGCTAACATATTAACTAATGTATACTGTGCTTCATTTGTATCTTGGTATTCATCAACATGAATATATTGAAATTTATTTTGGTAGAAAGTTAACGTTTCTGATTTTTCTTTAAATAAGCGAATCGTTAACATAATTAAGTCATCAAAATCAACGGCTTGATTTGAACGTAATTCTCTTTGGTATGCCGTGTAAACTTTGGCAACCATTTGTTCAAACATGCTCGCAGCACGTTCAGCATATTCCGTTTCTGTTAGTAAATCATTTTTGGCATTCGAAATAGCACCCAAAAATGATCTTGGCGTAAATTTTTGTGGATCAATGTTCTGTTCTCTTAAAATACGTTTTACTAAAGTCGTTTGTTCACCAGTATCGGTAATCGAAAAAGCACGATTATAACCAATTTGGTCAATATCGCGTCTTAAAATACGGACACAAAGTGCATGGAAAGTTGAAACCCAAACATCTTCAGCACCTTTATCAAGCAACTTGTTAACACGTTCGCGCATTTCTTTCGATGCTTTATTTGTAAACGTAATGGCTAAAACGTTCCACGGGTTTACCCCTTTTTCTTCAATTAAATAAGCAACGCGATGCGTTAATACCCGCGTTTTTCCACTTCCGGCTCCGGCCATAATTAAAAGTGGTCCTTCAGTTTGTAGGACAGCTTCTTTTTGTTTGTTATTCATTCCGTTCAGTAAGCTTTCAGTAGTCAAATTAGTCAACCCTCTCTATAAATCAGTCATTATTTATTATAGCAAAAAAACGTCTTAACTTCTTTAATTTTTGTTTAATAAATACCCGTATTAGTCCATAAAAAAGGATGAATCACTTTGAATCGATTCATCCCCTCATTTATATTTAATTTATTGGTTCTTTTTTATCCCAGATACCCGTATCTTCAATTTGGTTTAATGCTTCACGAACTGAATCAGACTGTACTAAAATATGACCAGCACGTTCCAATTTATGATTTTCTGGGTAACGATAGAAATGATAATACCAGTTATTTTTAAGAACCCACTGCGTCTTCAAATCAGCACGTTCTTCTTCTTTTAATGACACCATAACGGTCGGCGCGAGAAATTTAACTTTTGATAATGGTAACCCACAAATTGCACGTAAATGTTGTTCGTACATTGTAACGTTAGTCGCCTTATCGAATACGTAACCCGATTGGTGCATGGCCGGTACAATACGTTTCACATAAATCGTACCAGATTTCGTAACAAAAAAACCGATTTCTAATGCGCCAGCGTAATCCAAGTTCTCCGTAATTTTAATGGCAATTTTATGGATTTCAGCAGAAATTTCAGAATCTAGATTAGCCGGTACAATTGATTGGTGTAATCTATGATCACGATATTTATTTTCCACCGCTGGAAAGAAATTAATTTCTTTCCCATTCTTAATCAACACCATTGAAATCTCTTGCTCATAAGGAATCCATGACTCTAAAATATAAGTCCCACGTTCAACTAAATAAGCCGCATCCGAAATATCGGCTTGGGTTTTAAGCACGCTTTGGTAACTCTTGCCAAATCCCTTTTGAATGGGTTTTAAGACACTCGGGTACCCGATTGAAAGCACTGAATTATAGACGTCTTCAAGCGATACAATTGTCTCAAAAGGCGGGATATTAACATTTATTTGATCAAAAAAAGCTCTTTCTAACAAACGATCTTGTACAATTTCTAGTGCGTCATATTGTTGGGGAACGTAAGTATATTTTGAAATGTATTCAATGACTTCAGAGCTGACATGTTCAGACTCATACGTCACTACATCTGCTCGTTCGGCAAATTCTTTCAATTTATCTTTATCGTTCATCTTACCCACAACGGAATAATCCGCTAATTGAAGCGTTTCGCTGACTTCATTTTGACTATATGCTGCGATTTTGAATCCTAAATTTCTTGCAGCCATGGCCAACATTGCGCCCGTTGGACTATCACCAATTATTCCTAAAGTACTTCCAGGAAAGATAACTTTTTTCTCCACTATATGTTCACTACTTTCTACTTTGGCTTTATACTCTTAATCATACTGGTATCATGTGGGGCAAGCAAGGTTTAACCTTCTTTATTTAACAAATTTATAAGAAAATAAAAAGAACGCATTTTGCGTTCTTTTAGTCAATTTAATCTTCAAAATGAACTTGATCACCATCGAATGATGAGATTTTAGCGAGTGCTTCTAAACGCACGCCGCGTTTATGAATTAATTCGGCACCTTTTTGGAATGATTTTTCAATCACAATTCCAATTCCAGCAATCTCTGCTTTAGCTTCGTCACAAATTTTAAACAACCCTTCAGCTGCTTGACCATTTGCCAAGAAATCATCAATAATTAAAACACGATCATTTTCGCCTAAAAATTTATTGGCAACGGCAATCGTATTTTCAACTTTCTTTGTGTACGAGTAAACAGAAGCAGAATATAAGTCATTTTGCATGGTAATACTCTTATTCTTACGTGCAAAAACAACGGGCACATGGAATTGTAAACCAACAAATACGGCAGGTGCAATACCTGATGATTCAACCGTCAAGATTTTAGTGATTTTTTCATCCTTAAATAACTTAGCAAATTCTTTACCCATTGCCATCATTAAATCGGGATCAACTTGATGATTCAAAAATTGGTCAACCTTCAATACGTCTCCTGGTAATACAATGCCATCCTGCATAATTCTGTCTTCTAAAAGTTTCACGTGGGTTACGCTCCTCTTGTTATTATATTTTTTTGGGTATAAAAATAGCTTTTTCACTTCGGTAATAAGTAAAAAAGCTACATTCCGGTTTTGAATGACTTAAGAATAACACAAAATGAGGATAAATTCAATTTGAATCCGCTCATTTATCGTTATTCTACTTGCCATAGACCCATTTATTTATCGTATTGATCTAAATTATATTGTTTAATAATATCTGTTAATTTAGTACTGTAATCATTATCTGTTGCATACCCATCAACAACCAATGCCGCTGCGGCATCTTCGTATGTTGCTGCCGATAAAACGTCCGCAAATTGTGTCTTATTCCATGTATTTCCATTTGCTAACAGTTTTGAATGAGACATAATTGCCTCATCCCAGTCTTTGAACACAATAAACTTAGCAGTAACTGTTTTCCATGTACCATCTTTTTCTTGTTCTTTAGTTTTAAAGTCTTTGGCGCGTGCACCAGTTCCTTTAATACCAAATAGGTTATTGTAGTCCTTAGCTAGTGAACTTGTGCCCCAATCCGATTCTAAGATAGCTTGCGCAATTGTGATACTAGCAAATACTTTATATTGTTTACGCATTTTTTGTGCTTCGGGCGCAACTTTTTTAATAAATGCTTGTTTTTTAGCTGCTTCGGCTGCTTTTTTAGCTGATTCACTGGCTTCAATTTTTGAAGTTGATAATGATGTTGCAATCGATTCATCACGCGCAACATTTTTTTTATGAACATTCATTGAAACGACCACTGTAATGATCCCCACAATTAGAATTAAAACGATAATATTTGCAACTTGAATTTTCCCATTCTTAACAAAAATTCCCCGTACATTTTTCTTTTTCATCAGTACACGTCCCCTATGCTTTTAATTGTTTCACTTATTTTACCCTAATTTTATCTTTAATACCATCGTATTTTTTCTCTTTTAAGTAAATCTCTGTTAAACTTAACCTATTCTTAAATGTGATAGGAGAGCAGTTATGACAAAAAATTTGAACTGGGGAATTATCGGACTCGGTAACATTGCCCACAGCTTCGCAACTTATTTTGATCAACCATTTGGTGACATTTATGCAGCAGGATCTCGTGATTTAGAAAAGGCGCAGACTTTTGCAAATGAATTTAATATTCCACATGCTTACGGTAGTTATGAAGACTTATTAGCTGACAATAAAATTGACATCGTTTACATTGCAACGCCTCACAATTATCACATTGAAACAATTCTAGCTGCACTTAATGCTGGTAAACATGTCTTGAGTGAGAAAGCCATTACGATGACGAGTGCTGAACTCAAGCAAGCGACTGATTTAGCTAAAGAAAAAGGTTTAATCTTACAAGAGGCAATGACCGTTTATCATATGCCGCTTTACCAAAGAATCATTGAAATTGCTGAAGAAAATAAACTTGGCAAATTAAAAATGGTTCAAGCTTCATTTGGTAGTTTTAAAGAACCAGATCCAACAAACCGTTTCTTTAATCCCAACTTAGCTGGTGGCGCATTATTAGATATTGGTGTTTACGCCTTATCTTTCGTTCGTCAATTCATGACAGCAACACCAGAAATCACGGGTTCAGCTATGAATTTATTCGAATCAGGTGTTGATGAATCTGAAACGATTAGTTTACGAAATGCTAACGATGAAATGGCAAATGTTTCATTAACTTTTAGAGCTAAAATGCCTAAAATAGGCATCGTTGCCTATGAAGGTGGCTATTTCACAGTTTATGATTATCCTCGCGCTAACAAGGCAACACTTGTGTTTGCGGATGGTTCAGTCAAAGAAATTATAGCTGGCCATTCAAAACAAGCAATGAATTATGAAATTAAAGACGTTCAAGATATGGTCTCTGGCGAATTAGATCCAAAACCATTCTTAGAAAAAACAGTTGATGTCATGTCAATCATGACGCAAGCGCGTGAACAATGGAACTATAAATATCCATTTGAAAAATAAATTCGATCAAAAAAGTTACCAACATAAATTGTTGATAACTTTTTTTAATTCCATGCTACACTAAAAGAAAAAGAGTTGGAGTTAACTATTATATGAAACGAAAAAAACGTGTCATCCAAAATAAAACGCGAAATTATCTGATAGGACTTGTAGTCATTATCGTCCTCTCACTTTTTGGTAGTAAATTACCTAGTTCTGTTAAAGATTTGTTACAAACAAATGACCACCAAACTTCAACAACCGTTAAAAAAGGGTCAGGAACAGCAAATACAAGCTCCATTAATAGCAATAAAGCTGTTAAAGGAATTATCGACAATAAGAATCCGACATTTTCAAAAAGTGATCTGTCAGACTCTTCAAGTGGTTGGATTAAATATGGCGCATTAGATTCACTTGGCCGTGCAACACAAGCGAATGCACTTTTAGTTAAATCATTGGCATCTCGAGGAACATCCGCTGACCCTGCAATCCGACCAACTGGTTTCGTTTCTGGTCAATCACCCTACAATCATTCTCGCGGCCATTTAATTGGTCGCCAATTAGGCGGTAGCGGTGATAAGAGAGAAAACTTGGCAACATTATATCAAAATCCTGTCAATACGCCTTACATGACTAAATACGAAAATGCAGTTCGCGCAGCAGTCGATAAAGGTGATCATGTTCGTTATCAAGTCACACCTATTTTTTCCGGTAAATCACTTTTTCCAAAAGCGATACAAATGCAAGGAAAAAGTACAACTTCTTGGGGAAATATCAATTTTAATGTTACCATCCTAAACAAACGTTAAGTCAAAGGAGTGTGGTATTCATGTTCACAGAATTAAAAAATCAATTAAGCGATTTGGCGCCACAAACACTGCAACAATTATTAATAGACAAAAATATTCGCCAAACAAATGACGGGTACATTCAGTTTCCCGGTCGTTCGCTACAAACCCAATTTCAAGAAACAATGAATTTTTTAAAAACACCGGATACTATTTCTTTGAACTGGGATGATGTTTGCATTTTAGGTCAAACAATCGATGGTGATTACTTGGCCGGTGATCAAAATGAAATGACTTTTTTCATCCCTAGTAGCTTGCTCGCGGATGATACTGAAATTCACCAAATGTCCGTCATCGATGCGTTAATCGCATTGGAGTCAGGTAACTCAGACTCTCATATTATTTCTAAATTCAATTAAAAAAGTTGTTAACAACGGATTTTCTCGCTGTTAGCAACTTTTTTATTTTTTAATGAGTGTTACCAAATCAGTTAAATCCGGCAATTCTAAGTAAGGAGCCTCTTGTTCAAATCCTTGCTTTTGATCACGATTTATCCAGATCTTTGACCACCCTAGTTTTGTTGCAGGGACAATATCCCACCAATAACCTTTAGCAATGTGAACATGATTATCATTTGTAAATGCCAGTTTTGCTTGCACCTGTTTAAAGAAATTTAAATCTGGTTTATAACAATGCATATCTTCGGCTAAAAACACACCATCAACTACGCCATCAAATTGTTCCGAATGTTTATCCATAAATCGATGCATCGTATTAGACATCAAATAGATTTGATGTCCTTGTTCCTTTAACTTCTTTAAGGCTGGTAAAACATCAGGATGTAATTTAAAGTTAAAATGAATTGCAATAAGATTATCATATTCACCTTTAAAAAAATCCGTTTTAAGTTCAAAATCACAATACTCTAAAATCTGTTTTAAAATTTGATCATAATCCTGGTATGGTTCACCATACATTAATCGATCCTCATACATCGTAAATATGTCTCTTGCATGTTGTCCATCAACACCGTGTTCTTTTGCCACTTTTTCAATATACTCATAAATAATGTCACTATTCAATAATGTTCCATAACAATCAAATGTTAAAACACTCATCGCTCACTTCACCTAACCTTTTCGAACTAATTTTTGTAACGGTGCTGCAATCAGTGGCGCGACAACCCCCGCTAAAATCATTTCTGGCACACCATTTGTAACAACTAATCCCATAATGTAAGGTAATAATTGTCCCATATCAACTTTATAAAAGTTAGCTGCTTGCCCATGGTACAACAAGTAAATCAGTCCTAACACTAAAACAGTATTAACTAATGAACCTAAGACAGAAGCAATGATCATCGCCAATGTCTTATTTTTCCACCATTTATATATGAAGTAGAAAACTACTGCCGTAACGATACCAATCAAAATTCTTGGCACAATTGATACAATTGGATTGGTGAACACAATTGGCGCAATTGGACTTGTTGGTGATACAAAAGCTCTAATAAAAGTAATTAATCCCCAAACGCCACCGACAAACGCACCATCCTTCCAACCCAATACCAACGCGGCAACGATAACTGTGATATGAATGGTTGTAATACTCAGTGGTCCAACTGGAATATACCCGAATAATGGCACAAAATTCTGAACGATAACAATCGCAATAAATAGCGCTAGAATACTCATATGATACGTTTTATTATTAGTTTTCATGTTTTTACTCCTACAATTTTAATGGGTCTCACTAATGCTCCTTCATTATAACTGATTTACTTGTTGTTGCCATTAATATGCAAAAAAATAGTGCATCAATGATTATGGAGGTCATCATCAATACACTATTTGAATACTTAAGTCTTACATAAATGAGATAAGTGTCGTTAAAATTGGGACAACGATGATAAATAGAATTGTACTTGAAGTCACAATATTCGTTGCATACTTAACGTCCCCATGTGCTTCATTAGCCAAGATTGGTAATACAGCTAACATAGGTGTAGCTGATTGAATAATCAACGTTTTTTGTAGCAATGGTGCTAAATCTGCACCAGTTAAGTGTGTCCCTAAAAGGATAACAGTAATCAAAATGATTGGTGATAAGACGAAACGTCCTAATAAAGCAACGATTGTATCACGATCAAATCTGATACTCTTCAATCCGGCCTTAGCTAACACAATACCAATATAGATCAATGACAATGGTGTAACCAATCCACCAACATAACCTAATGTTTGGCTAATAAAATCAGGAACTGGAATTGCAAGAATCAAGAAAATCAAAGCAACAATGAAACCAA
This sequence comes from Dellaglioa carnosa, assembly GCF_026948345.1. Lineage (NCBI taxonomy): Bacteria > Bacillati > Bacillota > Bacilli > Lactobacillales > Lactobacillaceae > Dellaglioa > Dellaglioa carnosa. The sequence goes on along the minus strand of NZ_JANXLI010000003.1, from coordinate 72,571 downwards.
CAAGTGGCATTGGGATAACTTTTGCCCAGTTAATTTTCTTTTTCGTTTTGTCTGATTTATCTTTTGTTGGATCATCATTTGAAATTAAGAAAACACCAAATGCCCATGTTGATACTGTATTAATAATATAGTAAACAAGGAAATATGAGATACTCTTTTCGCCAAACAAAGCAACGTTTAAAGGTAAACCAATAAAGATTGTATTTGCATTAACAACAGCATTCATGAAAATACCACGACGACCTGGTCTGATGTTCAAAATATGAACAAGTGCCCATGCAATTAAGTAACCAATAATAACAGCGATTGCTGGGTAAAGTAAACTACCTGACAAGGCAACCAATTGATCACGTTTTAAAAATTTTAAAACAGAAACGAAAATTGATGCGGGTAAAGCAATTTTAGTAATTAATGATGAGATATTGCCACCAAATGAATCGGCGAACCATCCTTTAACTTGTAAAATATAACCAAGTAACATCATCAAAACAACAACTAAAACACTTTGAATTGATTGGAAAAATACCATAATTAATTGTCCTTCTCTCTACACTTTTTTTAGTACTTAGGAGTCCATTTCATATCTGCAACAGCTTTTTTAACATCCGTAATTGCTTCTTTGTTTAATTTTTGGTCGACGACACTTTGGGCAACGACTTCAGCAATTGTTTGTGAAAATTCTGCTAAATGTGTCACTGGTGGCAATACAGCAGCACCAACGGCTGTCGTATCAACGATTCCACCTAAAGCATGACTAGCTTGTGATAAGATTTCGCCATTAACTCTTGAAGACGTTGAAGCGATGATACCAAATCCAAGACCTGGGTACATAAGTGCATTATTCGCTTGACCAATTTGGTAAGTAACACCTTTATATTCAACGTTATCTGCTGGAATACCAGTAGCAACTAATGCTTTACCGTCAGTCCATTCAATCAAATCTTCAGCTTTAGCTTCTGCTAATTTTGTAGGGTTTGATAATGGGAAGATAATTGGACGTTCAACATGTGAAGCCATATCTTGAACAATTTCTTTCGTAAATGTACCAGGTTGTGTTGATGTACCAATCATAACAGTTGGTTGAACAGCTCTAACAACTGCTTCTAAAGTTGTTAATTCATCAGCATTAGCGAATTCTGAACGTTTATGCGTGAATTCTTTTTGGCCAGGTGTTAAGTCTTCTGTATCATCGAACAATAACCCTTGTTTGTCGACTAAGAAGAAACGTTTGCGAGCATCTTCTTCTGAAACACCAGCGCGTTTCATTTCATCCATAATTTGGTTAGCAATACCAACACCGGCAGTACCAGCACCATAAGTAACGATTGTTTGGTCGGCAATTGAGCCTTTAGTGATACTTAGAGCACCTAAGATACCAGCTAAAACAACAATCCCTGTTCCTTGAATATCATCGTTAAATGTTGTGATATCATTTTGGTATTTTTCAAGAATATTAGCAGCATTTGAGCGACCAAAATCTTCCCAATGTAATAATAATTCTGGGAACAAACTCTTTGTACTTTGAACAAAACCATCAACGAAGTCATAGTATTTGTCGCCAGTTACACGAGCATGTTTGTTACCAAGGTATAATGGGTCATTCATCAATGTTTCATTATTTGTACCGGCATCAATAGAAACGGGTAATACTTGTGAAGGATCGATTCCAGCAGCAGCTGTATAAACCATTAATTTACCGATTGCGATATCAACACCGTTGACACCCCAGTCACCCATACCTAAAATTCCTTCGGCATCAGTTACAACAACTAAACGAATATCACGGCCAGCAGCAGCGTTTTTCAAAGTTGCTTCGATATCTTCTGGATGATCGATTGATAAGAAGGCAGCATTTTGTGGGTTAACGTAGATTTCATTGTATTGTTCGATTGAGTCAGCAACAACTGGATCATAAACAACGGGCATGAATTCAGCAACATGCTGTCCCATTAAATAGAAGAATAACGTGCGGTTTTCGTTGAATAATTCCATTAAGAAATGGCGTTTTTCAAGACCTGATTCTTTACTTAAATATTGTGCATAATTTTGTGTAGCTTGTTCTTCGATTGTTTGAACTTGGGCTGGCAACATACCAACAAGTCCTAATTCACGACGTTCTTCCATTGTAAAAGCTGTTCCTTTATTTACAAATGGGTTATTTAACATATCTTGTGCTTTTGTCATAATTGATTCCTCCATTTATTTATCTGTATTTAGTTTTCTCTGTTACTTACAAGAGCAAGGATACACCCCACTAAAAATTATAGTCAAACATATGCTATACTATAAATATTATTTATATGACAATTAAAAAAGCCTATTTCAAGGGGATTATGATGAATATTAGAGATTTAGAATATTACCAACAAATAATTAATTTAAGAAATTTTTCAAAAGTTGCTAATTATTTTTCAGTAAGTCAGCCCACAATTACAACTTCTATGAAACGGTTGGAGGCAGAACTCGAAACAACCTTAATCATTCGTGACCAATCACATCGGCAAGTTTTATTCACGCCTAGCGGAGAACAATTTGCTGAACACGTTAATATAATTCTAGGGGAATTGAAAATTGCGAACCAAGAGATTGAACAACTTAAAAATGAACGCGTTCGCTTTGGTCTACCCCCTATTATAGGAACCTACTATTTCCCACAGATTGTGGGCAACCTTTTCAAAACGGGATTGATGGACCATCTTGATACTGTAGAAAATGGCTCACAAGTCCTACTTCACCAGTTAATAAATGGTTCCCTGGATATGGCTTTACTAGGGTCAGTTGAACCGATTGAAGATGATCGCCTAATAGTTAGGCATTTTGCGTCTAAAAATTTTAAGATTATTGTCAGTAAGGAACATCCGCTTGCCTCAAGAGAATCCGTTAAGTTTGCCGAACTTCGTAACGAAAAATTCATTATGCAAAATGAGGGTTTTGTTCATCCTATTGCATTTAAAGAACTAACTACTAAGAATCACTTTAAACCGAAAATCATTTATACAACAAGCGACAGTCAAATTATTAAAAAAATGGTTGCCGAAAATATCGGAGTTGGATTCTTAACAGAACTTGCCCTAGATCCTTCAGACAACTTAGTTGCACTACCCTTATCAGAACAAGATCAACCAAAATTTTTAATGTCACTTGTTTATCGTACGAGTCACATTTTGACACCAACCCAAGCAAAATTAATCGACGTTTTAATCGATCCTTCCATATAGTTAGAAACAAAAAGCAGCCCACATTTTAAATGCGGGCTGCTTTTTAATCTTATTAAGCTTCTGGTAAATCCAATGTTTCGATTTTTGAATCTAATACTGGGGCATCATCATCAGCTTTTTTTGCTTTTTTAGTCGTTTTCTTTGGCGCTGTTACTTCTTCTTTAACTTTTTTAGCAGGTTCTTCTTCAGGTGCAAATATTTTTGCACGAACTTCTTGATCCATTTCATGTAACATTTCAGGTTTTTGTTCCAAAATATTAACAACATTTGGTTTACCTTGACCTAAACGTTCACCATGATATGAGAACCATGAACCGGCTTTTTCAGCAATCCCATTTTCAACTGCAAGGTCTAAAATATCGGCTGTCGCTGAAATACCTGAACCATACATCATGTTTAATTCAGCAATCTTAAATGGTGGTGCGACTTTGTTTTTAACTACTTTAATCGTTGTTTCATTTCCGATGACATCAGTACCATCTTTAATTTGTCCGCGACGACGAACATCTAAACGGATCGTTGCGTAAAATTTCAAAGCGCGGCCACCTGGCGTTGTTTCAGGGCTACCAAACATAACCCCAACTTTTTCACGCAATTGGTTAATGAAAATAACCGTTGTTCTTGTCTTATTAATTGAACCGGCTAATTTACGGAGTGCTTGCGACATCATACGGGCTTGTAAACCAACATGAGCGTCACCCATTTCGCCTTCAATTTCGGCACGTGGCACTAGGGCTGCAACTGAATCAATAACAACAAGATCAACAGCGCCACTAGATACCAAGGCGTCTGCGATTTCTAATCCTTGTTCACCAGTATCTGGTTGTGATAATAGTAAGCCATCAATATCTACACCTAATGCTGTAGCATATGCAGGATCCATCGCATTTTCAGCATCGATATAAGCCACTGTACCACCATTTTTTTGCACTTCTGCAGTTGCATGAAGTGCAATCGTTGTTTTACCAGAACTTTCTGGTCCGTATATTTCAATAATACGGCCTTTAGGGAAACCACCTACACCTAATGCGTAATCCAACGATAAAATACCCGTTGAGTTAACATCAATCTTCGTATCGGCCTTGTCACCCATCTTCATGATAGCACCTTGTCCGAATTCTTTTGTAATTGCTGATAACGCTTTTTCTAATGCTGCTTCGCGTTCTTTACCGTCTTTTCTCTTACCGTCTCCGGTTGCAATACTTCTATTAGCCATAGTTAGTAACCCATCCTCTCAATAGTAGAACATCTGTTCGTTTCTCTTTACTTATCATACCCTATTCATTTTTATATCGCAAGCGTTAAATCATTTTTGCCAAAAATAAAAAGAACGATGTTATTATCGTTCTTCATAGGTATCGATCCATTAAATTATAGCTAATGCTTATTAATTAAGTACGCTATTTTTGCCAGAATAATTTATTATTATAAATTTATTCCATTGCTTCAATTTGATTAATTGTTTCTTTTAATACGCGTCTAAAAGTCGCTAGATCTTTACCCGTTACTTGTTCCTCTAGCTTACTTTCTAATTGATTCCAAAAATCGTTATCAACAGCCGTTAACTCTTTATATTTATCCGTTACAACCAGGTGAATCACCCGTTTATCTGAAACATCTGCCTTTTTCACTACTAACCCTAACATGATTAGCTTTTTTAAATGGTAATTCGTATTTGGTGTTGATTGATTCAACAATTTTGACACTCGTCCAATTGTTGGATTTTTTAACTGCTCAATCGCGTTCAAATAGTATATGTCAATTGTCCCCAGTTGCTTAATATCCATAAGCCCGTCTTGCTTCCCGTATAAGCTCAACAGCTGATTTAATTTATTAAAAGTTCCGCTTAGTTCAATCATCTTGACCCTCCTAATTTTACTCACGCTTAGTCCCCACCCAAAACAAAGCAAATAATCATCAATTTCTAATACTTAAACACTCATTTTAATTATTATAGAGTAAATAGAGGGGTACATACAAGTAATATGTCCCCCTCTCCGTTCTTAAATCATAAAAATCATGAAACCGTTTACCCCTCTGTAACTGTAGGACCTTGCCAGCTAAGCATTCCTCCGTATACATCGACCACGTTGTTTCCTTTTTCGTACAAAATATCAGCAGCCTGCGCACTACGTTGTCCTGATCGACAAATGATGTATGCTTTACCATTCAACTCATAATTATCAATTTCACCTAGTGGGACATTAATTGCATTCAGAATATGTTCTTCGGCAAATTCGTAATCTTCACGAACGTCAATAATCTGTGGATTTTCCGACAGTAATGCTTCAAGTTCCGTCGTTGTGATTGTTGGAATTTCATCTTCAAAGTTCATATTGGTTACCCCATTAATTTAGTTAGTATATTTTTATTATGTCATAGAAATTGATTTATGGCATTAGTATTGCGTTTTTTTGTAGACAACGTTTTGATTACTCGATGAAACGTTTAACTTTGACACATGGGAACAGCGTAAACTGGGAGATATCGTTACAGAAACTAAGCGGCCTATAAAAATGTATGACAATATAAACTACCAACTAGTAACTGTGAAACGACGAAATGAAGGGATCGTTTCTAGAGGCTTTTTTAAGGGAAAAGATATCTTAGTAAAAAATTATTACCAATTAAATTCTGGAGATTTCTTAATATCTAAACGTCAAGTCGTCCATGGAGCAACGGGGTTAGTTCCTGATCATTTAGATGGGGCAATCGTATCTAATGAGTACTTCGTATCAATCGAAAATGATAATATAACCACAAATTTCCTAACCATAATATCTAAACTTCCACAAATGTATAAGATGTTTTTTCTCAGTTCCTATGGGATTGATATTGAAAAACTTGTGTTTAACATAGCTGATTGGAAAAAAAGAATGATATATATTCCTAAAATTGACGAGCAAGAACAAATTGGAACGTTATTTAATAAATTAGATAACACTATCGCTCTTCATCAGGAGAAGGCTCTTACGCTTAGGAGAGCGAAAAAAAGTTTTCTACAGTCTCTTTTTCCGACAGCTCATAAGAGCGTACCCCAATTAAGGTTCACTAACTTCAAGGACAATTGGAATCAGCGAGAGTTAGGAGAGATATTTACTGAACGTTCTGATCGTAGTAGCATGGGTGAATTAATCTCAGTTACAATAAATTCAGGTGTAATCAAATCTTCAGAGTTAATCAGAAAAGATAATTCTAGTTCGAACAAATCAAATTATAAGATTGTTAAAAAAAATGATATTGCGTACAATTCAATGCGCATGTGGCAGGGCGCCAGCGGATACTCCGTTTATGACGGAATACTAAGCCCCGCATACACAGTAATTACGCCAAGGGAAGGAATAGACGCTGAATTATTCTCATTTCTGTTTAAAAGAAATGATATGATACAGATATTCCAAAAAAACTCGCAGGGTTTAACATCGGATACCTGGAATTTGAAATTCCCCACACTATCAAAAATAAAAATTAATGTTCCAGATAATCAAGAACAATTAACAATAAAAAAATTTTTGAAACACGTGGATATTATGATTACCCTTCAACAAACGAAAATCGATAAACTCCAAAAAATCAAAAAAGCTTACCTTCAAAAAATGTTTATCTAACACAAAAAAGATTGAATTCAGAAAATATAACTGGATTCAATCTTTTTCATTTTTACATTTACATTAAAGAAGCAAGGTGTTGCATAATTTTATCATTATCCTTGTTTTCTAATTCCTGAATAATATGCAAATAAGTTTCTTGCGTAGTCGTCATGCTGGAATGACCTAACCTTGTTGCAACGCTCGCAATCGATACTCCCGCAAATAAAAGTAATGATGCATGCGTATGCCTTAATCCATGAACTGTGATAACCGGACTATCAGCTTTTTCACAAAGTACTTTCAATCGATTGTTCACAGTTGAATTAAATACACGACTCTTCACAAAAATAGGTTCATCCGGATCCAATCCCTTAATCAACTGAGAAAATTGCATGGCCGTTTGCCAGTCGATTTGAATTTTCCGTTTAGAAGATTCATTTTTTGTCTCCTGAAATCTGCCGTGAGCTCGCTTATAGTTCCATGTTTTATTCACGGTTAATTTTTGTTTCGAAAAATCGAAATCGTTAGGCGTTAGTCCCAGTGCTTCAGAAAAGCGTAGTCCCGTTTTCGCAACTAATAGAATAAACCAATCCCAATTTATTTCGTCAGCCAAGTTCATTTCTCGAAACAACGCCTGAATTTCAAATTGATTGAGAAATTTTATTTTCTTCTCACTGGGTGCTCGTCCTTTAATAATAACTTTCCTAGTTGGATTTTTATCAATAATACCTTCATCTACTGCGTCCATAATGGATCCTTTTATTTGATGATGAAAATCCATCGTTGTTTGTCGTTCATGCGTAATCGCATACTCGTTCAATAATTCTTGATAACGTTGTCGATTCAATTCACCCATCTTTAACTTTGGTGCCAGTTCGACTAATCGTTGGGTTGTCATTCGATATTTTTGTAACGTAACCTGTCGTACCGCACCTACCTTGTATAATTCCACCCATTCTTCAAAATAATCGTAAAACAGTTGTTCCTTCTTTTTTTTGCTTACCATACAAAAAACCTCCTAAATTATAGTTGATGATTAAATCATCTTCTTTATTATTTAGGAGGTTAACGATTACTTCAAAGATAACGCTAGATAAACATTTTTTGAAGGTAAGCTTTTTTAATTTGTTGGAGTTTTTTGATTTTTGTTTGATGAAGAGCAATGGTATTATCTAGTTGCCTAAACAAGTATCCAATTTTCATCTGTTCTTCCTTGGTATCTGGAAATGGAAATTTCATTTTACTGAATTCGGATTTATTAACTATTTGCATAATACCGGAACTAGCAAATGATTTCATGGTGCGTGACCAAAGTTCTGACATTGTTAATAAAAAGTAGGAATCATTATTATTGTCAGGAACTATTCCATTTATTTGTTGATTAAAACTACCGGGTACTAATAACATTGTATTTTTTCCGATACTTGCAATACTTGTAACTAAAATGGTATTAGCTGGAACCATTCTTGAAGCTGATTCACCAACTTTTGATAGTTTTTTAGCGGTATTTATTGTCGTTTTTGAAATAATATCTGTTGGTGTAACCCAAGGTGACCCATTAGTTGAATAATTTTCACTTTTTAAAGTTGATGGGGTTGATCCAGTAATGATTTCACCGGTAGAGTCCAACTGACGCTGTTCCCAAGAAGAAGAAAAATTTGTAAATCGTAAAAAAGGTATCAACTGACCTCTTTTAGGAGTAATAACGTGTAATAGTCCTTGTTTTATTTTTTGAATTTTTTTTATCTTAAATTGATGAAGAGCGATAGTGGTGTCTAGCGTTCTTAATAATTCCCCAATTTTAGTTTGTTCAGTGATCTCAGGGACATTAATATCTATTTTTTCAATAGAATTTTTAGATAAACTTGGAACGCCAGTCTGTTCAGAATATTTTTTCCAATTTATTATATAAGTAATTTGTTGAATAAAGTTAAGCTTGTGATTGTTTAAGGGTGTTAAATAGAATAAAGTATCTACAGTCCAAAAAGGGGCACTAAGATATTGTGGTCTATCGATAGTACCTTTTCTGCCAATCCCTATTCCGTCTTGTTGGGATAGTTTGTCATCTACGCTTAACATGTATCCACCAGTTCCGTAAACCGGAATATTTCCACTGTGCAGGTGCTTGTAATCGCGGCCTGAGTTAACCTTTAGAATATCTCCCAATTTACGCTGTTCCCAATCGTCAGAAAACCCTTTAAACCGTATCTCGGGCGTCATTTTATCGCTCATTTGAATACCTCTTTTGTCGCTTCAATCAAGTCTTTTGTTTCGTCGGTCATGGCTAATTCATCCAGCATAGCTCGAAATTCTGCCTCTGATTTCTTAATTTCTGCATTCAAATCAACAAGTTCTTTACTAACTTGAATTAAGTCGATAGGTTCTTCTTCTTCAAAAGTATCCACATAACGTGGGATATTTAAGTTAAAATCATTTTCCACAATTTCGGCCAATTCCGCTTTATGCGCATATTTTTCAACATCTTCACGTTTTTGATATGTTGCAATGATCCTATCTACGTGCTCATTAGTTAAGTTATTTTGATTCTTCGCTTTTTCAAAATCATTTGACGCATCGATGAAGAAGATATCATCATTAGTCCGATTCTTTTTGAATACTAAAATAGTTGTTGGGATACTTGTGCCATAGAACAAATTAGCCGGTAAACCAATTACACCATCAAGGACATTCATTGATTCAATCATTTGTTTACGAATTAAGCCCTCACCGGCACCACGGAATAATACCCCGTGAGGTAGGACTACAGCCATCGTACCTTCTTCGGACAAATGGTAAAGCATCGTTTCAACAAAGGCAAAATCAGCCTTTGATTTAGGCGCTAATTTACCAAATGAACCAAAACGTGGATCATCATTCTTAGATGCATCGGCATTCCAGTTAGCTGAATATGGTGGATTTGCGACTACTGCATCAAATTTTTGATCGCCATATTTATCATTTTCCAACGTATCGCCTTGCTCAATATTGAAGTCATCAAAAGAAACGTCATGAAGAAGTAGATTCATGCGAGCTAAATTATAAGTTGTTCCATTCAATTCTTGACCCGCGTAATAGCTAACTTCGGCTTCATCCCCGACACGAAGTAACAACGAACCCGAACCAGCCGTTGGATCATAGACGTTACGTAATTTCTTTTTATCCATTGTGACCAATTTAGCTAAGATACTTGAAACCTTTTGTGGTGTATAGAATTCACCAGCTTTTTTACCAGCACTTGCCGCAAATTGGCCAATTAAATATTCATACGCATCCCCAAGAACGTCAATCTGAGTATTATCGTAGTCTGTTTCAATTGAATTAATTGAAAGCATTACTTTCGCAATCAAACCAGATCTAGCTGTTACCGAACTACCCAAACGAGTTGAACTCAAATCCATGTCGTCAAACAGATGGTCAAAATCTTGTTCTGAATCCGTTCCGATTGTTGAGCTTTGAACACGGTTTACCGCAATTTCTAAATGTTCAACAGAAAAGTTATTAGCAGATATTTCTTTAATCATATTAGAAAATAAATCTTCAGGTAATACGACATAACCAAGCGTATCTAACAATTCGGCGCGAACGTCTTCTTCCCCAGCTTCCGCAACCAATTCTTGATAAGTTGTTAATTCAGGATAATCTTCCAGTAAAGTGTCCACATATTTTGCTGTTTTTTGTGATAAATACCGATAAAAAATCATGCCAAGCAGATAATTCCTAAATTCACTGGCATCCATATTACTACGTAAATCGTTTGCGGCAGCCCAAAGTGCTTTTTGTAGGTTAGCCTGTTGTTGCTGTACAGTATCCGTATTTTCAGTCATTAATTAAACTCCTATAGTGAATTTTTTAACGGTTTGAATGGCGAATTTCAATGCCGATTCAATTTTCCGTTTATTTTTAAGCGGTGCGCCGATTCCTTTTTTCAGCGACTCTTTCTTCTCTCGACCAGTGAACTTATATTCACTAATCGTTTCGTTAATCGCTGATTCTGGAACGTCATTTTCTTTCGAATACGTTTGAACAGCAATTTTTTCTTGTTCTTCAAAGAAATCTAACAACGCATCTTCAATTTTAATATCTGAACTTAAGCTGGGTACCTCATTTTCAAGAAATGAGATCAATAAGTCTCGTTTCAAAAACAGGTTAGCATCATTAGAACTCTTAATTCCATCTATTAATTCTTTAACTGCCTTTCTACGTTCATCTTCTGGAGCAGCTAAGTCAAGTTGTCCAATTAACCCTTTGATGTATCTTGTATTGATTGTATTTTCCTCAATAAGATCAATTTCAAAATCGATTTCATCAAGAATTGAGGCCTTATCATGACCCCCTTGGTTAATATAAATATCCAAATATTTTGAACGATAGTCATTCATATCCTGTTCAGTAAAACCAAACTCTGAACCAGATTTAGCTAAATCAAATTCAGCATAACCTTCCATTTTTCGTTCAACTCGAGCGAGCGTTCTAAAAAGTTTAATAAATTTACTTTGCGCCTCTTCATCCGGTAAATCATCAACCATTTGTGGTGTTCCCACATATTCAAGTAACTCATCAATTGCTTTTTGATAATCGGCTTTGATGTCATTAAAAGGTGGCTGTAAAAAGGCACCTACACTATTAGTTGCACCAAATAACTCAAGTGCTTCATCCGTTTGTTCTTTTAACTTACGGTAAGCAACAATTTGTCCAAATGGTTTTAAATTCATATCATAAACACGGTTTGTTCTTGAATAAGCTTGGATTAAATTGTGATATTCCAAATTTTTGTCGACGTAGAGCGTGTTCAGAGTTTTAGAATCAAATCCAGTCAACATCATGTTGACCACAATTAAAATATCAATCCGATTTAATGGATCATTTTTTTCCACGCGATTTTGAACGTCTTCAGCATACTTTCTGAACTCATTCGTCGAATGCTGCGTATGGTACGTTTTATTATAATTATCTATAATTCGGTCCATTTGTAATTGTGAATGAGATTGCGTTGACTCATCTTCATTACCATCCTCATTTGCCGCCCAGGTAAATATAGTTGCCACCTTAATGTCTTTTTTAGAATCGGCTAGTTGCTTGTTAAATTCATCATAATAAGCAACTGCTAACTTAGTATCTTTAACTGTTAAAAAGGCATTAAATTTACCATTGCGCGTCCGTTGTAGATGTTGTCCTAAAATATTTTTAGTTACTGCGGCAATACGCTCTTCAGATTCATAAACTTCTTGCGTATCAATTCCAACAACTTTTTCACCATCATCAACCGCGTTTGCCATTTTAAGCGTACTCATATAGTCAATTTGGAAACCTAACACATTTTTATCTCGAATCGCATCCGTTATTAGATACGAATGTAGCATTGTTGTAAAAATATCATCGGTTGTTCTACCATCGCCTGCCGGATTCTGTTTGAATCTCGGCGTTCCAGTAAATCCAAACCACTGAGCTTCTGAAAAGAAACCATTAATAGCCTTTTGTTGTTCACCAAAAGTTGTCCGATGAGCTTCATCTACAATAAAGACAACTTTTTTATCTTTTAATGCTGCTAACCCCGCTTCATGACGGGTAACTGCATAATTCATTTTTTGAATAGTGGTAATGACAACTTGTGTCTCTTGTCCTTTAAGTTGTCTAACTAAGTCATAGGTCGATTCTGTCCCGCTCAATAAATCTAGTTCTTCAGAAAACGCCGTAAAATTATCGGTCGTCTGCTTATTCAAATCAGCGCGATCTAACATAAAAATAACTTTTTCAATGCTTTCTTCTTGGGCCAGCAACGTTGCTGCTTTAAACGACGTCACGGTTTTACCCGAACCCGTTGTATGCCAGATATACCCATTCTCATTCGTTGTTAGCGCATGGTTCACTAACGCCTCTGTCGCATATACTTGATAAGGGCGCATCACCATCAAGACTTTTTTTCGTTCATCAAAAATAAAGTACTTTGAAATCATTGAATGCAGTCGGTTAATTTCTAAAAATGAGTTCGTAAAATCTTGAATTTCATTAAAACGATGATTTCCCTCATCCGTCCAATTAAATAGAAAGTCCGCACTAATCTTACCGTCAGTATTAGACATATACTGTGAATTTACACCGTTAGAAATCACAAAAATTTGAATAAATCTGAAAAGATTTTGATAAGAAACCTGTCGATAACGTCCAATTTGATTGAAGGCTTGGTGATTCTCAACACCACGTTTTTTCAATTCAACTTGAACAAGTGGTAATCCATTAACCAAAATCGTTACATCATATCGGTTTTCGTGTTCATTAACACCCATCACAGTTACTTGATTTGTAACCTCATAAATATTTTTATCCGCATTTTTCGTATCAAAATAGTTCAGATACAACGTTGGTTCATTAGTATCATCCCTTTGGATCGTTAATGTTTGATCTCTTAAGATATGTGCAGTTGCGTACGCGTTCCCGCTTGTTAACTTCGACATGATTCGTGAAAATTCGCCATCCGTTAATAATTTCCCATTTAATTTATCAGCGTTACGTTGATTTAATATTGCTCTAAAATGTGCAATCATTTCATCAAGCGAACGTAATTCGACTCGTTTATAATTTAATTTTTCTAGATACCCAATAAAACGTTCTTCAAGTTGTGCTTCACTTTCGGCCATAATATCGCCTCTCCTCCGAACTTACGTTGTCGCAGAGCGTAAGTAATTATAAGTGAATTATACCAATATTTTCATCGACATTACAGTTTATTCCAAGATAACTAAAATTCAACTTAAATAAAAATAGGCAACCAATTACCACTCACATTTAAGCAGTAATTAATCACCTAGAATATCAGACCTTTTTGAATACGGACCATACCGAAACAGTCTCGTTTAAACCATGTCTATTTAAAAAAATTCTAATTTCCTTTTCACCTCATTAAAAGTTTACCCTCATCTTATCTCTCATGACGTTTTAAATAATTCTAAATATTTAGCTGCCCTATTGATGACTGACTCATCTAGTTTCATTTTACGAGCGACGAATAGACCGTTACTCTCGCCTACTTCGTTCATTAATAGCCGATATAGAGGTTGCAACGTTTCTCGATCAAATGCCATTGCGGCAGTTAGGAAGAGCTCATCTTTTACGGCGAATTCTTTAATTTCTCCGTAATGAGTAGTAGCTAAAACAAGAGCGCCTTTTTCCGTTAATGTTTCCAAAATTGCTATGGCTATGGCGGCACCTTCGCTTGGATCAGTTCCACTTCCAATCTCATCAACTAGTACTAATGAACGATTATTAGCAACTTCTAAAATGGCTCTCATATTATTTATATGTCCTGAAAAAGTACTTAACGCATTGTCAAAATCTTGATAGTCCCCAATATCAACTAGTATGTGTTCGAAAATACTGATTTCACTGGTCGTATCTGCGGGAATAAAGAGCCCCATCATCGTCATGAAAGTGAGTAACCCGATTGTTTTAAGCACGACCGTTTTTCCACCAGAATTAGAACCAGTAATGACTAAGCCTCGTTCTAATGCCCCAATTTGAATTGATAATGGAACTGCCACGTTATCTAATAAAGGATGCTTGGCTTCAATCAGGTTAATCCTCCCCTGGTCATTAATGTTTACTCTCCGACCATTTATTTCAACACTGTATTTTGATTTAGCGATTATCATTTCAAGTGATAAAACAATTTCATTTGTTTCTTTTAATTTCTTAAGTTCTACAGCAACTTCTTCCGTTAGATTAGCTAATATTTGATAAACAATGGTACTTTCTTCCGCTTGAAACATTTGTAATTTCCTGCTCAGTTCTATAGTTGCTTCAGGCTGGAGAAAAGCTGTTGACCCTTTTCCAGATTCAGCAACTATTCTGCCTTTAATACTGTTCTTAAAGGCACTTTTGACAGGTACTGTTAGGACACCATCTCGTTCAATAACCATAAATTCTTGTATTTTAAATTTATTGGTCGAGCTAGTAATAAATTTGTGCATCTTATCTCTAATATTACTATCATAACGGATTATGTTTTGACGCGTTTTTTTCAATTCCCTTGAAGCTTCAGATGTAACTAAATTATTTTTGATAGATATATTTATTGCCTCTTCTATATGTCGGAAACTCTGTAACGCCACTGAGTATTCATACAGGGTTGGTGCCGACTTCTTGTTCTCTTGAAAATAACGTTTTATCTTTCGAATCGTTCTTAAAAATCCAGATATTTCTAGTAACTCTTTTACCCCTAGTACATATCCATCTTCAATTTTTTGAAATAACCGATCGATTTTTTCACTCGCCATTGACGGAATACTTTTTTGACTTTCTACTAGTGATACGCCTTCTCCTGTTTCTTTTTGGAACAATAAAACTTCGTCTAAGTTACTTGATGGTTCAAATGTCTCAATTCTTTCTTTAACTGTGTTACTTCTCGCGTACTCGCTGACGCGATTCCTAACTTCGTTAAATTGGGTTTGTTCAATTGCTTGCTTTTTCATTGTGTTCTCTCTTTCTGTTAAAGAGATATCCGTTTTAACAAATCAACTCAAAATAAAAAGAGATCGGGAAATATTTCCCAATCTCTTCATTTAATATTCTGGATTATAGTCAAATAAAATTCTCTAAATTGACCATTTCTATTTAGAAATAGTTAATTGCGCCTATAAATAACAGATATCTCAAACTTAAATAATGGGTACAACAAATAAAACAATTAGTAATAGTTCTGTTTGTTGCTTCAATTATGGTTTGTTTAGATACCTAAGGCGCTCAAAAAGTTCACTCATTTCATTTTTAGTTGATTTGTTATGAATACTGTAACAAAGAATTATTCATCCGTCAATTCCATCAGAAATAGCCTTTATTCTTATCTACTTAATGAATCATATCGTGTATCACATGTTGTTGCGCAGCGATATTCTTTTTAACTGCTTTTCCAATCATCTTCATAAATGAAGTATGGACGCTTTCCGTTGAATGATCATGTGCCAAATATTGCCATGTTGAAATAATTAACAATAATGATACAAAAATCAGCGGGAATCCGGCCATTAAACAAATCGCTTGAATGGTTTTGAAACCGCCGACGAAGACGATCCCGAATGAGAATAACATAAAAATTGCCATCCAAACCAAGCGATTAAATAAACTTGGTTGTTGCGCTGGTCCAAGTTTTGTACTGGTAAATGCCGACACAATGTACGCTGACGAAGAAATTGTGGTTGCTAAGAAAATAAAGCAGGAAATTGCGTATATAACTAACATGACATATTTAAAGGGCAATGTCGAAATGACTTGCGCGATTGCTGCGGCCTGCCCGTAAACATTCAAGGTATGAATAAGGTCAACAGCTCCACTTTGCTGAAGATAAAGTGAGTAGCCACCTAAGATTGCATAGAAACTCATACAACCTAATGCGCCATATGCCAGCATCCCTAAAATCACTTGGCGAATTGTTCGACCACGTGAAATTCTAGCAATGAACAAGCCCATAAATGGCATGAACGTCAACCACCAACCCCAATAAAAAATAGTTTCTGATTTAACAGGATCAACCGCATGGCCCAATCCTGATGCAGTCCCTGTACTCATTGCGACAAATTGTGTCACCATCAGTACAAGGCTATGTCCTTCTGATTTTAAAATATATAGCGTTGGACCTACTAATAAAACAATTAATAAGAACCCAATTGCCGTCCAGATATGCGCTGAACTTAATCGATCAATTCCGCCCTTAATTCCCTTGAACATTGTTAACGTAAAAATAGAAAACAAGACTACAAACAAGGCTAATTTCAACAAAATTGTATCTGGAACACCCGTTAATGTTGCGATAATTCGTGACAATACTGGGATTTCCATTCCGACTGATGAGCCAACACCGCCCATAATGCCAAAGACAACTAGAAAATCAACAATTTTACGTAAGATTTTTTTATAAGCTTGGTCCCCTTTTAACATGGGGATGACATCACTGACACACATCACTTTTACTTTTTTTACATACATAACGTACGAAATAATTACGGCCGATGACGCAAACATCATCCAAGCCATTGGACCCCAATCAAATTGGCCCATCATATGTGCATTTTGATAATTAACAGGTGACATCGCTTTAGCGCCAAACAATGGTTGTTGCACGTAACGAAGTGGATCGACCATGCTAAGCATCAAAATACTAGCATCAATGGCAGTCGCAAAAACCATACTTCCCCATTTAAAATCATTGTATGCGGGCTTTTCGCCTTTATTACCGAGGGTTATTCTACCGTAATGACTCAAGGCAATATATAAAAAGAAAACAAAATTAAGAATATATATGCCAAGATAAACCCAACTCAGATGAGCCGTAATGGCGTCCATCGCAGAACCCAATGCTAGCTTCAAACCTGAGCCACCAAGCAATAATCCGACTGACACTAAAATAAATAGTGCCACAGTTGGTACAAACATTTTTTTATCGATATTTTGTTTTTCTAAAATAAAAAATTCCTCCTAAATTTAGAGTGCGCCTCGCACTCATTCCAACAACTTCACTTTTATTTGCACAAAAAAAACACACTGGTACAGTTTCTCCACTAGGGATATCTGCACAGCGTGCTTGTTAGCTTGCCATCTTATACAAATACTCATAACGTTAATTAATAGTTAATATTCTATCGAATCGCTAACCTGGGCTCACGTCTCCATTATCATCTAGATAACGAATAATTCGTGCTGGGTTACCCGCAATTACGAGATCATCACCGAACGACTTTGTTACTACTGATCCGGCGCCAACTACGACACGGTCACCAAGCGTAACGCCTGGTAAAATCGTGACGTGTCCACCCATCCAGACACTATCGCCAACCGTAATTGGTTTACCCATTTCGACATCCGCGTTACGTAATTTTGCGGATAAGGGATGTACTGGTGTGTAGAAGCCAACGTCTGGACCAATGTAACAATGATCACCAATCGTGATCGGACAAGTGTCCAACATCGTTAAATGGTAGTTCGCATAAAAGTGATTTCCGATATGAATATTAAATCCATAATCAAATTCGATTCCCGTTTCGGCCCAAAAGTCGTCACCGGAATCAGCCAATAATGCTTTAATATTTGTATTCTGTTGTTTATTATCGTCAAGTTGGTTAATTGTCAGCAGTTCTCTCCGAATTAGTTCTCTTCGTTCAACTAATTCCGGATCAAACTGCTCATACGGTTCACCATCTGACATCTTTTCTCTCTCAGTTTTTATCATAGTATAAGAATACCACTTATATAGTCGTTTGTTAAAATTACTTTTAAAATGGGACTTTATGACATTTATAATACAAACGTCCATGCCTATCATAACGCGCCTAAGCCCAATAATAAAAATAATGAATATAATTTTTTATGTATCTTAAATTCTAAATTTTATCCACACAAAGGGACACCTTATCATAATTATCTCGCTCCCTGATAAGGCGTCCCTTAATTTTTACACTTGTCTTAACTTATTTTATCAACGAATCGTTGCGTAATTTGTTGTGGTCTTGTTATAACACCACCCACAACAGCTGAGAATGCGCCCATATTCAAGGCCTTTTTTACTTCTTCCGGCGTTGTTGTATGGCCTTCCATGATTACGGGAATTCTAAGATTTTCAACCAATTTTTTTAATAATTCAAAATCTGGACTGTCTCTTTCATCCGTATAATTTGTATAGCCAGAAAGCGTAGTAGAAACCATGTCAAAGCCATTTTTTTCGGCCATAATACCTTCTTCGTAAGTCGAAATATCTGCCATAACTAGTCTATTTTCCGCATGAATTTTGCTGACTAAATCACTAACGGCTTCATGATTTGGACGGTCTCGAATAGTTGCGTCCATCGCAATAATTTCGGCATCCGTTGTCAGTAACTCATCTACTTCCTTCATGGTCGCCGTGATATAAACTTCTGAATCAGGATAGTCTCGTTTTATAATTCCAATTAACGGCAAATTCACCTGTTTTTTAATTTCTAAAATGTCGGCGACTGAATTGGCACGAATCCCGACAGCACCACCTTGTTCTGCTGCCAGAGCCATTTTCCCCATAATGAATGAACTGTATAACGGTTCATTTTCAAGCGCCTGGCAAGAAACAACTAGCCCATCTTTGATATCATTTAAATTCATTATATTTCCCCTTTTCGTCGGATAAAATCTGTCTTTAAATATTTTGACCATTGGCTTCAATGACTTGCTTATACCAATCAAAACTATCCTTCTTGTAACGTTTCAATGAGCCATTACCGTCGTCATCTTGATCCACATAAATGAATCCATAGCGTTTACTCATTTCGGAAGTCGATGCACTAATCAAATCAATACAACCCCACATGGTGTAACCCATTAAATCGACGCCATCCATGACTGCCTCTTTCATTTGGATAATATGTTCTTCAAGGTATTTAATTCGGTAGTCGTCGTGAACTTTACCGTCCGCGCCCAACTTATCAAGAGCGCCAATCCCATTTTCAACGATAAATAATGGCACTCGGTAACGATCCCACATTGCATTCAACGTAATTCGTAACCCGACTGGGTCAATTTGCCAACCCCAGTCACTTGTTTCTAAGTATGGATTCTTTTCACCATTAATCATGTTTCCCAACGACGTATCACCTGTTTTGCCAGCCGACGTGACCATTGACATATAGTAACTAAAACTAAGATAGGACACTGTTCCCATTTTAAGGATTGCCTCATCCCCAGGTTCCATTGAAATATGTACGTCGTTTTCTTTGAAGTAACGGTTCATGTATTCTGGATATTCACCACGGACCTGAACATCCGTGAAGAATAAGTTTAAATCATCATTTTTTTGAGCAGCCCGAACATCTGCCGGATTTGGCGTTGAGGGATAAGTTTGCATTCTCGCAAGCATACATCCCACCTCAAAATTAGGATTAATTTTCCGTGCTTGTTCAACGACCAATGCACTAGCAATAAATTGATGATGAACTGCCTGATAACGAATTTGTAATTGTTCCTTTTCCGTTAATTCACTATCTACGGCGCCTGTTTCCATAAACCCAAATGAGCTAACGTTTATTTCATTAAAAGTAAGCCAATACCTCACTTTATCTTTGTAACGTTTAAGGACAACATCCGTGTAACGTGTAAAACTTGTGATTGTATCACGACTTGCCCATCCATTTTGTTTAATCGTCAAGTCGAGCGGCATCTCATAATGTGATAATGTCACAACGGGTTCAATATCATATTTTGCTAATTCATCAAAGACACGGTCATAAAAAGCCAATCCTTCTTCATTTGGTTCTGTTTCGTTACCCTTAGGGAAAATACGTGCCCATGCCATCGACATTCGGTATGATTTGAATCCCATTTCTGCGAATAATTTTATATCTTCTTTATAATTATGGTAAAAATCAATACCACGACGTTTTGGATAATGGTCAGTGGTCGTATCAGCCATCGCTTCTTCAATAGCTTTCATTGTGACAGAACCCAAATTCATTTCAGTTCTTTTTTCAGATTTCCGAATAACTTCAGCAGTCGTCATCCCTTTTCCATCTAAATTCCAGCCACCTTCAACTTGGTTAGCGGCCGTTGCGCCACCCCATAAGAAACCATCTTTAAACCCTTTTGGATAATCTGTTTTATACATATCATTACGCTCCTTCAAAGTTTTTTTGTCGTTCTTATGTACCATGTTGCCGTCAAAACAAGCTGATACTCATTTTTTCAAAAAAAATTACCCATTAATAACCACAAAAAGTAGTTATCAATAGGTAACGCCTGATCTAATCAGTTACAGCCCTTATTTGACAAGACAAGTATACCAAATTAAGAAAGCGCTGTCAAAAGGTATTTTATCATCATTTATCTTGTCTAATCTTCTCAATCACTTGAATAATATCAAATGTATCTTGCAAACTATGTCTGTGAGATTCGCTCGCCCCAACTTCCACCAAATCAATAAAAGCCTGAATTTCAAGCGTCATATCATCCCCAGCAATAAAATAATGACGATCAATTTTTTGCCTATTCGTCAGCGCAATCGTATAATCTTCAATTCTGTTATACATCGGAATTGTGATTTGGCCCCGTTGCCCTGAAATAATGGCAACTCGTTCTTTAGCTTCATTAATGGCCCCTTCGATAAATGCCTGCACGCCATTTTCAAAATAAATAGTTGCCGAAAAACTTTCATCAATCCCATTGCGCATTTCCATTGTAGGATTAATTTTTCGAATTGGAGCCGCCACAATATCTAATACGAACCCAATTGGATACGTACCAATATCATTTAAAGCCCCACCTTGACCTTTTTGTAGTAAATATGAGGTTGGTTTTTGTTCCGGGATAGCATTTGAACAAAAATTAGCCGACAACGTTTGAATGGGTCCAATTAAATCTAAGTCCTTTTTTAAATGATCCATCCCCGCATTAAATTTCGTCTTAAATGCTTCCATAAATAATGTTTTATTTTGCACCGAGGCAAACTCAATTTCTTTCATATCAGCCGTTGTTAAAACGGCTGGTTTTTCACAAAAGACGGGTATCTTTAACGCTAACGCTTTTAGCGACCACTCTTTGTGCATCATGTGCGGTAACGCAATATAGACACCATCAATCGTATCGTCCTCTAAAACAGCCTGATAAGAATCATAAACAGTTATATTAGGATTATCCATTTTGAATTGGTCGTTAGTGGCTAATGATTTCGATCCAATTGCCGTTACTCGTCCATTTTCTGTGTATTGTATACTGTTGAAAAAACGCTTCGCAATATTACCATAACCAATTATACCAAAATTCATGAGTGTTCTCCGTTTCTTTTAAATCGCTTTCATTTAATTATAAATGACTTACTTGTTAAGTACCAATTTAATTTTAACCAAAAAAATAACGCTCAATAACTGAGCGCCTTTTACTTAACCGACAAGTTCAATTTGATTACCTTCAGGGTCTAGGATTACAGCTTCATAGTAGCCATCCCCAGTTGTCCGAGGCTCACCAACTACCTCTATCCCAGCAACCTTGAAATCAACGACCATTTGGTCAACAATTGTATGACTGCCAACGGAAAATGCAAGATGCGCGTAGCCATGACCAGTCGGATAACGCGTTGTAACGTCCGTTCTTGTCATAATCTCTAACCGGGCTTGACCGTCCGGAAAGCTCATAAAATATGAAGAGAATCCTTTAGTGACATTATCATAACGTTCACCTAAAGTAGCGTTAAAATTTGTCACGTAGAAATCACGCATGCTTTCGAGATCTGCTACCCACAAACCAATATGTTCAATTTTCATTTTTATGCCTCCGTTGTTACGGTTGGAAAAACCAATTCAAATTCTTCACATAAGACGGGCATTGTTTCGTCAAATGTCTTATTGACGCTCTCTAAATCTTCTTCAAAAAAAGGTTGATGAACACTACGCCAATAAGCTAATGTCCGGTCACCTTCCCCTTCAAGAAAAGCATGCGCTTCCGTGACCTCGTTGTATGGTGTCGTGTAGACTTTAGTTGTTTTCGTGATAGCCATCGGATTGTCTTTGTAGTCGACAATAACGTTATAATCGCCAACTTTAGGTATTGGTTCTTCATCAAAATATAGACCATAAGCTGATGACGTTGCTGTTTTAAGACCGTCCAGTACTAATTGGCCCAACTCTAGCGACGTTTTTTTAGTGGCACCAAATGCCCATGCATCGTAGTTATCATGTTCAATATTGTTTGCCTTTTTAAATGCTTGCCAATACTCATAAATTGTCATGTGAACTCTCCTTCAAGAATTTAATCTTCTGCGTTTAAAATATCTAAGAATAACTCGCCGTATTTTTCTAATTTACTTTCACCGACACCTTTAACGTCTAACATTTCTGTTAAGGTTTCCGGCATAATTTCACACATTGAATATAACGTTTTATCAGAGAAAATAACAAATGGCGGTACGCCTTGGTCTTCCGCCAATTCACGACGTAATTGTCTCAATTCTTCAAATAATTCGTTATCTTCCGGTAATGCCTGTCGTACTTTAACGGCCATTTTACGGGTAACTTTTGTCTCGCCTTTCAAAACCCCAACACCATCAGCAGCAAGCTGTAAGACGGGATATTGTCCGCTTGAGGCCTGTAAGAATCCCGATGCCACCAAATAATCGATTAATCCCGAAACTTCTTTTTGCGAGCGATCTTTCATCAAACCATAAGTGGGCAACTCATCAAATCTGAATTGCATGACCTTTTGTACCTTCGATCCAGTTAAAACCTGGGCGACCAAGCCTTTACCAAAATGTTCATCCATACGTTTTACGCACGATAACACTTTCTGGGCGTCAATTGAAATATCTTGCGCATCCCGTGTGTCCAGACAATTACTGCAGCGACCACACTCAGGCGCTTCATCGCCAAAATAATTCACGATTGTCTGTTGTAAACATTGCTGCGTATTCGCATATTGCGTCATTTCTTGCAATTTTAGATATTCATGTTTTTTATTAATTTCATCCATCTCAGACTGATCAATAAAGAAATGTTGAATCTGTACATCTTTTAAATTAAAGAGCAAAACGGCTTCACTGGGTAACCCATCTCGACCCGCGCGTCCAGCTTCTTGGTAATAAGCTTCCAAACTTCCCGGAATCTGAGCATGAATCACAAATCTAACATTACTTTTATCAATACCCATTCCAAAAGCATTAGTCGCAATCATGACTTGTACACGATCATACAAGAAGTCTTCCTGATTCTGACGGCGTTCGTCTTCCTTCATACCACCATGATACATTGCCACTTTAATTTTGGCCTTTTTAATTAATTTCGTTAACCGTTCAACTTCTTTTCGTGTACTAGCGTAAATAATACCAGATTGTTGCTTTTGCGCTTTCAAATAATCAAGTAAGAAGCGGTCACTATTTTGATTTTTAACCACTTGAAAGGCTAAATTTTCACGAGAAAATCCCGTTTTGACTTCATGTACAATCGCAAGTCGTTGCATGATATCTGCGGCCACTTGTGACGTTGCTGTAGCCGTCAACGCAATAATAGTCGGATTCGAATTCAACCGTTGAATTGTTTCTGTCAGCCGCAAGTAGCTGGGACGAAAATCGTGCCCCCATTGTGAGATACAATGGGCCTCATCAATGGCTACAAGATCAATTTTTAATTGTGATAAGTCGGCCATAAATCCATCAGAATCCAGTCGTTCAGGTGACACATAAAGTAACTTCACTTCACCACGCGCAGCTTGATTGAAGCGTTCACGAACTTCCATATAATCTAACGTGCTATTAATAAACGTTGCCGCAATCCCATTTTCATTCAAGGCATCAACTTGATCTTTCATTAATGAGATTAATGGTGAAATAACTAACGTTAATCCATCCAAGATAAGTGCCGGAATCTGGTAACAGAGTGACTTTCCGCCACCCGTTGGCATAATCGCTAAGACATCTTCACCGGCTAGGATACCGTCGATGACTTCTTGTTGGCCTTGACGAAAATTATCGTACCCAAATTTTTCTTTTAAAACTGATTGTGGATTCATATGGTCCTTTCTCTTTGCTCATTTTCACAGATAATTCTCTAATACGTAAATTATAGCATAGGTTATTTTTTCGGAATTAAAAAGATGCCTTTTCAAATTGAAAAGAACATCTTAAATTACAACTAAAATTTCTTTTCATAGTGGACAACTACTGCGAATGAAATAAATAACAACGTCGTATACAAGACTGAGAATGCCGCCCCAATCCATAAAAGTGTTCCGATTTTAAAAATTGCCCATAAAATAATGAATAATAACGATAAAACAAAAATCATGTTATACGCAATTTTGCCAATCATGGCATCGACTGATTTATCAATTAACTGATTACGTTCATCTTTTTCCTCAAGGTCATGTTCCTTCAATCCCTTTTTGGAAAAAGTGATATAGAATTGGTAACTCGCAATCAAAAAAGAACAAATAATAAAGAAGAGTGATTTCCCTAGTTCTAACCAATCAAAAGTATCCGTAAAGGTTAAATTCGTTGTCCAAATTGTTGAAATCCCAATAATTGTAAAGAATATTCCGGTAAAAAAATGACGATAACTATAAATTTTCATCTTAACTTTCCTCCAATGCTAAGTTTTCTTTTAGCTGAAATAAGTCTTCAATTCGACAATCGAATAATAAACTCAATCGATAAGCCAACATAATCGACGGTTTATATTTCCCTTTTTCAAGCGAAATGATGGTCCGACTTGAGACCTGGACTTTTTCAGCCAACTGTTCCTGCGTTAAATCAAGTTGCGTCCTGTATTGTTTAATTTTATTTTGCATGTTTGTTACCTCTCAGTATGAAATGAACTTCATGTGAAGTTAACTTCATAATATAATTCTTTTTATTTGAAGTCAATAAAAAAAGAACCTTCTGGTTGGAAGGTTCTTTGGGGTGATTATTATACTTTTTCAATCTATTTAGAAAAAAAGGCTCCTCTAAAATGAAATATCAAACTGATACTCAATATCCTTCTCCGCATCAATTTGATAGTCAGACTCAACATCACTGCCCCAACTATCAATACCACCCACGCCTCGAACGGCGCCAAGAATAGATAGAACAGTTCGATGTTTGGCTGGCAATTCACTATGATGGGTCGCATTTTCTAATTCTTCAGCCGTATAAGGCAAGCATGAAAACGCAATAGGTTGATTGACCGCACTGAATTTCAGTCCGGTTTCTGGTACTTGTCGAATACGATTATCTAGAACTGCCTGACGATAGACGGTCACCCAATCCGTTTGCATATGCATTCCACAATCTTGTGGTACCAAATAAGGCGTTACCGGTAACCCTTGAACGTCGTATTGACCTGCTATGCCGCCTGCCATGCGATCCGGATACGTTTCACCAGAAAGGGCTTGATAAGTAAAACGCGTTGCCGTCGTTGGCATAATAAACCGTAACCCAAAGACAGGTAAAGATGGTAATCCTTTTTGTCCTTTATAAGCAACTGCGACATTCATCTTACCGGTTGGCTCAACCGTATAAGTCACTGTCACCTGCGTTTCTGGCACGGTCGTCGTAAGATAAGTATAGCTTATCTCAACTTTTTCGGCGACTTCATGGTCAGTATAACGATTATTTTCAGGCGCAATGGGTAATTCAATCGCTTGTCCGTTAATGGCAACAGACACTGATTGATTATGACTAAACTGATCAGCGCCCAACCACATTGCGGATTTCACTGGAAACTTATTACCGCGATCATTATCAGTAGTCGCTCGCCAAAAAGTTGGTTTAGGTGAACGATAAAGCCACTCTTTGCCTTGAATTCTAAAAGATTCTGGACCACCCGTTTGATAAGAGAAGATATAATGGAAATCGTCTCCTTTCAACCCAAGCGTCACATCCCCATAAATTACGGCTAACTGCTTATTTGTCTGTGCCATAGTAGTATTTTACCTCCTGCATTGCTGGTTTTTCTTCACGCGTTGCAAAAACAAGTCCATCACCCGAGAATTCGTAATCAGATGGCCGATCATCAAAATCGCCACCATAACGTAACTCAGATTGTCCCGTTACTGGGTCTTCAACCAATAGTCCTTGATCAATAAAGTCCCAAATAAACCCGCCTTGGTATGACTCATACTGCTGCAATAAATCAATATATGATTTCATTCCGCCTAGTGAATTTCCCATATCATGCATATATTCGCACAAAATAAATGGTTTCTTTGGTGAGTCGTCTAAATAAGCTTTAATTTCATCTGGCGTTGCATACATCCGACTTTCAACATCCGAAATCGTGTCCTTATACTCAGTCGCACGGAAAACACCTTCGTAATGAACTAAACGTGTTGCATCTTGTTGTTTATAGTAGGCATTCATTTTTTCCAACACGCTACCGGCATAAGATTCATTACCTAACGACCAGAACAAGACTGAAGGATGGTTTTTAAAAAGTTCAAAATTACTTTTGGCACGGTCTAAAACGGCTGGTTCCCACTCATTCATTGAACCAGGAACATTCCAAGAAGGTTCAACCGCGCCCATTTTCTGCCACGAGCCATGTGATTCCAAGTTTGTTTCAGCCATCATATAAATGCCGGCTTGGTCACAACGATCATAGAAAGATAACCGATCCGGGTAATGTGATGTCCGGACTGCATTAATGTTATTACGCAACATGGCGTCAACATCCCATGCCTCATCAGCATCAGAAATTGTCCGTCCCGTTTTAGGATTCCATTCGTGTCGGTTAACACCATTAATAATTAGACGTTCACCATTCAACAACATTACACGATCTTTAATCTCAATTTTCCGAAAACCAACTAACTGTTGAATCACCTCAATAACTTGGCCCTCATTATTCATAATTTCTAATTGTAACGTATATAAATAAGGGCGTTCATTTTGCCAAGCAACAACTGGTTGTTCCAAATCGTAGTGTTGCTCAACGGTTGGCGCACTCGTTAAATCATCACTAAATAACAGATTTTCTTGGCCTTTAAAAGTGACGCGTACTCGTCGTGTTTCGCCACTAAAATGCAGCTGTAAATTTAATTGTCCCGTTTGTTGGTTAACATCATATTCAGGAATAACCCATAAGTCATCTAAATGTGTTTCCGGTTGCGCTAATAAAGTCACATCTCGGAAAATTCCGAAGAAACGGAAAAAGTCTTGATCTTCAATAAAAGCTGCAGAACTTCGTTTATGAACCTCCACCGCTAAATGGTTATCTTCCGCTTTTAAATAAGGCGTCAAATCAAATTCGGATGGTGTAAAACTATCTTCTGCATAACCTAAGAAGTGACCATTTAACCAAACATACATTGCCTGTTCGACTCCCAAGAAACGAATAATAACGCGTTTGTTTTGCAGTGCGGGATCCAAATCAAAATGCTGCAAATACGAACCGACCGGATTGTATTCTGCCGCGCTAAACATCCCTGTGAAATGATCCTGATTAAATTCCGAAAAAGCAGGTCGTCGATATTCATGACCTTCCCACGGATACATCGTATTTATATAATGGAATTGATCATAACCCGCCAATTCGATATGCTGCGGTACCGTAATTTGATCGAATTGTTCCGCATCAAAATCTGTCTGAAAGAAATTTTTTGGCCGGCTTGCTGCATTTGGACTATAACTAAATTGCCATGTTCCGTTCAAAGATTGTTCAAATGAACTTTTCTGTAGTGCCATCTCAGCTTCCGTAGCGTAGTAACGGTGATCACTATGAGCCGGTAACTGGCCCTCTCGGAAAACTGCTGGTGTATCTAACCATTCAATCTCTGGAATCATTTTATTTAACCCCCATTAGTCTTTTTAAAACGCTTTCATATTTGAAGTATAATTGTTTCTACGAGGGATGTCAAAATGACCGACGTACGATTAGTGACAAAAAAATAAGACTACTAAAGTAGCCTAACTTTCTAATCCGCAAGTAACCAGCTTTCGTCCAAATTTTTATTTTTCCGAAAGGCTTTACCATGTTCATCAATCACCGCATGCCATTCACGACACAGGTTTAGTGGGACCTTTTCAGCAGCCTCCGTAAAATCAGCTTGCATTTTTTTGTAAGATTTATATTCTCCAAAACCTAAGCGACCAAATAACCGCATTGCGTATTGATCTGCGATGAAGACATTGCGGCCAAATGTATACAATAAAATATCGTCTGCCGTTTCGGGCCCAATACCTTTAATTGCCAATAATTCTTGACGTAAATCTATCGTCGTTATTTCTTCAAAACCAGTAAAATCTGCTCCGTGTCCAGCAAACCAGTTAATTAAATTTTTAATATAGGCACTTTTTTGTTTGTAAAATCCTGCCGATCGAATGCGCTCTTGCAAGTCTTCAATGTCCATTGACTGAAGTTGCTCAACCGTTAAATAACCGTCTAGTTTAACCATGGCCTTCTCCACATTGACACCAGTAGATTGTTGGATAAGAATCATCGTCACCCAATCAGAAATTGGATTTTCATTTGACCACCAGTATTGTGGGCCATAATGGTCTGATAACCGGTTAAGCACTTTAATTATGTCTTTATCTGTTTTCATTAGGGTCTCCTTGACGTATTTAGATGGGCTAAGTTTATCATATTGGCATCAACCTAACTATCGATTACACCTAAATTTATTGCAAAAAAATAGCCCAGATATTATCTGAACTATTCTCCCTACGACTATTTAAATATTTTAGGACCTTTACGCATTTTAGTGCGATCATTTCGAGCAGTTGCCTTCTTGTTGAAGTTGCCACCGTCAGTTTGTTTCTTTTTAATAATTTCTAACATTTTTTCTCTGTCTGTCTTTGCTTTATCAGCCATTGGTGTGTCCTCCTTGCTCTCGTAATTAACAATTTTTTCAAAGTTAAAGATTCATCTACTGAATAAATGCCTTCAAATAAAGTCGATTCTTGAATCATCAACTTCTAGGTCTCTTTCAATTTTGTATGCATTACTTACTGACATACAATCAAATAACGATGCTTGTAACAGTATATCATTATGACTCACTTTATATCAATAGAAGCGTTAAATAGCTAAGGTTTAGCTTTCAAATACGTCGTTTAATTTCAATAAATTTTGTCCCTACCGCCTCAACAAATTCCTTATCGTGATCAATGATTAACATTGGTGGTTGAAAAGTCATAATGACATCTTGAATTTGTTGTCGCGTGATGACGTCCAAATAATTAAGTGGTTCATCCCAAATATATAAATTGGCCGGTTCAACTAAGGAGCGACTTAACGCAACTTTTCGCTTCTGCCCCATACTCATTTGGCTGATATCTTTCGTAAATTCATCCCGTTCGAAGCCTAATTTTCTTAACATATCTAATAATAACGAATATGAAACAGCCTTTTCTGCGGCAAAATCTTGTAATGAACCAGATAGTCCATCAAAATCTTGCGGCAACCAACTGACTTTTAAAGGCGCTGCCAGTTGCCGTTGCCCTTGATAATCTAAATGACCCAAAATGGCGGAAATAACGCTAGATTTTCCGGATCCATTCTCACCTTGAATAACAAGTCGCTCCGTTGATTTTACTTTAAAAGAGACGGGATGATTGACTGCCACTTCCTTTCGGAATGCCGAGAAATCAATAATTTCTAATAATGATTTTTCTGACGAGATACGCTCAAAATTCAAGGTTAAAGGTTCTGCCACATCGATATTCTTAAGGAGCGACTGTTTTTCTTCCACTGCCTTATTGGCTCTTTTTTTGATACTTAATGCACGTTTCATTGATTTTGCCGACTTGTGACTAATAAATCCACGGTCGACTGCACTAGAGACTTTGGCTTCCGTTTGATTAGCCCAACCCGTTTTTTTCTGCGATGCGCTTTCTAACCGTTTAATATCGCGCTGTAATTTTTCTTTTTCATTGAGCTCCCAGTTGTTACGTGCCGTATTTTCTTCATCCCATGTTCGATAATTTCCTTTAAACTGGCTAATCTTAGCTCGGTCAATGGAGATAACATGGTCTATAATGGCGTTTAAAAAATACCGGTCATGGCTAATTAAGATAAAACCTGATTTTTGCCATAAATAGTCAGAAATAACCTGGCGTCCAGCTTCATCTAAATGATTCGTTGGTTCGTCAATTAGTTGAAACTTTCCTTCTCCCACAAACAAACTAGCCAATAATATCTTCGTTTGTTGCCCCGGACTTAACTGGTTAAACGGTTCTGCTAGAATACTTTCAGGCAAACCTAACTTATCTAATTCAATTAAAATCTGCCACTGATCGTAATCTTCTAAACCTGTCACACGCCTAATAACTAACCAGACGGATTCTTCCGGTTTTTCAACAGTTTGAGGGAAATACTGAAATTCTAAATCGGTTCTAATTTTCCCTTTATACTGCAGTTGGTTCTGTAAAATTCTAAATAAGGTCGTCTTTCCACGACCATTTCTACCAATTAACCCTAACTTCCAACTCGCGTCTAATTGTAAATCAACGCGGTTAAATATTGGTGCTAACTGGCCATCATATTGAAAACTTAATTGTTCAATTTGTATTGTTCCTATGGTAATTACCTCATTTCTTTGTGAGGTCGACCATTGGCCCATTCAACTTGGGTCCACAAAAAAAGAGCATACAGTTATATGCTCTTCAATCGTTACGCATCAAAAAATGGTTCTTTGAGATGTGAAAAAGAATTGAAATTGCAAACCGTTTGAATAGCCAACCCGCATAAAAGGACACACTTCGCCCCATGCTTGGCCGACAGATATTCGATTAACGATTTGTATTTTTCAATGTTCTTCACACTCCCTGTTTATTAATTGTTTATAGATTATCATATTTGTGGGGGATGGGCAAATATGTTAATTAACTTTATAGTAGACGTCCGATTCCGTAACCATCATTGACAGTGCTCCTTGAGTACTAAGGGCCACTATCTTGTCTTTGTTGATATCTCCAGCCGCCAGTTCACCTTTTGTTCCTGCAGGTAAGAAAAAGACAAATAAGCCAGAACGAGAAACTGAACCTTTTAATTCTAGCGCCCCATCAGTTATTGTCGATTGTAGTTGCTGCTTATACATCAATTCATCTCCACTTTGATAAAGACCCGCTAGCTTTGGTTTACCATTTGCTAGGTTTAACTCGGGAATATTTAGTTTTAAATTTCTCACTTCACCGGCCTGCTTAAATCCAGTGATATCCGTAAATTTCATGGTATCATGTCCTACATTAATTTCACGTCCATGTTTATTTTTCCAAGTTCCATCAATGGTCGCATAGTCACCCGTTTTGATTTCATTAATATCCATCTTTGCCTTATCCGTAGAACTCACATTTGAACTTTTTTTAACGGATGTGCTTCCGTCAACTTTTTGAAAAACCTGTAAATAACTATTGTTACTCGTTCGGACAGTAATTCGATCTTTCGAATCGTCTATGGTCGCTGGCTTATCGTCTCCTGAGTTAGCCATTGCCACTCCTTTAGGGTAAAAAGATACGCCCCATAATATTGAAGCCATTTGATCCGCAGAATCTGCCGCCAAATATCCATTTTGCACTTTATATATCATTGCTGAACTTCCATTACTATCAGTTAATGTCTTACTTTGTAGCTTCATGGATTCATTAGCAAGTTGGTTCTCAGTTACCGAAAGTTTGGTGCCATCTGGGGAATCCCATGTGTTACCATTTCCGTCGTGATGATTACTAGATGTGGCAACCTCTCTCCAATCGCCCAGTAAACTCGTATAGTCTCCCTGTTGAATCTTTGAAAGATCCATTGCTTGATCTGCTTGTTCGTTTACTTCCGTTGATGCAGATTCTGACTTTTCATCTGACTCGTTATCCGATTTGTTAAGTTGTTTATCATAAGATTTCTTCAAAGTAGTTACTTTTGATTTAAAATTATTAAGTTCTTTTTTATCGTAAACAGTCACATCTTGTATCTCTAATCTTTTAGAAAGAACCTTTAATGAATTTACCTTCATCGTAATATTTCTGATTGATGCTTTAGAAAGATTTGTAATCTTACTTTCTTCAAAAGTTGTCTCATTTTTATCTTTCAGTAATTTTCTAGCTTTATAAATTGAATCATCATAACGTTTTATGACTTTTTTATTTTTTTCTGTTCCTTTTTTGTACTCGTCTGACTCTTTAATCAATTTTTCTAATTCTATAAATTGCTTACTTTCATTCTTTTCTTTTTCAAAAGCTACTGTCTCTTTGTCTATTCCTTTTAACTGTTCCTCTATCTTTGGCCCATTGTCTTGCTTCTGATTATATATGTAAAACGCGCCACCCAAAATAACTATAATTGCCACAATCCATAAAACTTTCTTATTCTTCATCCTTATTACCCCCGTAATTTATTAATTCTTATAAGTACGTTGAATCATTAAAAACAATTTATCGGCTAGCGTCCCATGTTTATACTATAGATTATGGATATTAATAACAATATTATTTAATTGTTAAATTACATCCTGTATCTCTCTAAAATAAGGGGTCAATTTCCTTCAAAGTATAGGAAATAGGCCCCTTATCATTTATTACATATTTAGCTTTTTATTAACAGCTCACAATTAATACCGCTAAATTTATTTTTTATCGTATGTTGTCCCTTTTGCTAAGTTGGCTAATCCCTCGGCAGACTGCACAACGAATGATTTTTTATCTTGTGACAAAAGCGCTACCATACGGTATTCACCCAATTTTATATTGAGCTTTCCATCGGATATTGTATATGTCCCTTTATTAATAACCTTGCCATCTTGTTTTTCTTCAACAGAATCGCCTTTAAAAGTCAGCGTGTCAGTTGTTTCAGTAAACATAAAATGAACTTTACCTTTGTAATCACCATCCAACTTATTACCACATGCTGTAAGAGTGAACATCATCACCAACAAGGCAATAAATCCAACAATTCTTTTTTTATTCATTTTTATCTCCGTTTCTCGTAAGTAATTCGTTAGTTCATAATTTATTCTTTCGTATACGTTAAGTGAACCCGATTCGGTACTTCCTCACCACCGACTTTTACACTTGTAATCTTAAACGATTTTTTATCGTTAAAGAGTTTCGCTGTATGTAGTGCATCTCCAAATCTAATTTCGAGTTTATCGCCTGAAATTGTATAAGTCCCTTCCGACGAAATTCTTTTATCGTCCGCCTTTACTGTAACGGTACCATTATCGAATACGTAAGACTGTTTTTTTTGAGGTATCGAACCACGTCTGATTATTTTCGGGAAATTATACACGTAATTTCCCTCTAACGTATTACCACATGCCGATAGTGTAATCATTCCCATAAAAACCATCATTAACATAATTATTTTCTTTTTCATTTTTCTCCCTATCCCTAAAAATTATTCTTATTAATAATTAGAACAATGCTACGTTGTAATAATAAAAGCTATTTATTATTAGTTGTATTAACTGCGGCAACAGTTGCGGCTATAGCGGCTATTTTTGCAGATGTGGCTGTATCTGCCTGCAAGGACCTTGTCTCCTCTTGAATCGCCAATTGATCTTCATAAAAATTTTGTTTTTCTAAAAGATTATACGCTTCTCTTAGCGACTCTGCCCGGCCTTCATTAACTAATTTCCATAGTCGATAAGCGTCCGAGTACGTATAAAACTCTTCCGGAAATCCATTTCGTCCTTCTATATAAGCTGGCATGTTTTCTTCTTGTCTTAATTTTTGATTGGCTTCATCTAAAATTTCATGAGCCGGTTTTACCCAAAATTTATATTTGACTGCCATAATAATCGCCGCAATGACCCCAAAAATCAAGAAATAACCCATATTATTTGTTTGCGCTACCCCCGCTGCGTCATTGTATATCAATGGTTCATTGGCTGATCCACCAAAAAAGAGACCAATTAATGCGAATACCCAAAATGCAATAATTGTTTTCCTTAATCTTTTTTCAGCTTTTTCAGATTTAAATTGTTTTGGGGCTCTATCTTGCTGCGCAATAGCAACGGGTGCAAGCGCTATTCTTTTTTCTTCTAAATATTCTAACGTTTCATTTCTGTTCATAATATCCCATCCCATCCAAGTTATATACTTCACACCAACGAGTCATATCAAATATCTCATCATAATTATTTTTCTTCCCCTCGGAACACACATTCAATAATCTTTTTCTCCCCCACTTTCGATAATTAAACTACGTGTAAATATGATATTTAATATGGTTAATATTATCATAAAACATTTTAATTAACAATATTGACTTCACTTAGTACGTGTAATATTGTTATATATCTTTGATACCCTTAATATTGAGGTGATAATCATATGTCTATAGACTTTTTTGGCGGAAAATTAAAAGCAATTCGTAAATCAAAGCGTCTTACACAACGGGACTTATCGATACGTCTAAATGTTAGCAAAGGAACTATTTCCGGGTACGAACAAGGCTTATCTTATCCATCAATTGAAACGTTGACAAAAATTTGCATTATATTAGATACATCTGCTGACTATTTACTTGGGATTTCCGATGATTTACCATTCAAAATGGGGGGACTAACTGACGAGCAGATGGAAAGCATTTTACAATTTGTTTCCCTAATTGAAAGAGCAAATAAAGTTACCACTAAATAAATAAAGCGCACACTATCAATTCATGATAGTGTGCGCTTTTAGCAAAACTGAATTATTTTTATTCCGTAAAAAAGACACCTTCCAAATGGAAGATGTCTTGAAATATTGATATACGAATATATTAACGTTTTGAGAATTGACTTGCTTTACGAGCTTTCTTAAGACCTGGTTTCTTACGTTCTTTCATACGAGGATCACGTGTAAGTAATCCTGCAGATTTAAGAGCGGCACGGAAATCTGGATCTACTGTAAGCAATGCGCGAGAAATACCATGGCGAACTGCGCCAGCTTGACCTGAGAAGCCACCACCATTAGCGTTAACTAAAACATCATAACTACCTAATGTTTCTGTAGCGTTAAATGGTTGTAAGACAACTTCACGTAAGTTAGCAAATGGAATGTAATCTTCAATTGCTTTGTTGTTAATAGTAATTTTACCAGTACCTGGTACTAAACGTACGCGAGCTACTGAGTTTTTACGACGACCTGTTCCTGAATATACGACTTGAGCCATTTCAATTGCCTCCTTAAATTAAGTTTGTAATATCTAAAGTTTCTGGTTGTTGTGCTTGTTGATCATGTTCTGCACCACGATATACGTGTAATTTCAATGCTTGTTCTTTACCAAGAGTACCTTTTGGAAGCATACCTTTAACAGAGAAAGCAATCAATTTTTCAGGATCGTTGGCACGGAAATCACCGGCAGTACGAGTCTTTAAACCACCTGGATGATCTGTATGATGTTGGTATAATTTTCTGTCAGCTTTGTGACCAGTTAAACCAACCTTTTCTGCATTGATAACAATAACGTTATCACCAGTATCCACATTAGGTGTGAATGTTGGTTTGTTTTTACCGCGTAAGATAGAAGCAACGACAGTTGATAAGCGACCTAAAGAGATATCGGTTGCATCAATAACATACCATTTACGTTCTATTTCGCCTTTTTTTGCTAAATAAGTTGTACGCACGATTGTTTCCTCCGTTTTTTCATGTTGTTTGTTTGACACTCAAATAAGTTTCCGGGGCCTATCAGTGGGGCAAACAATACCATTTATAATATTAACTATTAAAAGTCAATTTGTCAATCTAATTTATGGGCATCCCACAAATAAATAACACCTTTTCAGATTTAGAATTGCCTTAGTATTCATATTGTCAATAACTACCATATTACCCTAGTTCATCCGGATAATAAACCTTTTTTAAATATAATCCACTGGCTGGAGCAGTTTCTCGAGCCTGTTGTCGATCTTTCACTTCATATAACCGTAGAATATCATGGACTGGACGCCGCCCGTTCCCTATTTCTAGGAGCGTTGCAACTAAAATTCGGACCATATTGTAGAGAAATCCATTACCATAAAATTCAAAAATAATTTCATGATTTTCTTTATCTTCTCTCACAGTTGCCTCATAAATCGTTCGAACATGATCGGTGACCTGACTACCGGCAGCCACAAAACTCGAAAAATCATGTTCCCCAACTAGATCAGGTAACGCTGCTTCAATTTTTGCAATATCGATTTTATATTTATAGTGACCCGTGTAGAATCGTTTAAATGGATCCGTGAACTCTCCTTGTGATACACGATACATATAGCGTTTACCGTGCGTACTATAACGTGAGTGGAAATCATCACTAACCAGTTCAGCCTTTTTAACTTGAACATCCAACGGTAATAAACTATTCAAAGCCCTTAACATACTCATTTCTGGAATTTCATGCATGAAATCAAAATGAAAAACTTGACCTAATGCATGAACGCCTGCATCCGTTCGACCAGAACCATAAATTCTAACCGGAACATCTGACTTACTCATAATTGTGACTGCTTTTTCTAACACGGATTCAACAGTTCGTTGGTTTGGTTGCCGTTGAAATCCGGCAAAGGCTGCCCCATCATAAGCAACCGTGATTTTATAACGTACTGACATATTTCTTCATCCTTAATTTTTGAGATAGACTAATACAACGGTCACGACTGCAAATAAAACAAAAGCCATCGTATCCGTTGTTTGCCATTTAAGCACTCGGTATTTCGTGCGACCTTCGCCACCTTGATAACCACGCGATTCCATCGTAATGGCTAAATCTTCCGCCCGATTGAACGAACTAACGAATAGTGGAATTAACAAAGGAATGATTGACTGCATTTGTTTAATCAACGACCCTTGACCAAAATTCACGCCTCGAGCACGTTGCGCATTCATAATTTTAGCCGTTTCATCCATCAATGTTGGCACAAATCGTAACGCAATTGATAACATCAAGGCAATTTCGTAAACTGGAAATTTAATGGCTTTCAGGGGTTTCAATAACGATTCAATCGCGTCTGCTAATTGCAATGGCGCCGTCGATAACGTTAATAATGTCGACATGAAAATAATTAAAATAAACCGACAAAAAATATATAACCCATTTGTCACACCAAACTCTGAAATTTTGAAGATTCCCCAATGCCAATACATCTGGCCACCACTTGAAAATAGCATTTGTAGAGCGACCGTGAAAATAATCAGCCAAATTAATGGCCGGACACCTTTTAGAAAGAAACTCAGACTAATTTTTGACGCCAAGATACAGACTAACGTGAAGATTAAGAGCATCGAGAAACTTTGCCAGTTATTCGCCATGAAGATGATTCCGACAAAATAGAAACTCAGAACTAATTTAGCTCGGGGATCTAGGCGGTGAATAAGTGAATCACCTGCTATGTAACGTCCTAAAATTAATTTATTCATTTGCGTCGTGACCTCCTTTTCGACTTAATAGTTCGACAAGGTCATCAGCGAGTTCAGCTTCCGTTAAAGGCATATTGGCGAAAGAGAACCCTTTTTCAGTTAATTTTTTTGAAAATAAAGTCGTCGTTGGCACATTTAAATGGTTATCCAATAAGAAATCCGGATCCGAAAAAACGGCCCTCGGCGTACCCGATTTAATAATCGTTCCTTTAGACATAATAATCGCATGATCTGCATAATTCGCCACGTCATCCATTTGATGCGTCACTAAAATTATTGTGAGATTTTGTTCACGATGGAGTTCCTCGAACATTGCCATCATGTCAACGCGGCCTCTAGGATCTAATCCTGCCGTAGGTTCGTCTAAAACAAGGATTTTAGGCTCCATAGCTAAGATGCCGGCTATTGCTACCCGACGCATTTGGCCCCCTGAGAGGTCAAATGGAGACTGTTGATAGATGCTCTCTGGCAATCCAACTAATTTCAGCATTTTTGCGGCAATGGCTTCTGCCTCAGATTCCGTTTTACCGAAATTTTTTGGCGCAAAAGCCACATCTTTAATGACGGTCTCTTCAAAGAGTTGTGCCTCCGGAAATTGAAAAACAATCCCAACCTGTTTACGTAAATCGTTCAGCGCTTTATTAGGCGTTTCTGGCGTTATTATCTGCTCACCAATCTGAATTTCACCCTCAGTGGGCTTTAATAGTCCATTTAAATGTTGTAATAGTGTCGATTTACCAGAACCCGTATGCCCGACGATTGCCGTAAATGATCCATCCTCAATTTCAAGATTAATATCATGCAGAGCCTGACTTTCGAAAGGTGTGCCTTTTTGGTAGGTAAAGGCTACTTCGTTGAATTTAATTGCCATAACCAATCTACCATGCCTTCCTCTGTCATATAGTCGTCCGGAATATCAAAATGACGTTTTTTAAGTGCTGCTTTTAGGCGTTCCGGATAAGGAACATCTAAACCCATATCCACTAATTGTTCGCCGAGCGCAAAAATTTCGGCAGGCGTTCCCTGTTTAACGAGTTGCCCGCCATCCATTACCATAATTTTATCGGCACTTGCCGCTTCATTAATATCATGTGTAATTGAAATGATTGTTAACCCACGCTCATCTTTAAGTTGATGAATTAGGCTTAAAACCTCGTCACGACCCTCAGGATCCAACATGCTAGTTGATTCATCCAAGATGATGACTTCTGGCCTTAGAGCGACAATTCCTGCGATTGCGACCCGTTGTTTCTGCCCACCAGATAGTCTGGCTGGTTCTTTGGCCGCAAACTGCCACATATCAACACGTTCAAGCGCATCTTTAACACGTTCTTGCATTTCTTTACGTTCAATACCATTATTTTCAAGTCCGAATGCCACATCGTCTTCAACTGTTGCTCCAACGAACTGATTATCTGGGTTTTGGAAGACAATTCCAATTTTACGGCGAATGTCCCAAACTGTTTCAGTTGATAGCACCAGTCCATCAACCGTAATTTCACCAGATTTAGGAGCCAATAGGCCATTAATATTTTTTGATAGCGTGCTTTTACCACTACCATTATGACCGATGATAGCGACCCACTCTCCCTTATTAATCGTAAAGGAGACATCTTTGAGCGCCATTTCATTCAGTTCTTTTTGTGCTTCATATTGATAATTTAAATGATCAACTTTAATTACTTCAGTCATGCCGCTTGTCCTCACACTTCACAAAATAGATTATGTTTTGAATTATATCACAGGCAAAAATTAACCCGGTAACTTTATACTTTTAATTATACACACTAATCCGACCATATCTTCATCACTATGAGTCTAATTTCCAATTATAAGGCACTTATTACTTATTGATGGAGATTTAGTTGTGACCATTCAGAGCAGGCTGAGAACCGTATTCTGGTCCAATAGTTCTCACCATGTGATAATTAATTAAATTTTGCTGTCGTCGGTAGTTATTTTGTTTTCGGACTACTTTAAAACCTTGTTGTTCAAAAAAAGGAACGGCTGTTATTGAAGCATCTACTGATTGTATTTTTGTTTGTAAATAAAGTCTTTGATAGTTGGTTAATCCAGCAAGCAATCGTGTACCGATTTGTTGCCGAATCATAAGACTCGAAACATACAATAAATCTACCTGCCCGTCTTCATCAATATTACTAAACCCAACAACCTTCCCGTCACTTATGGCAACCAAACTATACGTCTGAGTTAACCGTTGATGCCACTCGTCCAAATCGGGGTGTACTTGTACCCATTCATTAATTTCTAATTGCGAATAATCCTGTCGATTAACGACTTGAACAGTTCGATTAAACAATGTAATAATTTCGGATAAATATTTAGGATCATACTGATAAAGTTGAGTACCATCAATCGACATCGGGCTACCTCCTGATTGGATTAAGAATATTATTATCATACTAGGTTTCTAGACATAAAAAAAGGGTTCTAAACACATTACTTGAATGTGTTTAGAACCCTTTTAAAAATCTCATTAGACAATAAAAAATCACTATGAAGGATGACCGGCAATTCACAAACGTGAAAGACCTTCAAACTAGACTAAGATTACTCCATCATCATAACGTTTGTTTTTAATCATCAATCAAAGTGAAAAATTATCTGTTAACGAATTATACTAATTCAATAATAACCATTTGTGCGGCATCGCCACGACGAGGCATTGTCTTCATAGTTCTAGTGTATCCACCATTACGTTCAGCGTAACGAGGAGCTACATCAGAAAATAATTTTTGTAATGCTGATTGAACAGTGACATCGTCACCATCTTCTTTCACGTCAGCAACTGTGTTTCTTACGAAAGCAGCAGCACGACGACGTGAAGCCAAATCACCACGTTTACCTAAAGAAATCATTTTATCGGCAGATTTGCGTACTTCTTTAGCGCGAGCTTCAGTAGTCACAATTCGTTCGTTGATAATAAGACTTGTTGTTAAATCACGTAACATTGCTTTACGTTGAGAACTTGTACGTCCTAATTTGCGGTAACTCATGAATAGGTTCCCTCCCTCTATATAATATTAGTCATCATGACGTAATGATAAATCAAGCGCAGCTAATTTAGCTTTAACTTCTTCCAATGATTTACGTCCTAAGTTACGGACCTTCATCATGTCAGCTTCGGATTTATTCGTCAATTCTTGAACCGTGTTGATACCAGCACGTTTCAAACAATTGTATGAACGAACTGATAAATCAAGTTCTTCAATCGTCATTTCGAGCATTTTTTCTTTATGCGTTTCTTCTTTTTCAACCATAATTTCGGCATTTTTAGCTTCATCGGTTAAATCAACGAATAAAGTCAAATGCTCAGTTAAAATTTTAGCCGACAAACTAATGGCTTCGCTTGGTGTAATTGAACCGTTAGTCCAAACATCAAGTGTCAATTTGTCATAATCATCTTT
Source organism: Dellaglioa carnosa (assembly GCF_026948345.1). Classification (NCBI taxonomy): domain Bacteria; kingdom Bacillati; phylum Bacillota; class Bacilli; order Lactobacillales; family Lactobacillaceae; genus Dellaglioa; species Dellaglioa carnosa. Next base: position 31,551 of record NZ_JANXLI010000003.1, on the reverse strand, counting down.
TTGACCAACACGTGTTTTTTCTACTTGGTAGTTCACACGTTCGATTGGGGTATAAATGGAGTCAATTGGTAATACGCCGATTGGCATATCTTCCGCTTTGTTTTGATCAGCAGATACATATCCACGACCATTACTAGCGTTCATGCGAACATGAAAAGATGCGCCTTCTGCGACTGTACAAATGTACAAGTCGGGATTTAACACTTCAACATCACTGTTGCCAATGATGTCACCGGCAGTAACTTCTGCGGGACCTTTCACATCAATTTCGATGGATTGGTCTTCGTCAGCAGCTAACTTCAAAGCAACTTTCTTAATATTCAAGATAATTTGAGTAACATCTTCCAATACGCCTTCAATAGTTGAAAACTCATGTAAGACACCATCAATTTGAATATTAGTAATAGATGCACCTGGTAAGGAAGATAGTAGAATCCGACGAAGTGAATTACCTAATGTCGTACCATAACCGCGTTCAAGTGGCTCTACAACAAATTTACCATAGTTAGGACTTTCATCTATCTTATGAATATTTGGTTTTTCAAATTCAATCATTCTTATCTTTACCCCTTTCAAAACGTAACGTGTAATCTAGTGAAAACATTATGAAGTTCAACTCCGTAATGAATATTAATCCACGTTAAACACGACGGCGTTTTGGAGGACGACATCCATTATGAGGCACCGGAGTAACATCGCGAATTGCGGTTACTTCGAGACCAGTAGTTTGTAAAGCACGGATTGCGGCTTCACGGCCAGAACCAGGTCCTTTAACAGCTACTTCAACGGTTTTCATACCGTTTTCCATTGAGCCTTTAGCTGCAGCTTCTGCTGCCATTTGTGCTGCGAATGGTGTAGATTTACGACTACCTCTAAAACCTAATGCACCAGCTGATGACCATGCAACGGCGTTACCGTTAACATCAGTAATCATAACAAGTGTATTGTTAAAAGTAGAATGAATATGTGCAACACCGGCTTCAATATGTTTTTTAACACGGCGTTTGCGAGAAACTTTCTTAGTTGCCATAAATAGTATTACCTCCTTAATCTAGTAATTATTTCTTGCGGCCTGCAATTGATGTAGCTGGGCCTTTACGTGTTCGAGCGTTGTTTTTCGTGTTTTGTCCACGAACTGGTAAACCACGACGATGACGCATGCCTCGGTACGTTCCAATTTCTTGGAGACGTTTAATGTTCAAACTGATTTCGCGACGTAAGTCACCTTCAATTTTGAATTGATCAACAACTTTACGGATTGCATCCTCTTGGTCAGTTGTTAAATCACGAGTTCTAATATCTTCTGATACTTCTGCTTCTACCAAGATCTTAGCAGCAGTAGTATTACCGATTCCATAAATGTAAGTTAATGCTACCACGATTCTTTTATCACGTGGAATATCAATACCTGCAATACGAGCCATAACAATTACACCTCCTAATTTTTATTATCCTTGACGTTGTTTATGTTTTGGATTTGCGCTACAAATGATCATAACTCGACCTTTGCGCTTGATAACTTTACAATGTTCACACATTGGTTTTACTGATGGTCTTACTTTCATTGAATTATACCTCCTAAAAGTTTTTGAAGTACAATCTATTTAAAGCGATAAGTAATACGACCCTTACTTAAATCGTAAGGAGACATTTCAACCGTCACTTTATCACCAGGTAAAATACGAATATAATTCTTACGAATTTTACCTGAGACATGAGCTAAAATTTCATGATCATTTTCAAGTACTACTCGAAAAGTCGCATTGGGTAACGTTTCACGGACCGTACCCTCAATCTCAATTACTTCTTCTTTCGCCACGTAAATGTACCTCCTTAAAATCGTGTTTTAACTTTACATGTAAAAATGGTGAGAAATAGAGACTCTCACCCGTTCTTATCAGGATATTAATAAAAAATATCCTCCTGAAAAGATAAACCGGAATTATTCTATCATACCGCTATCTCAGATGCAAGTTAGTCACTCCGGCACAATTACTTTGCGGCGGAATACTCAGATTACTTGAGATTGTTTAAAATCGTTTCAATATCTGCAAATACATCTTCAATATCACGGTTGCCATCTACTGTATACAATAGATGACGTTGTTCATAAAAATCTAATAACGGTGTATTCATTTTGATGTTAACTTCTAAACGGTTCTTAACCGTTTCAAGCTTGTCATCTTCACGTTGATAAAATTCATGATGACCACAACGATCACATGTTCCTTCAACCTTTGTGGGGTTAAAGATTTTGTGATAAGTGGCACCACAGTTGCGACAAATGTAACGACCAGTTAAACGTTCAATTAGAGATTCAGGATCGACATGAATGTCAATGACTGCGTTAAGAGGTTTTCCAAGGTCTTTACCGATTTCGTCCAAGGCAACAGCTTGCGCCATATTTCTTGGAAAGCCATCAAGCATGTAGCCATCTTGAATATCATCTTCGGCTAATCGTTCTTTGACAATGCCATTTGTGACTTCATCAGGAACAAGATCGCCACGATCAATATACTTTTTAGCTTCAAGTCCCATTGGTGTTTCATTTTTCATTGCTGCACGGAAGATGTCTCCCGTAGAGATATGAGCGATGTGGAAAGCGTCGACAATCTTTTCAGCTTGTGTTCCCTTACCTGCACCAGGTAAACCCATTAACATCAGGTTCATTTTAGTCATGAATATCCTCCTAATATGAGAAATGGTTAGGCATCAGCCTAACCTAATTCTCAGTTTAAAATTTGTTTTTATCGATTATCTAATGAATCCAACGTACTTACGTTTCATCATCATACCCTCTAGTTGACGAATTGTTTCAAGAGCAACACCAACAACAATCAACAGACTAGTACCACCTAAACCAATTGATTCATCTAATCCAAACATACTTGATGCTAATAATGGAATTAAAGCAACAAATCCTAAGAACAATGAACCAACGGTACTTAAACGCATCAATAATTTTGAAACATATTTTTCTGTTGCTTTACCAGGCCAAACACTTGGAATGTAACTTCCCTGTTTTTGTAAGTTCTCTGAGAGTTTCTCAGGATTTACCTGAACGAAAGCGTAGAAGAATGTGAACAAGACAATCAATACGGTATAAAGAATGGCACCGTATGTCGTTTGCATATTGAAAACTTGACTCAATACTTTATACCAAGTCGCGTCCCCTTGTGAGCTTTGGAAAGCCAAAAGCACAGTTTGGGGAGTTGCAATGAATGAACTCGCAAAAATAACGGGGATAACACCCGCAACGTTTACCTTAAGTGGCAGATATGAACTATCTGTCGCACCAGCAACTCGTCTTGTGTATTGAATTGGAATCTTATAGTTAGCCTGTTGAACATATGTTACAAAAGTTACGATTGCAAAAATTGCAACGAACAAGATTACTATGAACAAGATGCCCCCCCAAAGATCACCTTTATCAGCTTGGACAATTTGTTCATTAAAAATCTGTTTAATACCACCCGGGATACGAGAAACGATACCTGCCATGATTAACATGGAAACACCATTTCCAATACCTCGTTCGGTAATCATATCACCTAACCAAGTCGTCAACATTGTTCCGGCTGTTAAAATAATGCCCAGAACAACATATGTTTCCGTACTTGGATTTTTAACCAAACCTAAACTACTCAATGAGTCTAACCCTGCGGTGATACCCACAGACTGAACAAATGCTAAAACAATTGTTAGGTAACGCGTAGCTTGATTCAATTTACGACGACCAACTTCACCTTGTTTACTCCATTCTACAAAACGAGGAACAATGTCCATCTGTAGTAATTGGATAACAATTTGAGCGGTAATGTAGGGTGAAACCCCCATTGCGAAAATCGAGTAGTTAGTTAATCCACCACCACTAAAAGTGTTAAGAAGACTAACTAAGTTACTACTTGTTGCACTAGCAATTGCAGCATGGTTAATTCCAGGAACTGTTATAAAAGTACCTAAGCGAAAGACAATTAAAACACATAAAGTGAAAAAAATCTTTTGACGGATTTCTTTCACGGCTAATGCATTTTTCATCACTTTAAGCATTAGATCACCTCTGTTTGACCACCGGCAGCTTCAATAGCTTCTTTAGCAGCAGCTGAGAATTTACCTGCTTTAACAGTTAATTTCTTGTTAAGTTCGCCGGAAGCTAAAATTTTAATTCCTGATTTTTCGTTCTTAACAATACCTGATTCAACAAGTAAAGCTGGTGTTACTTCAGCACCGTTTTCGAATTTGTTTAAGCTATCTAAATTGACAACTGCATATTCTTTACGGTTAATGTTGTTAAATCCACGTTTTGGCATACGACGGAATAAAGGCATTTGTCCACCTTCAAAACCTAAACGTACTTTACTACGGGCTTTTTGGCCTTTTTGACCACGTCCAGAAGTTTTACCATTACCAGAAGATGTTCCACGTCCGACACGGTTACGTACTGAGCGAGAACCTTCACTTGGTTTTAATTCATGTAATTTCATAGGGTTGGCACCTCCTTATTTTAAACTGCAAACAAGATGTTGATGTTATTTAACTTCTTCAACGTCCACTAAATGAGAAATCTTTGCGATAACGCCTCGTGTTACTGCGTCGTTAGGACGAATAACAGAGCTGCTAATACGGTGTAAACCGAAAGCTTTAACGATTTCGCGTTGATTTTGAGGACGTCCGATGACACTGCGTTTTAATGTAATTTTCAAATCTGTCATGTTTTAGTCCTCCTAGTCAGCTAAGTGTTGGATAGAAACGCCACGTAACGCAGCAACTTCTTCAGCACTCTTCATTTTCTTTAAACCATCCATTGTTGCGCGAACAACGTTGATTGGTGTATTTGAACCTAATGATTTACTTGTTACATCTGATACTCCAGCAAGTTCCATAACGGCACGAACTGAACCACCAGCGGCAACTCCAGAACCTTCAACAGCTGGTTTAAGCATAATGCGTCCACCACTGTATTGACCGAGAACTTCGTGAGGAAGTGTCGTACCGACCATAGGTACGTCAATCAAGTTCTTTTTAGCATCTTCAACTGCTTTACGGATTGCTTCAGGAACTTCTTGAGCTTTACCTGTACCGAAGCCTACATGACCATTGTGATCACCGACAATAACTAATGCAGCAAAACGTAGACGACGTCCACCTTTTACAACTTTAGTAACACGGTTAATCGCAACAACACGATCTTCTAAATCTAAATGAGTTGGATCAATGAAAGTCATAAACTATTTCCTCCCTTTCTTAGAATTCTAATCCATTTTCACGAGCTGCTTCAGCTAAAGCAGCAACGCGTCCATGGTATAAGTATCCGCCACGATCAAAAACAACAGCTTTGATACCTTTGTCATTAGCGCGTTTAGCAACTAATGCGCCGACAGCAGTAGCTTTTGCTACTTTGCTATCGCCTGTTACATCACTATCCATTGTTGAGGCACTTGCTAGCGTTACACCCGCTACGTCATCAATTACTTGAGCGTAGATGTGGTTATTTGAACGGAATACGTTTAAGCGTGGGCACTCTGCAGTTCCAGAAATCTTACCACGAACACGTAAATGACGCTTTGAACGTGTTTTATTTCTATCTGGTTTTGTAATCACAATTTTCACCTCTTGATTTTATTCAAAAACAAAGTAAGTAATGCTAAGCAGCATTATTTACCTGTTTTACCTTCTTTACGACGAACATGTTCGCCAACGTAACGAATTCCTTTACCTTTATAAGGTTCTGGAGGACGAACGGCACGAATTTCTGCGGCAAGATCGCCAACTTCTTGTTTACTGATACCTGAAATAATAATGCTTGTATTTGCAGGAACTTCAACAGTTAAGTTTGCGCGTTCTTCAAAATCCACTGGATGTGAATAACCAACATTTAATACTAATTTTTTCCCTTGTAATTGTGCACGATAACCAACACCAATCAACTCAAGTTCTTTTTTGAAACCTTCTGTAACTCCAAGAACCATGTTGTTTACGTTGGCACGCATTGTACCATGTAAGGCACGAGTGCTTTTATCGTCACTTTCACGAGTAAATTTAACTGAAAGACCTTCTACATGCATTGTAATAGCACTAGAAAACTTACGAGTTAATTCACCTTTGGGGCCTTTTACTGTAACCATTTGACCTTCTTGTGTAACTTCTACACCAGCAGGAAGAACGATTTCTTTATAACCTATACGACTCACGCGAGTGACACCTCCTTACGAATTAATTGATTACCAGATGTATGCTAAGACTTCGCCACCAATTTGTTTGGCGCGTGCATCTTTATCTGTCATCACACCTTCTGATGTTGAGATAACTGCGATTCCTAAACCATTTAATACTTTAGGAACTGCATCAGCTTGAACGTACGTACGTAATCCTGGTTTTGAAATACGTTTAATACCAGAGATTACACGTTCGTTGTCTTTTCCAAATTTTAAAAATACACGGATAATACCTTGTTTGTCATCATCGATGTATTCGATATCACGTACGAAACCTTCATTTTTAAGGATTTCAGCGATATCACGTTTGATTTTTGAAGCAGGTACTTCTAAAGACTCATGCCGTACCATGTTTGCATTACGGATACGAGTTAAAAAGTCTGCGATCGGATCAGTCATGACCATTGAGTTTACCCTCCTTTAACTTATCTTTTTAAATTTACCAACTAGCTTTTTTCATACCAGGAATTTGGCCTTTGTGAGCAAGGTCACGAAGACAAATACGGCATAATTTAAATTTACGATAAACAGAATGTGGACGACCACAACGTTCGCAACGCGTGTAAGCTTGCGTAGAGAATTTTGCGGGACGTTTGTTCTTTGCAATCAATGATTTTTTAGCCAAAGCTTTGTAACCTCCTTATTATTTAGAAAACGGCATACCCAATTGTGTGAGTAATTCTTTTGATTCCTCATCAGTATTAGCAGTTGTAACAATAACAATATCCATTCCACGAACTTTATCCACATCATCAAAATCGATTTCTGGGAAAATTAATTGTTCGCGAACACCTAAAGTATAGTTACCGCGGCCATCAAAGGCTTTATTGCTAACGCCACGGAAATCACGCACACGAGGTAATGAAACTGAAACTAATTTATCTAAGAAATCGTACATGCGTTCGCCACGTAAAGTAACTTTAGCACCGATTGGCATACCTTCACGTAAACGGAAGCCAGCGATTGATTTCTTAGCTTTTGTGACCAATGGTTTTTGACCAGAAATCAAAGCTAATTCTTCAACAGCTTTATCTAAGTTTTTAGCATTAGTAACAGCATCACCAACACCCATATTGATAACAATTTTATCAACTTGAGGTGTTTGCATAATTGATGTGTAGTTAAATTTTTCCATCATAGATGGTGTAATTTCATTAGTGAACTTTTCTTTTAAACGGTTAGTCATGAAGAAAGTGTCCTCCTTTCAATAGGTCTATTTAACAGTTTCACCTGATTTTTTAGAAACTCTAACTTTCTTGCCATCTACAACTTTGAAGCCAACACGAGTTGGTTCGTTTGTAGAAGGGTCGACAAGCATCACGTTTGAAACGTGAATTGGTGCTTCAATATCCACGATGCCACCTTGTGGATTCGAGTTACTAGGTTTTTGATGTTTTTTTGCAATATTGATACCTTCAACAATCACACGGTCTTGTTTAAGGAAAACTTTAGTAACAGTACCTTGTTTACCTTTATCTTTACCTGCAATTAATTGAACTTTATCACCAGTTTTGACGAACATTTAGCGCACCTCCTTGTTTTCCGATGGATTTCTTATAATACTTCGGGTGCTAAAGAAACAATCTTCATGAAATTGTTATCACGTAATTCACGTGCAACAGGTCCAAAGATACGTGTACCTTTAGGGCTCTTGTCATCTTGGATGATAACAGCAGCATTTTCATCAAATTTGATGTATGAACCATCAGCACGATGAGCACCTGATTTTGTACGTACGATTACAGCTTTAACAACTTCACCTTTTTTGACAACACCACCTGGTGTTGCATGTTTAACAGTAGCAACAATAACGTCACCGATATTAGCAGTTCTACGCTTTGATCCACCTAAAACTTTAATAGTTAAGATTTCTTTTGCGCCTGAATTGTCGGCAATTTTTAAACGACTTTCTGTTTGTATCACAGTAAGTGTCCTCCTTTCAATAGCAAATTAGAAATACGAATGGCAATTATGCTTAAGCAATAACTGCTTTTTCAACGATATCTAATAAACGGAATCTCTTAGTTGCTGACAACGGACGAGTTTCCATAATTTGAACGATATCGCCGATTTTTGCTTCGTTGTTTTCATCATGTGCATAGAATTTTTTAGAATAAGTCACACGTTTACCGTAGGTTTTGTGTGTCTTGTATGTTTCGATAAGAACACTAATCGTTTTATCCATTTTGTCGGATACAACGCGTCCTTGATAGACTTTACGTTGGTTACGAGTTTCACTCATGCGTAAATGGCCTCCCTTTCGTAATCTACTTGTTTAATTCTTGTTGGCGTAATGCCGTTTTAATACGAGCAATTGTTTTACGTACTTCACTTAAGCGTGCGGTATTTTCTAATTGACCGGTAGCTAATTGGAAGCGTAAGTTAAACAATTCATCTTTAAATTCTTGTTCTTTGGTAATCATTTCAGCAGTGGTTAATTCATTAATTTCCTTAGCCTTCATGTGATTCGCCACCTACTTCCTCACGTTTTACAATTTTAGTTCTCACTGGAAGTTTGTTTGATGCTAAGCGTAAAGCTTCGCGAGCAACTTCTTCGGGAACACCGGCAACTTCAAACATGATCTTTCCACGTTTAACTGGAGCTACCCATCCTTCAGGAGCACCTTTACCAGAACCCATTCGAACACCAATTGCTTTTGCAGTATATGATTTATGAGGGAAAATTTTAATCCATACTTTCCCACCACGTTTCATATGACGGTTAATTGCGACACGAGAAGCTTCGATTTGACGGTTAGTGATCCATGATGATTCAAGAGCCTGTAAACCGAATTCTCCAAAAGCGACTTCTTTGCCACCTTTAGCTTCCCCACGCATTTTACCACGGAATTCACGACGGAATTTTGTACGTTTAGGTACTAACATAGGTTATTTCCCTCCTTTCACAGCGTTTTTCTTAGCTGGTAAGATTTCGCCACGGTAGATCCAGACTTTTACGCCTAATTTACCATAAGTAGTCATTGCTTCAACCCAAGCGTAGTCAATATCTGCTCTTAAGGTATGTAATGGAACTGTACCATCTGAGTAGCTTTCAACACGAGACATATCAGCTCCGTTAAGACGGCCAGCAACTTGAACTTTGATACCTTTGGCACCAGAGCGCATTGTACGTTGCATAGCTTGTTTAACGGCACGACGGAAAGCGACACGGTTTTCTAATTGTTCCGCAACGTTTTCGCCGACTAATTGAGCATCTAAATCAGGACGTTTGATTTCAACAATGTTGATATGCACACGTTTACCTGTTAAATCATTTAATTCTTTACGAAGTTTTTCAACTTCAGCTCCACCTTTACCGATAACCATACCAGGTTTAGCAGTATGGATTGAAACGTTAACACGTTTTGCAGCGCGTTCGATTTCAACGATAGAGACAGAAGCGTCGGTTAATTTTTCTTGAATGTATTTACGGATGTGTAAATCTTCATGAAGGTAGTTTGCAAAATCTTTTTCTGCATACCATTTTGAATCCCAATCACGAATGATACCTACACGTAATCCCGTTGGATTTATTTTTTGACCCACGCGTTATCCCTCCTTATTTTGTAGCTTCAGATACAACTACTGTAATGTGACTCGTACGTTTATTAATTGGTGAAGCTGATCCTTTGGCACGAGGACGGAAACGTTTTAACGTTGGTCCTTCGTTAGCAAAGATATCACTAATAATTAAGTTTTCACCATCTAAATCAAAATTATTTTCTGCATTAGCTACAGCAGAAAGTAAAACTTTTTCAATGATTGGGCTTCCGGCTCTGGGAGTAAATCTCAAAATACCGATAGCTTCAGCAACACTTTTACCTCTGATAAGATCGATTACCAAGCGAGCTTTACGCGCTGGAATACGAACAGTTTTGGCGGTTGCTTTTGCTGATGTTACTTGTTCAGCCATGTGTATAACCTCCTTTATTTAACTGTAGTTTTCTTATCGTCAGATCCGTGACCACGGAAAGTACGTGTTGGAACAAATTCACCCAACTTATGACCAACCATATCTTCTTGCATAAATACTGGAACGTGTTTGCGTCCATCATATACAGCGATTGTTAGACCAATGAAGTTAGGGAAGATTGTTGAACGACGTGACCATGTCTTGATAACTGTTTTCTTTTCTTGATCAGTTTGTGCTTCGACCTTTTTCATCAAATGTTCATCGACGAATGGTCCTTTTTTTAGACTACGACTCAATGTGAATCCTCCTTCCGGAATATAGCTTAAGCAACAAGCAAATTATTATTTTTTGTTGCGTCCACGTACGATAAATTTGTCTGATTGGTTTTTCTTTGAACGTGTTTTGTAACCCATCGTCTTTTGACCCCAAGGAGACATAGGTGATGGACGACCAATTGGAGCTTTACCTTCACCACCACCATGAGGATGATCGTTAGGATTCATAACTGATCCACGAACTGTAGGACGTTTACCAGCCCAACGAGCACGACCAGCTTTACCGATTTTGATTAATTCGTGTTGTTCGTTACCGACGGCACCGATAGATGCACGACATGTTGACAAGATCATGCGAACTTCGCCTGATGTCAAACGAACAAGAACGTATTTACCTTCTTTACCAAGTAATTGTGCTGAAGCACCGGCTGAACGAGCAAGTTGTCCACCCTTACCTGGTTTTAATTCGATATTATGGATAATTGTACCAACTGGGATATCTTGAAGAGCTAATGCGTTACCAACCTTGATATCTGCTTCTTTACCAGATTGAACCATCATGCCAACTTCTAATCCTTTAGGAGCAATGATGTATGATTTGATACCATCAGTATATTGTAATAATGCAATATTAGCTGAACGGTTTGGATCATATTCGATTGCTTTAACAGTTGCTGTTACATTGTCTTTAACACGCTTGAAATCGATCAAACGGTATTGACGTTTGTGACCACCACCACGGTGACGAACAGTAATGCGACCATAGTTATTACGGCCGGCAGTTCTGCTTTTTGATTCTAGTAATGATTTTTCAGGAGTTGATTTAGTAATTTCTGAGAAATCAGAACCAGTCATATTACGACGACCGTTAGTGGTTGGTTTGAATTTTTTAATTCCCACGTTATTTTCCTCCTATTTACAAAATTTTAGATTATTCTTCGAATAATTGAATTTCTTTTGAGTCGGCAGTTAAAGTAACGATTGCTTTACGGCGTTTTTTAGTATAACCGGCATAGCGACCTTGACGCTTTAACTTACCTTTAACATTCATGATATTTACTTTAACAACTTTAACGCCAAAAATATCTTCGATAGCTTTTTTGACTTCAATTTTAGTTGCGCGAGTATCAACGTCGAATGTGTAAACTTTATCAGCCATTCTGTCCATTGCTGCTTCGGTGATGACTGGGCGTAAGATAATATCTCTTGATTCCATTATGAAAGAGCCTCCTCTACTTGAGAAAGAGCTGCTTGAGTCATGACTAATTTGTCGTTGTTGATAACGTCAAGAACGTTAACACCTTTAGCTTCTACTACTGTAACATTTGGTAAGTTACGAGCTGCTAAAGCAACGAAATCATTGCCAGGTTCAAGAACTATTAATACTTTTTTGTTGATATCTAAGTTACTTAAAACTTCTTTGAAAGCTTTTGTTTTTGGTTGTTCGAAGCTAAGAGCATCGACCATAACCACGCCATTATCCAATACTTTTTGTGAAAGTACTGATTTAAGAGCTAAACGACGAACTTTTTTAGGTAATTTGTAACTGTATGAACGAGGAGTAGGGCCAAATACGACACCACCACCACGCCATTGTGGGCTACGGATAGATCCTTGACGAGCACGACCTGTACCTTTTTGGCGCCATGGTTTTCTACCACCACCTGAAACTGCACTTTTGTTTTTAACTGAATGAGTTCCTTGACGTAATGATGCGCGTTGCATGATTACGGCGTCAAAAATGACATTGTCGTTAGGTTCGATTCCAAAAATAGCGTCGTTTAATTCAACTTCACCATTTTTAGTACCATCTTGTTTTAATAATGCGACTGTTGGCATTTTGAAATTCCTCCTTCCTGTTATTTAGCGTCTTTAGTGACGTTTTTAATTGTAACTAATGATTTGTTTGCGCCTGGCACGTTACCTTTAATCAAGATAACATTGCTTTCAACGTCAACGCGGATAACTTCCAAGTTTTTGACAGTTACGCGCTTGCCACCCATGCGACCTGGTAATCTCTTACCTTTGAATACACGGTTAATAACGGCACCCATTGAACCAGGACGACGATGGTAACGAGAACCATGAGTCATAGGACCTCGTGATTGTCCCCAACGTTTGATATTTCCTTGGAAACCATGTCCCTTAGACGTACCTGTGACGTTAACGACGTCTCCAGCTGAGAAAGTATCAACTTTGATTTCGTCACCCACAGTATAATCTCCAAGCACGACATCGTTAATTTCACGAACGAAGCGCTTAGGAGTAGTATTTGCTTTTGCTGCATGACCTTTAGCAGGTTTGTTTGTTAATACTTCACGTTTGTCTTGGTAACCTAATTGAATTGCTTCGTAACCATCGTTTTCAATTGTTTTCAATTGTAAAACAACGTTTGGCGTAGATTCAATCACTGTAACTGGTACCAATTCACCATTTTCAGTAAAAACTTGTGTCATACCGACTTTTTTTCCTAAGATTCCTTTTGTAGTCATAAGTACACCTCCAATATGTTTATAATTTATTTTTGTTGCTGAGTTTTATAATTTGATTTCAATATCAACGCCACTAGGTAAGTCAAGTTTCATCAATGAATCAACTGTCTTAGGTGTTGGGTTAACGATATCAATCAAACGTTTATGTGTAAGCATTTCGAATTGTTCACGTGAATCTTTATGCTTATGTGGTGAACGTAAAACTGTGTATAATGTACGTTCTGTTGGCAATGGAATTGGTCCAGAAATTGTTGCCCCTGTTCTTTTTGCAGTTTCAACAATCTTGTCAGCAGATTGATCTAAAATACGGTGTTCGTAAGCCTTTAGGCGAATACGAATTTTTTGTTTTGCCATTTTGTTCCCTCCTTCGTCTATTTTAAAAATAAGACTAGCTCCGTGTAAGTGACCGACACGCCTTGCGTGGCAAAGCTGCCGGGCGTGTCGCAATCTTTCACATCTTAGCTCATTCTATGAAACCCTATCACAGGGCGAACTACGCCATCTGTTTTTGGGTACTTATCTATACTACTAAAGATAAAGCCTTATGGCAAGTGCTTTCTTTCTTTTTTTCAAAGTTTCTCATTAGAAAATCATAATTCACTTTTTTCGAAACAACTTTTTATTCAATCGTTATTTTAACACAAAAAAAGAAGCTACCGATAAACGGTAACTTCTTTTAAAAATTCAGAACGGCTGACTAATCAGCAGATGTTCCGTTTTTCTTCATAATTTCTTCTTGGATTGCTTTTGGTACAGCTTCATAATGATCAAATGTCATTGTAAATGTACCACGTCCTTGTGTTGAAGAACGTAAAGTAGTTGCGTAACCGAACATACCTGAAAGAGGAACCATTGCGTTAACAACTTGTGCGTTTCCGCGAGCTTCCATACCTTCAACACGTCCACGACGAGCAGTTACATGTCCCATAACATCACCTAAGTAATCTTCTGGAGCAACAACTTCAACCTTCATCATTGGTTCAAGGATGACAGCACCAGCACTCTTAGCAGCATTTCTCAATGACATTGAAGCAGCTACTTTAAATGCTGATTCGTTAGAATCGACATCATGATATGATCCATCATATAACTTGGCTTTAACATCAATAAGTGGGTATCCTGCAAGAACACCATTTTGCATAGCTTCTCTCAAACCTTGTTCAACTGAAGGAATGTATTCACGAGGAACAACACCACCAACGATAGCGTCTTCGAATGCGAAACCGCCACCCTCTTCATTAGGTGAGAATTCAACCGTAACATCCCCATATTGACCTTTACCACCGGATTGACGAACGAATTTACCTTGTGCAGAAACAGTTTTTGTAAATGTTTCACGGTAGGCAACTTGTGGTTCACCAACAGTAGCTTCAACGTTAAATTCACGTCTCATACGATCAACGATGATATCCAAATGCAATTCACCCATCCCAGCGATTAAAGTTTCACCAGTTTCAGGGTTAGTTTCTGCCTTGAATGAAGGATCTTCTTCAGCTAGTTTTTGTAAACCGATATCCATCTTATCTTGATCAGCTTTTGTTTTTGGTTCGATAGAAACTTGGATAACTGGTTCAGGGAATTCCATTGATTCAAGAATTAATGGGTGTTTTTCATCCGTTAAAGAATCACCAGTTGTCGTGTTTTTCAAACCGATAGCAGCAGCAATATCACCTGAGAATACTTCAGGAATTTCATTACGGTGATTTGAATGCATTTGAAGAATACGACCAACACGTTCACGCGTGTCTTTAGTAGAATTCAAAACATATGAACCAGCTTGTAACGTACCTGAGTAAACACGGAAGAATGTCAAACGACCAACGAATGGATCCGTTGCAATTTTGAAAGCTAAAGCAGCGAAATCTTTATCATCGCCAGCTGTAATTTCAACTTGTTCGTCCGTTTTAGGATCAGTTGCGTTATAAGGTTTAACATCTAAAGGAGATGGTAAGAAATCATTAACAGCATCCAACATCATTTGAACACCCTTGTTTTTAAATGCTGAACCAGCAAGAACTGGGTACATTTCAAGGTTTAATGTTGCTTTACGGATAGCAGCTTTGATTTCATCTTTAGTAATTTCAACGCCATCAAGATATTTTTCCATAAGCTTTTCATCAACATCAGCAACGGCTTCAACTAAAGCTTCGCGACGTTTTGTAGCTTCTTCTAAATATTCTTCAGGAACGTCAATACTTTCCCATGTAGCACCTAAATCTTCGTTATCATATAAATCGGCTTTCATTTCGATTAAATCAATAACACCTTCAAAATCATCTTCAGCGCCAATTGGCATTTGGATAGGAACAGCGTTTACTTGAAGACGATCTTTGATTGTACCTACTGAGTAATCAAAGTTAGCACCCATTTTATCCATCTTATTGATGAATACAATACGAGGAACTGAATATGTTGTTGCTTGACGCCAAACATTTTCAGTTTGTGGTTCAACACCAGATTGACCATCTAAAACAACAACGGCTCCATCTAAGACACGAAGTGAACGTTCAACTTCAATAGTGAAATCCACATGTCCTGGAGTATCGATGATATTAATACGATGTTCTTTCCATTCAGCTGTTGTAGCAGCTGATGTGATTGTAATACCACGTTCTTGTTCTTGTTCCATCCAATCCATTTGTGAAGCTCCTTCATGAGTTTCACCAATTTTATGAATTTTACCCGTATAGTATAAAATACGTTCAGTAGTTGTTGTCTTACCAGCATCGATATGAGCAACAATACCAATATTACGCGTTTTTTCTAGTGGAAATTCGCGTTTATTTGCCATTTTGTATGATCTCCTTCCAATTCTAAAATATATCCAAAAAAATGACTACTATATCGATTATCAAAATCATATAATAGCCATCCTTTTATAAAATTACCAGCGGTAATGTGCGAATGCTTTGTTAGCGTCAGCCATTTTATGTGTATCTTCACGTTTCTTAACTGATGCACCAGTATTGTTTGCTGCATCCATGATTTCTTTAGCTAAACGTTCTGGCATTGTATGTTCCCCACGTAAACGTGCGTAACTTACTAACCAACGTAAACCTAAAGTTGAACGACGATCAGGGCGAACTTCAATTGGCACTTGGTAGTTAGAACCACCGACACGGCGAGCTTTAACTTCAAGTACGGGCATGATGTTTTTCATAGCTTCATCAAAAACTTCATTAGGTTCGTTTCCTGTTTGTTCTTTAATCATTTCGAATGCATCATACAAGATCTTTGATGCAGTACCACGACGACCATCTAACATTAAACGGTTGATTAAACGTGTTACTAATTTAGAATTGTAAATTGGATCAGGCAATACTTCTCTTTTTGGAGCTGGGCCTTTTCTTGGCATCTAAATAACCTCCTTAGATTCTATTTTTATTAGAATGACCTAAACTTATTTAGGTCTCTTTGCGCCGTATTTTGAACGACTTTGTTTACGATCAGCAACACCGGCTGTATCAAGAGCACCACGGATAACATGGTAACGTACCCCAGGTAAATCTTTTACACGGCCACCACGAATAAGAACAACACTATGTTCTTGTAAGTTATGTCCAATACCAGGAATGTATGCTGTAACTTCAAGAAGGTTAGATAAACGAACACGCGCATATTTACGTAAAGCAGAGTTAGGCTTTTTAGGTGTCATTGTTCCGACACGAGTAGCAACCCCACGTTTTTGTGGTGCAGGATTATCTGTTTGAACTTTCTTGTAACTGTTATACCCGAAGTTTAATGCGGGTGCACCAGATTTTGAACCTTTAGAATTACGACCTTTACGAACTAATTGATTAATTGTTGGCATCTAAAGTTTCCTCCTTCCTTATTATAGGTTAATTGTTTTTAAGTCCACACATCCAGGTGGTTCATTTTTTAATAATAAAAAATAACGTCCTAGACGTCTGGCTTATAATGCGCTGCTGTTATACAGAATCTCAACTATGTAGATGAATTAACTGTTCACAAAAAGCACCTTACACAGAATAGCATGGTATTTTATTTTCGTCAATGGTATTTGTATTAAAAAGCGTATTTTTTACATAGGAGGATATAAATTATGTTAATTAGCTACTTATTTTTACTAGGCGCCTGCCTGGGATCATTTATTACCTGCACTGCGACACGCCATGCGTTGAATCAAAGTCAACTCGGTCAAAGATCGATGTGCGACTATTGTGGGGTAAACATCCCTTGGCGAGACCTTATTCCGATTTACGCTTATCTTAGATTACGTGGACATTGTCGATTCTGCAAGGGGCAATTTCCAGCATACTCATTTATTTTTGAATGCAGTTTGGCTATTATGCTGCCTCTGACTTTCGCTAAACTTTCCCCGCCACTATTTATACTAGTTACCGCATTTTTATTTTATCTCACTTTTTTATCTGTTATGGATTTTACTAATCGACTTATTTCTAGTCGTCTAACTATTGGTGGTGGTCTCATATTTATTGTTTGGCACTATTTATTACTCGGCTTACCAGACTCATTATTAGAAATCTTGTTATTTAGCCTGTTTCTATTTACATTATGCTTTCAACAAAAAATGGGGGTCGGTGATTTCATACTACTGCTTGTCATTCAACTAACATTTGGTATCCATTTTTGCTTAATCGTGACACTTTGCGCCTGTGTAAGTGCACTCTTATATTTTATCTGCGCAAATCAAACGAGATATCAGATTTTTGCGTTCGTTCCCCATTTAACGTTAGGCACCTATCTAACATTCGCACTATCTTTCTATATGTAAACAAAAAGGCTGAGCAAATACGCTCGGCCTTTAATTTAATCTTCGATTGCGTCGTTTAAATGACCATAATTGAATAAAACGTTTAATATAACAGCTGACAAACTACCGACAACAAGTCCGTTGCCAAAAATAGTTTGAATCGTTAAAGGTAAGGCTTGTAACAACGCTGGTTGAACAGTTACGCCAAGACCTAAGCTGACTGAGATACCAATAATTAATAAATTGCTATTGCTACCTTCGACTTCACGCAACATTTTAATTCCTTGCGCACCAACCATTCCGAACATCACCAACATGGCGCCACCTAGAACGGATGCGGGAATGACAGTTGCCGTTGCACCAATTTTTGGAAGCAAACCCAAGGCAATTAAAAAGAATGCTGAAAAGTATACCGGTTTTTTTGTTTTAATTCCTGATAATTGAACGATCCCAACATTTTGTGAAAAAGTTGAATAAGGGAATGTATTGAAAATACCACCTAAAATAGCTGCAAGTCCTTCAGCACGGTACCCTTTTTTCAAATCATCCTTTTTAATGGGACGACCAACGATATCACCTAATGCAAAGAACACACCAGTTGACTCAATCATCGTTGTTAATGCCGCTAAAATCATCGTCACAATTGATGACCATTCAAATTTTGGAGCAGCGAACATGAAGACATGAGGAAGTTGGAACCAACTTGCCTGACTCACAGGCTCTAATGATACCTCACCCATGAACGAAGCAACCACAACACCTACCAAGATACCAATTAAGATTCCGACTTGTTGAATAAATCCGCGTCCCCAGATGTTCAACCCTAAGATGACGAGGACTGTTACACCGGCAACAATCAGATTAGGAATGCTACCGAATGATTTAGCCGTGATATCCCCGCCACCCATGTTAGTAAAGGCAACCGGAATTAATGTTAACCCAATCAATGTAATCAATGAACCCGTCACTACTGGTGGGAAAAACTTTCTAATATTCGCAAAAAAACCTGCGATTAAGAAAATAAAAATCCCAGCGGCAATAATTGACCCGTACATGGTTCCCAGTCCAAAATGTTTCCCTACGGCTGACAATGGTGCCACATACTCAATTGCACATCCAAGCACTACTGGCAACCCAATCCCGGTAAAACGTGTGCGTTTTAATTGTAGCAATGTTGCAATCCCACACATAAAAATATCCATCGAAACTAAATAAGTAATTTGTTTTGTACTAAACCCAAGTGCAGCCCCAACTAATAATGGCACTAAAATATCGCCTGAATACATGGCTAATAAATGCTGCAACCCTAATATTGATGCTTTAAAATTTGATAAGTTAGATTCATCCAAACTACTATCTTCTAATTCCGTGCTATTTTTCATTCAATCCTCCACGTTATCCTGCACACTAATAAGTCAGATTTTTATGGACTCCACTCTCAATACACGCTTGATTTAACTCACATATAGTCCGGAATTTACGGCTCCGGGTAGAGACTAGCATCCATATCATGACATTATATAGGTGGTTGGTATTTTTTTATTGTATGACAATATTAACACAGTCCATTTATTCATTCAATGGTTCACGGATGTTTTTTTACTTGTTACATCTATCGTTCGTTTATAAAGCACAAAAAAAAGAACAATCCTTAAATTAATAAGAATTGTTCTTTTTTTGCTTTAACGTTAGTCGTTCACGCCAGCTTCTTCTTCTTTCATTCGTTTCTCAATGTCTGAGATTGAATAAACATTAGCCGAAATTGAACCTGTTTCTTTTGGTTTGATTTGACGGTAATCTGGCATACCAGTACCGGCAGGAATAATCTTACCAATAATAACATTTTCTTTAAGACCAATTAATGGATCATTCTTACCGCGAATAGCAGCATCCGTAAGAACACGAGTTGTTTCTTGGAATGATGCAGCTGATAAGAAACTGTTTGTTTCAAGAGAAGCTTTAGTGATACCAAGCAAGACAGGACGTGAAGTAGCTGGAATGCCACCCTTAATCAATGTCTTATAGTTATCTTCTTTAAGATCCATGATATCCATCAAAGTACCTGGCAATACGTCTGTGTCACCGGGATCCATAACGCGAACCTTACGTAACATTTGACGAGACATAACCTCCACATGCTTATCAGAGATTTCTACCCCTTGCATACGATATACTTTTTGAACTTCACGAAGAATGTAGTTCTCCGTTGAAAGAACATCACGAACTTGAATTAATTGTTTAGGATCAATTGAACCAACTGTAAGTGCTTCACCACGATGAATCTTATCGCCTTCAGCAACTTTAAGAACAGCAGTATAAGGCAAGCTATATGTTCGTGTATCAGTTTCACCTTTAACCGTTACTTCTTTAGTACGTTCAGCAGGATTTTCTTCAATCGCTTCAATCACACCAGTTACTTCTGTAATTTCGGCACGACCTTTAGGATTACGTGCTTCGAAGATTTCTTGAACACGAGGTAAACCTTGTGTAATATCATCTCCGGCAACCCCACCGGTATGGAAAGTACGCATTGTTAATTGAGTTCCGGGTTCACCGATTGATTGAGCAGCAACGGTCCCAACTGCTTCACCAACTTCAACCTGGTCGCCAGTAGCCATATTACGGCCATAACAATGTTCACAAACCCCATGCTTCGTGTTACATGTAAATGCTGAACGGATTGTTACTTGTTCGATTCCAGCAGCGATAATTGCTTGCGCTTTGCTTTCTTCGATCATTTCATTTGAAGTGACAATAACATCACCAGTTTTAGGATTTTTAACGGTCTTCATTGCGTAACGACCTAAAATACGGTCATACAATGGTTCGATCATTTCATTTCCTTCTTTGATGGCTGATACATCTAAGCCACGATCAGTGAAACAATCTTTTTCACGAATAATAACATCTTGAGCAACATCAACAAGTCGACGAGTCAAGTATCCAGAATCGGCAGTCTTCAAGGCCGTATCAGTCATCCCTTTACGAGCCCCATGAGTTGAGATAAACATTTCCAACACGGACAAACCTTCACGGAAGTTAGAAATAATAGGTAATTCCATTGTTTTACCATTAGGAGCTGCCATCAAACCACGCATACCAGCTAATTGAGTAAAGTTAGAGATATTACCACGGGCGCCAGAATCACTCATCATTTGGATAGGATTTTGTGTGCCCAATGCTTCCATCAGTTTTTGTTGGATGTCATCTTTTGCTTGTGTCCAGATAGCAATAACGCGTTCATAGCGTTCATCTTCTGTAATCAAACCACGACGGAATTGTTTTGCAACCAAAGCAACTTGTTTATGAGCTTCTTCGATAATTGCAGGTTTTTCCTTCAAGTCGGTTACATCAGAAATACCAACTGTGATACCAGCATGTGTTGATTGATCGTAACCTAAGTTTTTAAGACGATCTAACATCTTAGAAGTTTCAGTTACTTTAAATCGTTTATAAACTTCAGAAATGATATCGCTCAAGAAGCCTTTTTTGAAAGGTAAAATAATTTCTTGTGCTTTAATCATATCGCCAATATTATCGCCAGGTTCAACGAAATATTTATCGGCTGTCTGGTTAATTAAGTTATCATTCTTAGGTTCGTTAATATAAGCAAATTCTTTAGGTAAGATTTCATTAAAGATTGCTTTACCAACAGTTGTGATCATAATGCGTTCTTTCTGCCAATCCGTAAATGGTTTACCTTCAGCAGCAAGTGTTGCTGTTTGTAATCCAATACGAGTGTGCAAATGAACGTAACCATTACGGTAAGCCATCACTGCTTCGTTAGCATCTTTAAAGATCATGCCTTCGCCTTCACGACCAGCTTCTTCCATTGTAAGGTAGTAGTTACCTAAAACCATATCTTGAGAAGGTGTTACAACTGGTTTACCATCTTTAGGTGCCAAGATATGATGAGCAGCTAACATAAGCAAACGAGCTTCTGCCTGTGCTTCATCAGATAAAGGTACATGGATAGCCATTTGATCTCCATCAAAATCAGCATTGTAAGCTTCACAAGCCAAAGGATGAAGACGAATTGCTTTACCATCAACTAAAATTGGTTCGAAAGCTTGAATACCAAGACGATGAAGTGTTGGTGCGCGGTTAAGAAGAACTGGATGTTCAACAATAACTTCTTCTAAAACATCCCAGATGTCTTCATCGCGACGATCAAGCTTACGTTTAGCATTTTTAATATTTGATGCCATTTCGCGTTTAACAAGTTCTTTCATCATAAATGGTTTGAATAATTCCAAAGCCATTTCACGAGGAATACCACATTGATTCATTTGTAACGTTGGTCCAACAGCAATAACTGAACGGCCTGAATAATCAACACGTTTTCCAAGTAAATTTTGACGGAAACGTCCTTGTTTACCTTTCAACATATGTGAAAGAGATTTCAATGGTCGGTTACCTGGTCCAGTAACTGGACGGCCACGACGACCATTATCAATCAATGCATCAACAGCTTCTTGTAACATACGTTTTTCATTTTGAACAATAATACCAGGAGCATTCAAATCTAATAAACGTTTTAGTCGGTTATTTCGGTTAATCACCCGTCTGTATAAATCATTCAAATCAGAAGTGGCAAAACGGCCACCTTCTAATTGAACCATTGGACGTAAATCAGGCGGAATGATAGGAACAGCGTCCATAACCATCCATGAAGGTTCATTTTGAGAAAGTAAGAATGCTTCTAAAATATCCAAACGACGAACGGCACGCGTTCTCTTTTGGCCAGTAGCATCTTTCAATTCTTCTTTTAATTCTTCAGATTCACCAGAAAGGTTAACATCGCGTAATAAATGACGAATAGCATCGGCACCCATTCCAGCTTCGAATTCAGTTCCGTATTCTTCACGTTTTTCACGATATTCACGTTCCGTTAATAACTGTTTCTTTTCAAGAGGTGTGTTACCAGGTTCCGTAACAACATAAGAAGCAAAGTAAATAACTTCTTCCAAAGCACGAGGACTCATATCTAAGACAAGACCCATACGACTTGGAATTCCTTTAAAGTACCAGATATGTGTAACTGGTGCAGCTAATTCGATATGACCCATACGTTCGCGACGTACTTTAGAACGTGTAACTTCAACCCCACAACGATCACAGACAATACCTTTATAGCGAATACGTTTGTATTTACCACAGGCACATTCCCAATCTTTTGTTGGTCCGAAAATACGTTCATCGAATAATCCATCTTTTTCAGGTTTCAATGTACGATAATTAATTGTTTCAGGCTTTTTAACTTCACCGTATGACCAGCTTCTAATCTTATCAGAAGATGCTAAGCCAATTTGCATGCTATCAAATTTATTGACATCGATCAAAGGACCGACCTCCCTTTAGTTTTATAGTGTATTGAATTTCTTAAACTGAAATTAGCTTCATCAACACAAATTCAAGTTCAGTAACTAAGCCAAAATTATTCTTTGTTCATTTCAGCAGCCATTTTTTCGGCTTCTTCTTTAGCTTTTTTCTCTTTTTGTTCGTTAGCTAACTTGCTTAACGCATCCACATTAACGATATCATCATCGTCATCATCCATGTCACGTAATTCAATTTCAGCTTTCTTAGCATCAAGTACTTTCATATCTAATCCTAATGACTGTAATTCTTTAACAAGAACACGGAAGGATTCAGGAACACCTGGTTTAGGAATTGGTTCACCTTTGACAATTGCTTCGTATGTTTTCACACGACCCACAACATCATCAGATTTGTACGTTAAAATTTCTTGTAACGTATAAGCGGCACCATAAGCTTCAAGTGCCCAAACTTCCATTTCACCAAAACGTTGTCCACCAAATTGTGCTTTACCACCTAAAGGTTGTTGCGTTACTAATGAGTATGGTCCTATTGAACGAGCATGGATTTTATCATCAACCATGTGAGCAAGTTTCATGTAGTACATAACCCCTACAGAGACACGGTTATCAAATGCATCACCAGTACGTCCATCATATAAAATTGTCTTACCATCTTCTGAGATTCCAGCTTCTTTAAAGACATTCCAGATATCTGAATCACGAGCACCATCAAAAACAGGTGTTGCAACGTGGATACCTAATTTACGAGCAGCCATACCTAAATGAAGATCTAATACTTGTCCAATATTCATACGAGAAGGAACACCCATGGGATTCAAGAGAATATCAACTGGTGTACCATCTGGCATATAAGGCATATCTTCAGAAGGCACAACGATTGAAACAACCCCTTTGTTACCATGACGTCCAGCCATCTTATCACCAACACGTAACTTACGTTTTTGTGCGATGTAGATACGAACCATCATGTTAACACCAGGACTTAATTCATCCCCTGCTTCACGAGTAAAGATTTTAACATCTTGAACAATACCGCCACCACCATGAGGAACTTTCAATGAAGTATCGCGTACTTCACGAGCTTTTTCTCCAAAGATAGCATGTAATAAACGTTCTTCAGCAGATAATTCAGTAACCCCTTTAGGCGTTACTTTACCGACTAAGATATCACCATCATTAACTTCAGCACCAATACGAACGATACCAAATTCATCAAGATCTTTTAATGAATCTTCACCAACATTAGGAATTTCACGAGTAATTTCTTCAGGTCCTAATTTCGTATCACGTGCTTCTGATTCAAATTCTTCAATATGAATTGATGTATAAACATCATCACGAACAAGACGTTCATTGATAATAACAGCATCTTCAAAGTTATAACCATTCCATGTCATGAAGGCAACTAATGGGTTTTGGCCTAAAGCTAATTCCCCATTTTCCATTGAAGGACCATCAGCTAAAATTTCATCAGCATCGACATGGTCATTCACACGAACGATTGGACGTTGGTTATAGTTTTTACCACCATTTGAACGATGGAATTTCATTAATTTGTATTTATCTAAAGCGCCATCTTCACGACGAACACGAATTTCACGCGCATCGACATATTCAACAGTACCTTCGTTTTTGTTAATTAAAGCCACACCAGAATCATGAGCTGCCTTATATTCAATACCTGTACCAACAAGTGGTGAATGAGGATTGATTAAAGGAACAGCTTGACGTTGCATGTTGGCACCCATTAAGGCACGGTTAGAATCATCATTTTCCAAGAAAGGAATACATGCTGTAGCAACAGCCACAACTTGTTTAGGTGAAACATCCATGTAATCGACTTTATCAATACCGATTTCGATATTTTCTGAACGGTTACGAGCCATTACAAGTTCATTCACGAATGAATCATCTTCATTTAATGGTGAGTTAGCCTGTGCAATAACATAGTTATCTTCTTCATCAGCAGTCAAGTAATCGATTTTGTCAGTTACTTGATGTGATTCCCAGCTCACACGACGATATGGTGTTTCGATAAAGCCATAACGGTTAACACGTGCGTAACTTGATAAACTATTAATCAAACCGATATTAGGTCCTTCAGGCGTTTCAATTGGACACATACGACCGTAATGCGTGTAATGAACATCACGAACTTCATATCCGGCACGATCACGAGTCAAACCACCAGGTCCTAAGGCAGAAAGACGACGTTTATGCGTCAATTCGCCAAGTGGATTAGTTTGATCCATGAATTGTGACAATTGAGATGAACCAAAGAATTCTTTAATTGAAGCCACAACTGGACGAATATTAATCAATTGTTGTGGTGTCACAGTTGTTGTATCTTGAATTGACATACGTTCACGAACGACACGTTCCATTCGTGATAAACCAATTCTAAATTGATTTTGTAGTAATTCACCAACTGAACGAATACGACGGTTACCTAAATGATCAATATCATCCACGGAACCGATGTTTTCTTTCAAGTTAAAGAAGTAGTTCATTGAAGCAATAATATCAGCAGGTACAATATGTTTATATTGTAAGTCAATATTACCGTTACCAATCATTGGCATTTCACGTTCTGGATCTACTTGAGAGTAAACCTTAACGATTTGAAGAACCATTGGTTCAGTAACAACCCCATCTTCTGATGGATGGTAAGTCACTGTTTTGAAATCTTGACGATCAAGGTATGGTGCTAAAGTTTCCATAACTTGTTTATCAATTACGGTATCTTTTTGTGCAAGCACTTCACCAGTATCTGGATCAGCCAATGTTTCAGCCAATGTTTGGTTCAATAGACGTGTTTTCAAGCTTAATTTCTTATTAATTTTGTAACGACCAACTGGAGCTAAGTCGTAACGTTTTGGATCAAAGAAACGAGCCGTCAATAAGCTACGTGAGCTGTCAGCCGTTTTAGGTTCGCCGGGACGTAGTCGTTCATAAACATCTTTTAAAGATTCTTCAACACGTGAATCATCTGTATTTTTATGAACATCTTTTTCAAGCGTTAGCATTAAGCTATCGTTGTTTCCCAACATTTCAATAATTTCATCATCAGAACCAAATCCTAAAGCACGGACCAATTCAGTTAATGGAATTTTACGTGTACGATCAATACGTACATATGAAATGTTTTTAGCATCTGATTCATATTCTAACCATGCACCACGGTTAGGAATAACTGTTGTACCGTATGTTTCACGGCCATTCTTATCTAATGAACCATTATAGTAGACACCTGGTGAACGAACTAATTGAGAAACGATAACTCGTTCGGCACCATTAATAATAAAGGTTCCTTGTTCAGTCATTAATGGGAAATCACCAAAGAAAACATCTTGTGATTTAATTTCGCCAGTTTCATGGTTAGTTAAACGTAATGTTACATGTAGTGGAGCAGAGTAATTCGCATCATGTGCGCGTGCTTCATCTACAGTATATTTAGGTTCTAATAATTGGTAATCAACAAATTCTAATGATAAGTTACCAGCAAAATCATCAATTGGCATGATATCTTCAAACATTTCACGAAGACCTTCATCCAAGAACCATTGGTAAGAATCACTTTGAATTTCGATTAAATTAGGTAAATCTAAAACTTCTTTGATACGTGCGTAACTTCTACGTGTACTGTGTTTACCGTAGTTTACTAAATGTCCAGCCAAATTAGTCACCTCTCAAATTTATTCTGTAAACCTGCCAAAAGCCGATGATTTTATATTACAATTTGGTTACAAATTGCATACTAGACGAAAAAATCGGTTTTTTTGACAAAAGAAAAAACAAAAATAGTTTATTTATTTTTTAAACAATAACCATTTTTGTTTCTCTATAAGGCTTCTTACGGACAATAGATCGTAATCAGCTATAAAAATTCACAGTATTATACATTTAATTATCATATACGTTCTTGAATCAGATGTCAACAGTTCCTGTTCGCTATGTCATTGTCACAAATTCTTCGGCACTTGTTGGATGTATAGCAACTGTATCGTCGAAATCTTTTTTAGTTGCACCCATCTTAATGGCAACTGCAAAACCTTGTAACATCTCGTCCATACCTTCGCCAACACCATGCAAGCCAATAATACGTTCGTTCTCACCGAATGTAATCAATTTCAAATTCTCGGTCTCTTTAACGTCACCCAAGCTATAACGCATCGGTGTAAATGTCGATCGATATATTTTAAGATTATCTTCACCATATTCCAGTATCGCTTCCGCCTCAGTTAGACCAATGGTTCCGGCAACTGGGTGAGAGAAAACGACCGACGGTACAAGTTGGTAATCCAAATGTTCAGTTGGCTTGTTGTTAAAGACGCGTTCCATCAATCGGCGACTGGCAGCAATCGCAACGGGTGTTAAATCCATTTTACCAATCACATCACCAGTTGCGTAAACGCCAGCAACAGACGTGTTTTGATAGTCATCGACCATAATAGTACCATCATCATTTAACACAACGTCCGTCGCCGAAATATTAATTTTATCAGTCACCGGATGACGTCCAACAGCCCAGATAACACGGTCTACAATGATCGTACCATCATTGGCAACCACTTCAAGTTTACCGTCACTAGTCTTCTTTATCTCAGCTATTTCTGATTTAAAACTAATATCAATTCCTTTTTTTACATACGATTCTGTCACATTCGTTGAAATTAATTCATCAAATTTAGGTAAAAGTGCATCATATTTCGCATACATATGCACTTTTGATCCTAACGCATTTAAAGTACCCGCAAGCTCAGTTCCAACATAACCGTTTCCGATAATTGCAACACTGGTAGGTAACTCATTTAACTCATTAAAAAACTGATTTGATTCGATACCATATTCCGCGCCAGAAATATCAGGAATATCTGGTGTACCCCCAACCGCGATTAAAATATGATCTGATTCGTACTGCGAGCCATTAACCTCAACCGTACGATTGTCAACAAACTTTGCATAACCCTTAATAACTTGAACATGATTCTTATCAAGATTTCTAAAGTAAGAACCGTGCAAACGATCAATATATGCGGAACGATTAGCAACTAATTTTGCAAATTCCAGCTGAGGTTTCTGAACATTAAATCCATAATCAGCAGCTAAATTAAAGTCTTGAGCCATTGACGCCGCTGACCACATAATTTTTTTTGGTACACATCCCACGTTGACACAGGTCCCACCAATTTCATTTCCTTCAATTAATAATACTTTTTTGCCAAAAGATCCGGCACGGTTTGCTGCGGCAATACCAGCAGATCCACCACCGATTGCAATAAAATCAAATTTTTCCATGTGTGACCCTCCTTTTCTACTAGCTTGATTATAGATTGAATTACTAAATTCTCATATTTTAATGCCTAAAAAGGGCGCAACCACATAAATAGTTACACCCTTTAAGACTTATTTCGCTATTACTTTAATTTTTGGTTCCTTAACGGTCACTTTAATGACACCTTTTACTGCACCAATCATCACGTTATCATTGTCTTTTATCTGACCCGAAAGAAGAATATCACTTAATCGATCTTCAACCTCCGTTTGTAATGCGCGACGAATTGGTCGAGCACCATACTCAGGATCAAAACCAACCTTAGCAATAACATCAATTGCGGCGGATGAAATTTTAACTTTAATACCTTGTTCCTTCAAACGGTCAAGAACTTCCTTAGTCATCAACTTCACAATTTCATGTAATTCATCTTTAGTTAATGAATGGAAAATAATTGATTCATCAATTCGATTCAAGAATTCGGGACGGAATGATTTTTTCAGTGCCGCGCGAATTTTTTCGGACATTGCTTTATATTCATCTTTCTCAGATTCAACACCAAACCCAACAAATTTTTCATCACGAATGGCGGTTGCGCCTAAGTTAGACGTCATAATAATAATCGTATTTCTAAAATCAATTCGGCGACCTTTAGAATCTGTTAAGTACCCATCATCTAAGACCTGAAGTAAGATATTAAAAACATCAGGATGTGCTTTTTCAACTTCATCTAAAAGAACAACAGAATAAGGTGTTTGACGAACTTTTTCAGTTAATTGACCACCCTCATCGTATCCAACATATCCTGGTGGCGAACCAATCAAACGACTCGTACTATATTTTTCCATGTATTCCGACATGTCCACTCGAATCATTGCCTCTTCAGAACCAAACATTGCCTCAGCAAGTGCCTTAGCTAATTCCGTTTTACCAACACCAGTTGGGCCAAGGAACATAAATGATCCAATTGGTCTCGTTGGATTTTTCAAACCACTTCTAGCACGTCGAATTGCTTTTGAAATTGAGCTAACTGCCTCATTTTGACCAACAACCCGTTTATGCAGGACATCCTCAAGGTGAAGTAAACGATCACTTTCACTTTTATTTAGTTGTTGAAGTGGGACTCCCGTCCAATCAGAAACGATACTTGCAACTTCTTCACTAGTTACTTTTATATCATAGTGTTCCGTCTCAGATTCAACAGCAGCAACCTTTTCGGCTTCTAAATCTTCAACCTGTTTCTTAACACGCATTTCCTTTGTTCGAATGCCCGCAGCCAACTCAAAATTTTGTTGACTAACTGCATTATCTTTTTGTTGACGTAATTCATCAAGCTGATCTTGTTTTTTACTTAATTTTGATTTGGTACTTGGACGTTCAATACGAACTTGAGCAGCAGCTTCATCCATTAAATCGATGGCCTTATCTGGTAAGAAACGATCAGTAATATATCTATTTCCCAATTCTACAGCAGCTTCAATTGCGTCATCAGTAATTTGAACGTGATGATGCGCCTCATACTTAGGTCGAAGACCCTTTAAAATATCAACCGTCTGTGCTTCGGTTGGTTCTTTAATCGTTATTGTTGCAAAACGACGTTCCAAAGCAGCATCAGATTCAATGTATTTTTGATATTCATCTAAAGTTGTTGCACCAATAACTTGGACTTCACCACGAGCCAAAGCTGGTTTCAAGATATTCGATGCATCAATAGCACCTTCAGCACCACCGGCACCAATTAACGTGTGCAATTCATCGATAAATAAAATAACATCTTTAGTAGCATAGACTTCTTTCAAAATCTTTTTCAATCGATCTTCAAATTCACCACGATATTTAGTGCCCGCAACTAATGAACCCATATCGAGCATCATTAATCGTTTACCAATCATATCTTCAGGAACATTTTCATCAACTAATCGCTGTGCGAATCCTTCAGCAATCGCCGTTTTACCAACACCGGGTTCACCAATTAATACGGGGTTATTCTTTGTTCGGCGACTTAGAACCTGAGTTAATCTTTTTACTTCGGAATCTCGGCCAATCACGGGATCAATTTGTTTGTCACGTGCCATTTTAGTTAAATCACGAGCTAATTCATCTAATGTGGGCGTACCTTGCTCCGCGTTATCTTTGTTACCACGATTTTTTTGTCTCATTTGAACTTCACTAACGCCAAGTTGGCGGAATATTATCTTGCGAACCTGTTTAATGTCCGCACTCAAACTACCCATTATTCTTGATGACAATATCTCATTGTTACTTGTCAGTGCAAGTAGAAGATGTTCCGTACCAACTTTACTTGCATTTAAGTTTTTAGCTTCATCATTAGCAATTGATAAAATCATTTTTGCTTTTGGTGAGTATGGTAAATAAGTGTCATTCTTAGTCAATCTCAACGACCCATAACCGGTAAATCTTTCGATTTCTTCCATTATATCTTCTGGGTCAACATCAAACTGCTTTAATACTTTATCTGCGACACCATTTTGCACTTCAGATAAGGCCAAAAGTAAATGTTCGGTACCAACAGCTTGTTGACGATAGTGTTTGGCTGCTTCTTGAGCCCTAATAAGAACTTCTTTTGCGCTCGGAGTAAATAAATTATCCATAATATTACCTCTTTCTACTCTTCATATCGTAAGCGATTAATTAAATTAATTAACATTTTAGCACGTACTGTGTTTTCTAAGTTGGTATCCATCCCAAGAAAAACATCTTTTTTTATTGTAGCCAAAATTAAATTTGATTCTTTCTTTGTTAATGTTTTTTCATCATATAAACTTTGTATAATATCGTATCCTTCTTGTTGAGATACATCCGTGCCAATTAAATTTTCTAGTGTTTGAATAAATTCTTGATCCGCAAAAAGGTTTACCTTTTCAATTTTTATATACCCACCGCCACCGCGTTTGCTCTCAACCACGTATCCATTTTGAATAGTGAAGCGAGTATTTATCACGTAATTTATTTGCGATGGTACACAATTAAATAATTCAGCAACTTCAGAGCGTTTAATAACGATTGCTTTTTCATCCAACAGAATTTTTTTGAAGTACTTTTCAATCACATCAGAAATATTCTGACCCTGCATATTCATCACCTCAAATAGTTTGACTAATGTTGACTTTAATTATACGAAATATATATCAAAATTGAAAGTCATTTGTCTTGAGACAAAAAAAGAACCTAAACATAATGTTTAGGTTCTTTTTTAATTAATCGGGAAAACAGGATTCGAACCTGCGACCCCCTGGTCCCAAACCAGGTGCTCTACCAAGCTGAGCTATTTCCCGAACACAAA